>JAEWFF010000040.1 GCA_023388965.1 Pseudomonadota bacterium | reverse complement strand
TCTCCAGCACCAGCGCCGACTTCCGGCGGGCTGTCCAACGCTTGATCTCTTCTTCCATCACCGCACTCATTCGTGTCTCCTTGAAAAAGGTTACACCTGAGCAGGAAATCACTGGGTCATTACACAGCCGCCCTACCCCACCCGCAATTCCAACCGTTTGCCGAGAGCGCCCAGCGCCTGGTCGATGGTGTCGATCTTGGTGGCGTGACGGAGATCGACGATCCGGTTCACTGTCTGCGGCGTGGTACGCAGCCTGCGCGCGAGCGCAGAAGGCGTGACCTGCTGCCCCAGCATCGCGTTGAGCAGAAGGACCTTGGCGAACAGACTTGCCGGCAGCGCAACCCCGGCTTCCCCGCGGCGAAGCGGCGTCGGCATGAGAGCAGGCCGAAGGAGTTTCCGGCCTCACGATCGGATCCCCCTGCTCAGCCAGATCTTCCGCTGGTTCGATCACGCAGTCCGTTGCGGTCGCCGGCACCACCGGCGCCGGCTCCACGGGTGCATTCGGCGGTGCGTCCGTTGCGATGGCGGCCCCTCGCCCAAACCTTGCAGAACACTACTGCGAGCAAGACGCCTGTCAATCCCCCCAGCACATTCAGCGCCGCGTCCTCGACCTTGGGCTGGCGCCCGTCCGTCAGCCATTGCGAGAGCTCCCCGGCGACGCCGAGCGCGGCGACCAGCGCCACCCCGCGCCAGTTGCGGATGTCCCGGCGGGCCAGCCACAGCAGAAAGCCGAGCCAGCAAAAGACGATCAGATGAATCCACTCCGGCGGATCGAGCGGTGTTGCTCGAGTGAGGTCGTACAACCCGTGGACGCGCTCCATGCCGACCAGGCCCGCGAGCATGGCCGTCGGCAGGAACAGCACAGCCGAAACCGCCAGCGCGGACGCCACCAGCAGGGCCGCAACCAGCGGGTGGCTGCCGCGCCCCAGCAGGATCGCGACGCCGAGCGCCAGCAAGGCCAGCAGCAGGTCGGCCCCGGTCATGGCGCCGGCAACAGCTCGCGGTACACGGCCAGGGTGCGTTCGATCACGATCTTCTCGTCGAATTCCGCCAGCGCCTTGGCACGCGCGGCATTGCCGAGCCGGATCGCCAGCTCCGGATCGTCCTGCAGGCGGGCGATCGCCCGCGCCAGCGCGTCCGCATCGCGCGCGGGCACCAGCAGGCCGTCGACGCCGTCGGTCACGACTTGCCGGCACCCCGGGACGTCGGTGGTGACCAGCGGCAGCGCGCAGGCCGCGGCCTCGATGAGGCCCTTGGGCAGGCCCTCCCGGTAGCTCGGCAGTACCACCATGTCGACGGACGCGAACAGCGCGGGCATGTTGTCCACGTGCCCGAGCCACTCGACGGTGCCATCGGCCACCCACTCGCGCACCGTGGCCTCGGGCACGGCGGCGGGGTTGCCGGCATCCGGATCGCCGGCAAGAAGGAACTCGATCGCCCTGCCCTCGCCCAGCAGCCGACGCGCAGCCTCGATGTACTCGGAGATGCCCTTGTCCCAGAGCAGGCGGGCAGCCAGCAGCACACGCAGCGGACGCTCGGGACTGCGATGGCCGTCCCGCGCGACAAATCGCGAACAATCCACTCCGGACCCCGGAATCAGGCGCACATGCTCGCGGTCGACCAGCCTTGCCGCTTCGAACAGCGCCACGTCGTCGGGGTTCTGCAGCACCAGCCGGGCATCGTCGCCGTCCAGCGCCGCACGCAGCAGAGTGCGCACCAGCGGGCGCAGCACGCGGGCCTTGGAGTCGTTGCTTGTAAAGACGTAGCCCATGCCGGCCACGGCGTTGACCCGCGCCGGCACCCCGGCCAGGCGCGCCGCCAGCGATCCATACACGGCGCACTTGATGGTGAAGCCGTGCACCAGTGCCGGGGGCTCCCTGCGGAACAGCGATATCAGCCACGCGAGGAGCTTCGCCTCACGCAGCGGATTCAGGCTGCGGCGATCCATCGGCAGCGGCTGCCAGCGCAGGCCCAGCGCGCGCAGTTGTTCCCCATAGGGGCCGTCGGGAGACAGCAGCAGGACGTCGTGCCCGCTCCTGTGGAGCGCGATTGCAAGTGATCGCCGAAAATTGTAAAGGTACCAGTCGGTATTTGCGAAGAGGATCAACTTCATATTCCTTACCACGGCAAAGCAAATCGATATGGAAGCCACGCATAGGCATGGCTTGCAAAGTTAAGCCACACGAACTGCACAAGCGCGTAGTAAAAGATCAAGCCAATCACCAATAGTGTTCGGGCTGACACAGTCGTGGCAAGGCGCGGAAGACAGGCAAAGACCACCAACTGCAGGGGAATGAAGTAGAGAGCCATACGGTCAACCGCTGTTGCCGAGACAGCTAATAGTGGTATGCACCCTAAAGAAATTATCGACATCCAAGTCCAGAGGTTGCGCTCCGCCTCTACAGGAAACAGGCGCCCCCGAAAAACTATCGCCAACAAGGAAGGGACTGCATTCATAAAGACGCGAACTGCTGCGCCCTGGGAGGCGTCTGCATACTCGGACTCAACGTAATTTGCTATCAGCCTTTCAGAACTCTCATGGAGAAATAGCCCGCCACCCAACAAAAAGATCGCGCCGACCCAAGCAAATGTCCAAGCTCGATTATGAGTAGTTGACAGGGCTGCGATTGGCAGCAACAGAACCGCCGTCTTGTGGAACGTCGCTGCCACTAAAACCCAAAGCACAAATGCCCGCTGCCTTTGTTCGCCTAAAGCCGCAAGCCCCAACATCGCAAAACCGATGGCCGCAGATTGACGTGTGTAGCCCATCCCCACCACAATGAGCAAATACGGTACAGCCGCCAAAATAGCCAGCGCCGGCCAAGGTTGCCGTCGCGCCAATGCTACCGTGCCAGAAGCCAATGCCAGGGCGCACACAAAATTCAGCGTGTGGATACTGCCCCCTGCCTCCGACGCCAACCACCCAACTAGCGAATAGCCCGGATCCTTTGCAGTGGACATTGCATCCGCAAATGACATCCCGCGAAAAATGGCGAACTGAGACGCATACCTCCACCAGTCTCCTCCTACCTCATGCCGCAAGCCCATCCACATTGACAAAATTAGGGAGAATAGAATCCAGATCCAACGAGCCTGGGCGGGTGGCAAACGCCTGCGGACCAACACCAGGATTGCAGAGACGCCAAACACCAGCCAATAAGGCCACATTTCAATGACCCATCCGAAGAGAATGACGGATGTTCAGAGCTCGCAAAGATGGGAATCGCATTGTCACTCAGCCCAAAGGTTCCAATTAACCATCTCCAAAATACTAACCCAAACTCATCTGACCGCATCCAATGAGCTGAGCGCTTTCTGCATCGCCGCCAACTTGCTAATACCAGCCAAACTGGCTTCACGAACTTGGGCCCTCGAACAAGACTGTGAACGCTCCGCGAAATCCAACATGTCCGAGATGGACGGTCCATCAACGACTCGAACGAATTCCGCCCCCTCAGGAAATGCCACGTCAAAATGCCCGGAGTAAACCGGCAGCCCCAACGCAAGCATTTCACGCACCTTAAGGGTCGAGCCCTCCCTGAGGCTCTGTCGCTCCATAGCGAGCGAGCCAATTCCAGCATGACATTTCGCCAATATAGTCCTGTACTGCTCCGACGAGAGAACGCCGTGCCGCTTGAAGACTGAAAGCCTGCGCTCATCACTTTCGATCTGTTCGATCTGCTCCCTACTAAGCTTTCCAATCAAGTGGATCTGCAAGTTCCTGACATCTTTATCGTTCGAACGATCGACCGCCTCGATCAACTTGTCCAACCCGTGCCACTCGTTAAACGATCCGCAAACGAACGCGAATTGAACTAGCCCTTCCTCGCGTCGATCTTCAAGCACCGGAATACGATCTGGATTAATCCCGTTTGAGTAAATTCCGCGAGGCTTCTCTATACCATGAACGCAGCAAACGTACTGAGCAATTTCGCTCGTGACGCCAAGAATTGCTGCGGCGTTCATGGTGGCAACCGCCCCGGTAATTCGCTCCACCTGCGAAGCGGCGACGCCCTTCCAGCCTCGACGAATAAGGCGCAATTCTTCGATATCTTTCGCGTGATGCAAGCTGACGTAGTTCTTTATAAACCAAGAAAAGAACAATGCCATCGGATCAAAAGAAACGTGACGAATAACAACAAAATCGAAACGTTTACTATGGCGCCACACTACTATCCACGCCCACAACTTTCGAAGGAATAGAGACCTAAAAATTCGCGGTGTAGTGCGAATATAGTCCGCAAGCGGCTCACCATCATGATAGGCAAGAGTAAACCACTCGTCTGTATCGAGCCGTTTGGCAGATTCATACTCCATGCTCAACTGGGCCAATTGTCCTCGCGTAAGTTCCCGAACTACGGTGACATGGGCCACCTTCATGACTGCAAGGCCTTGGCGATTCGATCTGCTGCGTCTCCGTGGCCATATAGATCAGCTATTTGGAGTGTTGAAGTACTTCTAGTGCGCTGGAGCGCAAGCGAAATTCGGCGCGCATCTGCACCCACGAGAGTGTTCCAGTTACCCTCTACAAGCTCGACCCACTCCGTCTCGTCGCGCATGGTCACGCAGGGTTTTCCGTGGAAATAGGCTTCCTTCTGGACACCGCCCGAGTCGGTGGCGATCACGCGGCAATGCATTTCCAGCCACACCATCTCTAGGTACCCCACCGGCGGCACGACCCGGATGTTGTCTGCAACGACAATGCCCGCCCGGTCGATCGTTCCCCTGGTGCGCGGGTGCAGGGGCAGGATGACGGGCAGTCCGGAGTCCGCGAGTCCTTGCAGGATGCCGCGCAACCTCGCGAGGTCGTCAGTGTTCTCGGCCCGGTGGATCGTGCACAGGACATAAGAGCCACGCTCGACTGCGAGCGACCCGAACCAGTCCGGCTCAGTCGCCATGCCCTTGTAGAACATGGCGGCGTCATACATGACATCGCCCACCAGACGAACCTTGTCGCCAGTGATGCCTTCGTCGGCAAGGTTGCGAAGCCCCGTTTCTGTCGGGACAAGCAAGAGGTCCGACGCATGATCCGCCAGCACCCGATTGATCTCTTCGGGCATCCTGCGATTGAAGGAGCGCAGACCTGCCTCGACGTGTGCGACGGGAATATGGAGCTTGGCCGCGGCCAGGGCTCCCGCAATCGTTGAGTTGGTGTCTCCATACACCAGCACCCAATCCGGCTTCTCCTGCAGCAACACCGCTTCAATCTTCTCCAGCTGTCGCCCGGTCATCTGCCCGTGCGGACCGCCACCCACCTCAAGGTGATGGTTCGGGCGCGGAATATGCATCTGCTCAAAGAACACATCCGACATGTTGGCGTCGTAGTGTTGACCGGTGTGAACAAGCACCTCCTTGAGGCCATGCTCCGCGAAAGCGCGCGAAACAGTGGCCGCTTTGATGAACTGAGGGCGTGCGCCGACTACCGTGACAATCTTCAATTTCTCAACCGAAAGCAAAATTCACCTCATATTGTCATCTGGTACGCGGTCAACTCTTAGGGACACGCCCGTCCTTCAGATGCCCTAACAGCGCAGCCACGTCTGAGTACTTCGGCACCAATAGATTCAACGCAGATTGCCCGACGAATCTCCTATACATAACCAGCCTTATCAGCAAACTTACTACATACGCAATGCTAGACGACAACGCCGCCCCGACCGCACCGTGGCGTGGAATCAGCACGATATTGCAGAGGACACCCACGGCAACGACCACGAACGCTAAGTATGTGTTGAGCTCTGGTCGCCCACGCGAAGAGAACTCGGCTGCAAGAATACGCACACACGAGCCCGCCAGTATTCCTGGAAGCATGATCAAGAACGGAATGTAAGCAGACTGATAACTGACACCAAACAACCAGGTAATAAGCTTCATTCCGATCGCCGCCGCGACGACTGTCATCAACAGAGTTGCGAGCAATGTCATCCTTGAGGCCAGAGCCAGAAGCGCCATTGAACGCGTCCCGTCCTTGGCCAGCGAAGAAAGTCTTGGCAACAGCACAGTCGTGACCGCCTGTGACAGCATCCAGATTCGCTCGGCCAACTGGAGCGCCACAACGTAGATTCCTGCAAGGACAGGCGATGTGAAGAAGTTCAGAAGGAACAGATCGATACGCAGGTTCAAGAACGCCAAGATCGATCCAAGATGCGACCTCACCCCGTAACTCAATGCCTCGGATACCGGATAGGGCCTGACAGGCCCCTCGCCAGGGGCGGTGGCCAGTTTGCCGTGTAGCCGCCAGGCAAGAGCGAGCGAAGCTCCACCACTTCCCACGACGTAAGCTCCTACTGCATGGCTCGCCGAGAACCCAGCAAGCACACAAAAAACTATGCCCAGAAGAGACAGCGCAGGCTGCAAACTCAGGCTCAAGTTGAAACTCGAGAAGTCCTCTACCCCCTGGAACAAGCTTCCTACGAGCGTCACGAAAAGCATGGGGGGGAACGCCAAGAGCGTTATATAGAGAGTCAACGCCGGCACGTCAGGGAACAGTCTGTCGGCGTAAAAACGGACAACGAGCAGACCGCCCGCCAATCCAATCAGGGCCAAAACAGCCCACAAACGCAGGGTCGTGGAGGTCACCGCGCGCAGACTATAACGCCGTGATGCCAAGTAGTAGACGTTCGCCGCGCCAATCCCCAACGCCAGCAACAGCGCCAACATGGCTGGCAACAGCAACGCCACCGAGTACAGCCCATTCCCCTGTGGGCCGTAAGCACGGGCGATTAAGACCACCGTCCCCAACTGCAGAAGAGCGGCCCACATTTGCCTGCCGACAGTCTTCCAGAAGTTGCTGAGCAGCAATCGCAGCCCCAGCCCGGTCAGATCGGATCCGCTCACCGAACATCTCGCCTGCTGGAAGTCAGTGTTGTATAGATCTCCGTCAAGGCAGCGGAGACGGCACTTCCCGAGTAGCGATCCATGCAGCCCTGTCGCAAGCGCGCAGGTGAGTAGCTAGATCGATTCTCCCGCATGTAGCGCAGCGCATTAACAAGCGCTGCATGGTCGTTGTTCGAGACAAGCAAGCCATCGCATTCCCTGACAATGGATTCCGGACCGCCGGACCGCGTGGCTACGACCGGCAACCCCACCGCCAAGGCTTCGGCCGCGACAACACCGAAAGTCTCCACCTCGCTTGACAGCACGAACGCTGCGCTACTACGCATCAGCTCCACCACACCCTCTCGACTCACGCGGCCAAGAAGGCGAACGCGATCACCCACGCCACAGGAACGAGCGCAGTCCTCCAACGCCTGCCTCAAATCGCCATCCCCAGCAATTGCCAACGTGACGCACCGATCGTTCGCGAAAGCCTCAGCGAATGCCCGGATCAGCGCCGCCTGGCCCTTCTTTGGCGTCAAAAGTCCGACATTACAGAACTCGAAGCTGCCGTCTTTCGGCGGCGTTGCCAGGGGCGTAGAAAAGAAGCGCTCATCCACCATGTTTGGGACATAGCGCCATGCTCCTGGGCCGTGCCCGAGGACCCGCTCAAGAAGCTTCACAAAAGGTTCGCTTACCGCAATTCTTGCGGAGGCGTCCGTAGCGGCCCGGAAAGCATTTCTTAGCTGCCAATCACGCAGTCGTCCGCGCGCGTAGGCCGTACTGTGCTCTGTAACAACGTACGGGATTCCATCCCGCTCCTTGATCGCCCTTGCAAGAAGAGCACCGTTCAGCATTGAATGCGCGTGAACTACGTCAGGAAGGCCATGTGCCTCGACATAGCGACGGTACAACGACAATCCGTTATCCACCCAGTTCTTTGGCCCAAGAAGAGGTATTCGGCCAAACCACTCGACCGACGCCAACCGATACGTCGGCACGCCTTCGTCAACTTCGACCCGCATCCCCTCCGAGGCAAGATGCCACTTTGACGGTTTTCGCAAGGAGAGACTAATTGGAGCCACAACCCCAACACGAATCCCGGCATTGCGCAGCGCTAGCGCCTGCTCACGAAAGAAGCTTCCACTCACATCTTCCGAAGAAGCCGGGTACCAAGAAGGTGTCAATAAAACATGCATACAATGACAACTAGGCTCTGTCGAAGTTCTGAAGACAGCCCAGCAGCATCGCATCTATCCTCGCCGGAAAGTCATGGCGGGCTTTCGCCTTTGTATCGCCGCCTGACCGACAAGCGACGGACGAGTCTGAAGCCCCGTTTTTTATGACCTCCTCGATAGGAATGACGCAAACATCTGCATCGATTTCTTTCAGAACATCAGAAACCTTTGGTTGATAAGCAATTGCCACCACTTCAGCACCCGCCAATTTGGCCAAAATAGCCGCATGCAAACGAGTAACAATTGCTAAACGCGCGAGGGAACATACCCTCGTTATTTCTGCGACGGCCAACCGACCGTCGAGATAAGTGATCTCAAGGGATGAGTTGATAACACTGAGACGATCCACAAAAGCAGCCGAACCGAGGTCATCCAGCGGATAGTTGGTGTTAAACACCATAATTCGCCGCACGCCGCGTTCCGTCGCAGCTCTTGAAACTAGCTGACACATTCCGTCGATGTACTTCTCGAATTTTGTGGCGTCGGGATGAGGCCAGCTTCTTGAGAAAACGGATGCAACATTGACCGCAATTCCCTCTCGTGGCGCGCATGCGGTCGCCGGGCCTGAATGCGTCAGACCAAGAGCCAAGTCCGGGGCTACTAGCCCACTCCGGAAGCCCAGCGCGTCCACACAACAACCATTCGAAGCTGCGTCACGGAAATAAGTATGCGCGGCGCCGGCGACACACGACGCCAAGAGCTCCGCCCCACCAGATATCGGTCCAGCACCAACTCCAACGAACGAGTACGGGACCCCAGCCGCATCTGCGCTCCTACACACAGTATTCAACAACTGTGGCCACTGCGGGTACAAGTCCATGATCAGATTTCCGCCTCCGATCAGCATGGCATCCTGCTTCCGAAGTTCACGCTTAAGAAGGTCTACGTCAATTGTTGACTGCCCAAAAATCTTCGTCCGAACCCTTGAAAGAACACCTGTAATAATTCGCGCAAGAGTTGAGCTTTCCTTCCGCCTAGCTATCCTTACATTGATCTCGCGAACGGTCAGCTCGAGACCGCACGCAGCGATCTCTTCCGCGATGTCGACTTCGCCCATCGTGAAAACCGTCACCCTGATGGAATTGCCAGCCACACGATGCAGAGACTCGAGTAGCCCAAGCAGGATGGCCGTGTCACCAATCGAAGTTCCGTTGTAACTGCCGAATACCGCGATGTTCTTCATGCGCTCATGCTTAGTAGTGTTCTCGCCACGAAACCTATCGTCGTTTCGTCGAGGTATGAATGCATCGGCAGACTGATCACCTGCTCTGCCGCGCGATCGCCATGCGGCAGTCGTGCAGAGGCATCGGCAACCGCCAACTGCTTGTTAAGCGGCAGCGGATAATGGATCGCCGTAGGGATACCGGCATCGCTCAGCGATCTTTGCACGGCAGGCCTGGCACCCACGCGGATAGTGTACTGCGCCCAGGCGCTGGTGTTGTGCGGCTCGACATGCGGGGCTACTGGATCTGGTGCCCCGCTATCGTTGAAACCACCGGCGAGCAGCGCGCCGTATTGCTCCGCCACGCGTTGGCGCGCTGCCAGCTCATCGTCCAGGATCTCCAGCTTGGGCAGCAAAATCGCCGCCTGCAGCGTATCCAGCCGGCTGTTCATGCCGACGCGGACGTGGTGGTAGCGCTTTTCCTGGCCATGCCTCGCGATCTGGCGCATGACCTTTGCCAGTTCGTCGTCATTGGTGAAGATCGCCCCACCGTCGCCGTAGCAGCCAAGCGGCTTGCTGGGAAAGAAGCTGGTGGTGGCGATGGTGGTCAGGTTGCAGCTCTTGCGGCCCTTGTAGGTCGCGCCGAAGCTCTGCGCGGCATCCTCGATCACGGGCAAGCCGTGCTTGGCGGCAATGGCATTGATCGCATCGTAGTCGGCGCACTGCCCGTAGAGGGACACCGGGATGATGGCCTTGGTGCGCGGCGTGATCGCCGCTTCCAGCAATGCCGGGTCGAGGTTGTAGGTCCGCGGGTCGATGTCCACATAGACCGGCTTGGCACCCAGCACCGCGGCCGCCTCGGCCGTGGCGATGTAGGTGAAACCGGGGGTAATGACCTCATCCCCCGGGCCGACGCCCAGCGCCATGAGCGCGATCTGCAGCGCGTCGGTCCCGTTGGCGACGCTGATGCAGTACTTCGCGCCGGTGTAGGCGGCCAGCTTCTCTTCCAGCTCCGCCACTTCCGGTCCCAGGATGTACTGGCCATGGGCGAGCACGCGGGCGATGCCCGCGTCGATCCGGTCCTTGATGCGGGCCTGCTGCGACTTGAGATCGATGAAATCCATCAGGCGGCACTCTGCCTGGTCAACCGGCTGTCGAGCAGCTGGTAACGGTCACCCGTGTGGCTGCAGACCGCCTCGCCTTCGCCCGCCAGCGGCAGGTCGAGCTGCTCGCCGAACTCGCTCATCCAGCCAATCTGGCGCGCCGGGACCCCAACCATCAGTGCATAAGCCGGGACATCCTTGTTGACCACCGCGCCCGCGCCCACGAAAGCGAACTCGCCGATGATCACACCGCAGACGATGGTGCAGTTGGCGCCAAGGGTGGCGCCCTTCCTGACCCGCGTGTCGCGGTATTCGTCCTTGCGCTCGACCAGGGAACGCGGGTTGTAGACATTGGTGAAGACCATGCTGGGGCCGCAGAACACCCCCTCCTCCAGGGTCACGTTGTCGTAGACAGAGACGTTGTTCTGGATCTTGCATTTGTCGCCGATGGTGACCTTGTTGCCGACAAACACGTTCTGGCCAAGCGACACCCCCTTGCCGATTCGTGCGCCTGCGCACACGTGCACGAAGTGCCATACGCGCGAGCCTTCACCAATCTGGGCGCCCTCGTCGACGATGGCGCTGGGATGCTGGTAGTGTGTCATCGGGTCACTTCCTGAGGAAGGGGTGGTAATCGCCTGCCAGCGCCGCGGGCGTGGCCCCACGGATGGCTGCAACGGTTGCGATCGCGGTCCGGTTTTCCTCGAGGCCGAAGCCCCGGCCCGCCATGATCTCCTCGTAGCTGCGGTTGTGCAGGTCGGTGAAGCCGCCGGAGAATTCGATCTCTTCGCCGTCGACCGTAATCGAGCGATAGGTGCGCTGGCCGGCCTCGCGTGCCGCCGTGGGAACGTCGTCCACGTCCACCGACAGGAACCAGCGCACCCGTGCGTGCTCGTACTCCAGGTAGCCCGCCGCCTTCGTGTCCGAGGCGAGGTGCACGACGTTCTCCTGCAGCGCGCCGAAGATGAAGTGCAGCATGTCGAAGAAGTGGACGCCGATATTGGTGGCGATGCCGCCTGACTTCTTCTGGTCGCCCTTCCAGCTCTGCAGGTACCAGTGGCCGCGCGAGGTGATGTAGGTCAGATCGACCTCGTGCCTGGTGTCCTTTGCTCCGGCCTGGACCTTCTCGCGCAGGGCGACAATGGCTGGGTGCACGCGCAGCTGCAGGATGGTGTTGATCTTGCGGCCGGTGTCGCGCTCGATCTCCAGCAGGCCGTCGATGTTCCAGGGATTCAGGACCAGGGGCTTCTCGCAGATGGCATCGGCGTCCGAACGCAGGGCGAAGCGCATGTGCGAATCGTGCAGGTAGTTGGGCGAGCAGATCGACACGTAGTCGATGCGGTTGCCGTGGTTGGCGCGGCGCAGCCTGTCGACGTGGCGATCGAACCGCTCGAACTCGGTGAAGAAGTCGGCTTCCGGGAAATGACTGTCGATGATCCCGACGGAGTCGTTCGGGTCGTAGGCCGCCACCAGCCGGTTGCCAGTGGCCTTGATGGCCTGCATGTGACGTGGCGCGATGTAACCAGCGGCCCCGATCAGTGCGAAGTTCTTCACTCAGAGCCTCCCGTCCACGGCATCCCGCGGCAGCACATACTTCACGTCGTACAGCACCGCCCCCGGCTTGCCGTGCGCGCGGATGCCGGCGGCACCCAGCTTGCGGAACTCATCGTGGCCCACGGCCACCACGATGGCGTCGTACTCCCCCTCGCCTGGCGCGCACAGGCTCAGCCCGTACTCGTGCTTTGCCTCGCCCCCGTCCACCCACGGGTCGCACACGTCCACGCGGGCGTTGTAGCCCTGCAGGGCGGCGATGATGTCCACCACGCGGGTGTTGCGCAGGTCCGGGCAGTTCTCCTTGAACGCCAGGCCCAGGATCAGGATGCGCGCGCGCACGGGGTTGATGCCGTTGCGCACCATCAGGCGGATGACCTCGTTGGCCACGTACTGGCCCATGCCGTCGTTGGTGCGGCGGCCGGCCAGGATCACGTCCGGGTGGTGCCCCACTTCCTGCGCCTTGTGGGTCAGGTAGTACGGATCCACGCTGATGCAGTGCCCGCCCACCAGGCCCGGGCGGAAAGGCAGGAAGTTCCACTTGGTGCCAGCGGCTTCCAGCACTTCCAGGGTGTCGATGCCCAGCTTGTTGAACAGGATGGCCAGGTCGTTGACCAGGGCGATGTTGAGGTCGCGCTGGGTGTTCTCGATCACCTTGGCGGCCTCGGCCACCTTGATGCTGCTGGCCTTGTGGGTGCCGGCGGTGATGATGCTGGCGTACAGCGCGTCCACGAAGTTCGCCGCCGCGGGCGTGCTGCCCGAGGTCACCTTCAGGATGGTGGTGACGCGGTGCGCCTTGTCACCGGGGTTGATGCGCTCCGGGCTGTAGCCCACGAAGAAGTCCTCATTGAACTTCAGCCCGCTCACCTTCTCCAGGATCGGCACGCACACTTCCTCGGTGCAGCCGGGGTACACGGTGCTTTCGTAGACCACGGTGTCGCCGCGGGCCAGCACCTGCCCGAGCGATTCGCTGGCCTTGACCAGCGGCGTCAGGTCCGGGCGGCGGGCACTGTCGATGGGCGTGGGCACGGTGACGATGTAGACGTTGCAGCCGCGGATGTCGTCCAGGCTGTCGGCAAACGACAGGCGGGTGGCCTCGGCCAGCAGCTCCGGCTCGACTTCCCGCGTGCTGTCGCGCCCTTCGCGCAGCTCGGCGACGCGGGCGGTGTTGATGTCAAAGCCGACGGTGTCGAACTGCTTGCCGAATTCAACCGCCAGCGGCAGGCCGACATAGCCCAGGCCGACGACGGCGATGCGGGTGTCTTCTTTGGACGGGAACGTCTGCGTCACGATGTCATGCCCCTTTTTTTTCTGTGTATGGCGGCCGCGCCTGCGTGGCGCCTCCCGCTATTATGTGTGCCGTCGCTGCGGACGACCTGTCCCACCGCGATGCCCGCAAGCGCGGCCGCCACGGCCAGCATGGCCGGGGTGCGCAGCGGGTAGTCCACCCACGAGTGCGCCAGGATCGCGCCCAGCGCCACCAGCGCGGTCACGCCCAGCCCGCGCAGCTGCGCGGGCTGGTGCAGCAGCATACGCAAAGTCAGTGCCAACGCGATGGCGCCCAGGGCCATGGCGAGCACGGCGGGCACGCCGGCGGCAAACCACCACTGCGCGTATTCGTTGTGGGCGTGGTTGACGTAGTTGGCCAT
>JAEWFF010000029.1 GCA_023388965.1 Pseudomonadota bacterium | reverse complement strand
CGGCCAGAAGGTCGACGTGACGGGCACCTCGATCGGTAAGGGCTTCCAGGGTGTCATGAAGCGCCACAATTTCGGTGGCGGCCGCGCGACCCACGGTAACTCGGTTTCGCACCGCTCGCACGGTTCGACCGGTCAGCGCCAGGACCCCGGCAAGGTGTTCAAGGGCAAGAAGATGGCCGGTCACATGGGCGCCACCCGCGTGACCACGCAGAACGTCGAGGTCGTCTCGACCGACGCCGATCGCGGCCTGATCCTGATCCGCGGCGCGGTTCCGGGTTCCAAGGGCGCCTGGATCATGGTTCGCGACGCCGTGAAGGCACCGCTTCCGGACAATGCTCCGAAGCCGGGCGCCGTCCGCGCCGCCAAGAAGGTAGATGCTCCGGCGGCTGAGGCTGCTCCGGCGGCTGAGGGAGCCGAATGATGGATATCAAGATCACCACTCTTTCTGGCAAGGCTGCCGGCGAGGTGAAGCTCTCCGACGAGATCTTCGGCCTCGATCCGCGTGAGGACATCCTCCAGCGCGTCATTCGCTGGCAGCTCGCCAAGAAGCAGCAGGGCACGCACAAGGCCAAGGGCCGCGCGGAAATCTCGCGCACCGGCGCCAAGATGTACAAGCAGAAGGGTACGGGCCGCGCCCGTCACCATTCCGCTCGCGCTCCGCAGTTCCGCGGCGGCGGCAAGGCGCACGGCCCGGTCGTGCGCAGCCATGAGCACGATCTGCCGAAGAAGGTCCGCGCACTCGGCCTGCGCCACGCGCTGTCGGCCAAGGCGAAGGCTTCGAACCTGATCGTCGTCGACGAGCTGGCGCTGAAGGATCCCAAGACGAAGGCTCTGGTGGCGGATTTCGCTAAGCTGGGCCTGACCAACGCGCTGGTGATCGGCGGTGCCGAGCTCGACCAGAATTTCAAGCGCGCTGCGTCGAACATTCCCAACATCGACGTGCTGCCGATCCAGGGCATCAACGTCTACGACATTCTGCGCCGCGGCACGCTCGTGCTGTCCAAGGCCGCAGTCGAGGCTCTGGAGGAGCGGTTCAAATGACTGATCTTCGCCACTACGACGTGATCGTCTCGCCGGCGATTACCGAGAAGTCGACCATGGCTTCCGAGTACAACCAGGTGGTCTTCAACGTCGCCCGCAAGGCGACGAAGCCGGAGATCAAGGCGGCTGTCGAGGCGCTGTTCGGCGTCAAGGTGACCGCGGTCAATACGCTCCTGCGCAAGGGCAAGGTGAAGCGGTTTCGCGGCACCATCGGGCGCCAGAGCGACGTCAAGAAAGCCGTCGTGACGCTGGCTGAAGGCCAGTCGATCGACGTCGCGACCGGACTGTAAGGACGGAACGATGGCACTGAAGAAATTCAATCCGATTACGCCGAGCACGCGCCAGCTCGTGATCGTCGACCGTTCCGGTCTCTACAAGGGCAAGCCGGTAAAGGGTCTGACCGAAGGTCTGACCAAGAACGGCGGTCGCAACAACACCGGTCGTGTCACCAGCCGCTTCATCGGCGGCGGTCACAAGCGCACCTACCGCATCATCGACTTCAAGCGTCGCAAGTTCGACGTTGGCGGCACGGTGGAGCGGCTGGAGTATGATCCGAACCGCACCGCCTTCATCGCGCTGATCAAGTACGATGATGGCGAGCTCGCCTACATCCTGGCGCCGCAGCGTCTGGCTGCCGGTGACCGCGTGGTGGCCGGTGAGAGCGTCGACGTGAAGCCGGGCAACGCGATGCCTCTGGGCTCCATGCCGGTCGGCACGATCGTCCACAATGTCGAGCTGAAGCCCGGCAAGGGCGGCCAGATCGCCCGTTCGGCCGGCGCTTACGTCCAGCTCGTCGGTCGTGACCAGGGCATGGCGATCCTGCGCCTGAATTCGGGCGAGCAGCGCATCGTGTCCGGTTTGTGCCTGGCAACCGTCGGTGCCGTGTCCAACCCGGACCACGGCAACATCAATGACGGCAAGGCAGGTCGTACGCGTTGGCGCGGCAAGCGTCCGCACAATCGCGGCGTGACCATGAACCCGGTCGACCACCCGCACGGCGGTGGTGAAGGCCGCACATCCGGCGGCCGGCACCCGGTGACCCCGTGGGGCAAGCCGACCAAGGGCAAGAGAACGCGGTCCAACAAGGCGACCGACAAGTTCATCATGCGCTCGCGCCACCAGCGCAAGAGCTAAGGAAAGGTAGTCAGACGTGACCCGTTCAGTTTGGAAAGGCCCTTTCGTCGACGGCTATCTGCTCAAGAAGGCGGATAAGGTTCGCGAGGGTGGCCGTAACGAGGTGATCAAGATGTGGAGCCGTCGCTCCACCATCCTGCCGCAGTTCGTCGGCCTCACCTTCGGTGTTTACAACGGCCAGAAGCACGTCCCGGTCAATGTGACCGAGGATATGGTTGGCCACAAGTTCGGTGAGTTCTCGCCCACCCGTACCTATTACGGCCATGGCGCGGACAAGAAGGCAAAGAGGAAGTAACGATGGGCAAGGCCAAAGCTCCGCGCAGGCTCGCCGACAACGAGGCGCGCGCCGTACTGCGCACGATCCGTGTCAGCCCGCAGAAGCTGAACCTCGTTGCCGCGCTGATCCGTGGCAAGAAGGTCGGCACTGCGCTTGCCGATCTCGAGTTCTCCCGCAAGCGTATCGCCGGCACCGTCAGGAAGACGCTGGAGTCCGCGATCGCCAACGCCGAGAACAATCACGACCTCGATGTCGACGCGCTGGTCGTCGCCGAGGCCTATGTCGGCAAGTCGATCACCATGAAGCGCTTCCATGCCCGCGGGCGTGGCCGTGCGAGCCGGATCGAGAAGCCGTTCTCGCACCTCACCATCGTGGTGCGCGAAGTTGAAGAGAAAGTGGAGGCCGCCTGATGGGCCAGAAAATCAACCCGATCGGTCTGCGTCTCGGCATCAACCGCACCTGGGATTCGCGCTGGTACGCGAACACCGGCGAGTACGGCAAGCTGCTGCATGAGGATCTGAAGATCCGTGAGTACCTCGAGAAGGAACTCAAGCAGGCCGCGGTGTCGAAGATCGTGATCGAGCGCCCGCACAAGAAGTGCCGCGTGACCATCCACGCCGCGCGTCCGGGCCTGATCATCGGCAAGAAGGGCGCTGACATAGAGAAGCTTCGCCGCAAGCTGACCGAGATGACCAAGGCTGAGACGCACCTCAACATCGTCGAGGTCCGCAAGCCTGAGATCGACGCCAAGCTGGTCGCTCAGTCGATCGCCCAGCAGCTCGAGCGCCGCGTCGCGTTCCGTCGCGCCATGAAGCGCGCCGTTCAGTCGGCAATGCGTCTGGGCGCCGAAGGTATCCGCATCAACTGCTCGGGTCGCCTTGGCGGAGCGGAAATCGCGCGCATGGAATGGTACCGTGAAGGCCGCGTGCCGCTGCACACGCTGCGCGCCGATGTCGACTACGGCACCGCCGAAGCGCAGACGGCTTACGGCATCTGCGGCGTCAAGGTGTGGGTGTTCAAGGGCGAGATCCTCGAGCACGACCCGATGGCGTCCGAGCGCAAGGCGATCGAGGCCGACAGCCACGGTGGTGGTCCGCGTCGCCGCGAAAACGCCTGAGAAGCATAGGAATTTTGGAGAAGAACGATGCTGCAGCCAAAGCGCACAAAGTTCCGCAAGCAGTTCAAGGGCCGTATTCACGGCGCTGCCAAGGGCGGCACCGACCTGAACTTCGGCGGCTTCGGCCTGAAGGCGCTCGAGCCGAACCGGGTCACCGCGCGTGAGATCGAGGCGGCTCGCCGCGCGATCACCCGCCAGATGAAGCGTCAGGGTCGCGTGTGGATCAGGGTGTTCCCGGACCTGCCGGTCACCTCGAAGCCGACCGAAGTCCGCATGGGCAAGGGCAAGGGCTCCGTCGATTATTGGGCGGCACGCGTCAAGCCGGGCCGCATCATGTTCGAGATCGACGGCGTGTCCGAGGAAATCGCCCGCGAGGCGCTGCGTCTCGGCGCGGCCAAGCTTTCGGTGCGCACGCGCTTCGTGCAGCGCATCGCAGAATAGGAAGGGCCACGAGATGAAAGCCTCCGATGTGAGGGCCAAGACCCTCGACGAGCTGAACGACGAACTGGCGTCGCTGAAGAAGGAGCAGTTTAACCTGCGCTTCCAGAAGGCCACCGGTCAGCTCGAGAAAACCGCGCGCGTCAAGCAGGTCCGCAAGGACATCGCGCGCATCAAGACGATTGCGGCGGAAAAGTCCGCTGCCAAGAAGGCTTAAGGACGAAGAAAATGCCGAAGCGCATCATGCAGGGCACTGTCGTCAGCGACAAGAACGACAAGACCGTTGTCGTCAGGATCGAGCGCCGCTTCACCCATCCGGTGATGAAGAAGACGGTTCGTCAGACCAAGCGCTACAAGGCGCATGACGAGAGCAACGCCTGCAAGGTAGGCGACTTCGTCTTCATCCAGGAGTCGGCTCCGATCTCCAAGGACAAGCGCTGGGTCGTGATTCAGAACCAGACGCAGGAACAGGCGGCGAAAGCCGAGTAACAACGAATTTTGGACAAGCCGGGCAGGGCGGATGCGCTGCCGGAAATGAAGAAGAAGGCGGCCAGTCATGATTCAGATGCAAACAAACCTCGACGTCGCGGACAATTCCGGCGCGCGTCGTGTCATGTGCATCAAGGTGCTGGGCGGCTCGAAGCGGAAGTATGCCTCGGTCGGCGACATCATCGTCGTTTCGGTCAAGGAAGCCATTCCGCGCGGCCGCGTGAAGAAGGGTGACGTGATGAAGGCGGTCGTGGTTCGCACGGCCAAGGACATCCGTCGTTCGGACGGCAGCGTGATCCGTTTCGACAAGAACGCGGCCGTTCTCGTCGACAACAAGAAAGAGCCGATCGGCACCCGTATCTTCGGACCGGTTCCGCGCGAACTCCGCGCCAAGAGCCACATGAAGATCATCTCGCTCGCGCCTGAAGTGCTCTAAGGAGGCCGGTGAAATGCAGAAGATTCGCAAGGGCGACAACGTCGTCGTACTCGCCGGCAAGGACAAGGGCCGCACCGGTGAGGTGCTGCGCGTCATGCCGAAGGACGACAAGGCGCTGGTGCGCGGCGTCAACATGATCGTGCGCCACCAGAGGCAGACGCAGAACCAGGAAGGTGGGCTCATCCGCAAGGAAGCGCCGATTCACCTGTCCAACATCGCAGTTGCCGATCCCAAGGACGGCAAGACGCCGACGCG
>JAEWFF010000002.1 GCA_023388965.1 Pseudomonadota bacterium | reverse complement strand
CTGCGGCTGGAACGCGCCGTTCCTCCTGAACGCAATGTCGCCGTCGATCTGGGTCGTTTCGTGGCCGAGGCGCTGCGCTGCTTTCCCGCGCCCGATCCAAGAGGGCTGATCCATTCGGTCAGCTTCGGCTCCATCGGCTTGGGATTGCCGACGGCCATCGGCGCGGCGGTGGACAGCCAGTGCCCCACCGTGCTGATCTCAGGGGACGGTGGCTTCATGATGGGCGGGCTGACTGAGCTACACACCGCACGGGGCTGCGGGGTCAATCTGGTCATCATCATCTGCAGCGATGGAAGTTATGGCGCCGAACATGTGCAATTCACGAACCGCAACATGGACCCCGCCATTTCGCTGTTCGACTGGCCGGATTTCCAGCAGGTTGCCGAGAGCATGAGAATTCCGGGCCATACCGTGCGCAACCTGGCCGATCTCGAGATTGCGGCCCAGGCGGTCGAGGCCAATACCGGCGTAGTCCTGATCGACCTGAAATTGGACCCGGATCGCGTGCCGTGGAGCTGAGCGCCCGCGGCCAATTCGTAATAGAAGGGAAGGAAAACAGATGAGTGACAGCTTTCGCGCCGTGGTGATAGCGGATCAGGATGGGAAGCCACGCGCCGAGTTTCGCGACCTGACACTGGCTGAACTGCCCGACCACGACGTGCTGGTCGAGATCGCCTATTCGACGCTCAACTACAAGGACGGGCTGGCGATTTCCGGCAAGGGCCGCATCGCCCGGCGGCTGCCGATGGTGGCGGGGATCGACCTTGCCGGGACGGTGGTTGAAAGCCGTGCCCCCGAATGGAAGGCTGGTGACCAGGTCATCGTCAACGGCTGGGGTTTGTCGGAAACCGAATGGGGCGGCTACAGCCGGTTTCAGCGCCTGAAACCGCAATGGCTGACACGTTTGCCCGCGACATTTTCGCTCATGCAGGCGATGGCGATCGGCACGGCAGGTTATACCGCGGCGCTTTGCGTCAATGCTTTGGAGGATTGGGGCGCAATCCAGCCCGGCGCGGGCGAGGTGCTCGTGACGGGTGCGGCAGGAGGCGTCGGCTCCACTGCGGTCAGCCTGCTCAGCGCGGGCGGCTACAATGTTACCGCAGCCACCGGACGGCCCGAAACGCATGACTACTTGGCCAGCCTGGGCGCGTCGCAATTCGTCGACCGTGCCGACCTGGCGGAGAAAGGTGGCCCGCTCCAGAAAGAGCGGTGGACCGGGGCAGTAGATTCCGTCGGCTCGACCACGTTGGCGAATGTGTTGGCACAAACCGTCTACGGCGGCGCTGTGGCAGCCTGCGGCCTTGCGGGCGGTTTCGACCTGCCGACCACCGTCATGCCGCACATCCTACGCGGAGTGGCCCTGCTGGGGATCGACAGCGTCATGGCGCCGCAGGCCAAGCGGGATCGGGCCTGGGAGCTTCTTGCCCGGCGGCTCAACAAGGCGCATCTGGACAGCATTGCCAGGCTGGAGCCGCTGACCGCACTACCGGAGCTGGCGAATGACATCGTAGCGGGCAAGGTCCAGGGCCGAGTGATTATCGACGTGAACGCCTAGTCCCCCGGGGAGGCTTTTGTTTGCCCCTGTTGAGGACTTCGTAGCCGGTGACCGTGCCGCAATGGAGGATTGCTGATGCCAAGGATCGACTTAGAAAATTTCATCAGGGGAATTCCGAAAGCCGAGCTGCACATGCATCTGGAAGGCAGCATTGAAGCGGACCTGATGTTCGAGCTGGCGCGCAGGAACGGCATCGTCTTGGAGTGGGACACGCCCGAAGCTCTGCGGGCGGCCTATCACTTCCAGGACCTTCAATCGTTTCTCGAAGTCTTTTGGGCGGGCTGCGCCGTGTTGCGGCGGGAACAGGATTTCTACGACCTGACCATGGCCTACCTGCGCCGGGCGCGACAGGACAACGTGCGGCGGGCGGAGCTGTTTCTGGGCCTGCAGAGCTTTACGCTCAACGGCGTTTCGGTGGCCACCGTAATGGACGGTGTGCTCCGGGCGTTCGATGATGCGGCAATGGAGCTTGGCGTCAGCGCCGCGCTGATGGTGATCGCTCAGCGCCATCGTTCGGAAGAGGCGGCCTTCGCGCTGCTTGATGCAATCGAACCCTGGCTGCCGCGTATAGCAGCGATCGGGCTCGGCGGCCCCGAGCTTGGAAACCCGCCGTCAAAATTCGCAGGTTTCTTCCGAACCTGTAAGCAGCGCGGCTTGCGCGTGGTGATCCATGCCGGCGAAGAAGGCCCTGCGGCCTATGTGCGCGAGGCCTTCCAACTTGGGGTCGACCGCATTGACCACGGCAATGCCTGCCTGGACGACCCGGACCTAGTCCGGGAACTGGTTGCGCGGGCTGTTCCGCTGACCGTCTGCCCGCTCTCGAACCTCAAGCTGCGGGTGGTCGCAGATCTGAACCGTCACCCGCTGAAGCGGCTGATGGACGCCGGTCTGATGGTGACGGTGAATTCCGACGACCCCTCTTATTTCGGCGGCTACATCGCGGAGAACCTCATCGAATGCCAGCGAGCACTGGAGCTTTCGCGTGCCGACATCATCACGCTGGCTCGCAACAGCTTCATCGCCTCGTTCATGTCCGCTCATGAAAAGGCCGCCGCACTGGAGGAAATTGACCGCTACGTGCAGGAACACGCACGCGCCGCGGGATGACAAGAGTGCCTGCACTGCATGCTTCTGCCTAGGGTCCAGACTCATTGAGTTTTACAGCCAGAACAAGACGGTTGCGGCGAGCATGATGGCGGAGAAGAAGGTTTCCGGGGTAGATTCCGGTAGGGGGCAGGATCGTATCACAAGGCCCTGACACCCCTTTCTCTCCTCCATTTTGAACTCTGTGGCCGCCTTCGTGGTGGCGATGATCGCGGTGCGCGCGTTTGGGAGCCGTGACGGTGGCAAGAAATAGGGCTGATTACTTCACAAGCTGGCCCCGGTTTGCCGCCGCCACCTGTATTCCCCAGTGAGCAGGATGTGTGCCCACCCGAGCGGCGAGATATGCGCCAGCAAATTGGGCGCACAATTCAGGCCGGCCCGCTGCCGCGCGGCCACGGCCTGACCGAGGTGCTTGGTGTTCCAGTAGATGATGATTGCCGCGAGCAGGTTGAGGCCCGCCATGCGGTAGTGCTGGCCCTCGGTGGTGCGATCCCGGATTTCACCCTGGCGCCCGATGCGCAGGGCGTTTTTCAAGGCGTGGTGTGCCTCGCCCTTGTTCAACCCGACCTGAGCCCGGCGCTGCATGTCGGCGTCGAGTAGCCACTCGATGATGAAGATTTCTTCGTCGAAACCTACGGTGTGAAATGGGATAAGGCGGTGGCCAAGCTGGTCAAGGACCGGGAGGCGCTGCTGACATTCTACGACTATCCGGCGGAACACTGGAAACACATCCGGACGTCAAATCCGATCGAGAGCACCTTCGCAACAGTCCGGCATCGCACGAAACGCACCAAGGGATGCCTGAGCCGAAAGACTGGTCTGGCCATGGCCTTCAAGCTGATGATGTCAGCGCAAAAGAAATGGCGCAAACTCGACGGCCAAAACCGCCTTCCTGAGATCATCCAAGGGGTTGAGTTCCGCGACGGTCTTCGCCACCTTCAATCCGCCGCCTGATCAGGCGTCACCAACTTTTGCCCATATCTCAAAGGTTAGGGACGAGCTGCTGAAGCCGTAGAACTTGACGAAGGCATGCCTGGACTGGAAAATCCTCCGAGGGGCGTATGATGCGGGAGAGTCATTGATGGGCGATTTTGAACGGATTTTCGGAGCCGGAGCCGACATCGATGCCATCATCGCGTCGTTCGGTCCAGGCGACGACTACTACGATCATATCAACGACACGGAACCGGTCCGGCACAGGACCTGGGACCTGCCGCAAGCTCGCACATCATACGACACCTTCGGTGAGGTGTGGCGCCCCGCCTCCACCCCCTATGACAGGATTTCGGATCGGGATCTGGCCGACATGGATATCGCGGCCAAGGAAACTCTGGCCGCGATCAAGGCAGACCCGATGTTCGATCCGATGGGCATCATGTATGGCGAGACGGATGCTGGAGTCGGCGCATTCCTTTCTCACCTCCGCCTCGGCCTCAGCAAGGTAGGAGCAACGTCCCTCGACAGGTTCGAAGCATTCGTCGGAATGGTTGTCCGGGGGTCGGAGATCGAGATTGTATTTGCTCGCGATTCAGGACCCGAAGCCGGATATGTTTCGCCCACCCTTACATCGCATATCCTCGCCTTTCCAAATGACACATATATATTACGTATATCCGGTCTCGAACTCGAAGGACCGCTCTGGAATCTTGGCAAGGTGGGAAGCCTGGGAGGGGACTATTCCCCGGGAACGGATTCCTACGAGGCTTTTGCGTCGCCAGGGCCAGGCCGTGAAGTTCTTGAGGTCTCACGGGCCCTTCTCAACCCCGAGAAGGAAATTATCGATGCCACGGATTGGGTGAAGCATACACGGGAAAGAAATGCCAATGCGGAAGCGGACCATTATCCGTATCCAGGGTTTGATACGGTCGCTCATTATGTCGCATCCAAGGAGCCCCATTCACGCACATGGAGCGATACCGCCGAAGATGAATTGAAGCAGCGGGTTGGTCGCATCATCTCGGCCCTGATCTATCCTGGCGAGACGGTAACTGTGCGGATAAATCCAACTCCATCCGGTTCAAGTCTGTCTTGTCAGGTCGACAACGAGAGAACAGATGTCTGGCGCAAGGATGGGAAGGATGTCATCGGCTTTCTATCCGCTCGCGATCTGATCGATCAAATCCTTTCTCTCCTGCCCCTACCCGGATTTCGTGGAAAATCTCTAGGCTATGAACTGCTCGAGATCACATGCCATTCACCGCAAGACCGGATACGGGGGGCCGGTTATCTGCTCGATTTTCTAAACGAGGCTGGCATAGACACGAGTGCGGCTGCCGACGCCATCTTGGCTGAGGATCGTTTCCGTCTCTACCAGATCATCTCGCCTGAGGTTGAGGCGGAGAAGGATTGTATCCCGTTTTGAACAGGTTGCAGCCATCTCCTCACGACAAACCCCGCATCAGTTTCGCACTAATGAATCTTGAACTTCACGGCAACGTCGACGTCGAAGCGGCAAACCTGCTTTGCGACAACGGCATGGTCTCCCCTGCGTATCCGTCCGCTGACGCTTCTTCTGACCCTTCTTGCCCGCCATGGAGTGCCTCATAATGTCCACTTCGATGGTGGACACTATCAGCCCCAGATTCCGCCCGTCAGAGCAGCGTCAGCGGACGGATACGTTCAGCCAGAGAGCCTCTATTATGCAAGCAGGAGGCTCATCAGGTGCCGGGAGATTTCTGCGGCGAGATCAGCCGAGGCTACCTCAAGCCTTGCTGCGAGCCTCGCAATTCGTGCGAGCTCCGGATCGACAACCTGCCCGCTGAGGAGCGCACTGAGCCAGTTACTATCCTCTTCATGTTCGATGCTCTCATTGGCTGGCATGGCGGCAAGCAGGACCGCCAAGCGCTCCGGAAGCGCGCGGGTCTGATCAACCAGAATTGCGGCGCGTTCCTCTGGGCTTGCCGCTATTTGCCCCTCGCCCCTGCTGCGTTTTGGAACAAATCCACGCCGGCGCGACAGCCAAACGAGTGCATCATTGGCATCAAGTGCGAAGCTTGCTTCCTCGACGTTTCTCCGGTCATTGGCTGGGCGTTTCGTCAGCTTGAACCCTTCTTTGCTGAGGGAATTTCTTACGGCCTGCACGGTCATGTTTGCCAAAAGGCTGAGTTCGCGGACCGAAACATCAAGCCCTTCCTGTTCAAGCGACCAGCGTGCAAAAAAAGTCTCAAGCATACGGCGCAGTGGAAAATCGTTCAGCGTATCAAAGGGGGAAGGTTCTCCCCGGCCATCGGTTTGGGGCCAGCCTTGCAGGAGAATATCGGCGTCGTGCCAACAGGTAGCATCTAAGCTGTCAAAACCCTCGGCACCCTCAAGCTGATAAGCATAAATATAGGCTCGGCGGACAACCGATGTGATCTGATGGCGGGAAATATCGAGCTGCGCCATCCGCTCCTCGGTCATGTCATGCCTGTCTTCTCCATCATTGTCGTAACCGAGGTAAAGCGCTGTTACAGCGTCCTTTCCATCGATCCAGGGGCCGAAACAGGTCAACATGCTGGCTTGGCAGAAAATGGCCTCGCGGATTTGTTCTTCGATCAGTTCCCAGCTATAGGGAATTTCGCCGGTCTTGCTCATGCGCAGGCTCCTTCGGGCTTCTGGCCAAACCTGGACTTCAATCTGGAAAAGCTGTTCAGCAGCTTTGTGGGGTTCGTCTGACGGGAAGCCAACGCAGGGTCCTTGCGGCCGAGGAAAACCGCGATGCGCTCGGCATTGAGCCCGCTCGGATGCGGCATTCCTGCGATGATCCGCGACGGGTCCAGCTGACCACGACCTGCCAAGTGGTTCAGCGCTTCCTCGACCTTGGGGCCAAGCGGCAACCAAAGCGCATTGGGCAGCGACTGAACCTCCTCGACCAGATGATTTTCGACCATCGCACGCAAGGCAGGCTGGCGCAGCATCGATGGCGTTCCGCTGTAATTCTTGCTGCGGAAAAAGACCGGGTAGCGCAGAGCCGAGGTCATGTGGATGGCGCGCGAGCCGGGCGCAAAAAGTGCGGAGGTCGATGCGACGTTCAGGTGTGTATTCACCCCCACAGCATCCAGCATCGCAACGAGATTGCCACGCATGCTACCCGAAAAGCTTGCTTCCAGCTTGGCCTCAGCAAGGGTGGCCTCAAGACTGTCGCCCCGAATAAGCGCGCGATGGGTCGCCGCGAATGCAGCACGCGCCTGTCCCATGCCCGGAGTGATGCCCACGATGACCAGGCGCGCTTCGGTCTCAATGTGATCGAAAGGCGCATAGCAGATTTTCAGATCGCCCTCGTCGTGAAGGACGAACTCCGGGGCGTCGGCAAATCGATCAGCTGTGCGGGCATCGATCAGGGGAATATGGGCGCGAGCGATGGTGAGATCCTGTCTCAATGTGAATATCTCCTAGGAGTGAACTGTAGGTCAGTGACGGAAACGGCGCGTGCGGCGAGCAACGGTGATGATGACGCCCTCATCAGAGAGCACGACATAGGCGCCCCGAAATCTGGTGAGGTCTCGCATGCGGGACGCATCGCCATCAGAGGCGAGCAGGATCGACTCGGCATCGAGCGTGATACTGGTCGCTCCCGACGAGCGGCGTTCCGCACCGAAGGCACAAATGGTCGAGATGATCTCAAGCGGCATCCCGCGTTGGGCACTTCGTAGTCCGGCGTGGCAGCTCATCTTCATCTGGCCCTCCATAAACGTTATGAATGTGTCTTAGCTAGATAACCAAACATGTGCAAGATAATTTATTATCTTAGTTATAGATGTGTATAACATACATTAAACTATTGATTTAAAATAATTTAACTTGAATTCGGCAACCATCAGGTGAGGAAAACTTCCCCGGAGCCATCAGAATCAGCCACGAGTCCGCCAAGGACTCGGGCTGGTTAGTTCTTTTTTGCTGTAAGTCATCCTCGCCTTCAGCCTGCCAGCAGCCTTTAGCCGAGTGAGATTGCTGGTGGTTAGGTGAGGATGCTGACCGTGCCTCAAGATCGACATGGCGAAGAAGGATCCACGTCTCGTTTACCTGGGTAAATTGCCGACAGGTGATGAGCGGGGATCGACCGTTCAGTAGCGACATGCCAATCGATCGGTTGATCTAATCCTTGAGGGGCATGGTCTGAACTCGGTCGCTCGTGCAGCAAACCAAGGCGTTGCAGCTGCCAGATGCAGGACCTGTCTACGAAGAGGTTGCCCCCGGGCTTGTCCGGGGGCGACAAAGCAGACACTTGGCAGCTTCCACGGCAGCCATTGATGTTGCATGCATCAAGCTACGGCTTCACGATGTTCTTGAAACGACCTAGGCCGCATCAATCTCGCGAACTTCCGATCATGGGCACCTAATTTACCCAGGTAAATCTGGCCCAGATTGCCATCTCACGGCGCATCGTCCGCACACGCCTCCAGTTTTCCACTCAAGCCTCAAACTGGAGGCCGTTAGTTAAGCAGTGAACATCGGCAGCAATGATCAGCAATACCTTGATATATATCGCCACAAGCCTTAGTAATAATATATAAATTAATACAACCAGAATCAGCAAGATGACCCTTGAAACACCAGCACGGATTGAGCCTTGTGGCATCGAAGAAGCGATCCCAGTCGAGCTGACCGATCTGGCCCTTGAGATCCGCTCTTCAGCGGAAGCGCTTGGGCGGAAGCTGCATCCTGACAGTGCCGCCGAGCTGCGCGCCATGACGCGCATTATGAATGCCTATTACTCGAACCTGATCGAAGGCCATAACACCCGTCCGCGCGACATCGAGGCAGCTCTGGCCGGTCGCCTTGATACGGTAGAGAACCGCCCCTTAGCCGAAGAGGCTGTAGCGCATGTGCGTGTGCAGGCATGGATTGACGAGACCTATGCTCTAGGAGAACTGCCAGAGCCGACCTCGGTCGCATTTATCTGCGATCTGCATCGCCGCTTCTATGAAGCCATGCCCGAAGCGCTGCGTTTCACCGAGCATGATGGTCAGCGGAAAGAGGTCATTCCTGGCGCCTTCCGGAGTGAGGGCGAGGAAGTGGCCATTGGGCGCCACCTGCCGCCATCTGCCCACCGCGTGCCTCAATTCATGGATTATTTCGTCATGCGTTACCGGGGCCTGAGCCGTGGCGCCACCGGCCGGATCCTCTCCATTCCAGCAGCCCATCACCGGTTGAACTACATTCATCCGTTTCTCGACGGAAACGGCAGGGTAAGCAGACTCATGTCCCACGCGATGTGCCAGGTCTCAGGCCTTGGCGGTCATGGACTATGGTCAATCAGCCGCGGGCTGGCGAGAGGATTGGCAGACCCGGCCGAATACAAGGAACGCATGGATGCCGCAGACCGGCCTCGTCAAGGCGACCGTGACGGGCGCGGGAACCTGTCGCTCAGCACCCTGACGTCCTTCACCGGGTGGTTTCTGACGGTCATGCTGGATCAGATCCGCTTTACCGAAGCAATGTTCGATCTTCGATCGCTACAGGACCGCTATACAAGGCTGATCGCAGACCTATATCCAGGTAAGGAACGCCTACCGCAACTGATCGCGCATATCTTGCGCCACGGTGAGATGGCCCGAGGGGATGCACGCTTCGTGACCGGCGCCTCCGAACGCAGCGCCAGCGCTGACCTTGGTGTGTTAGTCAAGGGTGGTTTTCTGAAGTCCGCAACGCTGAAGGGGCCCGTGCGTATTGCCTTTCCTCTGGATTACCGGGAACGGCTCTTCCCGAACCTTTTTACCGATACAGCACCTATAATACCTGCACCTCCGTCTCCTCCGAGGCTTTGATTACCCATGCAAGTTCGGCTCGATAGCACGAGCGAAAGCTGATAGAACAGCCTCGTCGTCACGTCCAAATATCTGCGCGGGGGCGCAGCGGAAATCCCTATGCGTGCGGGTCAGCCAATGACACAGTTGAAGGCTGGACATGTGCGGTGGCTTCATCAGGTTGATGTGCCGCACAACGGGAAAGAGTTGGGCGTTCGCGGCATCAAACTGGGCACGTAGATAGAACGGAGCGCCACCGCGCTGCAGCCGGATTAGTTCTTTCCGCTCTTCCCGGATGCGTAGCTCCCCGGGCAGTTTCCGAGGATCGATGTGCAGCAGATATCCGGCGTCTTGTTCGTTGATGAGGTCAAGGTTTGCCAGAACAATGGCCTGCGTTCGGGCGCGCTGATCTTCAGCACCTGACATTTCTTGCCTCGGCAACCATGTCATGCCGTCCATGAGCCCGAGCGCCATCAAGATTTCATAGAGGCTGCGGATCTGGTCCGGCCCTGGGTCCAGAACGGCTGGATCCAAATGAAGCGCTTTCATACCGGCGCTTTGCGCCCCGGCGATATCGGATGCAATGCTGTCACCGACCATCAGGATGTTCACTGCCGGCACCGCAAGTTTAGTTTGTAGCTTCGCGAAGAACTCGGCCTCGGGTTTCACCGCCATGACGTCATCGGAGCAAGAGAAGCAGGTCACGTCGACCAAATCTCCGAGGAGAGCCCCCACAACAGGAACATAGGGCGGGGCCAGATTGCTAGCGAGTGCCAACCTCAGGCCGGAGGCGCGAAGATGACGGAGGATATCGACCGCACCCGGTGCAAGCGTGATCGAAGCGAGATCGATGTCGAGATCACGCTGCCATTCAGGTCTGCACCCGATGCCGCAAGCCGCAGCAAACGCCTCTATTGTCCCGATTGGCTCTCGGCGAGGATCGGGTGCCCGACCGTGGCAGCGCCGCGCCTCTGCAAAAAGGTGTTTCCAGGGATTACGTGGCTCCCGCACGATGAGAAGTGTGCCAAAGCAATCAAAGGCTACCGCTTGGATGTTGTCGAGAACGGTCATTTTTCAGCTTCGCTTACCTGGCGACTGATACGATCCTGCTGATCGAAGGCCCGCACCCAAGCAATGTAGTCAGACAGCAGCTGCGTCAGCTGATCCGACTGTTCCAGCGGAACATACCCAGGCAGCACAAACCGTAGGAAATCCTCCCTCGGCTTCTTGACACCCATGCTTTCGGCAAGCGCCGTTTCCAGTTCAGCGAAGGGACGACCCAAAACATACCAACGGGATCTGGTCCGCGCCCATCCAGCCTGCACATCGATCGCCAGAAGCGGGCTGGTCGTGGTGGAGTCATTGCCGAGCAGGGGATGCCCGGAGACATTGCCCCAAAGGACAACGGTGCGGCTCCCTGATCGTAGGGCACGCCAGTGGTCGATGAGAGGGGCATTAGCCAAATCCGCCTTTGTCGGACCGGTCTCGGCCTCGGCAATGGCCTTCAGCGCCCTGTCCAGCCCACAGCGGTGCTCAGGAGAAAGTGACATGGTCTCATCCTTTCTTTATGGATACTGCAGGTCGGCCACCTCAGTGCAGCACTGGGCGGGTCTCCATGTCTTCGGCGAGATCGAGCATGCGGAGCACGACGCGGAGATCCGGCTCGAATCCACGTTTCACCGCCCATGTCAGGGCGGCGGTGACGGCATCGATCGAGACATGAGACAGGCCACGCCGCTGGCCCTCTCGACCGGCGAACCGGGCAAGATGCTCCAAGCTGGGGAGCGGAATATGGATTGGCGGGCATCGGCTCAGAATGGGAGCCGACAACTGCCGGTAGTCGTTGACCGTAATGACCCAATTGATCCAGCCCATGTTGAAAGGAAGCTTGTAATAGGGACATGTCCATCGCTGTGCGCTGGACGCTTCGAGAAGCGGCAGCAGCGCTCCGGACAGGTCGAACACGCGCCCGTTACTTGAAACAGCCGTTCCGGCTTTTTCAAGCTCATTGACTACTACGACGGGGTTGGCGATCCGCTCCGTCAGGATCATTTCGATCAGCTGTCCTGAGTCAGCGTTGGACCACCCCTTCTGGGATCCGACCAGCCCGAATGACGCGTTTTCGATTGTGGATTCATAGATCAGGCTCGGCACTCCGAGTAACCGTCCGAGATTGGCACCCCAGTGACTTTTCGCGATGCCTGGCCGGCCTGCCAGGGTGATAGGGCGCATTCGAAACCCCGGATCGCCGCGGCGCACAGATTGCCTCATTGCAACCCAGACTGCATCGTTTGCCTGGTTCATCCACGGATATTCATCTTCCAAGGCAGCTGCGATTTCATCGGCCCGATGCTCGGTCGGAACGGCGATCACCTCAGCGCCAGCCCTGATCGACGTGATCCGCTTCTGATCCTCCTCTCGAAGCCGGGAGAGCGGAGACTTGTTGGCGTGGCAATCAGCGATATCCCTGGCACGTCGTCGAAGGCGCCTTGTCGTCTCGTAGGGCACGTTGAAGTCCGACCACTGCTTTGGTGGGTCGTCCACGCTGTATGAGGCGTAATCCTCCTTAGCCGCAAAGATCAGCAGCAGGTGCCGGCGCAGCCTTTTCTCGATAACTTCGGCGCTGAAGGCGGGGTCAGGGAAGGAAAAAAGGGCGAATGGGATCAGTGGCATGGCATATCCCTCCGTGAGGGTCGATCAAACGCAGGCCTTTGGAACCATGCGTCATAATGGGGGCGTGTCCATTGGGCGGGTTACAGGGAGATCGGCCAACGGAGCCGATGTGTCGCGCGTTATGGTTTTCGGATGCGCGCTATAAGGGCGCGAACCATGTCGGCATCAGCACTCAAAACTGCACGGATTTCATTGGAGCCTGACAATGTGTGGAGCGTCGGAAGGCGGAATGCCTCTCTCCCCTGCCCCGGATACTGTGTGCCCAGTCGATACCACCGATTATGCGTGCGCGCCCAACCAGCTTCGGTGTCGAGACCGTAGACCTGCGAGGTATGAATGTCTCTGTCTCCAAGCCGCGGGTGGCCAATGACGTGGCCAAAAAGCATTATGTGGCCAACACGATCTTGCATCGCGACCCAGTTATCCAGCGTAGGTGCATAAGCAAGATCAGACACAGTCGGGCCGACCTCGACAAGATCATAGATTTCCGCCTGAGCGATCAGGTCTTCCAAGGAATGAGTGATGGGCATGGCGGTTGCTCCACTTCGGCAAGCAGCATCGGGCAAAGCCGGATCAGAACCTGACCGGCAAATGACGAGGACGGGAAGAACAAGCCGTCAGGCTGCAGCAACTCAGCCCGACAAAGTTCTCGGTTAATGGAGGAATGGCACGGCCAGCCGCAGTTCCTCCTCAGGTAACTCGACACATACCATCTCGAACCGATGAGTCAATAATGTCTTTGTTTTCCGTTACTTACTGTTTTTCACATAAGCAAGACAGGCAGGAATAAAACTTCGAAAATCACGTGCATCCACTCCTCACTCCGAGCATCGTGAAGCGACCAAGGCGCAGGAGAGCAGTGAAGATTGGAAAGCCTTGCGCACATTGTGCCCATGGAATGCGAAAAATGCTTTCGCCGTCGACTATTCACATAGTGACCGCCGCAACCAGGCGGGGGTGAGCTTTGGCTGCCAGATCCAGTAGGAAGCACTTCTAGCCAGTCATACGGAAATACCGGCGCGCAGCCCTAGTGTCTGGACAGGACATCTAGGTTGGGATACATTTATCGGCGACAAGGCTCTTCAGTGGGCCTCGGGTCCCGACGATTAGAGCGGATCGCCTTAAAGGTCATCTAAACAGTGTGCATGTCGAGGCAGCCTGCGTTTCGCAGGCATGGCTCGGGCCCGCCACAGCCTGATGTGGTTTTGCGAATTCTGTTGGATGACCTTTCAAACTCGGCCCCGCGCCGCTTTCCGTCAGGCAAACTTCGGATTTCGCACATCATCAACTGTGCGGACGACTGGCCATGACCTACACCACGATTTCAGAAATTGCCCGCCGCTGGCGGGTTGACCGAGCAACGGCCCGCATTGCCTTGGCCGACGCGGAGATCGCGACTTCCGTTTTTCACACATCGCCACGCTACCGCGTGGACGAGATTTTGCGAAAAATCGAAAAACTTCCCGACGATATCCACCACGAGGTGAACCTCGAGGCTCCCCTCCTGCGTGCCGATGAGCTGGCGGATCACCTGGGTGTAACGCCCCAGACGGTGCGCAATTACGGGCAAGCGGGTCGCTTTCACGTCGTGAGGCTCACCAAGCACACCGTCCGCTACATGCTCCCGCTTATGCGAAAATGCAAAAGTGAGACGGAAACTGCCGACCCTCACCAAAGGTGAGGATATGGCAAAAAGTGATGCATACACTACACTAAGATGTTTTTCGAAACATGGTGTAGTGTCATCATCACCTAGAAAATAATCTAGATTTTATATTGACTTGACGAGACAATAAATGACTACGCTTGCGACCATGACAACCATCGCCGATGTGATCCAGAAAATTCAGGCAGACTGCCTGTATGCACCCGCTTCTCTGAAGAAGGTATTGGGGTCGCTGCGCCGCATGCAGCGCCTGCCCCAGTATAGCCAAGTTCTCGAACAGATTCCTGCGGACCTTGCGCGGTTCGACCTTCTCTGGGGCCGTGGACCGGTGCGCGTGCTGTACCCGGGCTTCAAATCAAAACAGGAATTTGCGGTTTGGCGCTCGCAGGTTAGGGGTGCGATTGCCAAAGTGGTCAACCCTTCCAGCGACGCTCCGCCCGTGGAGGTGCGCGACGCCTGGTCCGATCTTGAGGATGAGCTGAAGCAGCATGGGGTCAGTCCCAAGAAGCTGATCTCTGTCAGGGTGCTCGCTGAGACCGCCAGAAAGAACGCGCTCGGTCCCGCGCTGATCACCAAGGCATGGCTGCAGGAGCAGGTCGACCATCCGGACGCTTCCAACCGGTATCGTGCCCTGCAGGCCGCCGTGCGCCTGATCGGCAAGTATCGGACCGTTACTTCCAGTGAAATCTCGGAAGCGTTTGACGGCACACCAATCTGCAAATCGCGCGCGTTCTGCAAGCGGCTGCCTTTGCCGCCGAAGCTGGCTGCAGAATTCGAGGAGTGGTGCCAGCAGCGGCGCCAGGGTGAGCGGGTGGGCCATCTTCGCAAACGCCGTGGCGGTTGTTCGGATGCCCGCTCGAAAAAGACGATCGATGGCGTGTC
>JAEWFF010000070.1 GCA_023388965.1 Pseudomonadota bacterium | reverse complement strand
AACGAGGAACGGCCCAAGAAGGCACTCGGCGGCCTGACACCAGCTGCCTACGCCAAACAGCTGGCCGAGTCGGCTACAGTGAACCCGGACTCCAGATCAGACCGCTACTGAAAGCGGGGGGACGTCGAACTGTCAGGCGCGATCCCAGATTGGTGGACGCCTAACCCCTGTGACGAGCGAATGCAGTGAAGCGATGGCCTCATGGATCTTGGCGCTTGCTTCCTTTATGTCCGCTAGGCGAATCTGCTCCGTGTGCAACTTGAGTGAAGCTCTCGCGGTAGCGTAGGTAACGGTCACGCTAGCTGTTGCGGCGTCATACGAAATTCCGTTGTGGGAGAACTTGTTTCTTGCCTTCTGGGCGGCCTTCAGCAGCTTGTGTGTTGTCTCATAGTCGTCCAAATGGGAGAACGAGGGGGCTAGATGTTCGCAGAGCGAAATGATTGCATCCACTCGTTGCTGGAATGTCATATGGGCCGTAACGATGACGGCTCGCATGTCCAATATCTCGCCGTAGCCTGCCAGCTTGCTATAGGCGACTGTAGTTGACGCCTCAAGGCTGCTCCAAAGGGCAGTCATGCGCCCCAGTTCCGTGAGGTACTCCGTCGGTGCCGGCCAGCCCTCGGGAAACTTATGCCTTCGCGAATCCATAAGAGCACCTAACATTTAAACTAAGCCGCGCCACCAAGTGGCGTAGGCTTGAACAAATTTTCAGCCCCTTCCGGTGAGCCGGACAAGGTGCTTCATGAAGGATGATGTGATCTCGAAGATGAACTCAATTTCCTCCTCAATCACAGCGTCATCGTGCTTGAGGTAACTGTTGTTGTACTTGGCGTAGTAGTCGATCAGCTTTACGAACATATTGGAAAGTTCGGCGGAGCCGCCTTTGCCTTTAATGTATTGGCCTACGTAAGTAATCTGATTCTCTAGGGACTTGGTGTTGGCAAATATTTCTCGAAGAAGCTTCTCCAGAGACAAGCGCAAGTCATCCAGAAGGTTGCGATGGAATGCCCCGTGCGAGTACTTATCTAGAGCCTGCGAGTAGAGCGACAGGGAGGCTGGGTACCCGGCTAGCCAGTGCCGCGTCTCCTCTATGAGGGCTTCGTTGACCTCTGACGGCGTGTCTTTCGGGTCAAGGTGGCCGTACTTGGTGATGAGCTTTACTTTTAGCTCGCTCCTCTCCGGCGACGGACCCGCAGGGAAGGAAGAGTGACTGCACATCTCTTTAATGATTCGGAACTGCTGCGGCGGCGCGAACGCCATCAGGTTCTCGTACAGTGCTGTCCGCTTATTTGGCGCGTCGAACGGGTATGACGGGTGCGGCAGATGCACGTCGTACTCGACTGCGTACGCGGCAGTAGCCCTCACAATGGCGCCCCCACTCATCCCTTTTGCCGTGTCCGCGAGAATGTCGGCGGCGTACTGGATGAACGCGGCAGGGAGTCCTTGGTGAGGTCGCTGCATACTTTTTTGCTGAAAGGGGTTTAACGCCGGAATTAGTCCGCGTTGCGGAGCAACGTCGGCTTAAATGAATTGCTATCGCGCTTTCTGCTGCGATTTCCACATAGCGAGAATATAGTCAGACCGCACCTACGTGCCCTGCTTCCTAAAGCCGGAGAGCCAAGACTCGTAGTCTTCTCTGGGAGGGATCAGGCCAGACTCGCGTGCGGGCGCAAAGTCAACTGAGCTCGCCTTTGGAACGTCCTTGCGCAGTTTGACCAGCTTGTTGCGCACGGCGCAAGCGTGCGTTTGCATTTCCTCCGCCAGCTCAGCAGCAAAGAAGCCAAGATCATCTGTGTACTGTCTGATCGCTACCATCGCGTCGTGGTACATCGAGTTTGTGTTGCCGTCCATACGTCTTATACCGTAGTAGTCAAAGCAGAAGATGTGTTCTGGCAGAGATTCGCTTTTGAAGCCATCGATGAGTTCTGTGCGGATACCGATGGCGTGTGTCAGCTCGCTCACGGATTGCTCAACAATCGCAACCAGCGCGAGTGAACGGCCAGGCATCAGCTGAGCTGAGTAAACCAAGTTCTTCAGGGCGTCCAACGGAACAGTGACCGGCGTGATCTTTGTCATCTCCGCCTGAAATGAAATCGGGCTTGGGGATTCACCTTTCAGGATCTTGGCCTGATGGGCAAGAGCGATTTCACGATCTCTGAAGTAGCGGTCGGACAGTGGGGAAATGTATTGCCGCTTTAGCGAGAACGCGTGGTTGGCGATAGTTGTTGCCAAGACAATCACAGCGTTAGCTTGCCTCAGACCGTCAAGGAGCTCTTTTGCTCTCGTACCGCGTTCTGCAACTCGCTGGGCGCCCCAGACACCTAGCCCAGCGCCCGCTAGCGCCGACAAGAAAGCGCTCGCGAAGGCCGAGTTCGCAAAGTCGCGTACGAGCTCCCATGTCTCTCGAGCCAGATTTATCAGGTCGGCATAGGTCATTGTTGTGCGGTCTAACACCTTATGTCTTGAGTTTCCCCTAGCCTAAGAGCCGAGAGCCCGGCGTGCGCGCCCGATAACGCCTCGGTGTCAGCACCACCGTAACTCAGCAGGGGCCGCACGCCGGATCTCGCGCCCTGCGCCCGAACAGTTGATCGAGGTTTCCCTCGAACTGATAAGCGTGGGCCTCGGGCGCGATGCTCTCGACCACTCGACTGTAGCGGAGAATCGGGATGACGGCAGCAGGGATCGACGTGGGCAAGGCCAACCTGGATCTGGCCGTGGATGGGCAGACGGGCGTGATCAGGTTCGCCAACAATCGCACCGGCATTGGCAAGCTCGTGAAGCGTCTTAAGGAGATCGGAACCACGCGGCTTGTGGTCGAAGCCACCGGAGGTTACGAGGAGCCGCTGCTCGAGGCCTGCTGCGACGCTGGGCTTTGGATTGCGCGGGTTAACCCGCGGCAGGCTCGCGCCTTTGCCAGCGCCACAGGCGAGCTGGCCAAGACCGACAACATCGACGCCCGGATCCTGGCGCTTATGGCCCGGCTGTTCACCGACCGCCTCCGGCCCTACGTTGCCCCACCGCCTTGGCAGCGCGAGCTACGCGACTGGCTGCGCCGCCGCAGCCAGGTGGTGGTTCTGCTCCAGGCCCAGAAGCAGCAAGCAGCCATGGCGCCTGCTCCGGTTCGCAAGCTGACAGCGCGCACCATCGCCGCCCTTGCCCGCGAGCTGGCCGCTATCGAGAAAACGATGAAGGCCTTGATCAGCGAACACGCCACGCCCGCGCTGCACTCAAGTAAGGGTCTGGGTCCCGTGTTCCAAGCCACTGTCCTCGCCCTGCTGCCCGAGCTCGGATACCTGGATCGCCGGCAGATCGCCAAGCTCACCGGTGTGGCACCGATGAACCGGGACAGCGGGCAGGGCCAAGGCAAGCGAAGGATTCGGGGCGGGCGAGCTCCGGTACGCGTCGCGCTGTACATGGCCACGCTCTCGGCCGTGCGCTGGGATCCCGCGATGAAGACGCATTACCAGCAGATGCGAGCGCGCGGAAAGCTGGGCAAAGTGGCACTCGTGGCGTGCATGAGGAAACTGCTCGGGATCATCAATGCCAGGCGCCGCGACGAGCTGCGGAGCGAGGTACCGGCACTGGCTTGAGCGGCACACTTCAAGACAGTTGCTGAGTTAAGCCG
>JAEWFF010000028.1 GCA_023388965.1 Pseudomonadota bacterium | reverse complement strand
GCGGCGATCCGGTCAAGGGCACCGAATTCATCGACGTGCTGGAACTGTTCCTGGCCGATCCGAAGACGCAGTCGATCATCATGATCGGCGAGATCGGCGGCAGCGCGGAAGAGGATGCGGCGCAGTTCCTGGCCGACGAGGCGAAGAAGGGCCGCAAGAAGCCGACGGTCGGCTTCATTGCGGGCCGCACTGCGCCTCCCGGCCGGCGCATGGGCCATGCCGGGGCGATCATCTCGGGCGGCAAGGGCGGCGCCGAGGACAAGATCGCGGCCATGGAAGCGGCCGGCATCCGCGTCTCCCCATCCCCCGCACAGCTCGGCAAAACTCTCGTCGAGCTGCTCAAGGGCTGACGAATACACAAGAAGCCGCCCCAAAGGGCGGCTTCTTTCTTGGGCCATACAGGAAGCATGTGCTTGCGGCTGCGGAAGGGCTTGGTTATGTCCGGGGGCGATGGGGCGTAGCCAAGCGGTAAGGCAGCGGATTTTGATTCCGCCATTCCCAGGTTCGAATCCTGGCGCCCCAGCCAGTATTGGCAATCTCTGTCTTAAAACGGTCTTTTCACGAGAGGCCGGGGCCGGAATCGGCTAGATAAACACTTGAAGCCCTGGCCGTCTGGCGTTCGGGGCATGCAAACCGGAGGAATAGGATGGCCAAGCAACCCAATGCAGCGTTCATGAAACCGCTGAAGCCTTCGGCAGAGCTTGCCGCCGTTGTGGGCAGCGAGCCGCTCGCGCGCTCGGAAGTCGTCAAGAAGCTCTGGGAATACATCAAGGCGAACAACCTGCAGAATCCCGAGAACAAGCGCGAGATCATCTCCGACGCCAAGCTGAAGCCGGTCTTCGGTAAGGACAAGGTGACGATGTTCGAGATGAACAAGCTCATTGCGGGTCATCTGAAGGGCTGACGTTTTCAAGCCTCGCATAATCGCGAGGACAATCGGCAAAAGGCGCGGCGCGGTCATCGCCCGCGCCTTTTGTTTTTTCGTAACGGCAATTCGGGTGGCGTCCGTGCCTACGCCGTAAGCCGGGTCATTCCGGCTCGAACGGAACGACGCCCGAACCATCGAGCTTTGCCGCCGCATCCGCGATGCTGGTATTGCCGATCCGCCAGTCAGGCGCGATTTCCGCAAGAGGAACGAGAACGAACGCCCGCTCCAGCATGCGGGGATGGGGAATTTCGAGATCGGATTCCCTTATCCGCGCGTCGCCATGGAACAGGATATCGACGTCGATGCTGCGCGGTCCCCAGTGCTCCTGCTTGGTGCGGTCGCGGCCGAGCGCTTTCTCGATCTCCTGGCATCGGTCGAGCAAAGCACGGGGGGAAAGTTCGGTTTCGACGAGCACGCAGGCGTTCACGAACCAGTCCTGATCTTCCTTTCCCCACGGCTGCGTTTTGTAAAGACGCGAACGCCGGACGATTCGTATGCCGGGGGCAGCGTCAAGAAGCCCAAGAGCGGCTTCAATCATCGCGGCCTTGTCGCCGATATTGGAGCCGAGGCTGAGCCCCGCTTCAGTCATTGCGTGTGCGCCGGATCTGTATTTCGACGCAATCGAACACCGCTTCGATGGGCGCCGACGGCTTGCGGATCGCGATCTCGACCGCCTGGACGATGTCGAAACTCTCGAACACGCGCCGCGCGACGCGTTCGGCAAGAGTTTCGAGAAGTTTCTGGCGTTTCTCCGTGAACGCCTCGCTGACGACCTTCACCAATGCGGCGTAATCGACCGTCTTGTCGACCGCGTCGGCGGAGGAGGCGGGTTCGAGATCGGCCTCCACGATCACATCGAGATAAAAGCGCTGGCCGATCTCCTGCTCGCCTTCGAAAACGCCGTGATAGGCGAACAGAGCGAGATTGCGGACGGCGATGCGGTCGACTGTCATGACATGCTCCTCGTGGCCCGGAAGACGTCCAATGCCTCGCGATGGGGTAATATATCGTGCGCGCGGATTATGTCCGCACCATTGGCCACGCCCGCAAGGTGCGCGCCGAGCGTGCCGTTCAGGCGGCGTCCGGGGTCATCCAGACCGAGCAGGTGGCCGATGAAACGCTTGCGCGAAGCCCCCAGCAGGATCGGAAAGCCGAGCTTCCGGAGTTCACCAAGGCGCGCAATCGCCTCGATGCTCTGTTCGGCGGTCTTGCCGAAGCCGATGCCCGGATCGAGCACGATCCGGTCTTCCGCGAGCCCGGCGCCGAGCGCGACGCCGAGCGAGCGCGACAGGAAAGAGGATATGTCTTCCATGATGTCGATGTCGGGGTCGACCGTTTCGCGGTTGTGCATGAGCACCGCGCCGGCTTCGAAATCGGCGGCGACGCGCGCCATGTCCGTATCCTTCTGGAAACCCCAGATATCGTTCACGATCTTCGCGCCCGCATCGAGCGCCTTTCGGGCCGTCGTGGCTTTGTAGGTATCGATGGAGACGGGCAGGGATGTCGCGGCAATGACGGACGGCAGCGCCGCTGCGATCCGCTGCCATTCCTCGTCATCGGACAGGGGCGTCGAGCCGGGGCGCGTCGATTCAGCGCCGACATCGATCACGTCCGCACCCTCCTGTTCCATGCGTGCGGCGTGAGAGGCTGCGATGGCGGGATCGAGGAAGCGCCCGCCATCCGAGAAGCTGTCGGGCGTCACGTTCAATATGCCCATGAGCACAACGCGCCCGCCGAGCGGCAGAGAAGCGTCGCGGGTGCGCCAGACGCGGCTCATTCCCACTCCGCGAGGCGGGCGAGAATGCGCGCCCAGGACCGCGTGCCCTTCCGGAAGCTGGACAATTCGTACTTCTCATTGGGCGAATGAATGCGGTCGTCGTCCAGCGCAAATCCGATCAGCAGCGTGTCCATACCGAGTTCGCTCTTGAACGCGCCGACGATGGGGATCGAGCCGCCCGAGCCCATCAGGATCGGCTCACGGTTCCATTCCTCGCCGAGGGCCTTCGCGGCCAAAGCGAGGGCAGGGCTGTCCGCGGCCAGTTCGATCGCGGCGCTGGCGCCGTGTTCCTGGAAGTCGATCTGCGCGCCGGCGGGAAGCCGCTCGCGCAGGAAGGCCCGGAAATTCGTGCGGATCGCAGCAGGGTCCTGCTTGCCGACGAGGCGGAACGAAATCTTTGCGGATGCCTCGGCCGGGATCACGGTCTTGAAGCCTTCGCCGGTATAGCCGCCGTAAATACCGTTGATCTCGCAGGTCGGCCGCGCCCAGATCTTTTCCAGAACGCTGCGGCCGTTCTCGCCGGATGCATCGGATGCAAGGCCCGCCTCGCCGAGAAAGCCCGCTTCGTCGAAGTCGAGACCGCGCCATTGCTCGGCGGTGGCGGCGGAAAGTTCGGCAACGCCGTCATAGAAACCGGGAACGGTGACGCGGCCGTCCGCATCGTGCAGAGCGGCGATCAGGCCGGCCAGAACCTTGATCGGATTGAGCGCCGCGCCGCCATACATGCCCGAGTGCAGATCGCGCGCCGCTGTCGTGACAGTGATTTCCTCGCCGACAAGGCCGCGCAGGCGCGTCGTGATCGCCGGCGTGTCGGCATTCCACTGATTGGTGTCGCAGACAAGGGCGAGATCGGCTTTCAGCTCGTCCTTGTTGGCATCGAAGAACGGCTTCAGCGAAGGGCTGCCGGATTCCTCCTCGCCTTCGAGCAGGACGGTGACCGCGACCGGAAGCTCGCCGGCCGCGCCGATCCAGGCGCGCGCCGCTTCGATGAAGGTCAGAAGCTGGCCCTTGTCGTCCGACGAGCCGCGCCCGACGATCCTCTTGCCGCGTGGGCCGTCCTCGAGGCGCGGCTCGAAAGGCGGCGTCTGCCACAGATCGATCGGATCGGGCGGCTGCACATCGTAATGACCGTAGAATAGGACATGCCGTTTTGCGCCCGCCGGAACGCGATGCGCGACGACCATAGGATGGCCGGGCGTATCGGCGATGCGGGCCTCGAATCCGATATCCGCAAGCTGCGCAGTCGCCCATTCGGCGGCGCGGCGGCAATCGGTCTTGTGGCGCGAATCCGTCGAGATCGAGGGGATGGCGAGGAACTCGAACAGCCGCTTCAGGCTGGCCTCGCCCCCGGCGTCGATCCGTTCCAGTACCGTATTTACGTCAGACATGAATTACCGCCTCAGAATGCTTCCGAGCGCACCGCGCACGATGGCGCGGCCGACCGATCCGCCGACCGAACCCGCGACCTTGCGGCCCATATCGGCTGCGATCTGACCGGCCACGCGGTTCGTCACCGTGCGCGTCACCTCGCGCGCGACACGCTGGGTCGGCGTCAGACGTTTTCCGCGCGAAACGCCGATGCCGAACAGTGAGCCGAGAATGCTGCCGATCCCGCCGCCCACCGGCGCGCCCGCCGAATCCGGGTCCTTGCTGGCCTCGTCGAGATTGGCCGCCGTCTCGGCCGCACGCTTCTGCAGAACCTCGAACGCGCTTTCGCGGTCCTCCACCGTGTCGTAATGACCGGCGATCGGGCTGTTGCGGATCAGCGTCCTGCGCTCCTCGTCGGAGATCGGGCCGAGCCGGGAGGAGGGCGGCCTGATGAGCGTCTTCTCCACCATGCTCGGCGCTCCCTTGGCTTCGAGCATGGAGACCAGCGCCTCGCCGACGCCGAGCTGCGTGATCGCTTCCTCGGTATTGAATTCGGGGTTCTGGCGGAATGTCGACGCCGCCGCCTTGACCGCCTTCTGCTCGCGCGGGCTGTAGGCACGCAGAGCATGCTGCACGCGGTTGCCCAGCTGCGAGGAGACACGGTCCGGCACGTCGAGCGGGTTCTGCGTCACGAAATAGACGCCGACGCCCTTGGAGCGGATCAGGCGGACGACCTGCTCGATCTTCTCGATCAAGGCCGGCGGCGCGTCGTCGAACAGAAGATGCGCTTCGTCGAAGAAGAAGACGAGCAGCGGCTTGTCGGGATCGCCGACCTCGTCGAGGTTCTCGAACAGTTCCGACATTAGCCAGAGCAGGAAGGTCGCGTACAGACGCGGCGATTGCATGAGCTTGTCGGCGGCAAGGATCGAGATATAGCCGCGCCCGTCGCGCGTCGTGCGCATCATGTCCTCGAGCTTCAGCGCGGGCTCGCCGAAGAAGTTCATCCCGCCCTGATTTTCGAGCACGAGCAATTGGCGCTGGATGGCACCGATCGAGGCTTTGGAGACATTGCCGTAGCGCAGCGTCAGATGTTCCGCGCTTTCCCCGACGAGCGTCAGCAGCGCCTGCAGATCCTTCAGGTCGAGAAGGAGCAGCCCTTCCTGGTCCGCGACCCGGAACGCGATGTTCAGAACGCCTTCCTGCACGCTGTTGAGATTCATGAGGCGCGAAAGCAGCAGCGGCCCCATTTCGGAGACGGTGGCGCGCACCGGCGAGCCCTTCTCGCCGAACAGGTCCCAGAAGATCGTCGGGAAAGCCTCGTTGACGTAGGGATCAAGCCCGATCTCCTCGGCGCGCTTCACCAGGCCGTCCTTCTGCTCGCCCTTGGCGGCTATGCCGGCCAGATCGCCTTTCACGTCGGCGGCGAAGACCGGCACCCCGGCATTGGAAAAGGCCTCGGCCAGAATTTGCAGCGTCACGGTCTTGCCCGTGCCCGTTGCGCCTGTGATCAGCCCGTGGCGGTTCGCCAGCTTCAGCGTCAGATATTCCGGCTTGGTGCTCTTGCCGACGAACAGTTTGCCTTCAACGTCCATTCTTCAGGTCTCCGCCCCAGATGCGCGGCGGATGATAGACCAGCCGCACCCGCATCGCCTATCGCCTCGACATGCCCTAGACTAGGGGAATGACGCGGATCGCGATCTTTTCCGGAGCCCTGTGTCTGGCTCTTCTGTCCGGTGCCCCCGCTGAGGCCCAGCCGCGGCCGGCAAGCGGAGATTGCCGGGGCATGAGCGAGGCCTATGGGGCGGAAAACCTGTGGTGGGGCCGCTTTTCCGGCGGCAAGGAGATAATGGGCTTCGGCGGCCACGATCCCATTTTCGTCAAAACCTTCGAACGGTGCTTCACCGCCAAGGAGAGCTGCGACCGCTGGCTCTACGAGATGAAGAGCGAATACAGCATGCCGCCGCGCTGGAATCAGTGCGATCGCGGATATGGCTCGCGTGTTCCGCTGAAGCCCTGGTGGGCGCCCAAGCCACCCCGCTAGACAGGGCCGCTGCGCCGGAAAAGGAACGGGGCCCGAAGGCCCCGTTTTTCATTCACTTGATCTCGCCGTAGAGCTTCTCGACATATTCCCAGTTCACGAGATTTTCGAGAAACGCCTTGAGATAGTCCGGACGGCGGTTGCGATAATCGATGTAGTAGGAATGCTCCCACACATCGACGCCGAGGATCGGCGTTGCGCCGTGCACCAGCGGGTTCTCGCCGTTCGGGGTCTTCTGGATGACGAATTTGCCGTCCTTCACCGAAAGCCAGGCCCAGCCCGAACCGAACTGGCCGACGCCCGCGGCGACGAAGTCTTCCTTGAACTTGTCGTAACCGCCGAGATCCTCGTCGATCTTCTTGGCGATGGCCGCCGGAGGCTTGCCGCCGCCATTGGGCTTCATCCAGTTCCAGAAATGGAGGTGGTTATAATGCTGTCCGGCATTGTTGAAGAGCGGCTGATTCTTGCCGAACGAGGCTTTGACCACTTCCTCGACGCTGGCATTTTCGAGGCCCGTGCCCTCGAGCAGTTTGTTTCCGGTCGTGACATAGGCGTTATGGTGCTTGTCGTGGTGAAACTCCAACGTCTCCTTGGACATATAGGGGCCGAGGGCGTCATAAGCATAAGGCAGGTCCGGCAAAGTAAAGGACATTAGCGTCTCCCGTTTTTTCGACTGCTGACTTTTTCCGCTGGCTGACTAGTTAAGGCCGTAACTTGATCCGGGCAACCGAGCTTGCCCACTGCTGGAACTAAAATTGTGTCTGTGATTGTGAAAGCCCGTTCTTTGGTTCAAGCTCGGCCGATGGCGCCGGCCCTTGTTCTTCTTGGTGTGTTGCTCATCCTCTGGGGCCTTTATGTCCTGGCCTCGGGCGATTTCGTCGCAACTCTGGATATTGGCGCCGGGCTCGTCGGCACCGGCGTTGCCGTCATCGGCCTTGGCGCCGTGGTCCGGGGCCTCGAGCGGATCGCGGATGCGCTCGCTGCGCGCCCGCAGGAGGCGGTATTGCCGCGCCTGGCCGAGCAGCCCGAACCGCGCCGCGCTCCTCAGCCGCAGCCTCAACCGGCTCCGTCCGCCGGATACGCGCCGCCCCCGCCGTCTGCGCGGCCGACGGCTCCGCAGCCTGCAACGGCTCCCAAGCCCGCACCGGCGCCCGCCGGCCCGACCGTGGTGCGGGAAGGCGATATCGAGGGCCATCATTACCGTTTCTATTCCGATGGTTCGATCGAAGCGGAGGGGCCGAACGGCCTGCGCCGCTATCGCTCCATCGACGAGGCGCGCGAACAGATCATGCGCGAAAGGGACGTAGCGGCCCCGCCCGAGGCGCCGGCGCGTCCGCAGCCGCGCAGGCCGGAGACTCCGCCCGCGCCGCCGCCGCGTCCGGCATCGGCCTCCGTTCCGCCACGCCCGGCGGCTCCGGCCGGCGGTTCCCCGGGCATCGGCCCGGAGCAGAATTATGCCCCGCGTTATACGCCGCCGCGTCCACCGGCGGCGGCTCCACGGGGGACGGACGAGGTATCCGCTCCGCGATTCCCGGCGCCGAAATCGCCGCCCCCGCCGCTGGACGATGATGATGAATGGTCGGAGCCGTTCCGGATGCTGCTCAAGGGAGAGCCCCCGGGCGGCCCGCCGAAGCCCGAGAAGAAGTGACCGGAGTCCGGTTTCCCAGCTTTGTCTTCGATCAATATACGCTGGAGCGCCGAGGCAGGTCTTGAATCTACCTGCCTCGCAGAGGTAATTCCGGGCGGGTTTGTAAAAATCGCAGATTCTTTACGTTGGAATATCTTGTATGAACCCGGGCACCGTTATAGGAATCCGCCGTTTGTTCCGGTAACGACTGCCCGCTCCGAGGGCGGTTCCGGTTCGGCAGGCTGGTGGAAGCCGGCATGCCGCCGCTTCAATCAAAGATATTCAGAGAGGCATACAGATATGGCTGACAATGCGGATTCCACGAACTACGTCGAGCTCGCTGCAGATATCGTGTCGGCCTATGTCAGCAATAATTCCATCGCGACATCCGAAATTGCGTCGCTGATCGGCGAGGTCCATTCGGCGCTCGTGCGGGTTGCCGGCGGCGCGGTCGAAGTGCCGTTGGAGGCGCTCAAGCCTGCGGTGCCGATCAAGAAGTCGATCACGCCGGACTACATCATCTGTCTGGACGACGGGAAGAAGTTCAAATCGCTGAAGCGTCATCTGCGCACGCAATACGACATGACGCCTGAAGAATATCGCGAGCGCTGGGGGCTTCCGCCCGATTATCCGATGGTGGCGCCGAACTACGCTCAGGCACGCTCGCAGCTCGCCAAGAAAATGGGGCTGGGCCAGCAGCGCCGCCGCCGCGGTTGAATCTCGTGAAGCGCCGCGCAAGCGGCGTTTCTTTTATGACGATATAGGAAAATATGCTTGACGTGTCGCCTCCTGATGATATTCCTATCGTCAGGAGGCGGCGATGTCACGCAACAAAAAACGAAGTGCAATCGAAACACTCACGAAAGCGGAGCGCTTTCTGCTCGCTTTGGCCGCAGGCGAGGCCGCGGCCGAACGCGGAAAGGACGGCAAGACGAGGTTTGCAGGCCATCGCAGGGTTTTGATCGGGGACGAGGTCGACGATCTGATGCGGCGCGATCTCGTCTGCTGGCGGGAGAACGATTGTCTTGTACCGACAGATGCGGGGCGCGCATGGGCACGGCGGCAGAAAAACTCCGTCGATCCTTTTCGCGCGCAGCACGGCGATGTCCGGCAGTCCGGTCCATCCTCGCCATCGGTGGATCTCGCCGAAAGCCCGCTGCTCTGGCTTCATCGGCGGCGCACTGAACTGGTCGGCGGCTATTCAGGGCAGCCGCAATCCCCAGGGGCTCGATCCGAGCGAGAGCGCGCTTGCGGCGCGCCAAAGGGTGCGCCGGGCGCTCGATCGAGTCGGTCCCGAACTTTCGGGCGTGCTTCTCGATGTCTGCTGTTTTCTGAAAAAGCTGGAAGAGGTCGAGCGCGACCGGCAATGGCCCGCGCGTTCCGCCAAGATCATTCTCACCTTGGCGCTGCGCCGGCTGGCGCGTCATTACGGCTATTCGGATTGCGCCGAAGGCCCGGCGCTTCGCAAGAGCGGCTAGGCGGCGAGCGCGCGCTGCGCCTCGCTCTGGATACGGCCGACCATGGATTTCAGGCCGTTCGAGCGCTGTGGCGTCAGATGTTCGCGCAGGCCGAGCCTGTCGAGCGCGGCGAGGGCATCCGTGGCGCGGATTTCGGAGGCCGTCCGGTTCGAGTAGAGCGCCAGCAGCACCGCGATCAGGCCTTTGACGAGATGGGCGTCGCTGTCGCCGACAAAGCTCAGGACCGGATCGCTGCCATCCGTCACCCTCGTATCGAGCCAGACCTGGCTGGCGCAGCCTTCGACCTTGTTGGCCGCGGTGCGCGCGCTTTCGGGGAAGGGCGGCAGATCGCGGCCGAGCTCGATCAGATAGCGATAGCGGTCTTCCCAATCGTCCAGGAGGGCGAAGGCTTCGTGAATGTCGTCGATGGTCAGGGTCATGGTCACGGGCCGGAATATGTCGTCTTGGCCGCGTCTTGAACAGGGGGTGCAGCAAACAGCAAGGCCGTCTGCGGCCTTGTTCTTTGTCTAGAGCGAGGCCGGACGGGGCAGGGGCGTGGGAATCGCGGTGTGCGGCGAACGGTTCTGCGCCGGAGCGATGAAATCCGCCGGAATCCGCAGCGTGGCCATCGTGTTGCGTGCGCCGTTGATGCATGTCGCGGGCTGCGTGACGCAATAATCGACCGCGGCGCCCGTGATCTTGCCGGCGGTCTCGCCCAGGCCGGGCTCGCCGTCACGCGGCGGAAGGATCGCCGAAACCACGGCCAGCCAGAAAATCGCACGCATAATGAAGATCATAGGGCCGATCCCGGCACATGCCGGACCTCTTGTTTCCTGAAAGAGAGTTGCACGGTCCGCTCTAAGGCCGCTTCAAATTTTCCGGTCAAAATTGACTAAAATTGTCCACTTCACACGCAACAGACGGCAGCAGCTTGGGTTTTTCCAATTCTTCCGGCCGTTTTCCGCCTGCCGTTTAGCCTTCATTTAAGCCCCCCTGTCACACTGCCGGTCTCGGTTCGGCGTTTGTGTGTGTCGCGTATGGCGTTCTCATTTTCGGCAATCGGCGATTATGTCGGCAGCCTGGTTCATCCGTCCGTGGCGGATGACGTCGCGTTTGCTCGCCACCGGGCCTTTATCCTGTCGCATCTTGCGGGCGGTGTGCTCGCTTTCGCCGCCGTTCCGCTGATCCTTTTCGCGCGCGGGGGACATCCATCCGCTGCGGAGATCGTGGTCATGGTCTGGCTGGTCGCACCGATCCTTGCGGCGCTCGATCTGTCGCGCACCGGCCAGATCGAACGCGCCCATTTCATCTCCTCGGCCTCGCTCGCGATGCTCATTCTCGCTGTGGCGGCAATTACGGGCGGGATGAATTCGTTCGCCCTTGTCTGGTTGCCGGTCGTGGTGTTCGAGGCGGCTTTTTCGCAATCACGGCGGGTCATTCTCGCCTCGCTCGGCACGATCGCGTTTGTCGTGCTCGTTCTGCTGGGGCTGAAAATCGCCGATATCGCCCCGGTATTCACAACCCCCCGAATGCTTCCGGAAGTCGCGGCTCTGATGGCTGTCATCTATGCGGCTGCGCTCGCGCTGCGTTGGGACAGTCTGCAAAGGACGCTGGCGCAATCCCGTTCCTCGCAGGAGGCGCATTATCAATTACTCGCCGAGCATATGACGGATGTCGTGACACGGCATACGCCGACGGGCGCCGTCTCCTTTGCATCGCCCGCTGCCGCCCGGCTTTTCGGTTCGGGAGCCGAGCTGCATGGACGCGGATTGTTCGAGCGCGTTCATGTCGCCGACCGGCCCGCTTATCTCACGGCCCTGTCGCGCGGTGCGCAGGGGCAGGCGAACTGCGCTGAAATTCGCGTGCGCAGGACGGTGCCGGAAGCGGCATATGGCGCACCGCCGGAATTCATCCGCGTTCAGTTAGCCTGCAAACCCGGAGGAACGGATGGGGTGACGGCCGTCATGCGCGAACTCAGGGAGCACGCGCAGGAAGAGAGGGCGACGAATGACGCCGCGCGGGACGAGTCGAATATCGTCGATACCGCCAAGGGCCGCTTTCTTGCGAGCATGAGCCATGAGCTGCGCACGCCCTTGAATGCGATCATCGGATTTTCGGAACTGCTCGCCAGCGAACAATTCTCCGATGAGCGGCGGCGCCACGAATATGCGGGCCTCATCCATGAGTCCGGGCTTCACCTGCTCTCGGTAGTCAACGGCATTCTCGATATGTCGCGTATCGACAGCGGCAATTTCGCGATTGTTGCGGAGCCCTTTGCGCTCAAGCCTGTTGTCGAGAGCTGTTTTCAGATGTTCTCGCTGAAGGCGGCGGGAGCTTCGATAACGCTGAAATCGGAGGTTCGTGAGGATCTGGTGGATACGCTTGCGGATAAGCGGGCGTTCAAGCAGATACTCATCAACCTACTCTCCAACGCGATCAAGTTCACGCAGCCGGGCGGCAGCGTAACCGTCTCGGCGCGCGAGGAATCCGGGATGGTGCGCGTGGACGTGGTGGATACGGGATTGGGTATTGCACCGGATGATATCCCGCATTTGGGTACGTCGTTCTTCCAGGCCCGCTCAAACTATGACCGTCCATACGACGGAACGGGGCTTGGCCTCTCGGTCGTCAAGGGTCTGATCGATCTTCACGGTGGATCCTTCTCTGTGACAAGCGAGGTCGGGAAGGGGACACGGGTTTCCGTTTGTCTTCCAGCCCATACGCAGAAATCCGAAGAAATCGCTCAAACCGGCGAGACGCTGTTCACGCCAGACATGCAGCGTCAATCAGCCATGGGGTAATGAGTATGGCCAGGAAAAAAGCCAAGTCGCGGCGCCGCAAGGCAAGTGCCCATGCGGAAAGCCGCTTCAAGTTTCAGATGCCGGCACTCGTGCGCGACAATCCGGTCGATAGCGCCGGTATTTTTCTCGCCGCTGCCGCTTCCGTTGCGGTGATCGTCAATGCGCTCGTCCTGCAGAATGGCGCCCTTACCTTGAAGGCGGCAGCACCTGCGCCGCGCCCCGCAACGATCGCAGCCGTGCAGACGCCACAGGCGGCCGGGACGGATTCGGCTGAGGCGCCGAACATGCTGGTGCGCGAAGTGCAGGCCGAATTGACGCGACGCGGTCTGTACGATGGTCCGGCCGATGGCCTGTTCGGACCGAAAACTGAGACCGCGATTCTGGATTTCGAAATCGGCGCAGGGCTGAAACCCACCGGCAAGCCCAATCCGGAACTCCTTGCAGCCATGCGCGCCGGATCGGCACCGGTGATCGTTCCTTCCTCGAAAGTCGCCGCAGTGCAGAAGGTGCTCGATCAGCGCGGCTTCGGACCGATCAAGGCGGACGGCATTCTGGGTGAGGGGACGCGCGCGGCGATCCGCCGGTTCGAGACAAGCCGTGGCTTGCCGCAGCGCGGCGACATCAGCCCGGCCTTCCTGAGCGAACTTTCAAAGGTTTCTGGCAAGACCTTCAACTGATAAGCGAATGGACGCGCCGGCCTGTGCCTGCGATGTTGACCCATGCGTTTGACCTCGGCCATCTGGGTTGCCGCCTATGTGCGGCGCTGTCACATCGAAGGCGCGTATGCTGTCGTGCGCCGGCGCGGTGCGCCGGAAGCAGGCGCAATCTTCGTTCTCATCGATCGTCTGGACGGTACTTGCACCCTGTTCGGACAGGCGCCGCAGGCGCTGATCGAAACGGGAGCGGGCCAGGATCGCTTGTTCGTGGCATTCGAGAAGGTCAATGATGCCGACACCGCGCGCGAACGGCTCGACCGCGAAATGAAATTCGATCCGGATTTGTGGATCGTCGAAGTCGAGGACCGCCAGGGGCGGCACTTCCTCGATCTGCCCTAATCGGTGGTTCCCGTAATGTCGACACGGCGCGCCGGACGCTTCGGAACTTGCAGCCTGCGCCGTGTGCCGAAACTGCGTATGGGCGTTTCCGACGGGTGCATATGAGGCTCGAAGGTTCCGCCTTGCATGCGATGCTCACCGGAAACCGCGACGGTGAGTTCGCGCGCCACGCGGCGCGAAGTGGTATCGAAGACATCGGCAGCGGCAAATACGCGCTCGACGGACAGGCGCACGCTCTCGACCGCCGATGTGAGAAGAAAACGGATGGCCGGCGCGCGTTTGATGCCGGCCGCAGCCAGAGCCAGGATGAGTATTTCTCCCGTCGGGTCGTCGAGCACGCGGCGAATTCGGGCCGGATCGAGATGAAGCGCCTTGCTCAGCGCGGCACCGGCCAGATCCGCATCCGTATCGCCGATGGCCTCGTTGAGCTCGAGCGCGGCTTGAATGGGCACCGGCGGCAGTGAGCGCGCCGACTGTTCTTCAATCGCCGTGCGGATGCCCAGACGCGTTTCGGTGGGCGCCATCGGATAGAGAGGGGCGAGCGCGGCAAGCTCGCTGCAGGGATGCGCGAGCAGAAGAGCGGCCAGTTCCGGATGGCCGACCACGCGCGCCACAAGTTGCGCGGTTGCCGCCGCATCGAAATGCGCATCGCGATTTTCGATCAGGGTTTCGACGACGAGCATGTTCGGATGCGAGGTGAGAAGGAGAGTGGTCTCGCGATCGATATCGGCGCGGCGCGCGATGGCGGCCGCTTCCGCCGGTCCGCATTCCGAAAGGAAGGTCGCGAAATTTTCGAGTTGCAGCGCGGGGCATTTTTCGATGATCGTGGCCGCGACGGTGACATCGGTGTCGTCCAGAAGCAGTCGAAGCAGCTTTTCCGGTGCATGGGGCGCCGTGGCGAGCTTGCCTGCAATTATCCGCCGCGTGCCGGAATCTACCTGCGTCAGAAGCGCGGATGCGAGATCGGTGTAACGCACGATCTCGGCCGGGGCCTGGGCAGGGTTCTGGCAGAACAGGTCCGTCGCGACGCGCAGCACCGTTGCCCGGACATCGAGTCCGTGCTCCGACGCGAGACGCGCAAGCCTGTGAAAGTGGAATTCGCCGGGCCTCACCAGACGCTCCATTGCTGACGCACACTAAAACGAAGCGCCTTAGCGTCCCGTTAACCCTGCCGATCCGGCCAGCCTGTTCAACGCGATCCGAACGTGAGGCCCCGATGCTAACGAACGGTTAACCTTACTGGTTTCCTAATCCGATTCAGGCGAACTCCAACCACGGAAGCTCACCTATGGCCTCGCTGGGCCGCGTGCCCAACGCGGAGAACAGTAATGGGAACCCTGTTGACGTTTCAGATTCCGCCGCGCGATCCGAAGCCGGCCTCGCCGGAAGCCGGAATGGGAAAGCTGCTGCTTTTCACCGGCGTCCGCTACGAGCGGAACGAGAAGGACGACACGCCGAGGCCGTCCGCCAAGGGCGTGCGCTCGCGGCGCCGCAACTGAACTTGCTGCGGATCGCCGCCGCTGTCTGCCTGCTGATAATGCCGGCGGCGTGTATGCCGCTCGGGGATTTCGAGCGGCCGCGCCCGTCCGTCATTCACGACGATGTATTGCCGGCGCTCGGTTCGCTCAGCGCAAAGCATCGCAAGGAACCCGTTTCCAACTTTCCCTACACCGACGCGGAGCGCGAATTGCGCGACCGGTCCTGGTCGCTGCTGATGTCGCAACTCGAGCAGCAGCATTTCCGGCGTTGGGTTGCCGAGATGCGACGCACCCGGATCATGTCAGTCGAAAAGACTGTTCCCGACCGCAGGGATTATGCGGACAAGCTGCTGGATCAGGATTTCCGTTCGAGCGGAGCGCGGTTCGCGCGGCTTGAGATGGACATCCGCAACGATCGCGAGCGCTATCCGGCTTTCGTGGCGGCTGCCAATACGGTGGCGGAATATGATCGGGTGCGTGCGCGCAGTCTGGCGAGCACCGCCGATCTCGATGCCAAGGAGCGCGCCAATGCCGAAGGGCGCATGGGCGAGAACGCGCTTCTGATCTCGGCTGTGCAGACAAGCATGCGCGAGCGCGCGGGCGTTTATCGCTACGCCCTCGAACGTCTGGTCATACAGACGCCGGACGATGGCGCGATTGGTGCCGAGCGCGAACTTCTGGCATTGGAAACCGAGATCGGGATGCGCGCCGCTGCGCCGGGGCGGATCGTCGTAACCGGCAAATGATGCGTTATGTCCGCGGACGGCAGACGGTTTTGGAAAGCTCGTTCCGAAGAGCCTCGGCTGTGCTCTGCGAATGCTGGAATGCGCGTACGAGAACGAACCCGGTCGAGGTCGGCGATGTGACGGCAATGGTTCCGGCGCCGAGGGGCAGGGCCTTGGATTCCTCGTCCCCCTGATCGCGCATTTCGATATCGAGAATGCTGCCCAGCGCGGAGCGATCGTTCAGCGAGAAGAATGCCGTTCCGTCGCGGCTGTGGAACGACACGGCTACGTAGCGCCCGGCCAGGGGCACCCGGATCTGCAGCGGGCCCGACGAAACATCGAAGCGGCAGGCCATATAGGCAAAAGCCGGATCGAGAAAAGGCAGGCTTTTCTCCGCATCGGCCACATCGAGCGCGGCGGCTTCATTCACGCCGGTGAAAGCCGCAAGTCGGCTATAGGCATCGCGGGGCGCCAATGTCGGTACGGCCAGAAGCGAGACGATGTGCAGCACAAGGCCGATCAGCACACCGCTGACGATGAGAAACAGCAATCTCATGAGCCGCAGCCGATCCGCTTGATGTCGGGCAGTTCCGGCGCGCTGCGCCCTCCGGAGATGGCGGCGGCGGTGGTATCGTAGAGACGCAGAGCGATCATGAAAGGACGCTCGCGCGAAACCGGAATCCAGTCTCCCGGCAGGGCGTCGGCTGAAAGCCCGATCTGCACCGCGTTTTCGGAATCGCGCGTGACGCTCAAGCTCGTATAGCCATAGCGCTGCGCCGGATTTGGAAAGAGCAGCCCCCGCTCATCGAATGCTGCAAGCGACCAGACACGCACGGACGGGATGACGCCGGATACCCGGTAGGAACAGGCGCCGGAGAGCACCTGTCCGTCGCTGTCTTTCAGGGCACGGAATGTAAGGCCATCGGCAATCGAGATCGGGGCTTCGCCACGATGGGAGAGAGCCGCGAGCGCATAGGCATCGACGTCCGGCGACCCTTCGTTGGCGATCGCGGTCCACGGACCGTCGGCAATGACGTTGAGGGCCGGCGGATTGCGCACCGCAAGCCATGTCAGGCCGAGGCCGATGCCGACGGCGATCACGCAGATCAGAAGCAGGTGAAGTATCAGCCGCACGAAGGATTATCGCGAAAAGAGGACGAATCGCAGGTTAGTTCAAACCGCGCCCGGCGAACATGGCGGAACTGACCGGCGATGTCGCCGCGCCGGTGGAGGCGCGCGGGGAGTCGGACACTCCGGCGGTTGCTTCCGATGCGCGTTCCATCAGGGTGTGAAGCTCATCCAGCACGACGGATACGCGGCGCGGAAGACGCCCCGAATGAGAGAGATCGTCCGACAAGGCAGGATCGATGGATGCAACCGGGGCCGATGCACCGCCACCGGCAGGCGCGACGCCGGGAATGGGCTTGGGATCGACGCCGACCTGCGCCAGCGCCATGACCTCCTGGAACGCCATGGCGGGAAGGCTGCCGCCCGTCATCCGGCGCGTGCCGGTGAAGTTGTCGTTGCCGAACCACACCGCGCAGGTGAAATCGCCGGAAAAGCCGATGAACCAAGCATCGCGATAATCCTGGCTGGTGCCGGTTTTTCCGCCGACTTTCAGGCCGGGGATGATGGCGCGGCGGCCGGTGCCGTTCTCGACGACGTTGACGAGAATCCTGTTCATGTCGGCGACGGCTTGCGGCGGAATCGTACGCTCCGGTTTCGGTGCGTCCCTGTCGTGCGACCAGAGCAGATTGCCGAGATTGTCCGTTATCTCGACGGCTGCGTAAGGAACGGTCTTGAAGCCGCCATTGGCCAGGGTCGAATAGCCGGTCGCCTGATCGAGAACGGTGACTTCCGAGGTTCCGAGGGCAAGTGCCTTGTTGACGCGCAAAGGTGTGCGTACACCCATATTCTCGGCTGTATGTATGATATTGCTGAGGCCGACCGCCTGTCCGAGGCGGACGGGAACCGTGTTGTAGGACCGCGTCAGCGCGTTCATCAGCGTCGTCGGGCCCGCATAGGAATGGCTGTAGTTCTGTGGGGACCAGCCGCCGATCGTGATCGGGCCGTCGGTGACGACGGAACTGGGCGTGTATCCGTTCATCATCGCTGTCGTATAGACATAGACCTTGAATGATGAGCCGGGCTGCCGCTCGGCATCGGCGGCGCGGTTGAACTGGCTTGCGCCATAATCGCGCCCGCCGACCATCGCCCGCACGGCGCCGAGCGGCTCCATGAGAACCATTGCCGCCTGCTTGACGCCGTATTGCCCGCCGAACTGCCGCAGATTGTTCTCGATGGCCTGCTCGGCCTTGGCCTGAATGGCCTGATCGAGCGGTGTCCTGACGATAACGGAGCGGGCGTTCTTGAGCGCGCCCGCATCGGACAGCTTCTTCACCTCGGAGAATGCCCAGTCGAGATAGTAGTCGGGGCTGCCGCTGCGGTCGCGGTTGACGGGCGTGGCCGGATTGAGGCGCGCGGCGTGAACCTGCCCCTCGGTCATGAAGCCGGACTCGACGAGCGTGTCGAGCACGACATTGGCGCGCGCACGGGCCGCTGAAAGATTGAGATGCGGCGCGAACTTCGTCGGGGCCTTGAACATGCCCGCGAGCATTGCGGATTCCGCGAGGGTGAGTTCGCGTGCGGATTTGTTGAAGTAGAACTGCGCGGCGGCTTCGACACCAAACGTGCCGCCACCGAGATAGGCCCGGTCGAGATAGAGTTTCAGGATCTCTTCCTTCGACAGGTTTGCCTCGAGCCAGAAGGCAAGAAATGCCTCCTTGATCTTGCGCTCCAGCGTCCGCTCGTTCGTGAGAAACAGGTTCTTGGCGAGCTGCTGGGTGAGCGAGGAGCCGCCCTGAACGACGGTATTGGCACGCGCGTTCTCGACAAGTGCGCGGAAGGTCCCGAGAACGTCGATGCCGAAATGCTGGAAGAAGCGGCGGTCCTCGATCGCCATTGCCGCCTTGATCATATGATCGGGAATGTCGGAGAGCGAGACGGCGTCGGTCTGCAGAATGCCGCGGCGTCCGATTTCGACGCCGGTGCGGTCGAGGAAGGTGACGGCGAGATCGACGCGCGCCCGCCAGTCTTCCTTTGTCGCGTGAAATGCGGGCTGGGCCAGAGCCAGCAAGCCGACGGCGCCGATTGCACCCCAGGTCAGACCTTCCGAGAGCAGCTCATTGAGCGCGCGCCGCCAGGACCGCACACGCAGATCCTGCGAAAACCCGACAAAACGAGTCCATAGCCGAGAGAATGCGGAACCGGCGGCGTAGACTCCGGCATCAATCGCCGAGTCCGCCGACAGCAGGGTCCGTTTCAGCTTCGCCAGCTGTTCGCGGGAAAAAGGGTTGGGCACGGAACAATCCTCGCAGCCTCAGCGCCGCCTGGAAACTTTTCTTGACCTGCCCAGCCGCCCGGCGCAAGAGGCAGGGCGGGTGGGCAAAGCGAGCCGGTATGCTTCCAAAGAATTATTGGCAGAAAAAAGGGCTCGAGGACATGACCCGGGCCGAATGGGAAGCCTTGTGCGACGGCTGCGGCCGCTGCTGCCTCGTCAAGTTCGAGGACGAGGATACGGGAGCGATTGCCTATACGGATGTCGGCTGCACCCTCCTGGATGGCGATACCTGCCGATGCCGCGATTACAAGAACCGCCAGAAGAAAGTCGCCGATTGCGTGCGCCTTACGCCGGAGGTGGTGAGGACGCTGAAATGGCTGCCGCCGACTTGTGCTTATAAACTTCTGGCGGAGGGAGAAGATCTGCCGGACTGGCATCCGTTGATCACGGGCGATCCCGACAGCGTACATCGGGCGGGAATATCGGTCCGTAAACGCATTTCGGCCAGCGAAGAGGATCTCACCATCGAGGAACTCGAAAGGCGGATCGTTCGCTGGCCGATGAGAGGACCGCGGCGTAGCCGCTGAGCCTTACTTCTTGGCGGTCGTCTTGCGAGCCGTCGTCGTCTTGCGGGCGGCGGGCTTCTTCGCAGCCGTCTTGACGGTGGTCTTCTTCGCAACCGGCTTCTTCGCAGCCGTCTTACGCGTTGCCGGCTTCTTCGCCGTCTTCGCAACAGCGCGCTTCGCAGGCGCCTTCTTCGCTACCGGCTTCTTGGCCACTGCTTTCTTCACAGCGGGCTTCTTCGCAGCGGGTTTTTTTGCCGCGGGCTTTTTCGCCGCCGGCTTCTTCGCTTTCATAGCCATAATCTAGTTCTCCGCGGTTGTTTCGCGACTCATCCACACACGCCGAAACCTTGAACCTGCTTTTTTGGAACCGGCAAGCGTATTCGGTATGTGCCAACAGCAATTCGCATGTTGAGTGGAAATTTTTTGTTAAGCAAGCGCCGATTTCGGGCGCCGATTGCTTGAAGTAACGACCCGCATGGACGGCGCGATCCCGCCGCTGCGAACGGCGCGGGGGCAGGGCGTGCGATGCTTCTGCTCAGGTCCGTAGCATGACCTGCGCGGCTTAAGTACATACGATAATAGCAAGCCCCGATCCGCCTGACGGATGATGAGACGCGGCGGCGGGTTCCATACATCGACTCCGGCCTTCGCTGCAGCGCGATCTGCACGGACATCGCCGATGAACGCACGAACCGCGCATGACGGCGCATGAAAGAGCCGCCAGCAAACGCGCATTCGCAGCGACTAAGCGCGCAGAAGCCGCCGCCGCCGCCGCTCGTACGCCTCCAAACCGGTATAAAAAACATCATCACTGCCGTGGGTTAGCTGCCGACCTCAAGCACGCCGTCTCATAATAGGAAAAAGTTCGTAACAGCGTAACGCTGCTCTGCTACACATTCCTCACGCTGAAGAATTGTAAGTGGCGGCCACGGAAACGGGGCCGCCACTTTGCATTTGGAGAGGACATGAACCGGCGCAAGGAGATCGACGAACACGTGCTGAAGTGCGCACGCACGCTTTACGAAGAGACGCGTGTGCCGATGGCCGACATCGCAAAGATGATGGGCATCTCGGACCGCACATTGCAGACGCGCGCCGCGTTGCTGGGCTGGCTTCCGCGTCCCAATTCGCGGGCGCGGCGGCCGCTCGGCATCGGTCCGGAGGCCGATACGGCCGATCCCGCCATTCTTGCGAAAACTGTGTGCAGCCGGCTCGAACGGGAGATCATGGATGCCGAACGCAATCTGACAAGACCGGACCGGGCGCGTCGCGAATCAGCGATGCTGAATGGTCGGCCCGCATTCTTGCGAGCCTGACGAAGACTGAACGAACTGAAGCGGCTGGAGGCGGCTGGCACGGACACCGTCAAAGGCCGAGGATGACGACTTCGACCCCGATACTTTCAAACGCGCAATTGCACGCCGCCTTGACGAACTGGTGGCGGAAGCGAAAGCGCCCGGCAACGCGCCGGCCCTTCGCCGGAATCGAAATCGATGTCGAATGCGGATATGGCGCGGCGGCAGATGTGCCGCGCATTTTCGTCCAGGCGATCCGGCTGCTCGCCGCGCATTGGTACGAACATCGCACAGACGCAGCGCAGCCGGCTTTGCCGGATGCGGTGGCGGAGCTGCTGGCGCCCGTGCGCCGGATGAGGGTGTAAGATGAGCAACATCTTCGGACAATTGCGCCGGCGCCTTGCGATCTTGGCGCCGGTCGAAACGCCGGATGGCGTGGGCGCGGTGCGCGATTTCGCGGAGCAGGAAACGGTTTGGGCGTGGTCGAGCCCATCCGCGCGGCCTTCGGCCTGACGGCGGATGCGGCCGGGCAGATGCTGACCCAGCGGATCATATTGCGCGCCGGGCCGGTTCTTCCGGTCCAGCATCGCCTCAGCGATGGAACCCGGACCTAGCCAGTACGTTCTTTTGACACGGCCGACCGGGAAGCCCGCTTCCTCGTCGTCTTGACCGAGGAGATGACGGGATGACACGTGTGATTTCCGCCTATGAGACTTTCGCTCGCAGGAATGCCGGCAGGGTGGCCGATCTGGTCGACCGGCTGATCGCCGCGCCGCGGCGCATTCGCACCGAAACGTCATCCTTCGTTCTCGGAGCGGACGCCATGCCCGCTCCGGTTCGCGCGGGGCACCGTTCACGGTGAGCGCCGCGCTCGCTCTGGCCGCTATCGTCTTGCATCATTAGTTCCCGCGCGCTGATGGAACCTGTTTCCTAGGCGCGCGGCTTTCTGCGCCCGGTCCTTCGGGCGTTGTCCTCCTCACCTCGGCCCTCGCTTCACGCGAGGGCCTTTTTCTTATCGAGGTACAGACATGGCCGCTCAGAAGGGCAAGGATCTTCTGCTCAAGACCGGCGAAGGGGCCGGGAGCTTTACGACTTTTGCCGGTCTGCGCGCCCGCGCGCTCGCGCGCGAGCTTTTCTTCAACGGAACGATCCGTCCCTGGCAGATCGTGGTGCCGGATTTCGGCGCCATCGAGGGGCCGTTCCAGATCACCAGTCTCGAATATCGCGGCGACCATCTCGGCGAGGTGACGTTCGATATCGCACTCGAAAGCGCAGGCGAGCTGGGATTCACGCCGCTCTGATCACTGGCCGCGTACGACGATGAAAACCCGTGCCGCGAGGGCGAGCCAGAACGCCATCATGGCGCCGCTGAGAATACCCGTCGCGGCGCTGTCGGCGAGGCGGACGGCGAGAGACGCATCCGGTGCGCCGGGCGGAAGCTCAAGACCGTAGGTGCCGAACAGCATGTACTGGATGGCTCCGAGCGCAACCGACAGCGGAAGAAAGACGGCCAGCGAGCTGAACGCCAGCCGGATGATGAACCAGACGAAGCCTTTCGTTTCGCGGAAAGAGCGGCCGAGAATGGGAGCCGGCTCGTCCAGCGCCAGCGCCGTATAGAGCGTCGAAAGGCGGAAGCCGACCCAGATCAGGACGCAGAAGGAAAACGCGATCCAGGCAAGGCCGGCGATGTTGGACACGGGAAAAGCAATCAGCGCGCCGGCGGCCGCGGGCACCGCCGCCAGAGCGGCGAGAAGGCACAGAGCGATCGTCCAGCCGAGCGCGCGCCCGAACGGACGCGCAAAACTGTATGGGCGCGAATAATCCCCCGCCGCGAAATAGCGCAGCAGTGAGATGGCGATCGGGATCAGGAGGATCGACAGCGCAAATCCGCCGAGAAGCGGAATGAGATCGGACGCGGCGGCATCCGCTTCGTTCTTGCGGGTGAGCGGGCCGATCAGGAATTGCTGCACGCCGAAGATGAGGACGAGGCCGAAATACATCATCGGAAAGACATCCATGCCCTGCCGCGTATCGGCGAAGGCCGCTTTCGCGGCGTCCCAGGCTTTCAGCGATCGGTCGGCCATGCGGCGTTTCCAGTGTGCGTCCCGTAACGGGGATAGTTTCACGAACCGCACCATTTGACGAGAGGTAGACATAGCCAATGCCGAACCTGTATCGCGGCGAGATCTGCGCCGATTTCGGCGGGCGTACCTACACGCTGTGATTGACGCTCGGCGCTTTGGCCGAACTCGAGGCTGCATTCGGCGCACGATGTGATGCGCAACCGACAGTGCTGAGAGCCAGAAACAGGCGCGCGAACACAACGCGGCCTGGCTGGCGATTTGCGCCAAATAGCAGACTTCAATAGGGTTTGCGGCGTTCAGACAGGGTTCAGACCTCGCGTATTAGTAATAGAGGCCATGTCGCTTCCATCCGCCGCCTGCATCTTTCTGGCGTCCGCCCTCGCGCTGACCTCCGCTCCCGCGCACGCCGAGGGAGTCAATCTCGCGCAGAATTTCCCCGCCGATAATTGCGTCAGCCGGCGCGAGCTGAAAGGGCTCGTGACAAGCGGAAAAGTCGTGCGTCTGGGGCCTCTGGCGCGCATTGCCGCGCAGACGGCGCGCGGCGAGGTCATCAACGCCGAACTCTGCCGCCGTGGCGGCACCATGGTCTATGTCGTGACGGTGCTGAGCGAGACGGGGCGGGTGGTCTATGTGAGTTTCGACGCGGTGTCGGGCCGCTTGGTGGGGACGACCTGATGCGCGTGCTCGTCGTCGAGGACGATCCGGATCTCAACCGTCAGCTCCGCGCGGCGCTGACCGATGCGGGCTATGCGGTGGATGCCGCCGCCGATGGCGAGGAAGGCCATTTTCTCGGCAGTTCGGAACCTTACGATGTCGTCGTGCTCGATATAGGACTGCCGAAAATGGACGGGCTGCGCGTGCTCGAGGAGTGGCGCAGGAACGGCCGGACCTTCCCGGTCCTGCTCCTGACCGCCCGCGACCGCTGGAGCGACAAGGTGCAGGGCTTCGATTCCGGCGCCGACGATTACGTGGCCAAGCCGTTCCACATGGAGGAAATCCTCGCGCGGCTGCGGGCTCTGGTGCGGCGCGCGGCCGGCCATGCGTCGAGCGAACTGTCCTGCGGGCCGGTGCAGCTCGATACGCGGACGGGCCGCGTATCGGTCGACGGCAATCCGGTGAAACTGACCTCACACGAATATCGCCTTCTGTCCTATCTGATGCATCATCAGGGCAGGGTGGTGTCGCGCACCGAACTGACCGAGCATCTGTACGATCAGGACTTTGACCGGGATTCCAATACCGTCGAAGTGTTCGTCGGGCGCATCCGCAAGAAGCTCGGCACCAATGTCATCCAGACAGTGCGCGGGCTCGGCTATATCGCTGCCCCGCCCGAGGCGGACGGCTGAGCCGCATGGCCGCGCCATCGCTTGCGCTCCGCCTTCTGATGTCCTCCGCGCTGTGGAGCGCCGGCGTTCTCGTCATCGCCGGGTTCGCGCTGTCATCCTATTATCAATCGCTCATCGAGCGCGGTTTCGACCAGCGGCTCAATGTCTACCTGAAGGCGCTGGTCGCCGATCTTGCGAGCGATTCCGATTTCGACACGATCGACTTCACCGTCGGCGAGCCGCGTTTCGAATTGCCGCTCTCGGGCTGGTACTGGCAGATCAGCCGCCGCGGCACGGATGCCGCCGAGAACGTGACGCGGTCCTCGCCCTCGCTGTTCGACCGCAATCTGCCGTTTCTGATCGACACCGATCCCGAGAAGGACGAAACGGCGACGCGCGAAGCCTATGTCACGGGCCCGGACAATGAGGACATGCGTCAGGTCGAGCGCATCATCCGGGTGGGCGGCATGAGCTACGTGGTCGCGGTGGCAGCCGAATCCAGCGAGATTTCGGAGGAGACGCAGGGCTTCAACTACGATCTGACCATCGCATTCTCCCTGCTGGGGCTCGGCCTGGTTTCGACCGCAGCCCTGCAGATCGGTTTCGGTCTGCGCCCGCTCAAACAGATCTCGCAGCAGATCGCGGATATTCGCGCCGGACGGCGGGAGAAGCTGGAGGGCGCGGTGCCCAACGAGATCGCGCCGCTGGCACGCGAACTGAACGGGCTGTTCGATTCCAACCGCGAGATCATTGCCCGCGCGCGCACCCAGGCCGGAAATCTGGCCCATGCGCTGAAGACCCCTCTGTCGGTCATCGTCAACGAGGCCAACAGCGCGCCGGGGCCGATCGGCGGAAAGGTCGCGGAACAGGCGAAGATCATGCGCGACCAGATCGAGCATCATCTCGAGCGCGCGCGCGTCAATGCGGGCATCCCCATGGTCGGCTCGATCACCGAAGCAAAGCCGGTGGTCGAGGGATTGATACGGGCGATGAAGAAAGCGCATCGCGACCGGCCGCTGACATTCAGTGTCGCGGCGGAGGATGTGCGGTTCCGTGGCGAGAAACAGGATTTCGAGGAGATGGTCGGCAATCTTCTCGACAATGCCTGCAAATGGGCCGGAAGCCGGGTCGAACTGCGGGTGGCGGCGGAAAGCATGCGCGGCAGGAACGCGGCGCCAAATCTGCGCGTCACCATCGACGATGACGGTCCGGGCCTGACCGCGAAGCAGCGCGAGACGGCGGTGCGGCGCGGGCGGCGGCTGGACGAGAGCAAGCCCGGCTCGGGGCTCGGCCTGTCGATCGTCGCCGATCTGGCGGCTCTTTACGGCGGAACGCTGAAGCTGGGAGCCGCCCCCGCCGGCGGTCTGCGCGCCGAATTGACCCTTCCACTGGCCGGGTGACAGAGTTTTGCCCGAATCGGACCCTATCGGCATTTTCGGGGAAATCATCCGAAGGCGCGGACCGCGCACAAAGAAGGGTATTCGATCATGACGTTCACTCGTGTCGTCGCCGCTGTTTTCGTGGCGGCCAATGTGGCGGCCTGCACCCAGACCGGGCCGGGCGGCCCGGGTCCGCGTGAAGGCATCGGCACCGTGGGCGGCGCAGTCGCCGGCGGGATCATCGGTTCCCAGTTCGGCGGCGGCAGTGGCCGCGTCGTGGCCGGCGCCCTCGGCGCGGTGGCCGGCGGCCTGATCGGCAATTCCATCGGCCGTTCGCTGGACGAACAGGCGCGGCGGGAAGCCTTCCAGGCCGAATATCGCGCCCTCGAATACGGCGCCCCCGGCGCGCCGGTCGAATGGCGCTACGACGACTATTACGGGAGCGTCACGCCCGGCGCCTATTACGACCGGCCCGGCCAGGCCCGCTGCCGCGAATACACCCACACGATCTATGTCGGCGGAAGGCCGGAAACGGCGCGCGGCGTGGCATGCCGCCAGTCGGACGGGACCTGGGCGCCCGTCTGACGGATTTTCCCGAAGTCTTTGAGAAAGGCGGCGTGAGCCGCCTTTTTTCATTGCGCAACCGGGCGTTAAGCATGGCGCCTCTACGATGCCGGACCCTGTTGACCACGCGAGACCGGCGGCGCCGATGGCCGAAGGCCCGGATCATGAGAAGCTGACCGCATTTTTCCGCGAGCTGCCGCCCGCGGCGCGGGCCCGCTTGGCCTCCGCCCTGAACAGCGAGGCGGGGGCGGATATTCCTTTTCGCGCGCTCATCGTGGAGCCGTTGCGGGCGGCCCAGCGGGCACTCGGGGAACTCCCCGAGGCCGTATCGGCCGAGCAGCTTCTGCTGGCGCCCCTTGCTCCCTTTGTCTGCACGGAAGACCGGCGGACCAAGACGCGCGGTGTCGTGACGGCCAAATCGCGCGACCGCATCGCGCAATGGCTCGCGGCCACCGGCGCGCCCGATCTCGTCAAGGACCTGCAAGCGAGGCTTGAGCCGGTCGCGGACAAAGCGCGGCAGGACGAGATCGTCCACACTATCCAGGACAGGCTTGCCGAGGAACTCGCAGAGACCGTGCAGAAGGCCGAGACGTCGCGCGCGCGCAACCGTCTTGCCGTACAGCTTGGCGGCGACAAGGGCGTTTCCGACCTCGAGGATGTGATCGTCGTTCTGAAACGGCGCACGCTGCTGGCGCGCTTCGCCGGCGAGACGCATCCGCCGACGGGCCCGATCGAGGACGCGCTCAAGGCCGTCAAGGCGAGGCTCGATCCGATTGCGATCAAATATCAGGATGCGCTTTCCTTCGCGCTTCTCCTGATCCGCCAGAAACTCCCAAATCCGCAGACATTCGTGCGCCTTGCAGCAGTCGCGGTCGAAACCACCGACGGCGCGCGCATATGCGAGACGCCTTATGTACGTATTCTCGATCTCGCGCTCGCAGAGGCCGAGAGGGAATATATGTCCGCGCGCAGCTATACCTCGACTGCGGAACGCAGTCTGTTTCTGCGCGCGGTAAGGGGGTTCGGCGCGACAGCGCGCGCTCTCAACACCGAGATCGACCTTCAGGCGGACGGCACGCATGCCCGCAGTCTTGCCGCGCTGCGGCGCGAAATGGCCGAGACGGTGCGTAGCGATCTTCAGGATCTCGCGCCGCGCGTGCGCCGGCTCGTGCGGCCGCGCGCACAGGAGCGCTCGCTCGAAGATCACGAAATCGTCCGCCTCGAATCCGATCTCGATCTGCTGCTGATCGCGCGTTCCTATGCCGAGGAAATCGCGCTGAACGCGCTCAGCGGGCGTGTCTTTACCGAAGTGCGCGATCTTCTCGATACCGGCACGCCGCAATTGCTGGAGCGTTTCCGCGGTGCGGATGAGAAGACGAAGCCGGTCTTGCGTGCGCGCCTGACCGCCATTGTCGGCGTCTCGGCCAAAATCTTCGGCTCGGAATATGCCAATCTCATTTCCAAGGCCGTCGATGTCGCGGGGCAGGAAAGCCGCCAGCCGCAGCTCCGTTCGGCGTAAAGATCAGACCGGCGGCGGTTCCGCCGGTTCGAACAGGCCGAGGCGGCCCGGCGTGCGCGCGGCTTCGACAAGCGCCTCGGCGGCATGATCGGCGAAGGAACGCGGCGCCAGCACGAGCCACGAATTCGGCGTGCTTTCCCGGATGAGCAATGTCTGCACACCCGCGATGGATGTACCGCGCGCCTCATCGGGTGCGATGGCGCGCAGGTCGAGCGGGCACAGGCGCATCAGGATGTCCTGCGCGGTGGCGCCGATGATGCGGAAGCTGACGAAGCCGCCGGTCAGGTCGAACAGGGCCGTCTCCGGCGACTGCCGGCGCATATTTTCCAGAAGTTCCGCAACGGCCGACCGTTCACCGATCAGGCGCCAGCGGCGCGGCCCCGTCCAGACGACGCGGAATGTGTCGGTGGCGGCAACGGACCATGGCTCGGCCGGCAAATCCACGCCGAGTACATGCGCATACAGCCGTTCCAGCCCCGGCATACCTGCCTGCGGGCGGATTTCCACGACACCCGGATCTTCGATGACCGCGATGGCGGTGTCGCCGCGCGTGGCCAGCGAGCGGGGCGCCGACAGGGCGTCCGTCCAGACGAGATCAGTCATGACCTTCTCCCGTCATGGCGAGAAAATCGGGCGCGACGATCTGGGCGGGGCGCGCCTCGCCGGATTCGACGATGAACACCTTCTGCCCGATATGGCGCTCGCCGGCCGACACCAGTGCAAGGGCCAGCGTGCGCCGCAATGTCGGGGAGAAACCGGACGATGTGATGTGCCCGACGACATGGCGGGGCGGCGGATGATCGGGATCGGTGACGAGATGCGCGCCGGGCGGCAGCAGCAGCGTGGCGTCTTCCGTCAGGACGCCGACGAGATGGCGGCGGTTGGGCTTCGTCAGCGCGGGCCGTTCGAGGCCCTCGCGGCCGACGAAATCCTTGTCCATGGAAACGAGATCGGCCAGCCCGAGATCGTAGGGCGTGACCGTGCCATCGGTCTCGCGGTCGAGATCGAAGGCGCCCGCTTCGAGCCGCAGACGCAGAAGCGTGTCCGTACCGAACCGCGTCAGGCCGAGATCGCGGCCGGCCTCGACCAAGAAGTTCCACAGGGACAGGCCGTAGCCTGCCGGAACGGCGATCTCGACTTCCGCGCCGGCCGTGTGACGGCTCGCCAATGCGCGCGCCGGGACGCCGCATACCTCGCCTTCGCCGAACGAATCTGTGGTGAATTCCGAGATGTCGATATCGCCCGGCACGCGCGCGAGAAGTTCGGGAACGCGTGGCCCCGCGAGAAGAAGCTGACTCCAGCATTCCGTTTCATCGACGATGACGACATCGAGATCGGGCCATTCAATCTGCCGCCAGCGTTCGAACCAGGCGGCGAGCGGCGCCGCGCGCCCGACTCCGGCCGACAGCAGGTAATGATCCTTGGCAAGATGGGCGACGACACCGTCTTCCAAAATGAATCCGCCTTCGTTCAGAAACAGCGCATAGCGCGAGCTTCCGACCAGGATGCCGGCAAGATCGGTCGCGCTCATCCTGTTCAGGAATTCGGCGGCATCGGGGCCGGACAGGGCGATCTTGGCGCCGGAACTCGCATCGAACAGGCCGATGCCGGTACGCACCGCGCGGGCTTCGCGGCGAACGGCGGCCTCGCGCGTTTCGCCTTCCAGAGGGAAAGCGGCAGGCAGATTCCACAAACCGAACGGCTCGACGATGGCGTCTTCGAGCGCTGGTGATATCGGCGTCGTACGGACGGGACGAAAGAGCGTGCCGCGTCGCCGGCCGGCGAGCGCGCCCAATGTCACCGGGGTCCAGGGCGGACGGAAGGTCGTATGTTCGGCCTCGGACGGGTCGCTTTTCGTCAGCCGGGGAAGAATGGCGGCGGCGCCGGCAGCGACGGCCTTGCCCTGATCGTTGCCGAGACCAATTCCGGCATAACGCTTGGCGAGTTCGGGCGAGGCATAACCTTCGCGCACTGCAAGCTCCATATCGCCGACCGTTACATCGCCGCGCGGATCGACGAAGGATTTGAGACGCTCGGCCGGTGTCGAAATGTCGGGCAGGGCACCGATGGCATCCGTGGCGTCGTCTTCGGAAACGTCGATGTCCAGAACCGGGGCGCCGAATGCGGAGTTTTCTCCGCGTATGTGCGCGGAGGCCTGACTTCCCGCGCGCCAGCCGTCTTCGATGGTCGCTGTCAGTGCGAACGCGCCATTGGCGGCGCCGGCAACGAATAGGCCGGCCGGCAGAGCGTCGGGAAGAAAACCGCCGATCAGCGGATCGAATTGCAGACGCGCGCCGAGATGTCCGGCAAGGAAGGGCATCGGCGCCCATCCGCCCGATACGAGAAGCGTATCGCAGGCAATGTCGTTTTTGAGCGCAGGTCCGTCGATTGTGAGGCGATTGGCGATTGTAATGCCGGACAGGCCCTTGGCGGATGCGCCTTTGGATGCGACGGGAGCAGAGCCGACCGTGATCGGCTGGCCGCGCGATTTGGCGATGTGGAACAGCGCACCGTTGGGCATCAGCCGCAGGTCCACGATGCGCGCGATCTCGATTCCGGCAGCCTGGAAATCGCTTGCGGTGCGGTAGGCCTCATCGCCGGAAGCCGCGATCACGATACGCTTTCCGGGCACGATGCCGTAACGGCGCAGGAACAGGCGCGCCGATGTTGCAAGCATGATGCCGGGGCGGTCGTTGTCGGGAAAGACGAGTGGCTTCTCGTGCGCCCCGGTCGCGAGCACGACGGATTTCACACGCAGCTTCCAGACACGTTCGCGCGGAGAATGTTCGGCCTCCGGGCCGTGCTCCGCGCCGTCCACGCTTTCGACCAGCATCGCAAAGCCGTGATCGTAAAGACCGGCGACCTGCGTGTGGGTGAGGATATGGACATTCGGCAGGGCGGCGAGTTCGCGCACCTTGTCGCGCACCCAGTCGAGAAGCGGCACGCCGCCGATCTTACCGTCATAGGCATCGGCAATGCCGCCGAGACGGGGCGAGGTTTCGGCAAGAACGACGCTCAGGCCGTCGGCGGCCGCAGCTTCCGCGGCGGCGATGCCGGCAAGCCCGCCTCCCACGATCAGCACATCGGCATGCAGATGCACATGCTCATAGCGGTCGGGGTCCGGCTCTGCGGGAGCCATGCCGCCATTGGCCAGCTTGCGCAAAGTGCGCTCGTAAAGACGCCAGGCTTTGCGCGGGCGTTTGAAGAGCTTGTACTGGAAACCGGCGGGCAGGGCGGCGCGCGCGAGATTGAGCGGTGCGGCGGCATCGAAGGCGAGGCCCGGCCAGGCGTTCTGGCTCCGCACGGCGAGACCGTCCGTCAGCGCAATCTGGTTGGCCGAGAGATTGGGCGTGCGCCGGGCACCGTCTCCCATCTCGACCACGGCGTTCGGCTCCTCAATGCCGATCCCGGAAATGCCGCGCGGGCGGTGCAGCTTCATGCTGCGCGACACCGTCCGTACGCCGTTGGCGAGCAGCGCACTTGCCACCGTATCGCCGGCAAGGCCCGTCATCCGCTTTCTGTTGAAGGTGAAGCGTAGCGGCGTCTCGCGTTCGACCAGCCGGCCGAACAGCACGCCGTCCATGGATTTGAGACGATGCGGCCCGCTCATGCGCGCTCACCCGCATCCGGCTCGTCCCCCGGCCGCCACACGGCCAGAACGGTCTGGTTGGATGCATTGCGCGTCATGCCGAACCAGCTTCCGCAGCCATTGGTGCAGCACCAATATTCATGCGCCGGGCCGCGCGTATAGGGCGTGCCGGATTCGTAAGGACCGCCGCAGGTGAATTCGGTCTGGTCCGCCGTGATGGCGCAAACGGGGCAGGTCAGAAGCAGCATCTCGTCACATCTCAATGGGCCACGCCCGCCGCCGCATCTTCATCGATCAGGCGGCCCTGCGCGAAACGGCTGAGGTCGAACGGCTCGGCCACGCGCCCGCCGCCGGCTCCGGCGATCATACCGGCGAGTGCGAAGCCGGAACCGGGAATGGCCTTGAAGCCGCCCGTTCCCCAGCCACAGTTCAGATAAAGCCCGTCCGGGCCGGCCGGCCCGAGAATGGGCGAACGGTCGGGCGTTATGTCCACTACGCCGCCCCAATGCCGCATCATGCGTACGCGCGACAGGCGCGGGAAAAGCTCGATCATGGATGCGGCGGGGTCCTCGATGGCGGGCAGGCCGCCGCGGCGCGAGAAGCCGGGAAGATCGTCGGCATCGCCGCCGATGACGAGTTCGCCCTTGTCGGACTGGCTGATATAGCCGCCCACGGCTCCCCCCAGCACGACGACATCGAGCACCGGTTTCAGCGGTTCGGAAACGAAAGCCTGCAAGGTCACGGGCTTGATGGGAAGGGCGACGCCGAGCGGGGCCACGAGCGCCGTGCTGTCGGCGGCGGCCGCGACCACGATCGTGCCGGTGCCGATGAAGCCCTGCGACGTATGCACGCCCGAGACGCGGCCCTCGTCGATCGAAACGGCATCGACCTCGCAATCCTCGATGATGTCGACGCCAAGCTGCGAGGCGGCGCGCGCATAGGCCCAGGCCACGGCGTCGTGCCGGGCAATGCCGCCATGCGGCTGCCACAGCGCGCCGAACAGCGGATACCTCTTGCCGGGGCCGGCATCGAGCAGGGGAACGAGACCGTGCACCTCGCTCGGCGGCACCATCCATGTCTTGATGCCGTAATGGCGGTTGGCGTCGGCGGTGCGCGACAGGCGGTCCATGTCCTGCCGGCTGAAGGCAAGTTCGAGAAGCCCGCGCGGGGAATACATGACGTTAAAGTCGAGTTCCGCCGACAGATGCTCGAACAGCGAATGCGACAGGCCGTAGAGCGCCATGCTTTCGGGCCGCAGATAATTGGAGCGGATGATGGCGGTGTTGCGCGCGGTGTTGCCGCCGCCGATCCAGCCTTTTTCCAGCACGGCCACCCGGGCGATGTTGTGCAGTCTGGCGAGGTAATAGGCGGTGGCGAGCCCATGACCCCCGCCGCCCACGATCACGACATCGTAGCTTTGCCGCGGCTCGGCCTTGCGCCATGCCCGGTCCCAGCCGACATGCTGCCGGCGCGATTCCCGCAAAAGCGACAAGAGGTTATAGCGGCGGGTGGGTCGTCGCATGGCCGAGATGTTGATCACAATGGGCGGTGGGATCACCAGTGCTGCGACACTAGCGACAGGTCCCGTGGGGTGGAAGCGTATCATGTCTGGGATCACAGGCCGCTGGCTGTGCTAGATGACGCGCCATGATTTGGCTTTTTCTTATTCTAACGGTCCTTGCGGTGCTGGCGGTGCTGCTTCCGCTTGCAAGGCGACCTCGGGTGCTCGCGGGGGGCGAGGCGGAGGTCTATCGCGACCAGCTCGATGAAATCGAGCGCGATCGTGCCCGGGGGGCCATCGGCGCCGAGGAGGCGGAGGCCGCCCGCGTCGAGGTTGCGCGGCGCCTGCTGGGGACTGCCGGCGAGCCTTCGCGCGCTCCGGCCGGGTCCAATCTGCGCCGCCGCATTGTGGCGGTGGTTGCGCTGGCGCTGCTGCCGCTGGCTGCCGGGGCCATCTATCTCGGGCTCGGACGGCCCGATCTGCCGGACCGGCCGCTTGCAGCCCGCGAAAACACGGGACCCACGCTTCCCGAACTCGTCCTCAAGGTCGAGGCCGAGCTCAAACAGCGGCCGGATGACGGCAGGGGCTGGGATGTGCTGGCCCCGGTCTATCTGCGCATGGGGCAGGGAGAGAAAGCAGCCAACGCCTATGCCAATGCCGTTCGCCTGCTCGGCTCGACGGCGGAGCGCGAAGCGGGTTGGGGCGAGGCGCTTGCCCTTGCTGCAAACGGCAAGGTGACGCCCGAGGCCATGGCGGCTTTCGAGCGCGCTCTGGCGCTCGATCCGAAACATGCGCGTTCGCTCTTTTATGTCGGGCTGGGGGCGGAACAGGCCGGTGATCCCGCGCGGGCCTCGACGACTTGGCGCCTTATGCTCGCCGATGCGCCGGAAAATGCGCCCTATGCGGCGGCCGTCCGCGAAGCCCTGTCGCGTCTTGCGCTCGGCGAGGACGGGCAAATGCCCGCCATCGACCCCGCAGCCCTCGAAAACGTGTCCCCCGAACAGCGTGTCGCGACGATACGCGGCATGGTCGAGGGGCTCGCCGCGCGCTTGAAGGATGATCCGAAGGATATTGGCGGGCAGCTCAGGCTGATCCGCGCCTGGACCATGCTCGGCGAGCGCGATCAGGCGAAAGCGGCGGGCGATGCCGCCCGCGCCGCGTTCAGCGGCGACGACGCGGCACAGCGGCGGATTTCGGACCTGATGCTCGCCCTCGAACTGGAGGACAAGCCGGCGTGACTCGAAAGGGCCGACGCATTCTCTTGATTGCGATTTCCGGTGCCGTGCTCGCGGCCGCCGCCGGTCTTGTGCTGACAGCTCTCAACGACACGATCGTCTTCTTCAACGCGCCGACCGAAATTGTCGAAAAGCCTCCGGCTCCCGGCACACGGTTGCGGCTCGGCGGGCTTGTCGAGGAGGGCAGCGTCAGCCGCGCCGGTTCGCAGGTGCGTTTCGCGGTCTCCGACGGCGCCCACACCATCCCCGTCGTCTTTACGGGCCTTCTGCCCGATCTGTTCCGCGAGGGGCAGGGCGTCATCGCCGAAGGCAGTCTCGGCACCGAGGGCGTGTTCCACGCCGACAGCGTGCTGGCCAAGCATGACGAGAACTATATGCCGCCGGAAGTGGCGGACTCGCTGAAGAAGCAGGGAACCTGGAAAGGCGAAGGCGAATGATCGCCGAAGCGGGCCATTACGCTCTCGTTCTGGCCCTTGTTCTTGCCGTCGTGCAAAGCCTCGTCCCGTTCTGGGGCGCGCGGCGCAACGACCCTGTCCTGATGGGCGTCGCGGACGGCACCGCCATTGGCCAGCTCGTCTTCGTTTCCTTTGCCTTCGCCGTACTGACGAACGCTTACGTGACGTCGGATTTTTCGCTTCTGAACGTCGTGCAGAATTCGCATTCGGCCAAGCCCATGATCTACAAGATCACCGGCGTGTGGGGGAACCACGAAGGCTCGATGCTTTTGTGGGTTCTGATCCTCACTCTGTTCGGCGCGGCGGTTGCGCTGTTCGGACGTAATCTGCCGAGCGTGCTGAAGGCCGATGTGCTCGCGGTGCAGGCCTGGGTCGCGGTCGCCTTTCTGCTGTTCGTTCTTGCGACCTCCAATCCCTTTACGCGGATCGATCCGGCGCCTTTCGAAGGGCAGGATCTCAATCCGCTTCTGCAGGACATCGGCCTCGCAGTGCATCCGCCGCTGCTTTATCTCGGCTATGTCGGCTTCTCCATCGCCTTTGCATTTGCGGTCGCGGCTCTTGTCGAGGGACGCATCGATGCGGCCTGGGCGCGCTGGGTCCGGCCCTGGACCTTGGCTGCCTGGCTGTTCCTGACGCTCGGCATCGCGATGGGGTCGTACTGGGCCTATTACGAACTCGGCTGGGGCGGCTTCTGGTTCTGGGACCCGGTGGAGAATGCCAGCCTCATGCCATGGCTGGCGGGAACCGCGCTGCTGCATTCCGCGCTCGTGATGGAGCGGCGCGAAGCGCTGAAGATCTGGACCGTGCTGCTGGCGATCCTCGCCTTCTCGCTCTCGCTGCTCGGCACGTTCCTCGTCCGCTCGGGTGTGCTGACATCGGTCCATGCCTTCGCGGTCGATCCCGAACGAGGTCTGTTCATCCTCGTCATTCTCGCGGTCTTCGTGGGCGGCTCGCTGGCGTTGTTTGGCCTCAGGGCCGGAACCCTGCGGCAGGGCGGCCTGTTCGCTCCCGTTTCGCGCGAGGGGGCTCTCGTCCTCAATAATCTCCTGCTGACGGCGGCGACCGCGACCGTCTTTGTCGGTACGCTCTATCCGCTGGCGCTCGAGGCCCTGAACGGGTCCAAGATTTCGGTCGGCGCGCCCTATTTCAACGCAACCTTCGGCCCGCTCGCGCTCGCAATGCTGATCGCGGTGCCGTTCGGCCCGCTCCTGTCGTGGAAGCGGGGCGATCTGTTCTGGGCCGCGCAGCGGTTATGGTTCGCGGCCGGCGCGGCGCTTTTCGCCGCCATACTGGCCGTCTACTTCATGGAAGGCGGTCCGGCGCTGGCGGCCTTGTCGGTCGGCATAGCCTTCTTCGCTATCGTCGGCGCGTTCGCCGAGCTGGCCGAGCGCACGCGGCTCTTGCGCGCTCCGTTCGGGGAGACGCTGCGCCGCGCGGCCGGGCTTCCGCGCGCAAGCTGGGGCGCGGCTCTGGCGCATTGCGGACTTGGCGTCACACTGCTCGGAGTTACGGCGGCGACCGCATGGAATGTCGAACGTATCGAGATGATGCGCGTCGGGCAGAGTATCGAGATCGCGCACAAGACGCTTGTATTGACGGAGACGGGCGCCCGCGAAGGTTCGAACTACCGCGATTTTGTCGGGCGCTTCGCCGTGCGTGAGGGCGGCGTGACGCGGCGCATGGTCGAATCCTCCAAGCGGGTTTTCGAGGTACGGCAGATGACGACGACCGAAGCCGGGCTCGTCACGTTCGGGTTTTCTCAGCTTTACGTATCGCTCGGCGAAATCGCGGAGGATGGCGGGGTTGCCGTGCGCGCGGAATGGAAGCCGCTTGTTCTTCTGATCTGGATCGGCCCGCTGCTGATGGCGTTCGGCGGCGCCTTGTCGCTCGCCGACAGGCGCTTGCGGATCGGCGCGCCGCGCCCCGCCAAAAACCGATTGCAGCCGGCGGAGTAGGGCGATGCGCTTTGTCCTTGCGGCTCTTCTTTTCCTTCTGGCCGCACCGGTGCATGCCTACGACACCAGCGGCGCACTTGCCGATCCCGCGCAGGAAGCGCAGGCGCGCGAACTGTTCCGCGAACTGCGCTGCATGGTGTGCCAGAACCAGTCCATCGACGATTCGGATGCGCCGCTGGCCAAGGATTTGCGCGCTCTGGTGCGCGAGCGAATTGCCGCCGGCGACGATGCCGGAACCATCAAGAGCTTTCTGGTCGATCGCTACGGCGATTTCGTTCTGCTGAAGCCGCGGTTCGGCGCCGAAACCATGCTTTTGTGGGGGGCGCCCCTCGTCGTGCTTCTGGCCGGAATGGGCGTTCTTCTGACCACGCGGCGCAGAAGCCGCGCCGCGCCCGCGGGTCTTTCGGAAGACGAACGCCGCAAGCTCGATGCCTTGCTGAAAGACGAGGATTGAGAGTCCGCCTGCGAAGGTTACGCCGATTTAATGTTGGGGCCATGGAGCGGTAAGGCGGCAGGCCCCATTTCTCTTGCTCAAAGCGGCGCCGGCCGTTTTCCGATTTGAGCCAAGAGGAATGTCATGCAGACGGAAGCCCCCAATTCCCGTTCGTTGAAGGCGCGCAAGAGCGTGCTTCTCGCCTCCGCCTTCGCGCTGGGCGTGACCGGCGTCCTTGCCGGGCAGACCCTGTTCGATGGCCCGCCCGCCAGGGCCGAGATCGTTCAGGCCCAGAACCTCAGCAACAAGAGCATTGCCCGCGAGCACCCCACGCAGGACATGATCGGCTTTGCCGACATCGTCGAGACCGTCAAGCCGGCGGTCGTTTCCGTGCGCGTGAAGACCGAGCGCGATACCCCGACAATGGAAAGCGGGGCGCCCGGCTTTTTCCGCGATCTGCCGGAAGGCCATCCGCTGCGCCGCTTCTTTGAGGAATATGGCGGCCAGGGCGAATGGTTCGGCCGTGGCGGTCCGAACCGCCCGGGTCCGCAGGGCCGCCGTGAACGCCCGCGCCAGTTCGGCCAGGCGCAGGGGTCCGGCTTCTTCATCTCCGGCGACGGTTACGTCGTGACCAATAATCACGTCGTGCAGAATGCCGCCGAGGTCGAGATCGTGACCGACGACGGCGCGACGCATCAGGCCATGGTTGTCGGCACCGATCCGCAGACCGATTTGGCGCTGCTGAAGGTCGACGACAACAAAAAGGAATTCCCGTTCGTCACGCTTGGCTCGGATCTGCCGCGCATCGGCGACTGGGTGGTGGCGATCGGCAATCCGTTCGGCCTTGGCGGCACGGTGACGGCCGGCATCGTCTCGGCGCGCGGCCGCGATCTCGGTTCGGGACCGTATGACGATTTCCTCCAGATCGACGCTGCGGTGAACCGCGGCAATTCCGGTGGCCCGACCTTCAATCTCAAGGGTGAAGTCGTCGGCGTGAACACGGCGATCTATTCGCAGTCCGGCGGCAATGTCGGTATCGCTTTCGCCGTTCCTTCGACGGTCGTGTCCGATGTCGTCGCATCTTTGCGCGAAAGCGGTGCGGTCACGCGCGGCTGGCTCGGCGTCGGCATCCAGCCGGTCGAGGAGGACATGGCCGAGGCCATCGGCCTGAGCGGCACCGAGGGCGCGCTCGTCTCCGAGGTCCATGGCGATACGCCGGCCGCGAAAGCCGGCATCGAGAACCAGGACGTCATTCTCGAACTCAACGGTCAGAAGGTCGCCGATCCGCGCGAACTGACACGCATGGTGGGCGCGCTGAAGCCGGGTGCGGACGCCGAACTGAAGGTGTGGCGCGACGGCAAGGAGCGCGACGTCACGGTCAAGCTCGGCACGCGTCCGGACGATCTCGCCAAGGTCGCGCCCGACGACAAGGGCCGCGAGCGCCCCGGCAAGGCCGCGCCCTCGACGCTGGAAGATCTCGGCATCTCCATCGGCCCGAGCGACGAAGGCGTTGCGGTGACGCAGGTCGATCCGTCGAGCCCCGTCAGCGAGAAGCTGCGTGAAGGCGATGTGATCCTCGAAGTCAGCGGCACGGCGGTGTCCTCCCCGTCCGAACTGGCCGAGGCCGTCGAGGCCCTGCGCCAGGACAAGAAGCGGTTCGTCACGTTCCGCGTGAAATCCTCCGGCAGCGGCAATGCCCGCTATGTCGCGATCCCGCTCAACAAAAGCTGATCGCGGCCGGTAAATCCGGGGCGGCGGGCATTCTTCGGAAGCCCGCCGCTTTTTTTTAACCCGCCTGATCCTGTATGAAGCCCGTTATGCGCATCCTGCTGATCGAGGACGACCGGGAAGCCGCCGCCTATCTCGTAAAGGCGCTGCGGGAGGCCGGACACATCGCCGACCACGCCGTGGACGGCGAGGATGGCCATGCGCAAGCCTCGGTCGATTCCTACGATGTCCTGATTGTAGACCGCATGCTGCCGAAGCTCGACGGCCTCAGCGTCATCGGCCGGCTGCGGGCGGAAGGCGTCACGACACCGACCCTGATCCTCTCGGCGCTGGGACAGGTGGACGATCGCGTGGCGGGCCTGCGCGCGGGCGGCGACGATTACCTGACCAAGCCCTATGCCTTCTCCGAGCTCCTCGCACGCATCGAGGCGCTTGATCGTCGCGGCTCCGCCAATGCGGCGGAGACGGTCTATCGTGTCGGCGATCTCGAACTCGACCGGCTGTCGCATACCGTTTCGCGCGCGGGCACGGAGATCGTGCTGCAGCCGCGCGAATTCCGCCTTCTCGAATATCTCATGCGCCATGCCGGTCAGGTCGTCACTCGCACCATGCTGCTGGAAAATGTATGGGACTATCACTTCGATCCGCAGACCAATGTGATCGATGTCCATATCTCGCGTCTGCGCGCGAAGATCGACAAGGGGTTCGATCCGCAGCTTCTACTCACGATCCGCGGCGCGGGATATATGATCCGTGACGGCGCTCGCTAAACTCTTCCGCACCACGGCCTTCAAGCTGGCCGTGGGCCTGCTCGCCGTGTTCGTTCTCGCCGCCGGGCTTGGCCTCTCCTATGTCGTGTGGAAATCCGGGCGGGAAATCCAGGATCAGGTCGCGCAGATGGTCGACGCCGAAACCGTCAACCTCGCCGACCGCTACCGTATGGGCGGCTTTCTGGGAATGATGCAGGCCATCGAGGAGCGCGCGCGCCAGCCGGGCTCCTTCCTCTATCTCGTCACCGCGCCGAACGGCCAGCCGATTGCAGGCAATGTCGGTACGCTGCCCCCGAGCGTGCTGGACCGCCCCGGTTCGCGCGAAACCGAATATTCGCGTCTCGGCGCCGATCAGGGCGTGACGCCGGCTTGGGTGCGTGTCGAGCGCCTGCCGAACGGCTCGCGGCTTCTCGTTGGACGCGATCTGTCCGAGCGCGGGCGTTTCGCCGAAATCCTGTCGCGGACCATTCTCGGCGGCCTCGCGCTTGTCATCGTGGTCGGCCTTGCCGGCGGCCTGATCCTCGCCCGCCGCGTTCTCGTACGTCTCGACGCCGTGACCGACACCAGCCGCACCATCATGGCCGGCGATCTGTCCGGACGTTTGCCGGTCTCGGGCAGCGGCGATGAATTCGACCGTCTGGCGGCATCCACGAACCAGATGCTCGAGCGCATCGGCGAATTGATGAACGAGCTGCGTCAGGTTACGGACGATGTCGCACACGATCTCAAGACGCCGCTGACCCGCCTGCGCAATCGCGCGGAGGAGGCGCTGCGCACTGCGCGCACCGACACAGATTACCGCGCTGCGCTCGACAGCGTGATCGAGGAATCGGACGGGCTTCTGCGCACCTTCAACACCATGCTCGTCATCGCGCGTGCCGAATCCGGCGCCGCGCGCGAGGCCATGTCGCGCGTCAACGTCTCGGAAGTGGTGGAAAGCGTCGCCGAGCTTTACGAGCCCTCGGCGGAAGAGGCGGGTCTGATATTGTCGGCCACGGCCGAGCCCGATCTTTACGTTCACGGCAACCGCGAACTGATTGCCCAGGCCATCGCCAATCTGATCGACAACGCGATCAAATATGGCGCGCGCGAAGGCGAGGGCGGCACGATCGAAGTGTCCGCCGTGAGCGCGGGCGAGCGCATCGAGCTTGCGGTCGCAGATCGCGGGCCGGGGATAAATGCCGAAGACCGGGTGCGCGTGCTCGAACGTTTCGTGCGCCTCGAATCGAGCCGCACGCGACCCGGCTCGGGCCTCGGCCTCAGTCTTGCAAACGCCATCGCAAAGCTGCACGGAGGTGTTCTCGACATACGCGACAACGATCCTGGCCTGAAGGTTGTTGCTGTGCTTCCGCGCGAAACGGAGACCTCATGATTCTTGCCGAAGCGATGAAACGGGGGCCGCTCGGCGGAGAAGCGGGGAAAGGCAAACTCGCCGATCTTCTCGCCGCGCGTCCGGATATGGCGACGCGTCTCGACGCCTTTCCCGATGCTGCGGATGTGCTGACGGGCATTGCCGAGGCCTCGAACTTTCTCTGGCAACTCGCCGCGACCGATCCCGACCGTCTGCTGAATCTGCTCAACGAGACGCCGGAAGCTGCGCGCGACCGCGTGCTCGACACTGTCCGCACGATCGGCGCAGATATCGACGAAGCCGGCCTGATGCACGCTCTGCGCAAAGCCAAGCAGGAAATGGCGCTGCTGCTCGCACTGGCCGATCTCGGTGGCGTGTGGGATGTTCCGGAAGTGACCACCGCGCTGTCCGACCTTGCCGATGTGTCTCTGTCGGCTTCGCTGCGTTTCCTGCTGCGGGCGGAAATCCAATCCGGTCGCTTCAAGGGAAATGCGAACGATCCGGAACGCGGTTCGGGCCTCATCGTATTGGCGATGGGCAAGCACGGCGCACGCGAACTCAATTATTCGTCCGACATCGACCTTATCGTCTTCTACGACCGTTCGGTCGCGCCGCTTGGAGAGGATGTCGAGCCGGCGCCGTTCTTCGTACGCATCGTGCAGAAGCTCGCGCGACTGATGCAGGAGCGGACGGCGGACGGTTACGTCTTCCGTACCGATCTGCGCCTGCGGCCCGATCCGGGCTCGACGCAGGTCGCGCTCTCCATCGAGGCCGCGCTCTCCTATTACGAGAGCGTCGGGCAGAACTGGGAGCGTGCGGCCATGCTGAAGGCGCGGCCCTGCGCCGGCGATCTTGCAGCAGGAGAGGCGTTCCTGAAGGAGATGACGCCCTTCATCTGGCGCAAACATCTCGATTACGCGGCGATTGCCGATATCCATGCGATGAAGCGGCAGATCCATGTTCATCGCGGGCATGGTGCCATCGCGGTCGAAGGGCACAATCTGAAGCTAGGGCGTGGTGGCATTCGCGAGATCGAATTTTTTGTCCAGACGCAGCAACTCGTCGCGGGCGGCCGCAATCCGGCCCTGCGCGTGCGCGGCACCGAAGAGGCGCTGGCGGCGCTTGCCGCCGAAGGCTGGATCGACGAGGCGGCGCACGCCGATCTCGTTTTCTGCTACCGCTATCTGCGTCGTCTCGAACACCGTCTTCAAATGGTGGCCGACGAACAGACGCACAGCCTGCCGCAGGACGCGGCGGCGATGGCGAGTTTCGCGCATTTTGCGGGCTATGCGGACCGCGATGCGTTTGCCGCCGATCTCGAACAGCGGCTGGAAGTGGTGCAATCGCATTACGTCCATCTGTTCGAGGACGCGCCGGCTTTGGCCTCGCAGGGCGGCAACCTCGTCTTTACAGGAGATGAGGACGATCCCGAAACGCTTGCGACTTTGCGCGGCCTTGGCTTTGCCGATCCGGTTCAGGTGTCCGCGCTCATTCGTGGCTGGCATCATGGGCGTGTCCCCGCGACGAGGTCCGCGCGTGCGCGCGAGCTTCTGACGGAACTCGTGCCAGCGCTTCTGGCCGCGCTCGGCCGCACCAGCGATCCCAATTTTGCGCTTCTGACGCTCGACCGCGTGCTCGGGCGTTTGCCGGCCGGCGTCGAATTCTTCGCCATCCTGCGTTCCAATCCGGATTTTCTCGGCCTTCTCGCCGATGCGCTCGGCACGGCGCCGAATCTTGCCAATACGGTCGCGCGGCGTCCGCATGTTCTCGACGCGGTATTCGAGCCGGCTTTCTTCTCGCGGCTGCCGACCGACGAGGAATTGTCCGAACGTCTCGACCTCACTCTGGCCGAGGCGCGCGATTACGAGGACGTTCTGAACCGCGTCCGTATCTTCGGCCAGGAACAGCGCGTTCTGATCGGCATGCGCGTCCTGTCGGTCATGATCGGTGCTGACAGGGCCGGCGCGGCATTCGCGCGCCTTGCCGATCTTCTCATCGCGCGGCTTCTGGTCGAGGCCGAGAACGAACTTGCGAAAACCAATGGCCGCGTGCCGGGCGGCCGCTGCGCCGTAATGGCGATGGGCAAGCTTGGCGGCCGCGAAGTGACTGCGGCGTCCGATCTCGACCTCATCCTGATCTACGAACATCCCGACGACGCAATGTCCGATGGCGAGAGGCCGCTCGATCCCAGTCAATACTATGCGCGGCTGACGCAGCGGCTGGTTGCTGCCCTGTCCGCGCCGACCGGCGAGGGCACGCTTTACGAGGTCGATCTGCGCCTGCGTCCGTCCGGCCGCGCCGGTCCGCTGGCGACGCGGCTGAAAGCGTTCAGCAGCTATCAGATGAACGAGGCCTGGACCTGGGAGCATATGGCGCTGACGCGGGGCCGCGCGGTGGCCTTCGACGAAGGCTTCCGCGGCGAGGTCGAGGCGGCGATTGCCCGGATACTTACCTTGCCGCGCGAGCGCGCGAAGATCGCCGCCGATGTCCGCGAGATGCGCGAAAAACTCGCGGCGGAAAAGGGGGAGAGCGATCCCTGGGACATCAAGTTCGCCAAAGGCGGGCTGGTCGATCTCGAATTCATCGCGCAGTTCCTGCAACTCGTACATGCGCACGCGCATCCGGATGTGCTGAACACATCGACGGCGGCGGTGTTCGATGCCGCTCACAGGGCCGGGCTTCTGGCGACGGAGGATTATGAGCCGCTTCGCCGCGCCACGCAGTTGCAGCACAATCTGACGCAGGTCCTGCGTCTGTGCCTGTCGGGACCATTCCGGCCCGAGGAAGCGGGGGTCGGCGTCAAGGCGCTGCTTGCGCGCGCGGCCGGGAGCCCGGACTTCGTCGGTCTTGACGCAGAACTGCGCGATGTTCAGGACAATGCCCGCACGCTCTTTACGCGCCTGATTGTTTAGGCGCTGAGGGCCTGCGGCTCGTCCGGCTCGCGCAGCGGCAGACGCACGAGCACGACCGTGCCAGCGCCGACGCTGGAGCGGATTTTCATCGAACCGCCGTGCAGTTCGACCAGCGAGCGGGCGATGGCGAGGCCGAGCCCGGAGCCCTTATGGGTTTTCGTGAACTGGTTCTCGACCTGCTCGAAGGGACGGCCGAGTTTCGCTATGGCGTCCCTCGAAATGCCGATGCCGGTATCCTCGACATAGATATGCACCGCATTGCCGATCTGGCGCAGGCGCACGGCGATGCGCCCGCCCGGCGGCGTGAATTTCACCGCATTCGAAACCAGATTGAGCAGGATTTGTTTGATCGCGCGGCGGTCGGCCTGCGTGACGATGCCGGTCGCGGCCTCCGCGCGCAAAGCGAGGCCCTTTTCCTCGGAAAGGGGCGTAATGACGCGCAGCGCCTCGAGCACGGTGGCGTCGAGATCGACCTCGTCGAGCTTGAGCGCATGATGGCCGCTCTCGATGCGCGACATTTCGAGAATGTCGTTGATGACTTCGAGCAGATATTGGCCGCTATCGCCGATATCGCGGCAATATTCTTCATATTTTGCCGAGCCGAGCGCACCGAACGCGCCGGATGTCATGATCTCGGAAAAGCCGATGATCGCGTTCAGCGGCGTGCGCAGTTCGTGGCTCATATTGGCCAGGAATTCGGATTTAGCCTTGTTGGCGTTTTCGGCTTCGGCGCGCTGCTCGGCATATTTCTCGGCAAGGTCCGCCAGCTGCTGCGTCTGCACTTCCAGCGTCTGGCGCGATTTGCGCAGATCGGTGACGGTCGCCATCAGCCGCTTTTCGCTGTCGAGCAGTTTCTCCTCGTGGCGCTTGAGCGATGTGATGTCGGTGCCGACCGAAACGAAGCCGCCATCCTTGGTCCGGCGCTCGTTGATGTGCAGCCAGCGCCCATCCTCGATCTGGGCCTCATAAGTGCGCGCGCCCTCTTCGGGGCGTCCTTCGGGGCGGATCTGCGTGCGTACGACCGGCGCGCGTCCGGATGAAATGACGTGCTCATAGGGCGTGCCGGGAGCCACCGCCGAATCCGGAAGCTGGTAGAGCTGCTGGAACTTACTGTTGCACAGGACAAGGCGGCTGTCCGCATCCCACAGGACGAAGGCCTCGGAAATGGTTTCGACCGCATCGCGCAGGCGCAGATCGGCCGTCGCGGTCTGCTCCGCGAACCGGCGCTCTTCCGTGACGTTCACGCAGATGCCGACGACGACGGGATGCCTGGCATCCGTGCGCACGACTTCGGCCCGCGTACGCATCCAGATCCAGCCGCCGTGGCGGTGGCGCACGCGGAAAGCGCGGTCGATCACATTCACTTCCCCGCGCAGGAGTTCGTCGGCAAGTTCGTAAAGATCGATATCGCCGGGATGGACGACGGACTGGAATATGCCGAACGAGATAAGCTCGTCGCCGGGCTCCATGCCCACCAGTTCGAACATGGAGCGCGACCAGAACACGCGGCCGCGCACGAGATCCCATTCGAACAGGCCGGAACGTCCGCGCGCGAGCGCGGTATCCGTGCGGCTCTGGATATGCTGGAAGCTCGAGCGGGCACGCCGCGCGCGCGCTGCCTGCCACTGGAACGCGAGCCCGAGCGCGGCGAGCGCGACGACGATGCCGGCAAGGGCTGCGAACGCGATGGCAGCATCCGAACGCCAGTCGGCCAAAGCGGCCGAGGCCGGCTGCACCATGGCCACATGACCGAGCGGTGCGGGCAGGGGACGCAATGTAACGAGAAGATCGGGAACGTTGCGGGTCGAAACCGTCAGCACGCCGGCGCGCTCGCCGAACGTTGCAAGCGCGAAAGCCTCGCCCAGCACATTTGCGAGGCTGTCTCCGGCGGTCGCGACATCGGTTCCGGCAGTGGCCGCGACCGTGCCGTCGGCACCGGTGACGAGGAGGCCTCGGCCGTTCGCCGTGGCGCGGCTCGGCAGGGCGTCGCGCAGATAGGCATTGGCGATCTCGCCTGCCTCGGCCGTTGCATCGAAGGTGGCGGCCTTGGCCGACATCTCGTGGGCGATGCGGGTGGCGAGAAGATCGAGGCTTTCGGAGCGGTCGGCCAGGCTGCGCGCACGGCTGTCGGCCAGATAGGTGAACGCGCCGGCCGCGATCGCGAGAATGCCCAGCGCGACAAGGCCGAAAATCGACCAGCGGCGGATCATCTCTTTCGCGGGCGAGGCATTGGCGCTGGCAAAGCGCGCGGTGGTGCGGGGCGTGTCCATGGCATCATGCCGCATGGATGCGGTGGCCGCGTTTGAGCGCGCCATATGTCCCCCGAAGGTCTGATGTTTCCCCGAAGCCCGGCGAACACATACAAACGGGCAAGATGATTTGAATCGCCGCGGGGTGATTTGTCCAGCCCGCCTTTGCGATTTGTTTACGCACAGGCCAATTCGTGAGTCGCGGGAATCGCTTGGGTCCGTACGCTCATTCGAGCGCGCGGATCACAAGGTCGGAAACGTCCGTCGAAAGCGGCTCGGTATCCTTGATTCGCCGCAGCGTCTGTTCGGCGCGGGCGCGGCGCGCCGGCTCCAGCGCCTTCCAGCTCCGGAATGCGCCCATCAGCCGGGCCGCGACCTGCGGGTTGCGGCGGTCGAGTTCAAGCACCGCATCGGCGAGGAAGTCGAAGCCGCTGCCGTCCGGCCGGTTGAATTGCGTTGGATTGCCGGAGGCGAAGCCGCCGATGAGCGAGCGTACGCGGTTCGGATTGGTCATCGAGAAGACAGGATGGCTCATCAGCCCGCGCACGCGCTCCAGCGTTCCCGCTTCCGGGATGGCGGCCTGGAGAGTGAGCCATTTGTCTAGCACGAGCGCGTCGCCCGCGTAACGGCGTGCGAAATCCTCCAGCGCCTGTTCGCGCAGATCCGAGGGGATGGCGCACAGAACGGCAAGCCCGCCGATCCGGTCGGTCATGTTGTTGGCCGCCTCATAATGCGCATGGGCAAGAGCGGCGGCGTCTTCGTCGCGCGTCGCGCACAAGAGATCGAGTGCGACATTGCGCAGCGTGCGCCGCCCGGCCGATGCGGCATCGGGCGAGTAGGGGGCCGATATCGCCAGCCCGTCATAACGTTCGCGAAGCGGCGTACGGATGCGCACGGCGAGAGCTTCCTTCAGCGCCCGGCGCGCGCGGTGGATTGCGTCGGGATCGACATGGGTGCCGATCTCCTGAGCGATGTCCGTTTCGCTCGGCAATTGCAGAAGCTGGGCGAGAAGGGCCGGCTCCATATCCGTTGCCGCAAGGGCCTCCGCCATCGCTTCGGCGAGACGCGGCTCGCCGAGCGGGGCGCCGCCCTCGCGTATGACGGCGACAGAGCGCACGAGCACACGCATGGCTGCGGTCTGCAGCGCCTGCCAGCGGTTGAACGGGTCGCTGTCGTGGCGTGCGAGGAACAGAAGTTCGTTCTCGGACAGGTCGACCGTCAGCTTGATGGGTGCCGAGAAATTGCGGTTGATCGAAATCGCCGGCGGCTGCTCCAGCCCGCCAAAAGTAAAGCTGTGCTGGTTGCGTGTCAGGACAAGAAGGCCGCTTTCAGCCTGTTCGCACGTTGCCGGAAGGTCCGTGCCATCCGCGCCGACAAGGCCGAACGCCAAGGGAATGACCATCGGCGATTTGTGATCCTGCCCCGGCGTCTTCGGCACGCTCTGCACGATATTGAGCGTCAGCGTGCCGTTTGCCGCGTCCCAGTCCGATGTTACCGCGACTTCGGGCGTTCCGGCCTGTGTGTACCAGAGATGGAACTGCGTCAGGTCGCGCCCGGTCGCGTCGCTGAAGCAGGCGAGAAACTGCTCGATGGTGGCGGCCTGTCCGTCATGGCGCTCGAAATAGAGGTCCATGCCGCGCCGGAAACCATCCGCGCCGATCAGCGTCTTGAGCATCCGGATGACTTCGGCGCCCTTCTCATAAACCGTCGCCGTGTAGAAATTGTTGATCTCGCGATAGGTCTGCGGCCGCACCGGATGGGCGAACGGACCGGCATCCTCCGGAAACTGCACCGCGCGCAGCGTACGTACATCGGAAATACGCTCGACCGGGCGCGAGCGCATGTCGGCGGTGAATTCCTGATCGCGGAAAACCGTCAGCCCCTCCTTCAGGCAGAGCTGGAACCAGTCGCGGCAGGTGATGCGGTTGCCGGTCCAATTGTGGAAATATTCGTGGGCGATCACCGCCTCTATGCCGGCATAGTCCCCATCCGTCGCGGTTTCGGAGCTTGCCAACACATAGCGGTCGTTGAAGACGTTGAGGCCCTTGTTCTCCATCGCGCCCATATTGAAATCGGAGACGGCGACGATGTTGAACACCTCGAGGTCGTATTCACGGCCGAACACGTCCTCATCCCATTTCATCGAGCGCTTCAGCGCGTCCATCGCATAGGATGCGCGGGCTTCCTTGCCGTGCTCGACATAGATCGCGAGTTTCACATCGCGGCCCGAGGCGGTGTGGAAGCGATCCTCGACAACGCCGAGATCGCCGGCGACGAGCGCGAACAGATAGGACGGCTTCGGGTGCGGGTCGTCCCAGATCGCGTAATGACGGCCTTCTCCGGCCGAGCCGGATTCCACCGGATTGCCGTTCGAAAGCAGAACCGGTGCGATCTTTCTGTCCGCCTCGATCCGCACGCGATAGGTCGCGAGCACGTCCGGCCGGTCGAGGAAATAGGTGATGCGGCGAAACCCTTCGGCCTCGCATTGCGTGCAGAACGCGCTGCCGCTGCGGTAAAGGCCCATGAGCTGGCTGTTTTCCGCCGGCTTCAGCCGCGTGGCGAGGCGAAGTCGGAACGGCCGCTGCGGCGGGGCGTGCAGGGTCAGCGCGTTCGGCGTTTCCTCGAATGCGCCGGCGGGCAGTTCCGCATTATCGAGCAGCACCGGCCCGTCGAGCGCCAGCGCGTCGCCATCGAGCACCAGAGGCGCGTCTGCGCGCCCGGCCGGATTGGGGCGCATATCCAGCACCGAGGTGACAAAGGCATCGTCGCCGCTCAGCACGACGTCGAGTTCGACATGGTCGATCAGGTAATCGGGGGGCGTGTAGTCGGACAGACGGACGGCGCGGGGCTCTTCGGACCGCATGATAACTCCTGATGGTTGCGTCCTATTTAGGCCCGGAGTCCCGCTCTGTCGACGTCGTGGGGGTGGGGGCTGGAGTTGGGCCTGCCCGGGGGCTCGACGCCGTGCGCCGGCTCGCCTACATCTGGGCTCCCCACAGAGACAATCCTCCACATGGACGTTCACGCATTTCGCTTCTCCGTCGCGCCGATGATGGACTGGACCGACCGGCATTGCCGCGTCTTCCATCGCCGTCTCAGCGCGCGGGCGCGGCTCTACAGCGAGATGCTGACGGCGAATGCTGTGATCCATGGCCCGCGCGAGCGTCTGCTCGGCTTTTCGGCGGAGGAACAGCCGGTCGCGCTGCAGCTTGGCGGCTCCGATCCGGCTCTTTTGGCCGAGGCGGCGCGTGTGGGTGAGGCGTTCGGCTATGCCGAGATCAATCTGAATGTCGGCTGCCCGTCCGACCGCGTGCAGGATGGACGGTTCGGCGCCTGCCTGATGCGCGAGCCGAAGCTCGTCGGCGAATGCGTCTCCGCGATGAAAAGAGCGGTGTCCGTTCCGGTCACGGTCAAATCGCGCATCGGGGTGGACGATCAGGACACCGGCCCGGCGCTCGACGAACTGGCGGATGCGGCGGTGGCGGAAGGCGTCGATGCGCTCATCGTCCATGCGCGCAAGGCCTGGCTGTCGGGCCTGTCGCCGAAGGAAAACCGTGACGTGCCGCCTCTCGATCATGCGCGTGTCTACCGGCTGAAACAGCGCCTGCCGGATGTACCGATTGCCATCAATGGCGGCATCGCCACGATCGGGGAGGCGCAGGAACATCTGCGCCATGTCGATGGTGTCATGCTCGGCCGCGCCGCCTATCAGAATCCCGGCCTCCTGTGCGAGGTGGACCGGATGATATTCGGCGATACCGCCGAAGCGAGCGATCCGCGTGCGGCGGTCGAGAGCATGATCCCTTATATCGACGCGCATGTCGCCGCCGGCGGCCGCGTCTCGAACGTCACGCGCCATATGCTCGGCCTGTTTCAGAGCCAGCCCGGCGCGCGTGCATGGCGGCGCCATCTCGCCACCGAGGCGGTAAAGCCCGGCGCACATTCGGGCGTGGTGCGCGATGCCCTGTCGCTGGTCGGCTTCGAGCCAGCGGAACGCGCGGCCTGAATGTTCGGCATCCCGACATCTGAACTCGTGCCGCTGATCGGCCTGCTGCTCGTCGGCGGCGTCGCCACCGGTCTCATGGCCGGTCTTCTCGGCATCGGCGGCGGCGCGATCATCGTGCCCGTGCTGTATTATCTGTTCGGCTTTCTCGACGTGCCGCTCGATATCCGCATGCATCTGTGTGTCGGAACCTCGCTGGCCATCATCATCCCGACCTCGATCCGTTCGTTCCGCAGTCATTACAGCCGCGGTGCGGTCGATACGGCCACTTTACGCCGGTGGGCGGCTCCACTCATTCTCGGCGTTCTCAGCGGGGCGCTGGTTGCGGCCTTCGCCTCCTCGATCGTGCTCGAAATCGTGTTCGGCCTGTTCGGCGTATCCGTCGGCGCGCAGATGCTGTTCGTCGGCAGTGCCGCGCTCAAGCTGCGCGAGGAGTTTCCCGGCCGCGCGCTGATGAGTTTCTACGGCTGGTTCATCGGTCTACTGGCATCGCTGGTCGGCATCGGTGGCGGCGCGCTGGTCACGCTCGTCTTTGTCATGCACGGACGTCGTGTGCTTCAGGGCATCGCCACGGGCGCCGGCGTGGGCGTTCTGATCTCGATTCCCGGCGCGCTCGGATTCGTCGCCGCCGGCTGGCCGCAGATGGATATGCTGCCGCCGTTCTCGCTCGGTTACGTGTCGTTCATCGGCGCGCTGCTGATTGCGCCCATCAGCATGATGACGGCGCCTCTGGGCGTGCGCATCGCCCATGCCTTTACGCCGCGTCAGCTCGAGATCGTGCTCGGCCTGTTTCTCATCACGATGGGCGGGCGGTTCCTGTATGCCGCCCTTCTGGGATAGCGGGCCTAATACCAGTCGAAGCCGAGCACGCTCCGATAGGTATAGATAAGCGAAATCACCGCGATGATGCCGAGCCAGATCGCGGTGTGCTGGAGCAGCATCGTGCTGCGTCCGCGATAGGAGCCGAGCGCGCCGGCGCCGATCACCACCAGAAGGGCGAGGCCCGTTATCAGGCTCACGATCTGCGTGCCGCGCACATTGCTGATGCCGACGAACATATCGGCGAAAACAAGAATGGTCGCGCCCGCGGCAACCATGACAAGCCCGATCCAGGCCAGAGGTCCACGCATATCCGGCTCCTTTGAACCGGCAGGATAAAGCGGCGGTATGGATTCCGGAAGTGCGCTCAGGCGCTACGGCGGATCAGCGGTTCGGGTTCGCCCGTCATGGGCGCGAGCGCCGTAACGACGCGATAGGCCGGGAAGGTCACAGTTACTTCCGTGCCTTCGCGCAGTTTGCTTTTCAGGTCGAATGTGCCGCCGTGAAGATCGGTCAGCCCCTGCACGATCGGAAGGCCGAGGCCCGCGCCTTGCTCCGCCGTCTTGATGGCGAGGGCGCCCTGGCCGAACGAGGACAGAACGATCGGAATTTCCTCTTCCGGAATGCCGGGCCCGGTATCGGTGATCGACATGAACTGGCCGCCGCTCTCCGTCGCTCCCGTACGCACGACGATTTCGCCGCCCTGCGGGGTGAACTTGATGGCGTTGGACAGAAGATTGAGCGTGATCTGGCGGATCGCGCGCTCGTCGGCCCACAGCATCGGCATGTCGGATTCGAATTCGTCGCGGATCGTGATGCCGCGATTCTTCGCGCGCAGCTTCAGCAGGTGGCGGCAATCGTCCACGACATGCGTCAGGCTGATGGCTTCTTCGTTCAGTTCGTAGCGGCCGGCCTCGATGCGCGACAGATCGAGCAATTCGTTGATGAGCATCAGAAGATGTTCGCCGCTCGCATGGATGTCGCTGGCATATTCGCGGTAGGTCGGCGTGGTGTGCGCACCGAAGATTTCGCCTTTCAGCACTTCCGAAAAGCCGAGAATGGCGTTGAGCGGCGTGCGCAATTCATGGCTCATCGTGGCGAGGAAACGCGATTTGGCGATGTTGGCGGTTTCCGCGCGGCGGCGGGCTTCGTCCGAATTTGCCTTGGCCTGTTCGAGCTCGGCAATCAGCGCGTCTTTTTCGGCGCGGTATTGCAGAGTGACGAGCGAGCCGCGGAACAGGCGCTGGCCAAGCAGGACAAAGAAGATCTGCGCCAGCGGCGCAATTGCCGCCACCATGCGCATTGCGGGGTCTTCCATCAGCAGGAAAAAGCCCGCAATCGCGATGGTGATCGGCAGCGAGCCGGCATAGACGACGACCGGAAGGCTTGCCGACAGCATTGTACGGATCGCAACGATCAGCAGCATCGCGAAAACGAGGAAGATGCGCGCGCTGTCGTTCGGCACCAGAACGAGCGGCGGAACGATCATCGCGAAGGTTATCGAGTGCGCGAACTCTGCGGCCGCGAAACGCCGGCGCCAGGATTTCAGCGGGACCGGTTTCGTCGACGGAGACAGGAATCGGTGGGCCTGCCACAGGATCAGCCCGTGGAGCGTCAATACGGCGGCGAGCCAGATTCCGGTGGTCACGAATGAGAGCCAGAGGCTCATCGTGCCGGCAATCGCGATTTCGAGCGCGATAATGGCATAACCGGCGGTGTAGCGGTTCTGCGCGTAAAGGCGCGCGAGTTCGAGGTCGAAGGCCGGGCGCGTCCCAGTTTCCGAGGTCAGCTTTTCGCGCGCTTCGCGGACCTTCTGGCTGACATGGCGGCGCTTTTCGCGTGCCTTGAGCGTCTCGTCGCTGGTTTCGGCGGCCAGCCGGCGGCGAATCTCGTTCATTGTCCATGCCGCATCGTCGGCGGCGAGCAGGGCTTCGCCGGCCGTCGGGGTGGATGCGGTGTTGTTGTTGTCCGACATGGCCGTCCGATCAGCTATCCCCTGCATAAAAACGGAAAAAGCTTAAGAGCGGCCTCATCGACATGGTTGCCGGTTCCTTGCGTCCGTGCAGACACATCGGCGATTCGTTCGTATCCACCGCGGCTTCGCCGGCGGGGCGTTAATAGATGCTGAACGGGAAATATCGGTCGTTGATGCTTTTGTAGGTGCCGTTGGCGACGATGGCCGCGATTGCCCGGTCGAAGCTGTCGCGCAGCTCCACATCTTCCTTGCGCAGGGCAAGGCCGACGCCCTGGCCGATCAGTTTGGGATCGATCAGTTCCTGGCCGGCATAGGTGCAGCAATGGCCCTGTTCGCTTTCCAGCCAGCGAAAGACGCCGAGCTTGTCGACGAGCATCGCATCGAGCCGTCCGCGCGCGAGGTCGAACTGCGCTTCCTGCTGGCTCGAATAGAGCCTTATGCGCGCGCCCGCGGGTTCATAGACGGTCTTGAGGATAGACGCATGAATGGTGCCGACCTGACCCGCGAGAAGGCGGCCCTTCATGGCCTTCGGGCTCGTGTCGCGCAGATTGGAGGCCTTGCGCGTCACGAACGCGGCCGGGGTGCGGTAATAGGGGATGCTGAACGCGACCTGGCGCTTGCGCTCTTCGGTGATCGACATCGACGCCATCACGGCGTCGAAGCGATTGGCGAGCAGGGCCGGGATCATGTCGTCCCATTTTTCCTGCACGAACTCGCAGCGCACCTCCATCTGGGCGCAGAGAGCCTGAGCGATATCGACTTCGAAGCCCTGAAAGCGGCCGTTTTCGTCGATGCTGTTGAAGGGATAATAGGTGCCTTCCGCGCCGAGCCGCACGACTTTCGGCGTCTGGCTTTGCGCTGGCGCAGCGAACGTCATAACAAGCAGGACCAGAAGGGCATTCGCGAACATGCCCGCTCCCATTCATCGTGTTCAACGGATGGCAGTTGTTTAACGGACGCTGAAATTGGGTCCTATTTCTTTCCAAACCATGAGCATATCCCCAAATGAACCGTCTGAAACCGGATTTGGGGCGCGACAAAAGCGAGGCTTTTCATGACTGTTACGAGAGATGATGTGATGCGGGCACTGGATGCCGTGCCGGCTCCCGAGGGCCGCGGCAGTCTCTCCACCTCGTCATTGCTCTCGGAAATCGCCATTCACGAGGGACAGGTGTCGTTCGCCATCCAGACGACGCCTGAAAAGGCGCCTTCGCTCGAAATCCTGCGCAACGCGGCCGAGGCTGCCGTGAAAGCGCTTCCGGGCGTGACGAATGTTTTCGTCGCACTCACCGCCGAGCGGGCGGGCGGTCCGCCGCCTCCGCGTCCTGCGGCAAGCCCGATGGCGGGGCATGGCGGCGGCGCAAAAGCTGGCGCGCAGCTCGATGTACGGCACATCATCGCGGTGTCGTCCGGCAAGGGCGGTGTCGGCAAATCCACCACCTCGGCCAATGTCGCCCTGGCACTCGCCGCCAAGGGGCTCAAGGTCGGCCTGCTTGATGCCGATGTCTACGGCCCCTCGATGCCGACCCTGTTCGGCATCCATCACAAGCCGGCCTCCGACGGCAAGACCATCGAGCCGATCACGTCCTACGGCATCAGCGTCATGTCGATCGGGTTCATGATCGATTCGGAGACCGCAATGGTCTGGCGCGGCCCGATGGTCATGAGCGCCCTCAGCCAGATGCTGAAGGACGTGAACTGGGGCCATCTCGATATCCTCGTCGTCGATATGCCGCCCGGCACCGGCGACGCCCAGCTTACGATGGCACAGCAGACCCAGCTCGCGGGCGCCATCGTCGTCTCGACGCCGCAGGATCTCGCGCTGGTGGATGCGCGGCGCGGCGTGACCATGTTCCGCAAGGTCAATGTGCCGATCCTCGGTATCGTCGAGAACATGAGCTACATGACCTGTCCGCATTGCGGCGGCCGCACCGAACCTTTCGGGCATGGCGGCGCGGCGGCGGAAGCCGAGCGGCTCGGGGTGAGGTTCCTGGGCGAAATTCCGCTCGATCCCCGCATCCGCGAATTGTCGGATGCCGGAACGCCGGTCATGGCGGTCGAGCCGAAGGGTGAGCACGCCGCCGCCTATGCTGCGATTGCCGATGCGGTCTGGGCCCAGCTCGAGACGCCGGCCGCCAAACGGCAGGCGCCCCGCATCACGATCAACTAGATAGATGGCCGGCCGGGTGTTGCGGATCGCCGCGATCCGGCCGAACATCGCGTGTGCTTGCCAGATTGAACCCAAACGCGCGTGAGTGCGTTTAGTTTCTGATATATTCCAATCTCTTAGACGGAAGAGCTGAGAAAAAGCCGCACATGAACATCGTCGAGGATATCAGCGCCGAGGGCGCCGGCGGCGACGAACCGAAGCCGATATCCGCCTCGGACCTGTCCAATTGGGCGCTCTTTCTCGATGTCGACGGAACGCTGCTCGACATCGCTCCGGGACCGGATGCGGTTGTCGTTCCGCCCGATCTTCCTTCGGTTCTCAGCAGGCTGAAAGACCGGGCTGGCGGCGCGCTGGCGCTTGTTACGGGGCGCGAGATTTCGTTCATCGACCGGCTGTTCGCGCCGCTGGAACTGGCGGTCGCCGGCATCCACGGTGCCGAACTGCGCTTTCCCGACGGCACGGTGAAGAGCGCGCCGGTTCATCCCGATCTGCCGGGAATCATCGGCCAATTATACGGTTTCGCGGGCCAGTATGAGGGCCTGCTCGTGGAGCCCAAGGGCAGGGCGGTCGCGATCCACTACAGGCAAAATCCGGAACTTGCCGAGGACGTCGAGAATCTGGTGCACGAACTCGTGCAGAAGAGCGCACCGGGGCTCGAAATCCAGCCGGGCAAGATGGTCTTCGAGGTGCGCCCGGCCAAGGCCGACAAGGGACGGGCAATCTCCATCCTGCTCGAACAGGAACCTTATGCCGGGCGTCGGCCTTTGGTGCTCGGCGACGACTGGACGGACGAGCCCGCTTTTCGCACCGCCAATGCCCGCGATGGGCGCTCCATTCGCGTCGGGCGCGACAAGCGGCCGACGGAAGCGAACGAGACCATCGCCGATCCTGCCGCCGTCCGGCGTTGGCTGGCGTTGATGGCGCAGGATTAGGAAAGGACCGTTTTTTGCCGCGTCTGATCGTTGTCTCCAATCGCGTTCCGGTTCCGACCTCCAAGGGATCGACGGCCACCGCGGGCGGTCTTGCGGTTGCCCTCGAAGCGGCGCTGAAGGCGCATGGCGGCCTGTGGTTCGGATGGTCGGGCAAGACGAGCAGCGAGCGCGAGATCGAATGGCTCGAAATCCGCGATCTTGGAAATGTGACCTATGCCGTCGCCGATCTGAACAGGCGCGATGTCGATGAATATTATGCGGGCTTCGCAAATCGCGCGCTGTGGCCGCTGTGCCATTACCGGCTCGATCTGACGGATTTCTCACGCAAGGACATGGCGGGCTATTTCCGCGTCAACCGCTCCTTCGCCCGGCTGCTGGCGCCGCTGATCCGCGACGACGATCTGATCTGGGTGCACGATTATCACCTAATCCCGCTGGCTGCCGAATTGCGGCATATGGGCGTGAAGAACCGTATCGGCTATTTCCATCACATTCCGTGGCCGCCGGCCGATGTGCTGGCGACGCTGCCGGTTCACGACACGATCATGCGCGGCCTCGCAGCCTACGATCTCGTCGGATTGCAGACCGATTACGATGTTGAGAATTTCGCCGGCTGCATGATCCGCGAAGGCTTCGGCACGGCGCTCGGCGGCGACTGGTATGAAAGCTACGGCCACAAATTCCAGGTCGGCGCTTTCCCCATCGGCATCGATACCGATGTGTTCGAGCAGATGGCGCGCGACGGCTACAAGAACAGCATCGTCAGGCGCACGAAGGAAAGCCTTCTGCACCGCGATCTCGTGATCGGCGTGGACCGGCTGGATTATTCCAAGGGCATCGGCCAGCGCATCGAAGCCTTTCTGCGCTATTGCGAAATGAATTCCGCCGCCAAGGGCAATGTCACCTTTCTGCAGGTGACGCCCAAATCACGCTCCGAAGTGCCGGAATATGCCGACATGCAGCGCGAGATCGCGGAACTGACCGGCCGGGTGAACGGGCAGATCGGCGATGTCGACTGGGTGCCGATCCGCTACGTCAACAAGACGATTTCACGCGCGGCGCTTGCGGGCCTCTATCGCATCGCGCAGGTCGGCCTCGTCACGCCGCTACGCGACGGCATGAACCTCGTTGCCAAGGAATTCGTCGCCGCGCAGGCTCCGGAAGACCCCGGCGTGCTGGTTCTGTCGCGCTTTGCGGGGGCGGCCCGCGAACTCGACGGCGCGCTTTTGGTCAATCCCTACGACATCGAGGCGACCGCCAATGCCATCGGGCGCGCCATCGCCATGCCGCTCGATGCGCGCCGCGAACGCTACAATTCGATGATGCCGTATTTGCGCAAGAACGATGTCGCCGCCTGGTGCCGCACCTATCTTGAGGCGCTCGCCCGCGAGCCCGGCCCGCAGCCGGAAGCTGCCAACACCGTCCGCCACTAGAGTCTCCCATGTCCGAATCACAAGACGTCTGGCCGCTCGAACTCAACGTCGTGAACGAGCGCCGCGCGCTTGAAATCATCTGGGAGGACGGTCGCCGCGACCGGCTGGATGCGGAATATCTGCGCGTCGAAAGCCCGAGCGCGGAGGTGAAGGGGCATATGCCGTCGCAGAAAAAGACGGTGCCCGGAAAGAAGGACGTGACGATTCAGAACGTCGTCGGCGTCGGCACCTATGCCATCCAGATCGTCTTCAGCGACGGCCATTCGACCGGAATCTTTAGCTGGCCCTATCTGCGCGAACTTCAGGACAAGCGCGAGGAAATATGGGGTAACTATCTGGCAGCGCTGGCGGAGAAGGGTTTGTCGCGCTGACGAAAATGGTGGGCGCGACAGGGATTGAACCTGTGACCCCTCCCGTGTGAAGGGAGTGCTCTCCCGCTGAGCTACGCGCCCGCCGATGCGGTTCGTAGGAGTCGGCACGAACCCTGTCAAGCAATCCGAGCACGATATGCCTAGTGGCACAGCCGCCACAGTGTGGCGGCAACGTGTACGGCTCACGGCGGTTTGAAGGCCGACTCGATTGAAAACCGTTTCCGCCTTGGGAATAAGCAGGGATCGAAATTGCGAGCTGGCGCTTTGCCGGCCCCGGAAACTGAGGCACCGCATGCGTCCAATCGCTCTTGTCGTCGCCGCCGCGCTCGCCGCTATCGTCCTTCCGGACGTCGCGGGCGCATCCTTCATGTTCGATCCGGTGACGCGCAAGCCGATCACGGTCAAGCCCGGCATGAGCCGCGGCGGCTCGCCGATCAAGAAAACGGTTGTTGAGAATCCCGGCAACTACAAGCCCGGCACGATCGTCGTGAACACGGCCGAGCGCCGCCTCTATCTCATCCAGCAGGATGGCAAGGCTCTCAAATACGGCATCGGCGTCGGCCGCGACGGTTTCACCTGGGGTGGCACGCATTCGGTGACGATGAAGCGGGAATGGCCCGATTGGCGCCCGCCGGCGGCCATGCTGAAGCGCCGTCCCGATCTGCCGCGCTTCATGCCCGGCGGCCCGAACAATCCGCTCGGGGCGCGGGCGCTCTATCTCGGCTCGACCATCTACCGCATCCACGGCTCGAACGAGCCCTGGACGATCGGTCAGGCCGTGTCCTCGGGCTGCTTCCGCATGACGAACGAGGATGTGACCGATCTCTACGAGCGCGTGAATGTCGGCGCGCGGGTTGTCGTTCTGCGCTGATCCGAGGGCGGGGGCTGGGGATCGGCGAAGGGCCGGCGCGGGGGGGCCGGCCCCTTTCGTTTCAGGGGACGAGTTTGCGCGCCGTGCCCGGCACGTCGCGGAAATGCGAGAGCATGGCCTCCGGCTCCAATTCCTTGATCGGAACATCGGCATAGCCGTAATCGAGCAGAACGCAGGGCACGCCGGCATTGCGCGCCACTTCGCGGTCCGCGCGCGTATCGCCGACCATGATGGCGCGGGCGATATCGCCTCCCGAGCGCTCGATCGTGCCGGTCAGATGCAGTGGATCGGGTTTGCGGACCGGGAAGGTGTCGGCGCCGCAAATGGCGGCGAAGCGCGATTTCAGCCCCAGGGCATCGAGCAGCAGGTGGGACAGCTTTTCCGGCTTGTTGGTGCAGACGGCGAGCGTGTGCCCTTCTGCGGCAAGCTGTTCGAGGATTTCCGGCACGTCGGGATAGAGGCCGGATTCGTCAGCGATATGAATTTCATAATGGGCGAAGAAGGCGGCCGCCAATTCCTCGAACCGCTCCGGCGTGACGGTGTGGTCCCGGGTCTTGAGCCCGCGCTCGATCATCACCCGCGCGCCGGCGCCGACGAGGGGGCGCAGTTCGGGCGTCGTCAGAGGTTCGAGATCTTCGAGCGCCAGCGCGACATTGAGCGCGGCCACGAGATCGGGGGCGGTATCGACGAGCGTGCCGTCGAGGTCGAATACGAAGCTGATCGGGGTCATCGGAACACGGTGGGTTGGGGTGAGGCCGTTAGACCTATAGTATCGGGCCCTCCGCCGCGAGTCGCTATGGACGGGCGCATGAAACGCTTTTCACTTGCCGCTTTGATGCTTCCGGCTATCGCCTTGATTTCCGGGACTTCTTCGCCGGCTGTTGCCGACGAGTTCAAGTTCCTGCCGGCGCCCCAGATCGACCTCAACCGCATCTATCGCGTCAACCGCCTGACCGGCGAAATGGGCGCCTGCCAGTATGCGGTGAAGGAAGGGACGGTCGGCGTCGCCCTGTGTTATCCCGCCGGCGAAGGCGGCGGCGCGCAGGAAGAGCCCGGCGATTATGATCTCGTGAAATCGAACCATGAGCGCGAGGGCGGCATTTTCCGTGTGAATCTGAGGACCGGCGCCGTCAGCGTGTGCTACGTCCTGACGGAACGGGTCGTCTGCACGCCGCAGGCGCGGTGAGGCCCGAACCGGATTCATTGGAGAATTTCGCGCGGTTATCGATTAATCGACCGCGTAAAACCGGCCTTTAACGGGTAGGACGCTGCGTAAAACGCGCGTGGATATGAGCAGGACCAGCATGAGCAGGATCAAGCGCCGCAATCTCGTGCGCTCGCAATGCCTGATCGGCGGCGAATGGATCGGCGCGGGCGAGGCCGAGGTCACAAATCCGGCAACGGGCGCGAAGGTCGGCGCGGTGCCGGCGCTCGGCGCGCGCGAGGCCAGACAGGCGGTCGAGGCGGCCTCAGTGGCGCTGCCGGGCTGGTCGGCGAAAACGGCCAAGGAGCGGGCGGCGATCCTGCATCGCTGGTTCCGCCTGATCCTCGACAACAAGGAAGACCTTTCCGTCCTGATGACGAGCGAGCAGGGCAAACCGCTGGCGGAAAGCCGGGGCGAGATCGAATATGCCGCCGGCTTCATCGAATTCTTCGCCGAGGAAGCCAAAAGGATTTACGGCGAGACGATTCCGAGCCCGTGGCCGGGTTCGCGCATTCTCGTTCTGCGCCAGGCGGCGGGCGTGGTCGCCGCGATCACGCCGTGGAATTTCCCGGCGGCGATGATCACCCGCAAGGTCGGCCCGGCGCTCGCCGCCGGCTGCACGGCGGTCGTCAAGCCCGCGAGCGCGACGCCGCTGACCGCGCTTGCGCTGGCCGCGCTCGGCGAGGAAGCGGGCATTCCGGCCGGCGTGCTGAATGTCATTACGGGGAAATCCGGCCCGATCGGTGAGGTGCTGACGATGCATCCCAAGGTCAGGGTTGTGACGTTTACGGGCTCGACCGAGATCGGCAAGACGCTGATGAAGCAGGCAGCCGAGGGCGTGAAGAAGGTCGGGCTCGAACTCGGCGGCAACGCGCCGTTTCTCGTCTTCGACGATGCCGATCTCGATGCGGCGGTCGCCGGGGCGATCCAGTCCAAGTTCCGCAATATGGGCCAGACCTGTGTGTGCGCGAACCGCATCTATGTGCAGGACAAGGTGTATGACGCCTTCGTCGCCCGGCTGATCGAGGCGGTGAGGAAGCTGAAGGTCGGCAACGGCCTCGACGATGGCGTGCAGCAGGGCCCGCTGATCAACGACGACGCCGTCGTGAAGGTGAAGGAGCATATCGCCGACGCCGTCGAGAAGGGCGCGGAGGTGAAGCTCGGCGGCAAGAGGCACCGGCTGGGCGGGACGTTCTTCCAGCCGACGGTTCTTTCCGGCGTCACGCAGAAAATGAGGATCGCGAAGGAAGAGACGTTCGGGCCGGTTGCCGCCGTCTTCCGCTTCAGGACGGAGGAGCAGGCGATCCGTTACGCCAACGACACCGAATTCGGCCTTGCGGCTTATTTCTACGCCCGCGATGTCGGCCGCATCTTCCGCGTTGCCGAGTCGCTGGATTATGGGATCGTCGGCGTGAATGCGGGGGCGATCTCGACGGAGGTCGCGCCGTTCGGCGGGATGAAGCAATCGGGCATCGGGCGCGAAGGATCGCGCCACGGGGTCGAGGAGTTCACGGAACTCAAATATGTGATGCTCGGGGGGCTGGGAGTTTGAGTGACAATCAGAAACGCGCGGCCGCGGCGGCCGCGCTCGAACTCGTGCGTCCGGGCATGAAGCTCGGGCTCGGCACGGGCTCGACGGCGGCGCATTTCGTCGAGCTTCTCGGCGCGAAGGTGAAAGCGGGACTCGATGTCGTGGGTGTACCGACATCGGAAGCCACGCGCGGCCTCGCCAAGCATGCGGGCATTCCCCTGACGACTCTGGAAGAGACGCCGGAACTCGATCTGACGGTCGATGGCGCCGACGAACTCGACGGGCAGCTTCGCCTCATCAAGGGCGGCGGGGCGGCGCTGCTGCGCGAGAAGATCGTCGCCAATGCCTCGAAGCGCATGGCGGTGATCGCCGATGCCGGCAAGAAGGTCGATGTGCTCGGCGCGTTTCCGCTTCCCGTCGAAGTCATCCAGTTCGGGTTGGAGGCGACGAGGCGGGCTGTTGCCCGCGCTATCGCGGCGGCGGGCTGCACGGGCGAATTGACGCTGCGGGTGCGGGGAGACGGCCATGCTTTGGTCACGGATTCCGGCCATTTCATCCTCGACGCCGCTCTGAGTCGAATTGACGATCCGGAGGCGCTGGCGAATGGACTGGCGGCCGTTCCTGGGGTAGTGGAACACGGTCTGTTCATTGGCCTTGCGAGCGATGCGTTCGTTGCCGGACCCGCCGGCGTCGAGCATATTACGCGAAAATCTTCCTGAGTATTTCGGAGACATCTCGATGACGTTCGCCCGGCTTTGCCGCTTCGCCCCGATCGCGCTGGTGGCGTTTGTGCTGTCCGTGCCGGCTTCCGCACAGACAGCGCCGACGGAGCAGCCAAGCCCCGAACATATCGCGCTGGCGCGGGCCGTTCTTGATTTCACCGGCGCCAGCAAGAGCTTCGACAATGTCGTTCCGAAGTTGCTGACCGATGCGCGCAACAACATCCTGCGCACCCAGCCGAACCTGCAGGCCGATCTCGACGCGGCGGCGGTGGATGTCGTGAAATCGCTGGCAACCGCCGACGAGAAGCTCGTGAACGATATCGCGATCGTTTACGCGCGCACCTTCACGGAAGAGGAATTGCGCGAGATCGCACAATTCTATCAGTCGCCGGCCGGCAAGAAGATGACCGAGGAATTGCCCACCGTGCTGACCGAGAGCTTCAAGATGCTTCAGGAATGGTCGCGCGAGATGAGCGTCACGATCATGACTGAGCTGCGCAAGGAAATGAAAAAGAAGGGTCACGACCTCTGATGTCGTGACGTTTCAGAATCCGGTTTTGAAAAGGGGCGGCTGAAACCGCCCCTTTTTTATTGGGCCTTTTCTATCGAGCCCTTTTATTCGGCATCCGCCTGTTCGCCCGTGCCGCGCCCGCGCTGAAGCAGCCCCAGCAGGAAAGGCGCGAGCAGGACGATGGCGCAGATCACATAGATCGAGATCGCAAGTCCGCTCTCGACCAGGGCGGACGGATCGCCTTGGCTGATCGCCAGCGCGCGGCGCAATTGCTGTTCCGCCAGCGGCCCGAGGATGAGGCCGATGATGACCGGCGCGACGGGATAGTCGAAATAACGCATCGCAAAACCGAGCAGGCCGAGCGCGGCAAGGATGCCGAGTTCGAACTGCGAGGGATTGGCGCCGAGCGTGCCGAGCGTCGCGAAGACAAGGATGCCGCCGTAAAGCCACGGACGCGGAATGGCGAGCAGGCGTACCCACAGGCCGATCATCGGTAGGTTGAGCACGAGCAGCATGAAGTTCGCGACCAGAAGGCTGGCGACGAGGCCCCAGACGAGATCAGGATTGGTGGTGAAGAGCAGCGGGCCAGGATTGAGGCCGAACTGCTGGAAGCCCGCGAGCATCATCGCCGCCGTCGCCGAGGTCGGCAGGCCGAGCGTCAGCAGCGGCACGAGCGTGCCGGCCGCCGATGCGTTGTTGGCCGCTTCCGGACCGGCGACGCCCTCGATGGCGCCGTTGCCGAATTCTTCCTTGTGCGGCGAAAGCTGCTTTTCGAGCGAATAGGACAGGAAGGTCGGAATTTCAGCGCCGCCGGCGGGCAGGGCGCCGATGGGGAAGCCGAGGCCGGTGCCGCGCAGCCAGGCTTTCCACGAGCGCGCCCAATCCTGCGCCGTCATCCATACGGAGCCTTTGATCGGCTCGATGGTTTCGGGAATGCGCGAGCCGAGGGCCGCGATGTAAAGCGTCTCGCCAAGGGCGAACATGCCGACGGCGGCGGTTGTGACTTCGACGCCGTCGAGCAGATCGGGCACGCCGAAGGCAAGGCGCGCCTGTCCGCTTTGCAGGTCGATGCCGATCAGGCCGAGGGTGAGGCCGATGAAGAGGGCGGTCAGGCCACGCAGCGCCGACCCGCCGAAGGCGGCGGAGACGGTGGTGAAGGCAAGCACCATGAGCGCGAAATATTCCGCCGGCCCGAAGGTCAGCGCGAGTTCGACCACGTAAGGCGCGAGAAAGGCGAGCCCGAGCGTGGCGATCATGCCCGCGACGAAGGAGCCGATGGCGGCGGTGGCGAGCGCCGGCCCGCCGCGTCCGGCGCGCGCCATCTTGTTCCCCTCGAGCGCGGTGATCATGGACGCGCTTTCGCCCGGCGTGTTGAGCAGGATCGAGGAGGTCGATCCGCCGTACATACCGCCGTAATAGATGCCGGCGAACATGATGAGCGAGCCGGTCGGCTCCAGCCGGAAGGTGACGGGCAGAAGCAGCGCGACGGTGAGGGCCGGGCCGATGCCGGGCAGGACGCCGACGGCGGTGCCGAGCGTGACGCCGATCAGCGCATACAGGAGATTGATGGGCTCGGCGGCGATCACGAGTCCATTGAGAAGGGCGTCAAAGCTCTCCATGAATCAAACGAGCCTTTCGAGCGGGCCGCGCGGCAGGCTGAGTTGCAGCCCTTTGTTGAAGGCAAGATAAAGCAGGAACGACAGGACGATGCCGATGGGGATCGTCAGCCACAAGGGCTTGCCGCCGAAGCCGCGCGCCGTGAGCGCGAACAGGACGCCGGTCGCAATCGAAAATCCGGCAATGCCCAGCAGCGCGATCTGCGCCGCAAGGCCGGCGAGAATCCAGCCGACGCGGCCGAGTTCGAGCGGTTCCCGGTCCGGGAAATCGCCGCGCGCGGCGGCGAATATGGTGGCAATTCCGCAGACGGCGAGAAGGGCGGCGATGGCATAGGGAAAGGCCGCCGCGCCGATGCGCGCATAGGGCGCGACGGTCGACGACAATTGCGCCGCGTTCCATGCCACAAGCGCCGCGACGCCGAACAGAAAGAGCGCAATTGCGAACGCGGCCTTGTCAGGCCGCGCCGCATTCTTGTTCGAGTTGTCCTCACTCATTTGACGAGGCCGATATCCCTCAGAATGGTTTCGGTCTGCGCGATTTCGGTCTTCAGGACATCGGCGAAGGCGTCGCCGGCCAGGAAGGTGTTGGCCCAGCCCTTGGCTGCGAGCGTCTTCGTCCAGGTCTCGGAGGCGTTGACCTTCTCGATCTTGCCGATGAGTTCAGCCTTCTGCTCGTCGGTCAGGCCGGGAGCGCCCCAGACGCCGCGCCAGTTCTGCACCTCGACGTCGACATCCGATTCCTTCAGCGTCGGCGCATCGACGATGTCGAGACGCTCGGGGGAGGAGACGGCGAGCACGCGCAGCTTTCCGGCCTTCACCTGCTGCTCGAATTCGCCGAAGCCGGAAATGCCGGCCGTGACCTTGCCGCCGACAATGGCCGCGAGGGCCTCACCGCCGCCGGAGAACGGAATGTAGTTGATCTTGGTCGGATCGACGCCGACGGCCTTGGCGATCAGGCCGACCGTGATGTGGTCGGTGCCGCCGGCCGAACCGCCGCCCCAGCTCACCGCGCCGGGATCGGCTTTCAGCTTCTCGACGAGATCGGCCATCGTCTTGATATCGGACGAATCCGGAACGACGATGGCTTCATATTCGCCGGTCAGGCGCGCGATGGGCGTGACCTGATCGAGCTTTACGGGCGCATTGTTGGTGAGGATCGCGCCGACCATGACATAGCCGCCGACGATCAGGGCGTTTGCATTGCCCTTGTTCTGGTTGACGAACTGGGCGAGGCCGACCGTGCCGCCGGCGCCCGGAACGTTGACGACCTGCACATTGGTCGCGATTTTCTCGACCTGCAGGGCCTCCTGCAGGGAGCGGGCCGTCTGGTCCCAGCCACCGCCGGGACCGGCGGGCGCCATGATGGACATTTCCTGCGCGACCGCGGGCAAAGCCAGGCCCGCCGCGATCACCGCACCGGCGGCCATCCTGAAAAATCCGTGCATATGCTAACTCCCTCTGCGCTTGGCGTTTGTCGCCTTTCAGCCCATATCTTGGTCTCAGCCCCCGCCGGTGTCGAGGGGGCATTATCCCGCCGGTGATGGTTTCATGAACGATTTCGATGTTGATCTCTTCGTGCTGGGCGCGGGCTCGGGCGGCGTGCGCGCGGCGCGCTTCGCGGCGGGCCATGGCGCGAAGGTGGCCATTGCCGAGGAATACCGGACGGGCGGCACCTGCGTGATCCGCGGCTGCGTGCCGAAGAAGATCATGGTGCTGGCGAGCCGCTTCCACGACGCCTTCGACGATGCTGCCGGCTATGGCTGGACGCTGCACACGCCACCGGAATTTTCCTGGCCGGCGCTGATCGGCGCCAAGGATCGCGAGATCGGACGGCTTTCCGAACTCTATGGCAAGAATCTTGAACGCTCCGGCGTGACGCAATATGCCGGCCGGGCGGTGTTCGAGGATGCCCATACCCTGCGGCTTGCCGACGGCAAGACGGTGACGGCGAAGTATATCCTCGTCGCGACCGGCGGGCACCCGACCTTCCCGCACATACCGGGGGCGGAACTTGCGGTGTCGTCCGACCAGGTGTTCGACCTGAAGGAACTGCCCAAACGCATCGCGATTGTCGGCGGCGGCTATATCGCGCTTGAATTCGCCTGCATGTTCCAGCGCCTCGGCGCGGAAGTGACGCTCATTCATCGCGGCGACAAGATTCTGCGCGGCTTCGACGAGGATCTGCGCGACGAGATCATGCTGGCGATGGCGGCCGAAGGCGTGACGCTGAAGATGAACAACACGATCGCGAAGATCGAGCGCGGCGATGAGGATTGCCGCAAGGTGACTTACGTCACCAAGGATGACGACGAATTCGACGTCGTGTTCTTCGCCACCGGGCGCGCGCCGAACACGGCCGGGCTCGGTCTGGACAAGGCCGGCGTGGAACTTGGCGAGCGCGGCGAGATCAAGGTCGATGCCGGCTCGCGCACCAATGTGCCGCATATCTACGCGGTCGGCGATGTCACCGACCGGGTGAACCTGACGCCGGTGGCGATCCGCGAAGGCCATGCCTTCGCCGACAGCGTGTTCGGCGGCAATAACTGGCAGGTCGATCATTCGCTGTTTGCGACCGCCGTGTTCTCGACGCCGGAGATCGGCACGCTCGGCATGACCGAGCAGGACGCGCGCGATGAGATGATGCCCATCGACGTCTACCGTTCGCGTTTCCGCAGTCTCAAGCACACGCTGACGCGGCGCCAGGAACGCACCTTCATGAAGCTCGTCGTTGACGCCAAGACCGACAGGGTGATGGGCGTACATATCATGGGCGAAGATGCGGGCGAGATGATCCAGCTTGCGGCGGTGGCGGTGGGCATGGGCGCGACCAAGGCCGATTTCGACCGCACTATCGCCGTGCATCCGACGGCGGCCGAGGAACTCGTCACCATGCGCGACAAGGTGCATGTGCCGAACCCCGGCGGCGCGATCTGACGCAACGCACATGCTTGTCGGCATTCTCGCGGCGCTGGCGACCGGCGCGCTCTGGGGCCTGATCTTCATCGCCCCGCTCGGCGTCGCGCCCTATTCGGGCGTCGATCTTGCCGTCATGCGCTATCTGATGTTCGCGGCCACTTCGCTTGTCGTGTTCGCGCTCGTGCCCGCAAGCCGGATACGCAATCTTACGCCCTCTCTTGTACTGACGGGCATCTGGCTCGGCTTTCTCGGCTACAGCATCTTCTACGGCTTTCTCGTTCTCGCGGTGGCGCAGGCGGGGCCGCAGATCGCCGCGCTCGTCTGCGGGCTGTTGCCGATCGTGCTCGCGATTGCCGGAAATCTCAAAGGGCGGGTGCGCTGGCGCGCGCTGGCTTTGCCGCTTGCACTGATCGCGAGCGGGCTTCTGATCGTCAACGGCTATGCGCTGGCGGGCGCGCCGACGCCGGAAGCGCGCAGCGAAATCCTGATCGGCGTTCTGGCCGCCGTCTGTTCGGTAATCTCATGGACCGGCTATGGCGTGCTGAACGCGCGCGCGGTCGAGCGCATGCCGCATGTCAATACGATGGGATGGGCCGGCCTTCAGGGCATCGGCGCCGGGCTCGGCATCGTGCTGTTCGGCATCGCGGTCTGGCCGTTCGGCCTCGTCAATATTCCCGATCTCGGATTTGCGTGGCCGGAGGCGAAGAACCTCATGATCTGGGCGGCCATAACCGGCGTTCTGGGGGGCTGGGTCGCGACCTATTTCTGGATTGTCGCGACCAAGAGGCTGCCGCTCGTTTTGTCCGGGCAGCTTTATGTCGCCGAACCCGCGACCGGCGTCATCTACGGCTTTCTGTGGGAAGGCCGTTGGCCGGCCTGGCCGGAAACACTCGGCATCCTCGCGGTGTTCGGCGGCGTTCTGTTCGGCATCGCTGCCGTGGCGCGCAAATAGGGCATCGGCCGAAGGTCGGGGGCGCTGCGCAAGGCATTGGCGCGCCGCCTCTTTCCGCACTTGGGCGCCGCAGTCTGGAAGCTCTCTAAATCATTGTTCTTGCTCGCTAAAACCAAAAACAATAACGCATGGGCACGGCGCGGCGGAACCGCGCCCGGAGTCGAAACCTGCGATGAGATGGGATCTGTCCCGCCTGTTCGACCGGCATGGACCGGAGATCAACCGCTTTCTGCGGCGGCGCGGGCATAATGCGGATGTGGCGGCCGACCTGACGCAGGATGCGTTCGCGCGGCTTCTGACGGCCACGCCCGAAGGCCCGCTCGACAATCCGCGCGCCTATCTACATCAGGTCGCGCGCAATCTCTCCATCGACTTCAACCGGCGCGAACGCCGTTTCGTGCGCGCCGATGTGACGGACGAGGAATTCCTCGCCATCGCCGATCCGCATCCGCTCCAGGAGCAGCAGATCTACGATCGCCAGCGGCTGGCCATCGTGGATCGGGCGCTGGGCGAACTGCCCGAGCGCACGCGGCTTGCTTTCGAGGCGCACCGCCTCGGCGAGAAGACGATTGCCGAGATCGCGGCGGAGATCGGCCTGTCGCAGACGCGCACATGGACTTTGATCCGCGATGCCTATCGCCATCTGCGCGCGCACCTCAACGCGGCCGGCTAGTTTTTGCGCAGCGGGAGGGAAAATTCCTTCCTTCCAATCGTTCCAGAAAGTAGAGCGGGTGCGCGGCGCACACCGCGCCCGAGACGACGAACGGTTTTGACGTGAGCGCTGACAATAACGACCGGCTGTTTCAGGAGGCGCTCGACCTCGTCATTCGCCTGCAGAACGATCCGGACAACGCGCTGGCGCTCGATCTCGCCCGTGCCTGGCGCGCGCGCGGGCCGGAACACGAGGCCGCGTGGGACGAGGCCGTCGAGATTCACGGCCTTGCCGGAAAAGTCATTACAGGTCGCCGCAAGAGCGAGAAGCGGGCGCAAGGCAAAGTCACGCGCCGTGCCGCTTTGCTGGGCGGAGGGGCGGCGGCCGTCGCCGGGGCGCTGTGGCTTCCGGGCGCGGTGACACGCGCGCGGGCCGATTTCGTGACCGGCACCGCTGAAATCCGCGACGAGATATTGCCGGACGGCAGCCGCGCCACGCTCGGTCCGGACAGCGCGCTTGCGCTCGATTTCGGGCCGCGCCGGCGCCGCGCCGAGATTCTGGCCGGCATGGCCTATTTCGATGTCGCGCCCGACAGCGAGCGCGCCTTCGAGGCGCGGGCCGGCGATCTGACGGTGACGGCGGTCGAAGCGGCGTTCGATCTCGGCATGGATGCCGGTTGGCGCTCGGTCTCGGTCGGGCGCGGGTCCGTACGGCTCGGCGCGGGCGGCACGGCCCTTGCGCAAGGCGAGGAGCTTGCCGCCGGCCATTGGCTGACTCTGGACGAGGACGGGCTGAACGCCGGGCGCGGGGAGCGCGAGCCGGGCCAGATTGCGAGCTGGCGCGAGGCGCGCATCGTGGCCGACGAGGAGAACGTTGGCGCGCTCGTGGCGAGGATTGCGCGCTGGCAGAAGGGCCGTGTGCTGATCGCCGATCCCTGGCTCGGCGCGCGCCGCATCAGCGGCGTCTACGATCTCAGCGATCCGGTTGCGGCGCTCGAGGCCGTGGTGCTGCCCTATGGCGGCAAGGTGCGCCAATTGTCGCCCTGGCTCACGGTGATTTCCGCAATCTGAAAAATTTGTGCCGTACGGGAGAAAATCCGCGCATCCGCGTCGTTTCATTCATTGGGGGCCGTGAAGACCGCGCAAGGCGGCGCATGGCCGATCATGACTGCGATGAACGGGGCTGGCATGCGCGCGCGCAAAGTTTTGAAGAGTTCCATTGTACATGCGGCTGCGGCTGCCGCGCTTCTGTCCTCGACCGCGCTCGTCACGGTTCTGGTTGCGCCGCCAGCAGCGGCGCAGACGGCCCAGACGCGCTTCGACATTCCGGCCGGCTCGCTGTCCTCCGCGCTCGCGGCGTTCGGCCGCCAGTCCGGGTTTCAGGTTTCCTATGTTCCCGACATCGCGGTTGGCAAATCCTCGCCGGGCGTTTCGGGCACGCTGCCGCCGCGTGAGGCGATCGCGCGGCTCTTGCAGGGCTCGGGTCTCGATCATTCCTTCAGCGGCCGAACAGTCACCGTCTTTACGGCAAGCGTGGGCGACGGCGGCGGCGTGACGGGCGATGCGGTGCAACTCGAGACGATCGATGTCGCGGGGGGTGGCGGGGCCGGATGGCAGGGCAATCCGGACGAGGTATACAAAACGCCGGAGGCCGTCTCCGTCATGACGTCGGAGGATATCCAGCAGCGGTTCAACGGCAATGTCGCCAATGCGCTGCGCTCGACGCCCGGCACATTCACCCGTCAGGCGGAATCGCCGGCCGGTGTCGCCGTCAATATCCGCGGGCTGGAAGGCTTTGGCCGTGTCAACATGTCCATCGACGGCGTCCGTCAGAATTTCCGGATTTTCGGTCATGGCGTCACCGGGGCCAGCCCCTATGTCGATCCCGAACTTCTTGCCGGTTTCGACATCGCGCGCGGTTCAGTGACGGATGCCGCCGGCATCGGCTCTCTGGCCGGAACCGCCAATTTCCGGACGCTGGGCGTCGATGACATTCTTATGCCCGGCAACGATCTCGGGCTGATCGAAACGCTGAAAGTCGGCTCGAACGGGTATGGCTTTTCCAACATGCTGGCGGGCGTCGCGCGCTGGGACGGCGTCAGCGCGGCATCGGCGTTCAGCTATCGCGATTCCGATAATTACAAGATCGGCGAGGTCAATGGCGTGCGCAGGGAGCGCGGCTCGACCTGGCAGGAACTGAAATCCGGTCTGGCGAAGCTCAATCTCGGCGAAGGTTCGGACCATCGCCTCAGCTTCGGCGGCGTGTGGTTTGACAGTGACGCGGCCCAGCGCGGCGACAGCCTTCCGGTCACGAACCAGACCTATACGGCGAAATATGCCTACGATCCGGACAGCGAACTGATCGATCTGCGGATCAATACATCCTTCAATATCACCGAGGCTGAATACACATCGGGTTCGGTGATCGGCTCGCTGGTGCGCGACCGTGGCATCGGGTTCGACGTCACGAACACATCGCGGTTCGATGTCGCGGATGGATTGCTGCGGCTGTCCTATGGCGGCGCCTATTTCCGCGACGAGATCGATGGAGAAGACAGCGTCAGCATCAGCATGGCGCCGGGGACGCAGGAGGTGTCGGGGCTGTTCGCCGAGGCGGCGTTCAACCGGGGCATGTTCGATCTGATCGCCGGCCTGCGCTACGACCGTTACACCATCGAGGGCAAGACGCAGCCTTTTACGCCGGGCGATCCTTCGACCATCGAGGATGTCGACAACAGCGGCGATGCCTTGAATCCGAAGGTGACGGCGGCGGTCTCGCCCCTGTCCTGGCTGCAGATTTACGGCACATACGAGCATTCGTTCCGTCCACCGACAGTTTCCGAAACGCTCTTTCCGGGGTTTCATGGCGGCTATAACGGTGCCCTTGCCAATCCTTTCCTGAAAGGCGAGCGCGGAAAGGGCTGGCAGGCGGGCGTGAACGTCCGTGCGGACAATGTATTGACGGATGGCGATGCGCTGCGGCTGAAGGCGAATTATTTCAGCACCGATATCGAGGACTATATCGCGTTCTCGATGGCTTCGGCCGGCTTCCGGTTCATCAATATCCCCGGCGAGACCCGGTTGAAGGGCATCGAGATCGAGGGCAGTTACGATGCCGGGTTCGCCTATGCGAACATCTCATACACCTCGGCGGATACCGAACTGCCGCGCGGCATGCTGACCGGCGTCGGGGCGGGCGATATCGGCCAGCTCCCCGACGATTATATGACGCTCGATATCGGTGCCCGGCTGTTCGACCGCAAACTCGTTGTCGGCGGCCAGATGCGCATGATCGGCGAAAGCTGGAAGGTGGGGCCGCTGTCCTTCCCCCTGCCGGCGCTCCAGAAGGTGCCATCCTACACCCTCTACGACGCCTATGCGTCCTACACCGTCAGCGAGAACATGAAGGTTTTCGTGAATGTCGAGAACCTGACGGACGAGTTCTACCGGCAGGCCCTCAAGCTCGAACTCGATGCTTCGGGCCGGGGCCGAACGGTGATCGGCGGCATGACCGTGCGGTTCTAAGAGCCGGGGTGCCGCTAAAGCATGGCTGGCCCGCCCCAGCCATGCTTTGCGCTGCCGCGCCCGCGGGGCTATATACCGGCTGACAAATGGCGGCCGGTGCCGCTGTCAGCGGAGTTTTTGCAATCATGTCAGAGCGTTGGTCGCCGGATAGCTGGAGATCCAAGCCGATCGTCCAGGTTCCGGGCTATCCGGACGGGGCGGCCCTTGCGGCCGTCGAGGAACAGCTTGCGACCTTTCCGCCGCTCGTTTTTGCCGGCGAGACGCGCAAGCTGAAGCGCGCTCTGGCCAAGGTTTCGGCCGGCGAGGCCTTCCTGCTTCAGGGCGGGGATTGCGCCGAGAGCTTCGCCGAGCACCGCGCCGACAATATCCGCGACTTCTTCCGCGTCATGCTGCAGATGGCCGTGGTGCTGACATTCGCCGCCTCCTCGCCGGTGGTGAAGGTCGGCCGCGTCGCCGGCCAGTTCGCAAAGCCTCGCTCGTCCGACACCGAGACCAAGGACGGCCAGACGCTGCCCAGCTATCGTGGCGACATCATCAACGACTCGGCGTTCGCGCCCGAGGCCCGCGTGCCCGATCCGCACCGGCTTCTGCGCGCCTATCGCCAGTCGGCGGCAACGCTGAACCTGATCCGCGCATTCGCGACCGGTGGCTACGCCAATCTCGACCACGCGCATCAATGGATGCTGGGCTTCATCAAGGACAGCCCGCAATCGGGCCGCTATCAGGACATCGCCGACCGCATTTCGGAATCGCTCGATTTCATGCGCGCCTGCGGCATCGATCCCGAAGCGCATCCCGAACTGCGCACGACCGATTTCTACACCTCGCACGAGGCGCTTCTGCTCGGCTACGAGCAGGCGTTCACGCGCGTCGATTCCACCTCCGGCGACTGGTACGCGACCTCCGGGCACATGCTCTGGATCGGCGACCGCACGCGCCAGAAGGATCACGCGCATATCGAATTCGCGCGTGGCATCAAGAACCCGATCGGCCTGAAATGCGGCCCCTCGCTGAAGCCGGACGCACTGCTCGAACTGATCGACCTTCTCAACCCGGACAACGAGCCGGGCCGCCTGACCCTGATCGCGCGCTTCGGCTCCGACAAGGTGGGCGAGCATCTGCCGGGCATGATCCGGGCGGTGCAGCGCGAGGGCAAAAATGTCGTCTGGTCGTGCGATCCGATGCACGGCAACACGATCACCGCCGGCGGCTACAAGACGCGGCCGTTCGAGCGCGTGCTGAAGGAGGTCATCGACTTCTTCGCCGTGCACCGGGCCGAAGGTACATATGCTGGCGGCATCCATATCGAGATGACCGGCCAGAACGTGACCGAATGCACGGGCGGCGCCCGCGCCATTTCGGACACGGATCTTTCGGCGCGCTACCACACTTTCTGCGATCCGCGCCTCAATGCGGAGCAGGCGATCGAACTGGCGTTCCTGCTTGCCGAACAGCTTAAGAAAGAGCGCGACGGCAAGGAACGGCCGATCATCGCGGCCGAGTGATGAAGGATCGGCCGTTCGGCCGGGTCGGGGAGGGCGCCGCCCTCCCGTCCTTCATGCGCGGCGAGCGCTATCTCAAACTGCTGCAGGATTATGTGTACGGACGCATGAGCGTGACGGAGCTGCAGGCCGTCTGGCGCCAGCTCTATCTGCACGGGCCGGACGCGCACAGACCGGACCTCAGCGACGAAGTGGAGCGCGTGCTGCACGAGATGTTCGCCGCGCTCGACAGCTTCACGACCGATCGCAGCGTCATCGCCGAAGACCCGGAATTCTTCGTCACCGAAAAGGACGTGCGCGAAAAGGCCATCCTGACTTTGCAGCGGTTGAGGCTTCTGAACAGATCGCCGTCGTGACAATCGGCATGAAGTCGGCCATTCCCATTCTTTTCGTGCGGGATGTGACCGCGGCCGCCGCGTTCTTCCGCGACAAGCTCGGGTTCGAGACGGACTTTCTCTACGGCGAGCCGCCATTCTACGGCGCGGTCTCGCGAGGCGAGGCATGCCTGCATCTTCGCCATGTCGGCCGGCCGAACTTTGCCGAACTCGCCGCGCAAGAGCCTTCGCTGATCCTCGCCACGATCGAGGTCCCGGACGTTCACGGCCTGTTCGAGGAGTTCCGGGCGCGGGGCGTGGAATTCGCTCAAATCCCCACCAGACAGCCATGGGGCGGCACGGACTTCCATGTCTGCGATCCGGACGGGAACGTGATTTCCTTCGTTTCTTACACCTGACGGCGAGCTTGCGCTTCGCCGGTGCCCTTTTGCGCGGCCGGCGCTCTCATTCCCGCCCATCTTCCCCGACAGAATTTTTTCAACGGCCCTGTCGATTCCGGCTGCGGCCGTTCGTCGTGTGAGCATGGAGGCCGAAAGGCGGCCTCTCCGATCCAAGGGAGACGACCATGCGTGTGATGGTATTCGTGAAGGCGACGGAAGACAGCGAGAAGGGCATGATGCCCTCCACCGAACTGCTCGAAGCCATGGGCAAGTTCAACGAGGAACTGACGAATGCCGGGATCATGCTGTCCGGCGATGGCTTGAGGCCGTCTTCGCAGAGCAAGCGCGTGGCCTTTGACGGCCCCAAGCGCAGCGTGATCGACGGGCCGTTCGCCGAGACGCGCGAACTCGTCTGCGGCTACTGGATCTGGGAGGTGAAGGACATGGCCGAGGCGGTGGAATGGGTGAAACGCTGCCCGAACCCCATGCCCGGCCCGAGCGAGATCGAAATCCGGCCGTTCTACGAATTGTCCGATTTCGACGAGATCGCGACGCCCGAGGCCATGGCGCCGCATGAGCGCGTCCGCGCAAAGCTCGAAAAGCGCTGAACGGGAGGACGATCGCGATGCCCAAGATGATCTTTGTGAACCTGCCGGTGAAAGACCTTACGGCGGCGATCCGCTTCTACGAGGCGATCGGATGCCGCAAGAACGAGCAGTTCAGCGACGGAAAAGCGGCCTCGATGGTGTGGTCCGACACCATCTATTTCCATCTGCTGACGCGCGATTATTTCCAGACCTTCACGCCCAAAGCGGTGGCCGATGCGCACGCGGCGAGCGAGGTTCTGATCTGCCTGTCGCGCGACAGCCGTGAGGAGGTGGATGCGATTACCGAGGCGGCAGCGGAGGCCGGCGGCAAGGCGGATATCCGCGAACGGCAGGAAATGGGCTTCATGTACAGCCGCGCCTTTGCCGATCCCGACGGCCATGTCTTCGAGCCGATGTGGATGGATATGGAGGCCATGGCGGCCGCGGGCTGAGACAGTGCCGCTTGCCTTGCGCCGCGCGCTGCCGTTAAGCGGGGTGCGTGGCGCAGGACATAAACCAGACCGTCGAGACGGTTTTCCGCATGGAGCGGGCGCGGCTGATCGCCGGGCTCGCGCGCATGGTGCGCGATGTCGACCGCGCCGAGGAACTGGCGCAGGATGCGCTCGTGACCGCGCTTGCCGAATGGCCGAAGACGGGCATTCCCGACAAGCCGGCCGCATGGCTGATGGCCGCCGCCAAGAGGCGCGCGGTGGATGGTTTCCGCCGCGCTAAGGTGCAGGCGCGTAAGCACGCCGAGATCGGTGCGGACAGCGAGAGAGACGGTGAAGACGATGTCGCGCGGATTGAGGCCGCGCTTGACGACGATCTCGGCGACGAACTGCTCGGCCTGATCTTCGCGGCCTGCCATCCGGCCCTTACGCCGGATGCGCGCGCGGCGCTGACCCTGCGCCTGATCGGCGGGCTGACGGTGGGCGAGATCGCGCGCGCCTTTCTCTCGAGCGAAGCGAATATCGCCCAGCGGATCGTGCGGGCGAAGAAGGCGCTGAAGGAGGCCGGCACGGGGTTCGAGGTGCCGCGCGGCGAGGCGCGCAAGGAACGCCTCGCGTCGGTACTGGACGTCATCTGCCTCATCTTCAACGAAGGTTATGCGGCGACAGCGGGAGACGATCTCATCCGCCCCGCGCTCTGCGCCGAGGCGCAAAGGCTCGGCCGCATTCTGGCGGCGGCGCTGCCGGACGAACCGGAGGCGCTGGGTCTTCTCGCGCTGATGGAGATACAGGCCTCGCGGCTTGCCGCGCGCACGGCGCCGGACGGCTCGCTCATTCCGATCACGGAACAGAACCGCACCCGCTGGGACCGTTTGCTGATCCGGCGCGGGCTCGATGCGCTGGCACGGGCCGAACACGTGGGCGGCGCGGACGGTCCGTACGCCTTGCAGGCCGCGCTTGCCGCCTGCCATGCGCGGGCGACCACGGCCGGGGAAACGGACTGGGTGCGGATCGCAGGTCTTTATGACCGGCTGCGCGAGGCCATGCCGTCGCCGGTGGTCGATCTTAATCGTGCGGTCGCGCACAGCATGGCGTTCGGGCCGGAAGCGGGGTTGGAACTGATCACCGGGATCGATCAGGCCATGCTGAAGACCTATGCGCCGCTGCCGGCGGCCAGAGCGGATTTCCTGTTCCGCGCCGGCCGCAAGGCCGAGGCCAGGGCGGAATTCGAGAGTGCGGCCGCCCTGACGCGCAACGAGCGCGAGCGGGCCTTCCTGCTGAAACGTGCGGCGGAATGCGGACGCGATTGATGCGCGGCGGGCGACACGCTAACTAGGACGCGATGTCTCGCCCCGAAAAACTCTCCATCGCCATTGCTCAGCTCAACCCGGTCGTCGGCGATATTGCCGGCAATCTGGAAAAGGCCCGCGCGGCGCGCGCACTTGCCGCCGGGCAGGGCGCCGATCTGATCGCCTTCACGGAAATCTTCATCGGCGGCTATCCGCCCGAAGACCTGATCCTGAAGCCGAGCTTCGTCGGCGCCTGCGAGGAGGCGGTGCGTACACTCGCCGAAGATACGGCCGATGGCGGCCCGGGGGTTCTGATCGGAACGCCGTGGCGGAGCGAGAAGGGCACGCACAATGCCGTCGCACTGCTCGACGGCGGCCGTGTCGCTGCGCTGCGCTTCAAATACGAGCTTCCCAATTACGGCGTGTTCGACGAGAAGCGCGTCTTCGTGCCGGGCGATCTGATGGGGCCGGTCGAGTTTCGCGGCGTGCATATCGGCGTGCCGATCTGTGAGGATATCTGGCAGGACGAAGTCGTCGAGACCTTGTGCGAGACCGGCGCCGAACTCATCATCGTGCCGAACGGCTCGCCCTATTGGGGCGGCAAGAGCGACGAGCGCATCCAGATCGCAGTCGCGCGCGTCACCGGATGCGGGCTCGCACTGATCTATGCCAACCAGAATTGCGGGCAGGACGACCTGATTTTCGACGGCGGCTCGTTTGCGCTGAACGGCGATTGCTCGCTGGCTTTCCAGATGCCGACGTTTTCGGAAGAGGTCGTTACGACGCATTGGAAACGCGATGGCGACACATGGCGCTGCGATGACGGACCGAAGGCGATATTGCCCGAGGGCGATGAGGCGGATTACGCGGCCTGCGTACTGGGCCTGCGCGATTATGTGACGAAGAACGGGTTTCCGGGCGTTGTGCTCGGCATGTCGGGCGGCATCGACAGCGCGATCTGCGCGGCGATTGCGGTCGATGCGCTCGGGGCGGACAAGGTGCATTGCATCATGCTGCCTTATAAGTACACTTCCGAGGAAAGCCTCGGCGATGCTGAAAAATGCGCACAAGCGCTCGGCGTGCGTTATGACGTCGTGCCGATCGCGCAGCCGGTCGAGAGTTTTGAGGCGGCGCTCGGCGGCCTCTTCAAGGGCACCAATCGCGACATCACCGAAGAGAACCTGCAATCGCGCGTGCGCGGCACGATCCTGATGTCGGTATCCAACAAGTTCGGGCCGATGGTGGTGACGACCGGCAACAAATCCGAAATGTCGGTCGGCTACGCCACGCTCTATGGCGACATGAACGGCGGCTACAATCCGATCAAGGATATTTACAAGACGCAGGTCTACCGCCTCTCGGCGCTGCGCAACCGCTGGAAACCGCCGGGCGCGCTCGGCCCGGACGGCGAGGTCATTCCGGAAAACATCATCACCAAGGTGCCGACGGCGGAACTGCGCGAAAACCAGACCGATCAGGATTCACTGCCGCCCTACGATGTTCTCGACGCCATTCTTCAGGGTCTCGTCGAGAACGAGAAGAGCGTCGCCGACATCGTGGCCGAAGGCCATGATGCGGAGACGGTGAGGAAGGTGGAGCGGCTGCTTTATCTCGCCGAATACAAGCGCCGTCAGGCGGCACCCGGCGTGAAGGTGACGCGCAAGAATTTCGGTCGCGACCGGCGCTATCCGATCACGAACAGGTTCCGCGACGGCGCGTGAGCGTACGCGTTGTTACACGTCACCGTTTTCCTCGGGATTGCGATGGAATTCGACGAACATGCGGACAGGGCCGAGCGGCTCGACTTCGTGCAATTGTTCCGGAACGATGATGCCCGGCTCTCCGGGCTCCAGCACACGCTCGGACAAAGGCTCGAGCACGCGATAGAGGAGCCGCCCTTCGAGCACATGGATGAGCGCCCAGGTTCCCGCCTTCGTCGCGTGTCCCTTGCGCAGCGCGGCGGGGATCGTGTCCTGATCGAATTCGGGAGAGCGCGCATAGGCCGCGACATCGTCAGGGAGATTCATCGGGCTTGATCCTTGCTGCCGGTTATCCGCATTCTCATGCATTGCAAGAATGCAGGATGAGGCCGGCAATGGCATTCGTCAAACAGGTGCTGGACAAAGCGCGCGAGCGGCTCGTCACCATCGAAGTGGGCGAGGAGCTGATCCTTGCCGCGCGGTTGCTGCGCTCGGGAACCGACATGATCGCGGCGTGCGACGAGGCGGGCGTTCTGCGCGGCATCGTCACCAAGACGGATGTGATCGCCAGGCTGAGCGAAAACGGAAGCCTGCATCAATCCATGCCGGTTGCTGGGGTGATGCAGGAGGCGGTCCTTACATGCGGCCCGGACGACGATCTTGAAACGGTCTGGTTGGAAATGCGGGCGCGGGAATTCAAGAATGTCCCCGTCATCGACGGCAAGGGCTACCCGACCGGCATCCTGAACGCGCGCGATGCGCTCGGCGTTCTGCTGCGCGAAAGCGAGGACGAGGAGACCATGCTGCGCGATTATGTGATGGGCGTGGGCTATCGCTGAACGCGCTTCCGTCCCGTTTTACCTGAACGCCGGATGTACGTATTCGCGTTCCTGCTGGCGCTGCGGCTGCGGAGGCGGGGGCGCTGGCTGCTGCTGTTGCGGCGGCATGTAATAGGGCTGGTTCTGGCCCGGCGGCATGTAATAGGGCTCGGCCGTCTGCGCGGCCGGGTCTGGCTGATAGCCCGGCGGAAGCTCGGTATTGGCCGGGTTTTCGACGATGCCCTGATCGGGCATGGCCTCGACCGCCCCTACGCTGTCGCCGGCCTGCGGCTGCGACATGTTCCCCGCGCGTTCATCGCTGACGATGATGTCGCCCTGCCGGACGGTCGTGTCGCCCGTGCCGGCGAGCGCCTGTTCCCAAGTCTGGCCGGGCGGGTTGCAGGAACAGCCCTTCACATATTCGGTCTGGTACTTGAAGGCGTTGGGCAGCGATGTGTAGGGCGCGCCGTTTGTCGCGGTGCCCTGTTCGATCGAGGCGCCGGTCGGGTAGGAGAACAGCATGGCCTCGGCACCCGGACAGGTGTTGCGGCACTGGTTCTCGTCCTGGCCGAAGCGGGCGGGCACGGTGGCGTAGCTGATCGGGTAGAAGAAGCCGTCGCATGTGCGCACGCACACGGTGCGGAAAGTGCCGCTCGGCACGTCCTGCATCGGCCCGCCGGGATAATCGTCGCGGATGCCGCCGGAGCGGTTGCCGAACAGAAAGCCGAACAATCCGCCGCCGCGGTCCTGCTGCGGCATGGCCTGTTCATATTGCGCGCCGCAGCGGTGATAGGCGAGGGCGGCGATCACATCGCGCCGGCGCGCTTCGCGCAGGCCGGGGTCTGAGCGTCCGCGGTTGAGCTGGTCTTCCAGCCGGTCGACCTGATTGTCGAGCCGGTCGATCTGGGCCTGCAGCGGGCGGCACTCGGCCGGCGGGCGCGGGCCGAACAGGAAGTTGCGGCCGCAGCCCATGCCGCGCGCGCGCTCATTCAGGCGTCCGAGTTCGGCGCGCTGCTGGTTATAGGTGGCCTGGAGCTGCTGGCGCTGGGGGTCGGCCCGCTCCTGGCCCTGAAGGCTCGCGAGCTGGGCTTCGAGCCGCACGCAGGCCGCGTTGGCCTGCGGATGCTGCTGATATTGCTGCTGGGGCGGCGGCTGATATTGCGGCTGTGCGGGCTGGCCGAACTGGGCCACGGCCCCGGTCACGAGGGCGGCGGTGGCGAGAACACCCAGAGCGGGAGCCAGAATCGTCTTGAACATGGTGCCCAATCTATCGCCCGCGACGCCGCGGGTCAGCCCGGATAGACCGTTAAAATCGGGCGCAAGTGTGAACCTTCTCCCCTTGAGGGAGAAGGTCGACTCGCGAGCAAGGCGAGCGAGCGGGATGAGGGGGCGGCAGCCTCATGTTTCAACGCGGGTCTACCCCTCACCACGGTCGAAGCCTCACGGCTTCGACTCGCCCCTCTCCCTCAAGGGGAGAGGGGGGCGGGGCTTGACGCCATGACGCCGCATGACCATTGTCCGCTCCATGAAAACGGCCCACGCATCCGCCTTCATTCGCCGGATCATTATTATTTGCGGTTAGCTCAAACGCTGGCCGTGGCCGTATCTGTCTGACTTTACGAAGAGAGACGCGACTGCCGGGGCCGGCCCGAGGCTTTGGGATTTTCGATGTCGCTTGTCCTGCATAACACCCTGACCCGATCGAAGGCGCCGTTCGAGCCCATCGATGCCGCCAATGTGCGGCTCTATGCCTGCGGGCCCACAGTCTATGATCGCGCCCATATCGGCAATGCGCGGCCGGTCATCGTGTTCGACCTGCTGTTTCGCCTGCTGCGCCATCTCTACGGCGCGCGGCATGTCACTTATGTCCGCAACATCACGGACGTGGACGACAAGATCAACGCCCGCGCCGCCGAGCGCGGCATCTCGATCCGCGATCTGACGGACGAGACGGCGAAAGTCTTTCATGCCGATGTCGATGGGCTCGGCGTGCTGCGCCCGAGCGTTGAGCCGCGCCCGACCGAACATATCGCGGAAATGATCGTGCTGATCGAGATGCTGATCGCACGCGGCCATGCCTATGCGGCGGAAGGGCATGTGCTGTTCCACGTTCCGAGCATGCCCGATTACGGCAAGCTCGCGAACCGCACGCTCGACGAGATGGAAGCGGGCGCGCGGGTCGATGTCGCGCCCTACAAGCGCGATGCGATGGACTTCGTTCTCTGGAAGCCGTCCGCGCCAGAGCTTCCGGGCTGGGACAGCCCGTGGGGGCGCGGCCGCCCGGGCTGGCACATCGAATGCTCGGCGATGTCGTGGAAGCATCTCGGCGAGATGTTCGATATCCATGCCGGCGGCATCGATCTCGTCTTTCCACACCATGAGAACGAGATCGCGCAGACCTGCTGCGCCTTCGGCCACAAGGTCATGGCCAATGTCTGGATGCACAACGGCTTCCTGCAGGTCGAAGGCGAGAAGATGTCGAAATCGCTCGGCAATTTCGTCACCATCGGCGAGTTGCTCCAGGACTGGCACGGCGATGTCATTCGCCTCGCCATGCTCGGCACGCACTACCGCCAGCCGATCAACTGGACGCTGAAGGCGCTTCAGGACGCCGAAAAGATTCTCGCCGGCTGGTTCGACGTTGCGGGCGAAGGCGCGGAGGACAAGCCGGCGCCGGGCGTGCTCGACGCTTTGTGCGACGATCTCAACACGCCCAAGGCCATTGCCGAAATGCACGCGCTGAAAAGCGCGGCGGGCCGGAAATCGCTCGCCGGCACGCTCGGCTTTTTCGGCTTCCGCAAGGAGGAGTTCGTGCAATGGCGCGCGGCGACGGCCCCCGCGCCGTCCATACCGGAAGCGGAGATCGAAAAGCTGCTGGCCGCACGCCTGCACGCACGCAAGACGAAGGATTTCGCGGAGGCCGACCGCATCCGCGACGAGCTTTCCGCCAAAGGCATTCTCATCAAGGACGGCCCGCAGGGCTCGACCTGGGAGGTCGCGCGATGAGCGGCGCTGTTTCCCTCTCCCGCCTGAACCCGGCTGTTGCCGGGTTCAGCTTTCAAACAGCCAAGTCGGGAACACCCGACTTGGCTCGGGAGAGGTCGGCACGGCGCGCAAGCGCCGGCCGGGTGAGGGGAATTAACAACGGCGGTGTATGGGGCTTTCCCCTCACCGCGCTCGCAGGCTCCCGCCTGCGAGTCGTCCTCTCCCGCAGGCGGGAGAGGGGGAGCATCGCACCATGACCGAACGTCTCTACCTTTTCGACACCACATTGCGCGATGGCCAGCAGACTGCGGGCGTCGATTTCGCGCTCGAGGAAAAGCTGACGATCGCGCGGCTGCTCGCCGAGATCGGCGTCGATTACATCGAGGGCGGATTTCCCGGCGCGAACCCGACCGACACTGCGCTCTTTGCCGAGGCGCGCACATTCGGCAATGCAACCTTCACAGCGTTCGGCATGACGAAACGCCCCGGCCGCTCCGTGTCGAACGATGCGGGATTACAGGCTGTATTGACGTCGAAGGCGCAGGCGCTGTGCTTCGTCGGCAAGAGCTGGGACTATCACGTCGATATCGCGCTGGGCACGACGCTCGACGAGAATCTCGGCGCCATCCGCGAGACGGTGAAGGCCGGCGCAGCGAGCGGCCGCGAGACCATGATCGACTGCGAGCATTTCTTCGACGGCTACAAGGCCAATCCGGATTATGCGCTCGCCTGCGCGAAGGCGGCCTACGAATCCGGCGCGCGCTGGGTCGTGCTGTGCGACACCAATGGCGGCACGCTGCCGAACGAAGTGTTCCGCATCGTCGGCGAGGTCGCGCGCCATATTCCGGGCGCCAATCTCGGCATTCATGCGCACGACGATACCGGCTGCGCGGTGGCCAATTCGCTGGCAGCGGTGGCGGCCGGCGCGCGGCAGATCCAGGGCACGCTGAACGGGCTCGGCGAGCGCTGCGGCAACGCCAATCTCGTCTCGCTCATTCCGACGCTGAAGCTGAAGCCGGATTATGCGGACAATCTCGATATCGGCGTGACCGACGAGGGGCTGCGCGGACTGACGCAGGCGTCGCGCGTGCTTGATGAAATCCTCAACCGCAACCCCAATCGCCACGCACCCTATGTCGGCGCGAACGCCTTTGCCAGCAAGGCCGGCATCCATGTATCCGCGATCCTGAAGGACCCGCGTACCTACGAGCATGTGCCGCCGGACGCGGTCGGCAACAGGCGCCGCATCATGGTGTCGGATCAGGGCGGCAAGTCGAACCTGCTCGCGGAGCTCGAGCGCATCGGCATCGCGGTGGGCAAGGACGATCCGCGCCTCGGCCGCCTGCTCGACGAGGTGAAGGAGCGCGAGAACGCCGGTTATGCCTATGAAGGCGCGGAGGCCAGTTTCGAGCTCCTGGCGCGGCGCGTGCTCGGCGATGTGCCGGATTTCTTTTCCGTCGAGAGCTTCCGCACCTCGGTCGAGCGGCGGCAGAACGGCGGCGGCCTGTGGCACACGGTCTGCGAGGCCGTGGTCAAGCTCACCGTGCGCGGCGAGAGCAAGATGTCGGTCGCCGAAGGCAACGGCCCGGTCAACGCGCTCGACACCGCGCTGCGGAAAGACCTCGGCGAGTACCAGCCCTTCATCCAGGATTTGCGCCTGACGGACTATAAGGTCCGCATTCTGGACGGCGGCACCGAGGCGGTGACACGCGTCATGATCGAGAGTGCGGACGATACCGGCGATGTCTGGACGACGGTCGGCGTCTCGCCCAACATCATCGACGCCTCGTTCCAGGCGCTGGTCGACTCCATCACCTACAAGCTGATGAAGAACGGCGCCCCGGCGCCGTAGATTCCTCTACCGTTTACGGGGAGGACTATCGACGTCTTGCTGAACCTCATGGTGAGGAGCGATGCGCAGCATTGCGTCTCGAACCATGAGGCAGACACCGAGCTTCCGGCTCATCCTTCGAGACGCCCGCTTCGCGGGCTCCTCAGGATGAGGATCGTAATTACCGAATCACCGACCCGCATCGGTCAGGCGGCGCAGATGCTCCGTGTCGAGAACGAGGCGTGCGCCACGCGCAAGGCTTGCGACCTGCCCGACGGATGTCGCGGAGGCGACGGGTGCGCCGATCCCCGGCTGGGCATTGATCCACGCCAGCGAAATCTCGGAATGCGCGGCGCCGGTATCGGCCGCAACCGCATCGAGCGCGGCCAGAATGCGCTTGCCCTTGTCGTCGAGATATTTCATCGCGCCGCTGCCGCGCGCGCTTTTGGCGACATCGTCCTCGGAGCGGTATTTGCCGGTGAGGAAACCGGAGGCGAGCGAGTAATAGGAGAGCATGCTCAGGCCCTCGCGCACGACGATATCCTGCACTTGGCCTTCATAGGAATCGCGTGTGTACAGATTGTATTCGTTCTGCAGCGTCTCGTAACGCGGCAGGCCCTCCTCGCGTGAAGCGGAAAGGGCCTCCGAGAGCAAAGCGGCGTCGTAATTCGACGCGCCGATGAAACGCACCTTTCCGGCCGCGATCAGCCGGTCATAGGCGGCAAGCGTTTCGTCCTGCGGGACCGTAGGGTCCGGAAAATGGCTCTGGTAGAGGTCGATATAATCGGTCTGAAGGCGCGAAAGCGATCCTTCCACGGCCTTCTCGATCCAGGCGGCGGACAGGTCGTTCCTGCCCTGGCCCATATCGGAGCCGACCTTGGTGAAGATGTGGACGCGCTCGCGGTTGCCGCGCGCCTTCAGCCAGCGACCGATGATCCTTTCGCTTTCGCTGTCATTGCCCGGAACCCAGCGCGAATAGACATCGGCGGTGTCGATGGCGGTGAAGCCCTCGGCGACGAAAGCGTCGAGCACGGCGAAGGAGGCGGCCTCGTCCGCCGTCCATCCGAAGACGTTTCCGCCGAGAACGAGAGGCGCGATTTCAAGCGTGGTCCGGCCGAGGCGGCGTGTCATGAGCGATTCATCCTGTAATTACCTTGATTGCGTTACATCTTCCCGAGCGGCGTGCCGGCCACCGTCTGTTTCGGCATCCCGCCGGCTTCCAGCACCTCCTCGGCGGCGGCTTCCATCTCCGGCAGGATGTCCTCCACCCGGTCGCAGATCAGGTAGGGGACCCACATGTTCTCGCGGATGAAGTTGTGAGCCGTCATATGCTCCAGCATGGAGAGCAGCGGCTCCCAATAGCCGTTGAGATTGGCGATCAGGATCGGCTTCTTGTGCCGGCCGAGCTGGGCCCAGGTGAGCTGCTCGACAAGCTCTTCGAGCGTGCCGATGCCGCCGGGAAAGGCGATGAAGGCGTCCGCCTTCTCGAACATCAGCCGTTTGCGCTCGTGCATGTCCTTGGTGACGATGTGCTCCTGGGCGGCCTCGAGCATCATTTCCCTGTTCACGAGGAATTCCGGAATGATGCCGGTGACGTGGCCGCCATGGTCGAGCACGCTTCTGGCGATGGTGCCCATAAGGCCCATGCCGCCGCCGCCATAGACCAGCGAGACACCGTTCTTTGCGAGGATTTCGCCAAGGGCGCGGGCGGCAGCTTCATGTCGGGGATCGCGGCCCAGTCCCGAGCCGCAATAGACACATACGGATTTGATTAGTCCCATTTGTTGTTCTTTTTCCTTTGTTTCTTCGTTTTTCGTCTTTTTCACACTCGATATGTGGTGACGCCCGAAACGTCCGCCACTTGATCCGGAAGCCATGGCGGGAGATTAAGTGTTAACGGCGACAAAAACGCGTCGCTTGGGGGAGAATCGCTCATGACCGCGCGCCGCTGGGCCATTGCCGGCCTCATTATCATTCTTGCCATCATTATCGGCGTTCTGGCGCGCTGGAATCTTAGTGGTCACGAAGATGTGGCGAGCGCCCCGCAGCCGCCGGCGGCAAGCATCTCCGAGGCGCCGGGCGCGGCCGCTCCCGAGACGGCCGCCGAACAGCCTGCTGCCCCGACGGATGCGCCGAACATGGCGGCCGCCATGCCCGAAGATCCGGCCGCGCCGGTGGCCTCCGTGCCGACCTTCGATGTCGTGCGCGTCGAGCCGGGTGGCGAGGCGGTGATTGCCGGGCGTGCGGCGCCGGGTGCCGCGATCGAGCTTCTGGCCAACGGTTCGGTGATCGACCGCACAAACGCCAACGAGGCCGGCGAATTCGTCATGATGCCCGCGCCGCTTCCGCCGGGCAGCCATGAACTCGTGCTGAAGGCGGGCGAGGCCGGTTCGCGCCAGGCCGTCAGCGTGTCGGTGCCGGAGCCGGGCAAGGACGGCGAGGTTCTGGTCGTGGTCGGCGAACCGGGCAAGGCCTCTCAGGTCGTTCAGGCCGGTGCGCCGGATTCCCCCGCGGCGGGCGCGCTGTCTGCCGTGCCGGGCTATGTGGTTCCGGCCGCGCCGCAGGATACGGCGCTGCGCGTGGGCGCGGTGGAAGCGGGCGGGGGACGCCTGTTCGTCCAGGGGTCGGGCGCGCCCGGTGCTTCCGCGATCATCTATCTGAACGAGGCGCCGCTGGCCGAAGCCAAGATCGGCCCCGACGGCCGCTGGTCGCTGACCATCGGCAAGGGGCTGGTGGCGGGCGATTACCGCATCCGCATCGACCAGACCGATGCCGACGGCAAGGTGGTGGCGCGCGCCGAAGTGCCGTTCACCGCCGAAGGCCCGGCATTGGCGGATGCAACGGGGGGCGAGCCCGCCGTCACGGATGCGGATGGAGCCGAGGCCGCTCAGGGTGTGTCGTCTTCTGCTGCACCCACTTCGACGGCTGCGGCCGAGTCCACGACGCCGTCCGATGCGACGGTGGAAGCTCCGGCCGAAGCGGCTGCCGCACCTTCGCAGGCTGCGGCGCCGGCCGAGGCTGTTGCTGAGACGAGCGCGCCGGCCCCGGCTTCCGGACCGGCGGGTGCGGAGAGCGCGGCGGTTCCGAGCGATGCGGCCGTTTCCGCGCCGGCTCCAGCCGTTGAAGCGCCGGCCGCCGAGGTTCAGACCGCCACGCCCGCGCAGGCCGCGCCGGACGCCAATCCGGTCGTTCCGAAAATGAGGACGGTCACGATCAGGCGCGGCGACAATCTGTGGCGCATCAGCCGCAAAATCTATGGCGAGGGCGTTCGCTATTCGACCATTTACGAGGCGAATACGGACCAGATCCGCGATCCCGACCTCATCTATCCCGGCCAGGTTTTCGTGATGCCGGGGGGATAGTTTGATCCTCTCCCGCTTGCGGGAGAGGACGACTCGCGGCCTTCCGGCCGCGGGAGCGAGGTGAGGGGAAAGCCCCGTTCACCGTCTCTGCCAATTTACCCTCACCCGGTCGCCTTTTGGCGACTCGACCTTTCCCGTGAACGGGAGAGGTAAGTGAGGCAATGGCGTCGGCGCGGCGGCCGACCTATATGGTGCGGAACCCATATCGCCGTTTCAGGATGAACATGTCGCTTTTTTCCGGCGCGCAGTCTGCCGCGCGTACTCAATCCGGCCGTGCTGCGCCAACCGTGAACGCCGAGGGCGGCGCGTTCTTCCGCGCCTTTCGCGATCTGCAGCCCTATATGTGGCCCGGCGACCGGCCCGACCTGAAGCTGCGCATCGCGCTGGCGATGCTGATGCTGATCGCGACCAAGCTCATCACCATCGCAGTGCCCTATGCGTTCAAGTGGGCGACGGACGCGCTGACGATGATCGACGGCGGGCGTGCGCCGCCCGATGACGGGACCTGGATGGCGCTGGCGCTCGGTGCGCCGGTCGCGATGGTGGCGCTGTACGGACTCGGCCGCATCCTGATGGTTGTCACCGCGCAGGCGCGCGATGCGCTGACCGCCGCCGTCGTCATGCACGCGGTGCGGCGCATGGCGCTGCGCGTCTTCGAGCACATCCACCGCCTCAGCCTGCGCTTTCACCTGCGCCGCCGCACCGGCGGTCTCGCCCGTGTCGTGGAGCGAGGGCGCAACGCGATCGAGACCCTGACGCGCACGGCCATGCTGACCGTGGTGCCGACCCTGTTCGAGTTCGCGCTCGTGCTCGGCGTGCTGTGGTGGCAGTTCGACTGGCGCTATGTGGTGGCGGTCGGCGCCATCGTCGCAGTCTACGGCTTCTTCACCTTCTGGGCCTCGGAATGGCGCCTGTCGATCCGCCGCGTGATGAACGAACAGGACACCGATGCCAGTTCCAAGGCCATCGACGCGCTGCTGAACTACGAGACCGTCAAATATTTCGGCAATGAGGAGCGCGAATCCGCGCGCTTCGACCGCGCGATGGAGGGTTATGAAAGGTCCGCCATCCGTACCTACACGTCGCTGTCGTGGCTTAACGCCGGGCAAGCCGTCATCTTCTCCGTCGGGCTTGCGGTCTGCATGGCGATGGCGGTGCTGGATGTGCGCGCCGGACGCAACACGGTCGGCGATTTCGTGCTCATCAACGCCATGATGATCCAGCTCTATCAGCCGCTGAATTTCATGGGTTGGGTCTACCGCGAGATCAAGCAGGCCGTTACCGATATCGAGGCCATGTTCCGCCTGCTCGGCGAAGATCCCGAAGTGCAGGATGCGCCGGATGCCAGGCCGCTTGAGATCATGGACGGAACGATCCGGTTCGAGGACGTGCATTTCGCCTACGAGGCGGATCGCGAAATCCTCAAGGGCGTGTCGTTCGAAGTGCCGGCCGGCAAGACGATTGCCATTGTCGGCCCATCGGGCGCGGGCAAGTCCACGATCTCGCGGCTGCTGTTCCGCTTCTACGACGTGCAGAGCGGCCGCGTGACGATCGACGGGCAGGATGTGCGCGACGTCACGCAGAAAAGCCTGCGCGAAATGATCGGCATGGTTCCGCAGGACACGGTGCTGTTCAACGACACGATCCGCTACAATATAAGGTACGGACGCTGGGATGCGACGGAGGAGGAGATCGAGCGCGCGGCACAGGCGGCGCAGATCGACGGCTTCATCCGCGCCATGCCCAAGGGCTACGATACGGAAGTCGGCGAGCGCGGGCTGAAGCTTTCGGGCGGCGAGAAGCAGCGTGTCGCCATCGCCCGCACGATCCTGAAAGGTCCGCCGATCCTCATTCTCGACGAGGCGACCTCGGCGCTCGACAGCTTTACGGAGAAGGAAATCCAGGACGAACTGGAGCAGATTTCACGCGGACGCACGACGCTCGTCATCGCGCACCGCCTTTCGACCATCATCAATGCCGACGAGATCATCGTTCTGGCCGGCGGCAAGATCGTCGAACGCGGCACCCATTCCGAGCTTCTCGACACGCACGGGCTTTATGCCGGCATGTGGAACCGCCAGCGCGAGGCCGATGAGGCACGCCGGAAGCTGGCGGCGACGGGCGAAGAGACACCGCCCCCGGAAGAGGGGGCGGTCGATGAGGACGAAGAGCCGGAACTGGTCAAGCCGCAATTGCTGGCCAGCGCGGCAGGAACTCTGGGATAGAGCGCGGCGCGATCAGTCGATCAGATCGTGCGCGAAGCTCTTCTGGGCGTTCAGCCGCGCGATATGGGCCGCCTGATGGCGCTCCTCGAACCTGTTGGCGCGGAAGCGGTCTTTTCCGTGAAGGGCCGGAGCGGCCAGATTCCATTTCGAGGCTTTCCGGTATTTCAGAAGCCATGCGGATTCGTCGAACGTCAAACCAGCCAGAATCTCGTCGCCGAGCGGGTCGAGATCGATGGAAAACACAGATTTCATTGCTATTCGTTCTGCCTCGGACAGCGGTAGCCGCCGCAATAGAGCCAATTTAACCTCCATTGTTGTTGATCGTATCCTCATACTACACTAAAGATACTTGAAAATCAACGCTCTATTGCCTTTCTAGACTTGATGCCGGATCGCCCTGACCGGCATGCGTAAAAAAAACCAACATGGCTTTTTCCATGCTATCTCCCCGCTCATGCTAACCTCCGTTTTCGACTCCATCCGCAAGGCCATCCCGCCGATCCACCGCGAGGGCTATCCCTTCATCGCAGCGGCGTTCGTGGCCGCTCTGCTGCTGCTTCTGCTGTGGGAGCCGCTGGGCTGGATCGGCTTCATCATCACCATCTATGTGGCCTTTTTCTTCCGCGATCCCGTGCGCGTGGTGCCGGCCGATCCGAATCTCGTCGTGTCGCCGGCGGACGGCATCGTAACCGCCGTCGATCTGGCGGCGCCGCCGCCGGAACTTGGGCTCGGCCGGGAAAAGCGCGTCCGCATCTCGGTTTTCCTGTCGATCTTCAATGTGCATGTGAACCGCGTGCCGGTCGGCGGCACGGTGGCGCGCATAGCCTACCGGCCGGGCAAATTCCTCAACGCCGATCTCGACAAGGCGAGCGAGGACAATGAGCGCAACAGCCTGATCGTGAAGACGGCGGCGGGGCAGGACATCGCGGTGGTGCAGATCGCTGGCCTCATCGCCCGGCGCATCGTCTGCTGGGCGAAGGAGGGTGACCAGATCGCTCCCGGCGCACGGTTCGGCCTGATCCGCTTCGGATCGCGCCTCGACGTCTATCTGCCCGACGGCGCGGTGACGTTCGCATCCGTCGGCCAGACGGCAGTCGGCGGCGAAACCATTCTCGCCCAGCTTTCGGGTGGCGAGGCCCGGCTCGCATTCCGGCAGGATTAGCCGATCCGCCGTCTCGCGCGTTAGGAACATGCACGGACACGTAAAAGGATAGCCATGGTTGAGGGTCTGTTTTCGCCTTTCGATCCCGACGGCAACGAGCCGAAGCCGAAGCGCTTCCGCCCGGTGCCGCTGCGCGTCCTGATCCCCAATCTCCTGACGCTGCTGGCGATCTGCATCGGCCTCACCGCGATCCGCATGGGCATCGAGGGGCGGATGGAACTGGCGGTCTATGCCGTGGTCGCCGCCGCCGTGCTCGACGGGCTCGATGGACGCCTCGCGCGCCTTCTTAAGGGCACGTCGCGCTTCGGCGCCGAACTGGACAGCCTGTGCGATTTCGTCAATTTCGGCGTCGTGCCGGCCGTTCTGCTCTATCTGTACACGACGCACGAACTGGGCTCGATCGGCTGGGCGGGCTCCATCGTGTTCGCGGTGGCCGCTGCGCTGCGCCTCGCGCGCTTCAATGTCGCCATCGACGCGCCGAAGCCGGACTACGCGCAGGACTTCTTCACCGGCGTTCCGGCGCCGATGGGCGCGCTGCTGTGCATGCTGCCGATCTATCTCGGCCACATCGCCTCGGTGAACCTGCCCTGGCTCACAGCCTCGGTTTCGCTCATCTACTGCGTGGTCGTCGCGCTGCTGATGGTCTCGAACCTGCCGACCTGGTCGTTCAAGAAATCGGCCTCGCGCGTGCCGCGGAACATGGTGCTGCCGGTCTTCTTCGCCGCCGTTCTTCTGAGCGCGATTCTCGTCAGCTATACGTGGGAGACGCTGACGGTCGGCACGATCCTCTATCTCGGCTGCCTGCCGCTGGCGGCCATGAGCTATCAGCGCCGCGCACGCGCCCATGCCGTCGCGCACACGCCGGCGTCGGAAACCGAGGCAGCGGCTGCCCCTACGAAAGACGCTGAGGACAACGCGGACGACGTTCGCCTTCACTGAAGGACGGGTGTAAGACCGCGCGCATGGCGGTCTACGGCGCTATCCTTATTCTCGGCCTTCTGGCCGGATGCCTGAGCGGGATTGTCGGCACGGGCGCGTCCATCGTCCTGTTGCCGATTCTCGTCTTCGCCTTCGGCCCGCAGCAGGCCATCCCCATCATGGCGGTCGCAGCGGTGATGGGAAATATCGCCAAGGTTCTGTCGTGGTGGCGCATCGTGAACTGGCGCGCCTTTGCCGCCTATTCGTTGCCCGGCGCGGTAGGCGCGGCGCTCGGCGCGCGCACGCTGCTCGAATTGCCGCCGCATCTAGCCGAAACCGTGCTCGGCGTGTTTTTCCTCGCTCTCATTCCGGGGCGGCGGCTGTTGCAATCTCACCATCTCGGCCTCGGGCTTGCAGGGCTTGCCGTCGCCGGCGGCGTCATCGGATTTCTGTCCGGCATCGTGCTGTCGACCGGGCCGATCAGCATTCCGGTTTTCGCGGCTTTCGGGTTGACGCAGGGCGGGTTGATTTCAACGGAAGCGGCAAGCTCGCTCGTCGTCTCCATCGGCAAGGTCGGGTCCTTCTACGCGGCGGGGGCTCTTCCGCCCGCGGCCATGATCAAGGGCCTTCTGATCGGTGCGACCGTCATGGCGGGCGCCTTCATGGGCCGCCAGGTGCTGATGGGCATGTCGGCAAGGATGTTCGAACTCGTGCTCGACATCATGCTGGCCACCGCCGGGATCTCCATGCTGGTCGCAGCCCTGGCGTAATTACTCGGCGGCTTCGGACAAAGGCGCGTGCGGCGGCGTCTTTGCCCGTGGGCGGCGGACGCGCGGCGCGGGGGCTTCCGGTTCGAAGTCTTCCGTCGGGCCGACGAAACGGCCGAGCTTGCGCGACACCCAGACGCCGACATCGTCCATGATCGTGTAGAAACTCGGCACGAACATCAGCGACAAGACGGTCGAGGCGGCCAGGCCGCCGATCACCGCGATCGCCATCGGCGCGCGGAACTCGCCGCCCTGGCCGAGGCCGAGCGCGGAGGGCACCATGCCTGCGATCATGGCGATGCTGGTCATGACGATGGGCCGCGCGCGCTTGCGCCCGGCATCGATGATCGCCTCGTCGCGCGGCACGCCGCGATATTCCGCCTCGACGCCGAAATCGACCAGCATGATCGCGTTCTTCGTAACGACGCCCATCAGCATCAGGATGCCGATGACGACCGGCATCGAGATCGCATTCTGCGTCACGAGCAGCGCGATGAGGACGCCGCCGATGGACAGCGGCAGCGAGGCGAGGATCGTGATCGGCTGAAAGACGCCGCCGAACAGAAGGACGAGCACGCCAAGCACCATCATGATGCCGGCCGCCATGGCTTTGGCGAAGCCGCCGAAGACCTCGTTCATGATCTCGGCGTCCGCGCCCTGCACGATGGTGACGCCGCGCGGCAGTTTCTTTGCCTCCGGCAGATCGAGCACGGTCTGTACGGCATCGCCGAGCTGCATGCCGCCCGTCAGATCCGCGCCGAGCACGACGCGGCGCTGGCGGTCGTAGCGGTCGATGGAGGAGGGGCCTTCGCCGAAGCCGATATCGGCCAGAGCCGACAGCGGCACCGAGCGGCCGTTGCCGGCCGGAACCGCGAGCGAGCCGAGCACGCCGGACTGGGCGCGCGCATCCTCGCGAAGCTGGACGCGGATCGGGATCAGCCGGTCGCCGGTGTTGAGCTTGGCGAGGTTGGCATCGACATCGCCGATGGTCGCAACACGGATGGTCTCGGAAATCGCATCGGTCGTGATGCCGAGATCGGCGGCGCGGTCGAGGCGCGGGCGCACGATGAGTTCTGGGCGCGGCAGGCCGGTCGAGGGCGCAACGTTCAGGAATTGCGGCACGCGGTGCATGCCGTTTTCAAGCAGAGCCGCGCCCTGCGCGAGTTGCACCGGATCGGGGCCGGTGAGCGTGATCGACAATTCGCGCTCGCCGCGCTCGTTCACATACCAGGCGCGGACATCGGGCACTTCGGCGAGCATTTCGGCGACTTTGGCCTCGAGCTGCTTCTGCGTCAGGTCGCGCTTGTTCTTCGGCGTGAGGCGCAGGATGACGGCCGATTTGCGCACTTCCAGCGAGCCGGTCGGCGTGGTGCCGCCCATGACGAAAACGGATGAGACCTCCGGCAATTGCTTCAGCCGGCGGGTGATGTCATCGGTAACGACACGCGTGTCCTCGAGCTTTGCACCCGGCGGCAATTCGGCCTGCACGACGATGCGCGCCGAATCCTCGTTCGGCATGAAGCCGGTTGGCAGCAAGCCGGTGGCGAGGATCGAGACCGCGAAGATCGCCGCTCCCGCGATCAGTGTCAGCCAGCGATGGCGCAGCGAGACGGTGAGCGCGCGTGTATAGGCGCGGATGATCGGGCCGTCCTTTTCTTCGACATGCTTGTGCGGACGCAGGAAATAGGCCGCCATCAGGGGCGTGATGAGACGCGCGACGAGCAGCGAGACGAACACGGCGGCGGCGACCGTGAGGCCGAATTGCGAGAAATACTGGCCCGCGACGCCGCCCATGAAGGAGACCGGCGCGAACACCGCGATGATGGTGAAGGTGATGGCGATGACGGCGAGGCCGATCTCGTCGGCCGCCTCCATCGCCGCGCGGTAGGGCGATTTGCCCATACGCATATGGCGCACGATGTTCTCGATCTCGACGATGGCATCGTCGACGAGGATGCCGGTGACGAGCGTCAGCGCCAGAAGGCTGACGAGGTTCAGCGAAAAGCCCATCAGGTCCATCAGGAAGAAGGTCGGGATGATGGACAAAGGAAGGGCGACGGCGGCGATGATCGTCGCGCGCATGTCGCGCAGGAACAGGAACACGACGAGGACCGCGAGCGCCGCGCCTTCGAGCAGCGTGTGCATCGCGCTTTCGTAATTGCCGGCGGTGTAGCTGACGGAATCGTCGATCATGGAATAGACGATGTCGGGCCGCGCCTCGTGCATTTTCTTCAGCTTCTCGGCCACGACATCGGCGACGGAAACATCGCTTGCGCCCTTGGTGCGGAAGACGTTGAAGGAGACGACGGGTTCGCCGTCGAGCCGGGCGAAGCTGCGCGGTTCTTCGGCGGTGTCGCGCACCGTGCCGAGTTCCGACAGCCGCACCTGACGGCCATTGGCCAGCGAGATCTTCATGTCGGACAGGTTTTCGAGCGTGCGCGCATTGGCGAGCGTGCGGATGCTCTGTTCCTGTCCGCCGATCTCGCCGCGCCCGCCGGCAAGGTCCGTATTGACGGCGCGGATCTGGCGGTTGACCTCGGCGGCGGTGACGCCGAGCGCCATCAGCCGGTCGGGATCGAGTTCGACGCGGATTTCGCGCGCGACGCCGCCGATGCGCTGCACGCGGCCGACGCCGGGAAGGCCCTGCAACTGGCGGATGACGACATCGTCCACATGCCAGGACAATTGCTCCAGTGTCATGCCGGGCGAGGACGCGGCATAGGAAACGATGGACTGCCCCTCGACATCGATGCGCTGGACGGTCGGCTCCTCGATGGTGCGCGGAAGATCGGCGCGTATCTTCGCGATCGCGTCCTTCACATCGTTGACGGCGCGGTCGGTATCGGTTTCGAGGTGGAATTCGATGATGGTGGAGGACAGGCCGTCCGAGACCGTCGACATCACATGCTTGACGCCGACGAGATTGGCGACCGAATCCTCGATGCGCTTCGTCACCTGCGTTTCGAGTTCGGATGGCGCGGCGCCGGCCTCCGCCACGCTGACCTGAACGAGGGGAATGTCGATGTTCGGAAAGCGCGTGACCGGAAGCTCGGCGAATGCGAACAGGCCGAGGATTGTCAGCACGACGAACAGGACGACACCGGGGATGGGCCTCTTGATCGAGGCCGCGGAGATGTTGAGTCTCACCGTGCGGCCTCCGCATTGGTTTCCTCGACCGGCGTCACGACATCGCCGTCGCGCAGGAACGATCCGGCGCGTGCGACGACGAGTTCGTCCTGTTCGAGGCCCGATCTGATCTCCGCACGGATCGGCGAACGCAGACCGACTTCGACGGCGCGCGTTTCGATCTTGTTGTCCCGGACCGCTTGCACCGTGGTGTTACCGTCGGTGACGGTGATCGCGGAAATCGGCACCGTGATCGCGGTACGGCGGCCGACTTCGACAATGCCCGAGGCGAACGAGCCGATGGTGACATCGGCATCGAGGGGCAGGGCGACACGCACATCGCCAAGCCGCGTCACCGGATCGACCTCTGGTGAGATGAGGCGGATCGTGCCTTGCAGCGGCTGCGATGAGCCCGCCGTCGTGACGCGCACGCTCTGTCCCGTTTCGAAGCGCGCGAGCGTGGCATCGACGACATCGGCGGCGAGTTCGACCGCGCCGCCCTCGATGATGCGGAAGGCGGGATCGCCGGCCATGCTGGCGATGGCGCCGATCTTCAGCGTGCGGCGGCTGATAATGCCGCCGGCGGGCGCCTTGATCTCGGTGCGTGCGAGGCGGATCGCGCTCTGGGCGCTTTGCGCCTCGGCTACTTTCAGATTCTGCCGAGCGGCGTTGGCGCGCGCCTCGGCGACCTGAAAGGCGGACTGGCGCTGCTCATAGGTCGATCTCGATATGGTCTTCGATCCGATGAGAGATTCGGCACGTTCCATCGCAAGGCGGTTTTCAGCGACACTGGCGTCGGCTTCGGCGATCTGCGCGTCGGCCTGCGCGACGGCGGCTTCGGCCTGCGCGGCCTCGGCCTCGACGGCGGAACGCGACAGGCGCGCGAGCACCTGACCCTTTTCCACGCGGTCGCCTTCCTCGACGAGGATTTCGGTCACGGCGAGGCCGTCGATCTCCGGGGTGACGAGCACTTCCTCGCGCGGCACCAGCGAGCCGGAGACATGCACCTCCTCGGCGATTTCGCGGCGCAGAGCCCGCACGACGGTGACGGTCGGCGCCCGCCGTTCGGCCGTGGCCGTCGAGGCGCCGGCTTCGTCCTGCGTTCCGCCCCAGAGCAGCCAGCCTCCGGCGAGGAGGGCGGCGGCGGATGCGGCGGCGATGATGATCCAGCGGCGCATGTATTTACTTCGCCTTTTTCAGCGTGGTTTCGGTTTCGGCCTTGCAGACCGGCATGACGGCGCCGGGCGTTGCGGTGTCCGCGAGGCTTTCGAGCCGCGCGCGGTTGGCCGCAATGAAGTCGACCTCGTTCCTGAACTGGGCCACGCCCCATTCGATGAGCCAGCCGACGGACGTGTCTTTCTCCCGCTCGATCAGCGGCTCCAGCGCCTCGATCTCGCGCCGCTGCTGATCGAGGCGCTCGTCGATTGCCCGCGCGATGGTCTCGCGCGGCAGGAACGGCGCGCACAGCGCGATAATGCCGAAATGGGAGCGGAAGATGTCCTTCTCGGGCGTCTCGCTCATTTCCGACAGGAAGGCGGCGCGCCCGCGCTCGGTGAGGGCATAGACCCGGCGCGGAGGTTTGCCGGGCTGGCTCTCCTCGCGGCTGCGGATCAGGCCGCCTTCTTCCATCTTGGCGAGGGCCGGATAGATGGAGCCGAAACTTGCGCCGCCGAGATAGGAGAACGGGCCGTTCTCCCAGCCCTTTTTGAGGTCGTAGCCAGACGCTTCGCCGTGGGCGAGCATGGCAAGGCAGATGGTGCGGATGTTCATGGGCCGGGGCCTCTGTTCCGAGCCGCTATATATCGGACCGATATAGGCGGAAGCAAGGCGATTTAAGGCACTTGAATAGGCATCGAATGATGCTAAATTTCGTGCTATGCGAACTACATTGGCTCTCGATGACGAACTTCTGACCAAGGCCCAGGCGCAAACGGGGCTGAAGGAAAAGTCTGCTGTTGTTCGTGAGGCGCTGAAGGCCCTCATCGAGCGCGAGAGCGCGCGGCGGCTGGCGCAACTCGGGGGGACCGAGCCGAACCTCGAACCGATCCGGCGTCGCCGTCTGGACGCGAGCTGATACGCGCATGATCCTGGTCGACAGCTCGGTCTGGATCGATCATCTGCGGGTTGGCGATGCTGTTCTAACCGATCTGCTTCTTGCGCGACGGGTTCTCGTCCACCCTTTCGTGATTGGCGAACTTGAACTCGGTAATCTACGCAATCGCGCAGACGTTCTCGAATTGCTGAGCGATCTGCCTCAGACAAAGATGGCCGACGAGCAGGAAATCCTCACTTTCATTGAACGTAACGGCTTGCCGGGCACCGGCATCGGCTATGTCGATGTGCACCTGCTGGCATCGGTGCGCCTGACGGGTAATTGCGCGCTCTGGACGCGAGACCGCCGGCTTGCCGAAGCGGCGGCACGATTGGAAATTTGTTTTGCGGGCGGCGATCCGCGGGGCGAGTGAGGGGTGATGCGGATCTGGATTGTTGCCGGTGCGGCGCTTGTTCTTTCGGGTGCCGTGGCGTTCTTCATGCTGACAACGCCCGAGCGCGCGGCACCGGACCAGGTCGCAGGCGGCGAGGCCGATCCCGCCAATGGCCGCATCGTCTTTCTCGCCGGAGGATGCGCCTCCTGCCATGCAATACCGGGACAGGGCGACCGGCTGCTGCTCGGCGGCGGGGTGAAGATCGAGAGCCCGGCGGGCACGTTCATCGGGCCGAACATCTCGCCCGATTCGGAACACGGGATCGGTGCATGGACGCAGGAACAGTTCGCGACCGCCGTCCTGAAAGGCACTTCGCCGTCGGGCGAACATTACTTCCCGGCCTTTCCGTACACGACCTACCAGCACATGAAGCCCGAGGATGTGCGCGATCTCTTCGCTTTCATCAAGACATTAGAGCCCAGCGATAACGTTCCGTCCGCACATGCTTTTCCGCTCCAACTGTGGCCGGTTCGGCGCGGCATGGGTTTGTGGAAGGCGCTCAATTTCCAGTCCGTGCCGCTTGCGCCCGTACCGACGGAAAGCGCCGAGTGGAACCGCGGCCGCTATCTTGCCGAAGCGCTCGGCCATTGCGCCGAGTGCCATAGCCCGCGCGACATCGCCGGGGCCATCGTGGCCGAGCGCCGTAATGGCGGCGGCTATCTCGCCGGGGGCGCCGAGGCGCCGAACATCACGCCCGGCAAAGGCGGCATCGGCGATTGGGCCGAGGACGATCTCGTCTTCTTCTTCGAGGACGGCTCGACGCCCGAGGGCGATGTGGTCGGCGGCAAGATGAAGGATGTGATCGCCAATACATCCGAACTGCCGGAGGAAGACCGCCGGGCCATGGCCATTTATCTGGGAACTCTGCCGCCGGTCGATAACTGAGCGCGGGCGAATCCGGATAAGCTGGCACGCATGCGCGCGCTTCTTCTCGCCGGGTTCGCCTCCGTTCTCGCTTTCGCCGGTGCCCGGGCCGACATGGCCGGAGTTCCCAGCATTCCGCCGCCGGCCGAGGCGAAGGCCGCCGTCACCAAGCTGTTTTCGGCAACGCAGACGGCAACCGGCCAGCCTCTCGTCCTGCCGCAGGGCACGGCGGAGCTTACCGTGCTGAAATACGAGATCCCGGCGGGCGTAAAACTGCCGGTCCATAAGCATCCCTATCCGCGTTATGCCTATGTGGTCGCGGGCCGACTGAAAGTGTCGACCGGCGACGGCTTCAAGAGCTTCGAATACGGGCCGGGCGATGTCGTGGTCGAAATGCTCGATACCTGGCATTCGGGCGAAACGCTCGGCAAGGAAACCGTGGAACTGATCGTCATCGACCAGACGCCTCCCGGCACGTCGAACACCATTCTCCAATAAATCAGCAATCGGGCTTGATTACCGGCCTTGCCGCGCGACGTAATGTTTCGGGGCGCAGGAGAACGATCATGGCCAAATCCAAGAAATCCGGGAAATCGTCATCATCCGACGTGAAGGCGCGCCGCGCCGCCGATCTCGCGACGCCCAACACTCTCGGCGACAATGCGATGAAGGATATCACCGGCGCGATGAACGCGCTGCTGGCCGATACGTTCGCGCTCTTTCTCAAGACCAAGAACTTCCACTGGCATGTGAGCGGCCCGCATTTCCGCGATTATCATCTGATGTTCGACGAGCAGGCAGCGCAGATTCTGGCGGCGACCGACGATATGGCCGAGCGCGTGCGCAAGCTCGGCGGCACGACGATCCGCTCCGTCGGCCATATCGCGCGTCTTCAGCGCGTGCTCGACAACGATGCGGATTTCGTGACGCCCTCCACCATGCTGGCGGAGCTGCGCGAGGACAACAAGGCCATGGTCGCGCGCCTGCGTGAAGTCCACGATCTGTGCGACGAGCACGACGATGTCGCGACCGCGAGCCTGATCGAGAACTGGATCGACGAGGCGGAGCGGCGGATGTGGTTCCTGTTCGAAGCGGGGCGCGACCAGGAACAGTAACACCGGTGTCTCTGGACGCCTTTGTGCCGGAGCATCACATCGGGCCGGAACCGGCAAGGGGCCGGTGAAGGAAGAGGACAATGACACTACACCTGGGCGGCATTCATCATCTCAGCGCGGTCACGGCCAAGGCGAAGGAAAATCTTGGCTTCTACACCGGCACACTCGGCATGCGCCTCATCAAGAAGACGGTGAACCAGGACGATGTGACCTCCTATCACCTGTTCTACGGCGACGGCGTCGCATCGCCCGGCTCGGACCTGACCTTCTTCGATTTCCCCGCCGCGCCGGAACATCACGGTACGCATTCGATCACCCGCACCGGGCTTCGCATTGCCGAAGGCAGTTACGATTTCTGGAAGGCGCGGCTGGCGGATGCCGGCATCGCCGTGCGCGAGGTCGATCAGGGAGGGCGCAGGGCGCTGTGGTTTTCGGATGGCGAGAACCAGAGGCTTGCGCTGATCGTCGATGAGAACCCCGGCGAAAACCGCCCATGGGACAAGAGCACGGTGCCGGCCGAACACCAGATCCGCGGCCTCGGCCCGATCGTCATGAGCGTGCCGGACATCACGAACACCGAATCCGTGCTTACGCATGTGATGAACATGCGCAGGACAAAAGCGTATGCGCATCCCGACAATGCGGCGCATCAGGTGCATGTGTTCGAGATGGGGCCGGGCGGGGCGGCGGCGGAACTGCATGTCGCGGTTCAGCCCGATCTGCCGCCGACGCGCTATGGCGCGGGCGGGGTGCACCATGTCGCGTTCCGCGTGCCGGACACCGAGGCACTCACAGCTTGGGCCGAACGCATCAAGCCGACACGGCTGCCGAATTCCGGAGAGGTCGAGCGTTATTACTTCCGCTCGTATTATTTCCGGGAGCCGAACGGCATCCTGTTCGAACTGGCGACGGACGGGCCAGGCTTCACGGCCGACGAGCCGCTCGACAGGCTGGGCGAGACGCTCGCTCTGCCACCCTTCCTCGAGCCGCGCCGCGCGGAGATCGAGGCCGGGCTGAAGCCGCTCTGACCTAGCCGGCGAAACGCACGATGAGGTCGGCGAGGATTTCCGCGCCGGCCTCCAGCATCGCCACGAGCGGGCGCAGCGCGACGCCGGCGTCGAAGAAAATCCAGTCTCCCATCAGGAAAACGAGAAGCGCGACCGCGAGCCTGAACATGGCCGCAGACTAGCCACGGCGGGTAAACGGAAAATGTTCAGTCGTCGGGATCGTAGGACGGCACGAACACGCCGAGCGTCTGCAATTGCGTTTCGGCAGATTTCAGGCGCTCGAGCGCGCTCTCGCCGCCGCGCGCGACCAGGGTGTCGAGCAATTGTTCGGCGATCGCCCAGGCCGAGACCAGCGAGGGAAACAGGCTCGGCCCCTCGGTCGAGAAGGTGAGCGCGACCTTGGCCTCGCGCGCGAACGGCGCGATGGGGCTGTCGGTGATCGCGATCAGGCTGGCGCCGCGCCGGGAGGCGTGTTCGGCGGCGGTGACGCTCTCGCGCGAATAGGGACGGAACCCGATGATGCAGAGGGCATCGCCGTCTTCGACGGCGCGCAGCTCCGCTTCGAGCCCGCCGCCAAGGCCCGACAGCAGAACCACATCCGGCCGGAACAGGCGGTAGACATAGGCGAAAGCATGAGCCGGGCCGAAACAGGCTCGGAAGCCGGCGACGAACACATTGTTCGCCTGTTCCAGCGCCTCGGCGGCGGCCGCGAAGGCAGCCGCATCGTTCAGCGCCTGTGTGGCTTCCAGCGTCTTGATATGGCTGAGATGCAGTTCGCCCGGCCCGGCGCCGGACAGCGCTTTCGCGCGGTCGGAATAGAAGGCGGGCGCCGCACGCATGCGCTCGACGAAGGGCTCCTTGAAGTCCTCCCATGCCGCATAGCCGAGCGTGCGCGCGAGCCGCACGAAGGTGACGGGCTGCACGCCGGCATTGGCCGCCAGAGTGCGCATGGACACGATCGCCACATCCTCGGGCCGTTTCAGCACGAAGGCCGCGGCCACTTTCTGCTGCGGGCTGAGGTCGACGAACCGCGAGCGGATCGTATCGACAAGGCGGGCGAAGGGATCGGACATGGCCGGTCTGTAACCCGCCGTCCGCACGCCTGCAACAGATGTTTCAAACGACGCCCGCGCCGCCGGAAAGGGTCAGCCGATGAAGGTCAGGCCCATGCGCGTCTCGGTGCGCCAGGCGACCGTGCAGGGCCGGTTCACCGAGCCGTCGTCCGTCTGAAGGGTGACGTTGAAGGGAATGCCGAGCGTAGAGGGAAGCTCAACGAGAGCACCCGTCGCCGACAGATTGCGCATCACGCACGAAAACGACGAGCCGCCGCCCGGCAGCACAAGCTTGGCGCCCTTGATCGTGCGCAAACGCGGCGCACCGCGCTTGTTGGAATCGGAGTCCGGTCCGGTCATCGCCGCCATTATATAGCGATCAATCAGATTCCATGCCTGTGTAGAAAATCAATCTCTCGGTGGCAACACATCGGGTGCGCCCTCAACCCGAGATGTTTGCCGTTGTTCCTGAAGACGCATTTTGTCCGCCAAAAATGCAGGGAATTGATCGTCGCGAACAGGGAAATTTTTTTGAGCGAACAGGGAACTCAAAATGCCAGAACAGGGAATTGTTTTTCCCTGTTCAAATTAGTCTGTGCCGACTCTGTTTCTTCGCGCGGGGTCGCTGACATCTCTTTGAGAGGTTTGTTTCTTGTTGCGTGTGCGTTTGGAAGTTTTTAGCCGTGTTCAGAACGAGTTTAGCACTGTACGTATATAGACTTCAAGGTCCGCTTTGATAAACAAGCCAACGTTTCAGCGAAGGTTCTAGAGAGCGATTTTTAAGGGGTCCTGGAGAGCGCTCTAAGCGAGGTTGTAGCGAGCATTGTAAGTAGGGCTCTTGCGAGCCTTCCAGGAAGGCTCCCGGAAAGTTTCTAGTCATTAGATTTCTGCACGTGGAAACGATGTTGTGCGTCGGGCATGTGCGCATTGACAGCGAAGTACAGCAAACGACGCTTGTCAAATTGACAGCGACATACAGAAAACATGTTGACGACGAACACAGCCGTGGACCTGGACATCGAAAGATGCCGATCGACTATGTCGGTGGGATAAACGTCGCCCGGATCACGTCCTTGTTCGCGGTACCCGTACGATCTGACCGTTGAATTTGCGCCATTGGGTAATGGTACGATGGGGCTTGATGCCCAGAGCACGATCGGTGATGCGGCGGCTTTTGGCGATTTTGGGCGTGTCTTTACGCGTGGTCTTGTGGCGATGGCAGGTTAAGCACAGAACCATGCAGTTGGACAAAACGGGCTCGCCACCGAGCGCATCGGGCAGGATATGGTCGTAATGATAAGCGCCGTAGGAGAGGGGCGCCGTGCACAGCTCGCAGCGCCCGCTCGCGCGGCGCGCGGCCTTGCGTTTGACGTCGACCGGGAATTCGCGGCGGCGAGGCGACGGCGGTTTCGGTCGGACCGCGCCCTTTTGAGCTCGCGCTGACGGTTTCGACCGTGCGGAGCTTTGTGCCGGACATTTGTGGCGCTGTGATCGCGATGGCATGGTCATGGCCGCACTCCGGTCAGGGTATCAGAGCGTGGATGCTGATATTGGCAGTGTGCCGATGCAACCCGGTTTGGGCACCCGAACTGTAAGGGCGGGCATGTGGGCGCGTCTTGAGCGTGATCGAACGGTTCGGGACATGCCCATATCGGCCAGTTGCGGGAGGCGGTGCTGCGTACAATCGCCTCCACGCAGCTGGGCGATGGTTCGGGTGCCATTGTGCATCAGGTCTGATGCGGTGGTCGGATCACGCGCGCAGTGATGGCCTGAACGCGCTGCTCGACCTCGGCCAAAAAGGTGCGAGCTTCCTCCTCGAGCGATCGGATGCGCTCGTCATCGCGCGCGATGCGCAGCGCAATGAATCTCAGATGCTCCGGCAGGCGCGGATCGTAGGAGACAAAATCGCACCATCGGCGTCCGGTGCAGGCCAGCTGCCAGAAGATCTGCGGTAGATATTTGTCCGGCACATTTCCTGCGAGCACGATCTCCAGATGCGTCGTCGTATTGGGCGCCTTGATTTCGATGAGGCCGTCCTCGCCGACATAGCCGTCCGGCGAGGCCCCGCTCATGGCAATCTCGGGGTGATCGACAAAGCCCGCGGTCGTGACCAGACGATCGGTCCGGAACATATAGGCCCGTTTGGCTTCATCCTCATATTCCTTGCCCCAGGCCATGGACGGGCTCTCATAGGGTGATGAGGGCTGGCCGCAGAGGCGCTCGGCGACAAGCTGGGCGAGGTAATTGCCCCGGGCGGCGCCATAGCCCGTTTTGGTGCGGGCCATGACATCGCCCATCCGCGATGCGGTGAGCTTGCCGAGACGCTGGCGATGCCATTCCTCGCTCCCCTGAGCCGGGACGCATGCCGGCGAAGACACAGGCAGCGACGCGCAATCGGGAGCATCCACCATCGCTTCGTTGGATGGGAGCCCACTGGTCACATCCTCCGGCAGAGGCGATGCGGGATCGTGGGGTATCGACACCTCAGCCCGATCCTTCTGTGCCGACACAGCGTCAGTGATCGGAGCTGGCAGGTGAAGGGGCAGGGCGGCAGAGGCAACAGAAGAGGTCATGGCAGTCTCGCTGGGAACAAAGGAAGGTGAGGACGATCGGAGGTTCATCGGCTGGCCCCCCGTCATGACGTCACCCTGCGCGCGGCAATCGCCGCTTTGGCACGGTCAAATTCGGATGCCGGCAGGTGATCGAGCTCGCCAATGCCGAAATAGAGCAGGAAGAGATCGATCCGGGCGCCGCTCGTTTCGATCAGGGCCGCAAGCTCGGCTTTCTGTTCAGGCGAGATTGGGGCGCTCTGATCGACCCCCGTCGCATCATCATCCTCGCCGCGGCTGGTCAGATTGAGGAGGGCTGCTGCCGCATAGCGTTTGCCATAGGAGGTTGAGGATCCGACGGCCTGGGCGCCATTCTTCTGTCCACCAAGATCAAGCGGCAAGGTAATGGTCGTCTGTTCGCTATGGCCGTCTTTATGGGCCAGGATCCCGGTAACGCTGACCTCTTCGCCATAGCGCCCGGTGCGGAAGGTGAGGACAAAACCAAAATCCGACAACAGCGGTTTGAGGATCTCGTTGATGTCCTCCCACAAAGCATAGCTGTAGGTCGAACCATTGCGCAGCAGGATCTCGCCGTTCTCGGCAAAGATCGGCAGCTCCTGCTGCAGATCCGACAAAGCCGCCACAAAAGCTTTTCGGGCCTGATCGGTCCGTAGATCAGCATGCATGTCGGTCAGCATTTTGAGCTTGGCGGCATCGATCTGGCGCGACAGGGCCGCCTTCTCGATAACCGCCAGCAGCCGGTCCGGACTTCCGCCCGACAATTTGGCGGATGTGCGGACACGGGCCCGGGCCGCGGGGCGTGCGCTTAACCTTTGCGCGCGAGCCTTGCCGCCACCATCGCCGGTCCCGGTGCCACCTGGTCCGCACGGGCGCCGCCGCGCCGGCCCGATTGGGCGAAGATCCGCAATCTGTTCGGTTTTTGCCATATCCAGAGCTCCTCCTGACGCAATATCGGGGAGGGGAGGCCGGGCCGGATCAAGGAACGAACAATATGCGGCCGGGATCCCCGCGGGCTCTTGACCCACACCGACCGATAACTCCTAAGACACTGCAATTGGAGAGAAAAAAGCTCCCAATGCAGAAAATAATCAGGTTGACTGCAACCTCCATCGGAGCGAGCGTCGAAGGCTCCGTGTCAGGCTGGTCGCATACTTTATCTGGCTGCGGTGATCGCAGTGTAATCATAGCGATACATATACAGGCGTGCCCGCGTTCCCGCGCGGCTCGTTCGCGGAAATGTCTACGTCCTTACGGAACGGCAGGGCCCAGCAGACCTTTGCGTGATTAAATGGTACAGGCCGCATGCTCGGCCACTGGCCGCTCTCGCGCTGCGCCGCGTGGAATAGGCAGGCCGGATCGATACTCCGGTTAGCCATCACCGTCGGCGAAATTGGGAAGTGGACGGTAAGCAGATATTCCAGTTTGCTGCCAAAGCGCCCGGGCCGGATTGGTGCTGCTCGGCTTTGCGGTTTAAAAGATCTGGGTCATGATTTCAGTATGAACGCGGCTGGAATGAACGGCCCTCGATCGACCCTGCCTGGTCCTCCTCCTTCGCCTTCGTTGCGTCCGGGCGCGATGTTCAAATTGCGGCCGGCCCACGGCCGCTGGCCGTTTGCGCTGCGGGCCGCTCTTTGTATGGGCATGCCCATATTTGCCGGTTGGGCGGCGGGCGATATTGCGGCCGGGCTGGTGGCGACGCTCGGCGCGTTCACGGCTCTTTATGGCGGCACCCGTCCTTATTCGAACCGCGCGGTGCATCTCGCCATAATCGCGCTCTCGTTCGCGCTGGCGGTCAGTCTCGGCCTCTGGGTGGCGGACAGGCCGTTACTGATGGTTCCGACCGTCGCCCTGATCGCGACGATTGCGGCCTTTCTGTGCAATGCGCTCCGGGTCGGGCCGCCCGGTGCATATATGTTCGCGCTGGTCTGTGCGGCCGGCTCGGGCATTCCCGCTGGCCATCTGAGCGTAACGCAGATCGGGTTGCTGGTTCTTGCCAGCGGATCGTTCGCGTGTTTGGCCCATATGGCGGGCGCGCTTGCCTCCTTCCGGGGCCCCGAGCGGGCGACGGTCAGCGCCGCGGCGCAAGCGGTCGAACGCTTTATCGCGGCCGTAGGTACGCCGGGAGAAGACGCCGCGCGCCACACGGCCGCGCTCGCCATGCACGAATCCTGGACATCTCTTGTAACGCATCAGACGGCGTGGCCCCCGACCGACGATAGGCTCAGCCGCCTGCGTGCTCTCAATCGCGAACTGAACCTCGTATTTGCCCGCGTTCTGAATGCTCCGGCGTCTGACGAGGCCTTGCTTGCCGCTGCGGCGGACAAGGTACGCGGATTGGCTGCCGAGACGCTGGACACCAGCGATGAGACGGGCCGTACCGACCTTGGTCATATGCCGCTCGGTCATCACGGCTGGCTGGATTCGTTAAGGGAAAGCCTGCGCCCCTGGTCGCCGCCGCTGCTCGTGGCAGCCCGCGTCGGGCTTGCCGCTCTGATTGCCGGCGCGGCCGGTGCCGCTTTGGGGCTGGAGCGTGCGTACTGGGTCATCGCGGCCGCCGTTCTCATTCTGCATCAGGGGCTCGATTGGGTGCGAAGCCTGCAACGCGGGCTCGAACGGATGGCCGGCACGATGGTCGGCCTGATACTGGCCGGTGCGGTTCTGGCGATCCATCCTCAGGGCCTGTGGCTTGTCCTGACGCTCTTTCTTCTTCAGTTCCTCATCGAGATGTTCGTGACGCGCAATTACGCGCTCGCGGTCGTGTTCATTACCGCCGCAGCGCTGACCATCTCTGCGGGCGGACTGCCGGTGCCGGATGTGGGGCATCTTCTATGGGTGCGCGGTGTCGATACCGCCATTGCCTGCGTGATCGGTATTCTGGTGCTGGAAATGACGATGCCACGTTCCGTCGCGGTGCGCGTTCCGAAGGAGCTCGTCAATACTCTATCGGCATTGAGGCTGACGCTTCGCCTTGCCGCATCCGGAGAGGTTACCTCGCATGCCGGACGAAACGCGCGGCGCGATCTCCAGCATCGGACGATTGTTCTGCTGCAGGCCTATGAGACCAGCGTCGGCAACACGCCCCGGCATCGCGATGCCGCCGAGCGTTTGTGGCCCGCGGTCGCGGCGGCGCAGCAGCTGGCCTATCGCGTGCTCGCCGTCTGTTGGTCGCTGGAGAATGCCGGTGCCAACGCCGAGAAAGCTCAACCCCTGTTCGACCCGGATGGCGAAAGGAATATCAGCGATGCCCTCGCGATCATATCGAGAGCCGTTCGCACCGGAACCAGGCCCGAGCCGCTGCCGGAACTGCCGGAATTTGTGAGCACGGAAATTCAGAACCTGCATGGCGCGCTCGTATATAAAGGACAGCGCGCTGCGGGGTAGCTGGAGAAGGCGCGCGTTGCGTCTCGACCCATGCCCCTACAATTGGGATTCGATCGGCAGGAGGCCGATAATAGTGGCTGCGGCGCGCCGCCAGATGCTCGCTTCCGGGTCGGTCTCCAATCTCTTCGCATTCGCTCCAGCGCCGTCCTGCCAGGCGAGCGAGCCGTTTTCCAATGCGAGTTTGTAACTGCTGTCGGGCGCGATCTCATCGGCGAAGGTCGCGTTCACTTCGGCGGTCAGGGCGGCATCCTCGAACAGAACGCCCATTTCGGTGTTGAGCGATATCGAGCGCGGATCGAAATTGAACGAGCCGATGAATCCCGTTCTACCATCCACGGTGAAGGCCTTGGTATGAAGGCTGGCGCCGCTCGATCCGAACAGCGACATATCGGGCCGCCTGATTTCCGGCCGCAATTCGTACAGATGGATGCCGCCGGCAAGCAATGGCTTTCGATATTTCGCGTAAGCGCCGTGCACCGCAACGACATCCGTTGCCGCAAGCGAATTCGTCAACACGGAGACTTCGGCGCCGGCGGCAGCGAGGTTTTGCAAAGCGGCGACGCCCTGATCTCCCGGAATGAAATAGGGAGAGATGATGTGAAGTTCGCTTGTGGCCGATCCGATCACAGGGAAGATCGTGTTGAGAAGCCAGTTCTGCCGCGCACCGTTCAGGGCCTTTTCCGCGGGATCGGAAATCACCTTCGCACCGGCGCTCCAGTGTATGGTCTGCTTTCCGCCGAGTATGGATTCGGTGTTCTTCTCCTCGTGCAGCCGCTGCAGATAGGGCTGCGCGCCTCCGCCCGACAAAAGGGCGTCGAGGCGCGTCCTTTTCGTTTGCAGGTCGCCTTTTCGGGAGCCGGCAAGCGAATCGATGGGGATCACGACCCTGCTGTTCCAGTATTCGTCGAACACGGTTTCGGCCTGCTGCACGGCGGGCCCCAGCAGTAGGAGATCCATGTCGCGGAAATTGGATATTTCAGCCGCGTCGAAATAGGCGTCCCCGATATTGCGGCCACCGACGATGGCCATGCGGCCGTCGGCAATCCATGCCTTGTTGTGCATACGGCGCGTCACGCTGAAGACGCGGAGCGCCATTTCGATGCCGCGGCGCAGCGCATTGGCGCGGCTGCGCGAGGGGTTGAACAGCCGGATTTCGATATTCGGATGGCTGTCGAGAGCCAGATAGGTGGAATCGTCGCCCTTTGTATTGATGTCGTCGAGAAGGACGCGCACCCGCACACCGCGATCGGCGGCAGCGGTCAGTTCGCGTGCCAGCAGCCCGCCGGTCAGATCGTCCTTCCAGTAGTAATATTGCAGATCGAGACTGCGCTCGGCGCTGCGCGCCGCGAGCGCCCGGACGGCAAAAGCCTGAAGATTGCCGGATATGAGCGACAGGCCGCTCTGTCCGGGATGTTCCGCGAGCTTCGGCGCGACGATCCGGTCGAGCAGTGTCCCGCTCTCGGTGATCGGCAATGCGGAGGCGGGCGCGCCGCGCGCCTGCTGGGCGAAGCGGCCATAGGAATAGACTGCGGCCAGCGAGGCCAGCACGAATAAAATGACTAAAATGACGATGATCGCGAACAGACGCATTCTTCAATTCTGCCAGAGACCTGATCGGGCTCCCAGCCTTCGCTGCGACCGGCCGGACTATGGGGACGCTTTTTTTGCCGCCAGCAATCGTTGCAGCGGCGGAACCATGCCTCCAAGAGTGAGCGCGATCAAGCCGATCCAAAGGAGAGCGCGGGGGCCGCCGGTCGATCCGATGCTGACGAGCGGAAGCGCGATGAGGAGCAGAATGAAGGACGCCGTCATGTAGAACAGCGGCGTTCTGGGCAGTTTCGGCATTATGCGTCTCCCATCAGCATGACCATAAGTACGGTTGCCGCGCCGGTCAGGATAAAGGCCGCCAATGTCCAGGGCAGGGTCTTGCGCAGAATGGCGCCCTCCTGTCCGGAGATGCCGGCCGTACTTGCACCCATGACGACATTGGCCGGGGCGATGGCGTTGCCGATTGCGCCGCCGGCACTTTGCGCGGCGAGTATAGTCGCTTCAGGAAGTCCTTTCAGCTTGGCCAGAGTGACCTGCAGATCGGAGAACAGCACGTTGGAGGATGTACTGCTCGACGTCGTGAATGCGCCGATGATGCCGATGCCGTTCGACAGGAACGCGAATGCATAGGCGGGAGCAACGGCGGAAACGCCGAGCGCCAGCATTTCATTCTGGCCGGAATGATTCATCAAGGCCGCCATGACGAGAAAGGCCAGAATGGACACGGATGCAGGGACGGCGCTTGCGAACAGGCCGCGCAGAATGCCCTTCTGCGGTTCGCTTGTCGTTACAGTCCATGCATTGTAATAACCGCGCGCCTTATAGACGATCAACGCCACAAGGCAGGTCACGATCAGGCTTGCGCCCGGATGCGTCAGGGGTGCGAGAGCGGAATAAGGCGCTACCGCAGGCTCGGTGATGCCATAGCCTGTCGTGACTTCCGGAAAGGACAGGCCGAAAGTGACGCTGCCGAGCGCTTGCTTGACGGGTTCGATCATCGACGTGCCGAGCGCCAGAACGGTCAGGAGAATGTAGGGAAAGAACGACATGGCCAGCCCCATGGGCGGCGTCTTGTCGATATTGTTTTCCGTGCCGCTCGCGAGCATGGCTGGGCGATCGATGATGTCTTCGGCGGGGTTCGCATAGCGCGGCCAGCGCGAGAGCGGATAAAGGGCCAGCATCGCTATTGTCGCGGGAATGAAGGCGGCCAGGACCGGGTCCATCATCGCAACGAAGACCTGGCCCACGCCATGGATGGCTGCAATGATCAGCACCAGAGGCCAGGCATGGCGTATGGCCGGCCAGCGCCCATACAGCCAGACGATGGTGAAGCCGCCGAGGACGGCCTGAATGATGATGAGCAGGCCCGATTGATGGGCCGTTGCGGCAATCGTCGCATTGTCCAGATCGACAACCTGCAGCGTGGCGAGCCAGCCGACGCCGAGCGTTCCGAAGAATTTGGCCCAGATATGCGCGATGATCGGGATCGCGACCGCATAGATCGGACGCACGCCGAAGGCGACGAGCAATGGCGCGACGACCGCAATCGGCGTGCCAAATCCGTCGATGCCCTGAAGGAACGACGCGAACACCCAGCCCAGAGCGATGATGACGAACAGCTCGTTGCGGCTCAGGCGCGTAATGCCCTGACGCAGCGCCTCATAGCCGCCTGCCTGATTCATGATCTGATAAAGCAGCAGGGCTGGCCAGATCACGAGGAGAATGAACAGCGCATCCCAGACGCCTTTCGCTCCCGCGACGGCAAGCGTCTCCAGCGGCGTCCGGAACACAAAGAACGCAACAGCGGCGGCGATGAAAATTCCCGCCGCGCCGGCCTCCTGAGCGGTCCAGCGCAATTGCACCAGCAGAAAAGCCAGAATGAGAATCGGCAGAAGCGCGAGCGACCAGTGCAGGACATCGACGGGCATTTGCATGTGTTCCGCTTTTTGGGGGGAAACAGAAAATCATGTGCGTTCGGAAGAGGGGCCTTCCGGGAAGCAGCGCACCGCAATGTCGATGAAAGACAGGGCGCTGCATTGCGCTGGGTCAATTCGCACGGATTCGCGGAGTATCTCCACCGCAAAGCCGGCGCCATGACGAGGTCTCGCGACTTCGTGTCCGGCGAACGGCCATGGCGATCATCTATGTGATGGGTGAGTTAGCCGGCGGCTAATTCTTCTTCTTCGGCGTGTATGTCTGCACAAAAGGCAGCCCCAGGGCTTCCGCCATCGCCTGCTGGACGATGAGGAATACGGCATCCTGCTGATGGAAATTGTTACTCAGCACGACCACTGTGATGTCCGCCTCCGGCTGATAGCTCACGAGATTCCGGAAGCCGGCCCAACTGCCGGTATGGAATATCTGCGGTGCCGCAAATGCAGGCTGGACGTGGAGGCCGAGCTGCGCGGTAAACAGTCCGTAGCCCCAGCGGCGTGGAATTCCATCGCTCGGAATCGCAGTCCCCTTGCCATCGTGATCCGCGATCATTTCCGCATAGGAGGCCGCGCTGAGGACTTTCCCGCCGTGAAGCGCGCGCTGCCAGCGAAACATGTCGTCGAGCGTTGAATAGAGTCCGCCGGCGGCAAAGACGACGCTCGCATTCGAGCGTGGTTGCGGAGTCAGGCCTTCGGCCAGATTGGCATAGCCCATGGCAAGATGCGGCACCTCGCCATTTTCATAGCCGGTATCGCTCATGCCGAGCGGCGCGAAGAATTCGCGTTTCAGGAAGGAGTGAAACGGCATTCTGGCCGCGTTCTCGACGACCACGCCCGCGAGATTGAAGCCTGTATTATTGTAGGCACTTCTGGTGCCCGGCTGAAATTTCAGATCAAGCGCTGCGGATCCTTGCGTCAATTGCGCTGGAGTCGTTGGTGTCCAACGCGCTTTTCCCCAGTCAGGACGGGCCATCAGATCCACAATGCCCGATTGGTGCGCGAGAAGATGTTTCAAGCGCATCTGCTCCCAGGCCTTCGGGCATGGCTGCACCCATTTGCAGACAGGGTCCGAGGTCGTAAGCACACCCCTGTCCTGAAGGCGCAGGATTGCGGCCGCCGTAAACTGTTTGGACAGGGAGGCGAGCCGGAAGCGGCTGGAGGTGGTGAGCGGTTGGGAACGCGCATGGTTCGCCATGCCGTACACGCTGCGCAGAAGAACCTGATCGCCCTTCGCGACCAGAACGCCACCGCTGAACCGCCCGGTGGCACCTTGCGACTCCAGACGCTCTTTCAGGCGCGGAAACGCGTCCTGAGAGCGCGATAAAGCAGCCTGCTTGCGCGCGGGCTGTTGCGATTCCGCGGCGCCCGGCTGCGCCACCAGGATGGCGCCGAGCATTATCGCAACGAGCAGGCAGACAGGTTTCGAGCGTGTCACGCGATATTCTCCGTGTGGTCCGCGGGGCAGCGGGACGCAATTTGCAAGGAGACATAGCGCAATGGACGGCGATCACGCACTTCCCATTTCGATCAGGCCGGCCTTTTCGAGACGAACCAGTTGCCGATGGCATGCTCTGTCGAGATGGTCGAACACGGCCCTGTCGCAGGCATCCCTATACGCCCCGGGTAACTGGCACGACGCCGGCGCATATCGCCAGCATCGACAGGAGCGGGCCGCGTCGGCGTCAGCGATAGACCAAAGTCGGCAGCCATAGCGACAGAGCCGGAATGTAGGACACGAGCATGAGGGCGATCAGATAGAGGCTGAGGATCGGCCAAAGCCCGCGCACGATCTGGGCCATCGGCACCTTGCACACGCTCATGACGACGAAGAGGTTCAGCCCGAAAGGCGGCGTGAACAGGCCGATCGCCAGATTGACGACCATGATCGTGCCGAAGTGAATCGGATCGAGACCGATGGAAAGAGCGAGCGGTTTCAGAAGCGGCGTCAGGATGACAATGGCCGAGACCGGGTCCATGAACATGCCGACGACGAGCAGCAGCACATTGATCAGCAGCAGAACCATCCACCAGGACCAGCCCAGACTTTCGATGAAGTTCACCAGATCCTGCGGAATCTCGCCGATCACCAGCACCCATGCAAACAGGCCGGCCGCGGCCATGATCATGAAGATCTGCGCCGTTACATAGCCTGCCTGTTTGATGGCCTCGGCGAGGGCAGGGCCGTTCAGTTCGCGATAGAGGATCGTCGAGACGATAAGCGCGTAAAGGCATGCGATGGCCGCGACCTCCGTCGGCGTCGCGATGCCGCTGTAAATACCGGCGAAGATGATGACTGGAACGCCCATGGCAAGCGAAGCGCCGCGCGTCTCGCGGCCGATGATCTTCAGGCGGGCCAATGGCGCTTCAAACAGACGGGGCGGCTTGGCCGAAACCTGTGACGGGTCCGCCGGCACCGGCCTGTTGAAGCGGCCATAGAGGTAGCAATAACCGCCGATCATGATCGCGAGGATAATGCTGGGCACGAAGCCGGCAAGGAAAAGCTGTGCGACGGAAACGTTGGCGGTGGCCGCGAACAGGATCATGTTGATCGAGGGCGGTATGATGGTGTCGAGTGCGCCGGTGGCGGCAAGCAGGCCCGCCGAGAAATGGCCGCTGTAGCCTTCCTTGCGCAGTTCCGGATAAAGGATCTTGCCCAAGGTCGCCGTCACGGCAGGGGCGGACCCGGAGATCACACCGAACACTGTATTGACGCCGACCGTGGTAATCAGCGATCCGCCCGGAAGGTTTCCGGTCAGCGATTTCGTCCAGTTGATGAGGCGGACGGCGATCGAGCCCGTGCCCATCAGATAACCGGCGAGAATAAAGAGGGGAATCGCCATCAGCGCGAATTCGTTGAGCGAGCCGAACATTGTCTGCGGCATGATCGACAGCGGCATGTCGATGAAAAAGACGATGCTGATAAGCGAAATGATAACGAGGATCAGCCATACGGGAATTCCGAACAGCATCAACAGCGGGGCGACGATCGCCATCATCAGGACCATGGCTTGGCTCCGGGCTTACGAAGGACGGTCGGAAGAGGCGGGCCGCGAGCTGACGAAGACAGCAAGGGCAAGCAGAGTGAACGCAAACGGCATTATGCCGTAGCCGATGAAGGCCGGGAGCGCGCCGCTCATGCTCCGTTCGCCGGACTCGTACATGCGTATCGTTTCCGATCCGCCGTAATAGGCGATAATGGCGGCAATCGACGCCGTACATATTATGACGACGATGTGGCTGATCGATGCGGCCCAGGCCGGCAGCGCCTTCGCCGCGACGTCAATGGCGAGGTGCGCGCCGCGCTGCGTCAGCGGAACGGCGCCGAGAAAGACCGTCCAGGCAAGAGTCCAGCGCGTGATGTCGTAGAGCCAGACCCATGAAACGCCGATCTGACGCCCGAGGATGATCAGAAGAACCTCGACAAGAAGGGCGACCATGAGAAAGGTCACGGCCCAGTCGAGCATGCGCATGAGCATTTCGACGAAACGATAAAGTGCGGACATCCCAGCGCCTCCGAACGCCTTCTCCGGCAGAGCCAGCCTGCGGTCCGCGGACCTCGGGAGACCCTGATTTTCAATCGGATTTATAGGCGGCGACGCGAAACGAATGTCCGCGCCGCCGGGAGTGAAGGCTTAATTGTGCTTGGCGATTTCGGCCTGAAGGTCTTTCAGGACGGGACCGAGCGCGGGGTCGGCCTCGACCATGTCCCATACGGGCTGGGCCCGCTCGCGCAGAACCTTGCGGGTGTCTTCGGAGAGCGTGACGACCTGCGCGCCTTCCTTCGCCATCGCTTCCACCGCATGGTCCTGATAGGGCTTTGCGAGTTCCTTGGACTTTTCCGCCGTCACCTTGCCGGCCTTCTTCAGTATCTCCTGAAGCTCCGGGTCCAGCTTTTCCAGCCAGCGCGTGCTGAGGGTCAGCACGGTTGCCAGCGCGCCGTGGTTCGAAACGGTGAAGTGTTTCGCCACCTCGTGCAGCTTTCGCCCATACGTGGCATCGGCGGGGTTCTCATGGCCTTCGATGGTCTTCTGCTGAAGGCCCATATAGACCTCGGAGAAGGACATCGCCGTCACCGTCGAGCCCCAGGACTCGTATTGCTTGACGAGAATGGGGGAGGTCATCGTGCGGTAGACGCGGCCCTTGAAGGCGTCTGCCGAGTCGATGGGAAACGTGGTGTTGAAGTGCTTGAACCCGCCCGTCATCCATGCAACCGGTTCATAGCCCTCCTTGCGCAGCGCCTCGTTCAGGATATCGGCCGCGGGTGAGTTGAGAACGTCGGTCTGTACCTCTTCATCGGAAAAGAGGAACGGCAGATCGAGCACGCCCAGCACTTTTGCGATGGGAGTCAGAAAGGCCGAGGGCTGGATGATCCCCTGCAGGGCGCCGTCGCGAACCTGCTGGTTCATGGAGGAGTTCGAGCCGAGTTGGTTGGCCGGAAAAATCTGAACCTGAATCCGGCCGTCCGAAGTGCGCTCGACTTCTTCCTTATAGAAGCGCGCGACCGCGTCCTGATAGTCCTCGATCGTGTCGTGGCCGATGCGCAGCGTCACCTTGCTCTGTGCCTGCGCGCTGTGCGGCATCGCGCAAAAGGCCAGAAGACCCGCGCATAGAAGCGCTGACCGGCGGAAGGGAATCGATTTCCAGCGTTTGATGCTCTCAAGCATGATCGTGCCTCCTGGCTGTTCGTTTCCGTCGAGCGTCTGCGACCCGGTCGCCACACGCTTTGTCCCTAGTTCCGCGATTTTTCCGGCGCGGTTACCGTGTCTTATTTGCTTTGTTAGTTATCTAACTGCGACAGCCTATTACGAGATTGAAACTGCCGTCAATTGATTAAGCGCAAAGATGCCCAGTCGGGGGCAGGGCAGGCAAAATCCTGCCAATACCCTTTAGAATAAGCTATATTCTGCCCGATAGCCGTATGGCCGGACGTGCGACCCGGTTCCGATTGCTTGATCAATAAATGTAATTGACTTAGCTAATTTCGCGCCATAACGTTTCGGGTAGAAGCGCATGCTTGGCTTCCGTCATAAGAAAAATTCGGGAGGATCCGGATGCTGAAAACAGGAAAAGAGCACCTTGAAAGTCTGAAGGACGGCCGCGTCGTCTATATCGGCAAGGACCGTATTCACGATGTGGTCGAGCATCCCGCTTTCCATAACGGCGCGCGCACTCTGGCCAGTCTGTACGACATGAAGCATGACCCTGCTCATGCGGACGTTCTGGTCCATGAGGAAAACGGCGAGAAATTCGGCTCGTATTATCTCATGCCGAAATCGCGTGAAGATCTGATCAAGCGCATGTCCGCACACAAGGCGATTGCCGACCGGACGTTTGGCCTGTTCGGCCGTTCTCCCGACCACGTCGCCAGCTTTGTCGCCGGCATGACGACCCAGGCAGATGTTCTGGATTCCGAAGGGGCCGGGAAAACCTCGTTTGCCGATAATCTGCGCGCCTATTACAAATATGCCCGCAAGAACGATCTGTACATTTCGTATGCCGTCATTCCGGCCCCGGGTGCGCGCGATCCGAGCTTTGCCGGCAAGCGCGGCGACAAGGTGCCGGACCTGCGAGTGGTGCGGGAAGACGATGACGGCGTCGTGGTCAGCGGAATGAAGCTTCTGGCCACCGGCGCGATTTTTTCCGATGAAATCTGGGTGGGCAATGTCCAGCCGCTTGCGCCGGATCGTAAGGACGAGGCGATGACGTTCGCTATCCCCACGAATACAAAAGGGATAACGCTCTGGTCGCGCAAGCCGCTTGAGCCGACCGCTGCGAGCGAATTCGACAATCCGCTCACCACGCGGTTCGACGAAACCGATGCGATCGTGCTCTTCGACAATGTGAAGGTGCCGTGGGAGCGCATATTCTGCCGCGACAACCCGATCCTGTCGAAGGACATCTATTATCGCACGCCGTCGCATTGCTACGGCAATCACCAGGCGAATATCCGCTTCTGGTCGAAGCTTCAGTTCCTCATCGGCATCGTTTCCGAAGTCACGCGCGTCAACCAGAGCGCCCGGATCCCGAGCGTCAAGGAGCATCTCGGCCGCTTCGCCGCGCTCGAGGCGATGATCGCGGGCATGATCCATGGCCAGATCCAGAATCACGAAGATCTCGGAAATGGCTATGTGTCCATCAACCGACGCTATATGTACGGCGCACTGACCTGGTGCACGGAGAACTATGCGCAGATTTCGGAACAGATCCGGGAACTGATGGGAGGCGGCGTATTCATGATGCCGGCCGACATCTCCGTCGCCAGCGGTAAGGATACCCGGGAAATTTTCGAAAATTACTGGGCCGGTGCCACCGACGATGCGGCCGACCGCGTCAAGATCTACAAGCTGGCCTGGGATATGCTGGGTTCGGAGTTCGGCTCACGGCATTGGCAATACGAGCGTTTTTACGCCGGACCGCCCTTCGTGGTGCGCGATCACTCCTTCCGCGAGGCGCCCTGGGCGCAGTTCACATCCCGGGTCACGGATTTCATGAAGACTTACGATGTGCCGGATCACTGGCCTGAGGTAAAGAAGGCTGTTTGACGGTCCACGAGCGCCGGCCGTCCGCGGCCGGCGCCAATTCAGGAGCCCACATGCGTGATTATCGTGCAAACATGGCGCTTGAGAGCCCGGCGAGGGATTCGGTTCGCACCGTAACCCGTCCGGAGCTTCTGCCCGAGGGCTCCGACGCGGTCTTTCGTGAGCTGATCAACAATCTGCTGCTGATGTCCAAGCAGCTTCAGACGCTGCGAACGGAAATGGCTGAGCAACTCGAGGTCAGCGAGCCGCAATATCGGGTATTTACGACGGTGTTGTTGCTGCAGGCCGAGTCCGGCGTCAGTGTCAGCGCCGTTGCGAATGCGCTGCATGTTACGGGCGCTTTCGTCACTGCGGAGGCCGGCCATCTCGTACGCATGGGCCTTCTTCAGAAGGCTACTGACGAGGGCGACCGGCGCAGCGTTCTGCTGTCGGTCTCGGACATGGGGACGGCCCGTTTTCAGCGGTTCGTGGACAGTCTGCGCACGGTGAACGACGAATTGTTTCGTGACTTCACGCAGGAAGAGTTCCTGTTTTTCAGCGGGTTGGTGCGCCGTCTCGTCGTGAATGGAGCACGCTCCTCTCTTCTCGCGAAGGCGCTCGTCAGCGGGAGCAGTGCTCCGCACGAACAGAAAGCGCCGGGCCGCCAGCGTCGGAAGGCTGGAGCGAAGGTCGTCTGAAAAAACAGGTGTCGCCGATGGCAAGGATCGGAAAGAGAAACGGAGTGCCGCAATGACATCCGTGAACGTAACGCCGTTGAATGTCTCAAGCCCATGCCGGGAGGCGTTCATCAACGCCATGCGCAAGGCAGCCGCCACGGTTTGTGTCGTGACAACAGCGGGCCCGGCCGGCCGGTTCGGCGTTACCGTGAGCGCCATGACGTCCGTAACCGCCGATCCCCCCGCGGTTCTCGTCTGCATCAACAAGGGAAATTTCGTGATCCCGTCGGTGCTGGGCAACCGCACGTTCAGCGTCAATTTTCTGCGTCATGACCAGAGAAATATCGCCGAGATCTTTGCAGGGCGTGGAGTGGAGCCGGGAACGGATCGGTTCTCCTTCGCCGAATGGGAAACGCTGCAGACGGGCAGCCCGATCCTCGTGGATGCTGCCGCGAGCTTCGATTGCGAACTTGCGCAGGAGGTGGAGTTCGGATCGCACACTTTGTTCATCGGTACGGTCGTCGATGCGCAGGCGAGCGATAATCCGCCTCTCATCTACCACAACCGCGACTACGTCCGGCTTGCGTCTTAACACCGATATAGATGACGGGATTCATGTCCAACGCTGAAGAACTGCGTCAGCTTTTCGCCGGGAAGGTTGATGGTGCGCGCGAACGCCTCGTAGACCTGTGCTGCGATCTGGTCGCGACGCCGAGCGAGAATCCGCCCGGCAATACCGCACCTATCGCCGATAAAGTATGTGCATTCCTGGAATCGGTCCCTGGCATGGTGCTCGAACGGGTGGAGCCGAAGCCGGGCATCGTGAACGTCGTCGCGCGGCTTGCTTGCGGGAAGCCGGGGCGCCGGCTGGTTCTGAACGCGCATCTCGACACATTTCCCGTCGGGGACGCGTCGGCCTGGACGGTTCCGCCGCTTGAAGGAAGACGCGAAGGCGGCCGCATCTATGGACGCGGATCCAGCGACATGAAGGCCGGTCTGGCCGGCGCTCTTCTGGTCGCGCAGATGATTTCGCAAGAGCGGGACAATCTGTGCGGAGAACTCGTGCTGACATTGGTCGGCGACGAGGAGACCGGAGGTGAGTGGGGAACTGGCTATCTCCTGAAGAATATTCCGCATGCGGCCGGTGACGCCATGCTGAGCGGCGATGCCGGCTCGCCCGATGTCCTGCGTTTCGGTGAGAAGGGACTTGTCTGGCTGGAGGTCACGGCAAAAGGCGTCTCCAATCACGGCGCGCATGTACATCTTGGGCGGAATGCCATCGACTCCTTGCTGACGGCGCTTGCGCGTATTTCCACGCTGCAGAATGTCGCCTGTCCGGTGCGGGAGGATATTCTGGTCGTTATGAAAAGTGCGCGTCCTGTGTCCGAAGCGATCTCGGGCGAGGGCGAATTCGATACATTGTCCCGCATCACGGTGAATATTGGGACGATAAGCGGCGGTCAGGCGATCAACATCATTCCCGCGCGCGCGCAGGCGCAGATCGACATCCGTATGCCGCCGGGGGTCGAGACATCCGAAATCATCGCCCGCGTGTCACGGATGCTGGAAGACCTGCCCGATGTCACCTTCCGCGTCATCTCCCGCACCGAGCCGAACGTCACCGATCCCGATCATGAGATCGTCATGCTTACTTTGGCCAATGCACGGCGCATTCTCGGCGAGAGGGTCGTGCGCAATATGCGTGTCGGCATGTCCGATGCTCGCCTGTACAGAGAGCATGGCGTCCCTTGCGTGGTGTACGGGCCGAGTCCGAACAATATGGGCGGCCCGGACGAATATGTTGAGGAAGACGATCTTTACAACGTTTTCCGCGTCCACGCGCTGACCAGCTTTGACTATCTGTCCGTCGCAAGTGCGCCGGATAATCCTCCGTCCGATATTTTGGAGCAGCACTCATGAACGACAAGGCTGGAATTATGGAAGTCGCGGGCATCAAGGTTCAGCCTGGCGAGGTTCAACGTGGTTCCATCAAGGTGATGGAACTGGCCGACGGCAACGACATCACGCTTCCGCTCATTCTCATCAACGGAGCCAAGCCGGGACCGCGCATTTACATCGGCTCGGCGATTCATGGCGATGAGGTGACGGGTATCGGTGTCCTGACCGAGGCGCTGAAGCGGGTCGATCCCAAGACGCTTTCCGGGCAGATCATCGCCGTGCCGGTCCAGCAGCCGCTCTCGCTCTATGCGGATCATCGCCTGCCGCTGGCCCAACTTCTCAAATCGCCGCTCGATCAGTCGCCGTCCGATGCCTGGCTGGTGTTTCCCGGAGACAAGAACGGCAATGTCGCGCAACGCTTCGCTGCCAATATCTTCGAACTCATCAAGACGTGTAAATATGCCATCGACATCCATACGCCGACCCGCGGGGGCCGTTATGTGCCCATCGCAATTCTGCCGGCGTCGAAGGAAAAGCACTTCAGCGATGTGCTGGAGTTTGCCAAGGCGATGTCGCCTGGCTATATCATGTGTAACGACACGGGTATCTATGTCGGAGACGGCATCCTCTGTGTCGAATGCACGCGCGCCGGCATTCCGTGCTTCACGTTCGAGCTTGGAGAAGGCGGCCGTCTCGAGGACGAGCTGGCGCAGATCGGCGCGACCTGCGTGCTGAACGGCATGCACTGGATGGGCATGGTCGATGTGCCGCCGACACCTGCCAAGAAGACTTACATCATGAAGGAGTTCATCGGCTTGCGTGCCGAGCGCGGCGGCCTCCTCTACACGGAGGCGGAACTGGGCGCCGAGGTCAAGAAAGGCCAACTGCTGGCGCGCATCGTCGATGTGTTCGGCGACGAGGTCCAGCGTGTGGTTGCGCCGATGGACGGCGTGTTCGTCCGCTCGACCACTCTGTCCAACGTCGCATCGGGCGACCGGGTCGCGACCCTCGGCGTCTGAGCGGCAAATACTGTATTTGCACGCTTCATCCTACCGCAGCTCTTCGGCAGCTTCTGCTGCCGAAGAGCTGCCGGAAGCCTGTTCCAATCATCACGCCGAAACCGCATGTTCGGCATGCCAATGGCGGGCAATGTCGATACGGCGTGGAATCCAGACGCGATCATGCGCCTGGATATGGTCGAGAAACCGCCGCAGCCCGGCGGTCCGGCCGGGACGGCCCGCCAGACGGCAGTGCAGACCGATTGTCATCATCTTCGGTGCGCTTTCGCCTTCGGCATAGAGCTCGTCAAAGCTGTCCCTGAGGTACTGGAAAAAGTCCGCGCCATGCGCGAAGCCCTGAGCGTTCGTGAAACGCATATCGTTGGCATCGAGCGTGTAGGGAATGACGAGGTGGGGGCCTTTGGGCGCCGCGACCCAATAGGGCAGATCGTCCGCGTATGAATCCGACGAATAGAGAAAGCCACCTTCTTCCTTGACGAGATCCACGGTCCGCTCGGAGGAGCGGCCGGTGTACCAGCCGAGCGGTCGCTCGCCCGTGACTTCCTCGTGGATGCGGATCGCCTCCTGAATATGCGCACGCTCTTCCGCTGCCGGTATATTACGGTAATCGATCCATTTCAGGCCGTGACTTGCGATTTCCCAGCCGGCTTCCTGCATGGCCGCGACCTGCTCGGGAGAGCGCCGGAGCGCCGTGGCGACCCCGTAGACCGTGACCGGGAGATTGCGGCCGGTAAACAGGCGCCAGAGCCGCCAGAAGCCGGCGCGCGCGCCGTATTCGTACATGCTCTCCACATTCATATGCCGCTGGCCGGGCCAGGGGGCGGCGCCGAGAACATCCGACAGGAAAGCTTCAGAAGCGGCATCGCCATGCAGGATGCAGTTCTCTCCGCCTTCCTCGTAATTCACGACGAACTGGACGGCGATGCGGGCATTTCCCGGCCAGCGCGGATGAGGCGGCGTCCGCCCATAGCCGAGAAGATCGCGCGGATAGGGCTGTCCGGTCATGTCTTTCACCGCCGTCACATCAGTTCGAAGAGAATGTCCTGGGCGCCTTCCCAAAGGGTCTTCCTGCCGAGAGGAAGAAGATTCTCGTGGCCTTTGGTGATCGTCAGGAAATGATTGCCGGCGAGCTGCCCCATCTTCGAAGCGAAGCAGACGCCGCCATAGGCGAGAACCAGCTCGGTCTCGCTGTAGCCGCCGGGATAGAGGATGAAATGGCCGGGCGCGGGAAAGCTCGTCGCGTTCTCGAACGGCAGGCCGAAGTCGGTGTCGCCCAGCGGAATCCAGCAGCCTTCGCCGCTCCATCGAACGTGAATGATGCGCTCCTTATAGGGCAGGAGGCTGAGGAATCTGGCGCAGGTTTTCGGCGCCGCCTCTTCTTCCAGGACGGCTTCGAACGTGTAACCGCCTGCAGTCATTTTGATTTTGGTCATTGGCTTTTTCCCGGATTAAGAGCCGGGGCAGATTTGAGATGCGCTCAAACGATGCCTATTTCGTGAAAACTATTGTATACGATCTGAATAATCAACGTTGACAATCGCTGCGGAACATACTTCGATCAGCGTCCGCGTACCAACAACGCAATCATAGAACTGCGCGGGTACACACGGAGGAAACGATGATCACAAGACGCTCGACTCTCAAGTTCGCGGCGCTTGCCGCTGTGTCCGGCCTTGCCATTTCGATCGCGGGTCTTTCTGCGGCCGATGCGCAGGAAAAAGAACTGAAAATCGGATTTGTGGGTGTCACCAGCGGGCCCGCCGCCGCCTGGGGCACGTCGAATGTGCGCTCCATGCAGGTGCGTGCCGACTGGCTGAACGAGAAGGGCGGCGTCAAGATCGGTGACGATACCTACAAGATCAATATCGTCACCTTCGACGACCAGAAGGATCCCCGGCGCGCTGTCGCGGGCATGGAAAAGATGGCGCAGGAGGGCGTTCACTACGTCGTCGGCCCGAATGTCGATGACGGCGCCGCCGCTGTCCGGCCGGTCGCCGAGTCCCAGGGGATCATCTATTTCCCCTATGCATTCCCCAAAGAGCTTTACACGCCGCCCGCATCGAACGCCGTTCTCGGAATGGTGGCGAATTACCAGTCGGCTCCCGCGATCTACAAATATCTCAAGGAGAACAAGGGCCTCAAGAAAATCGCGTTCGTGGCGGCCAATGAATCCGATCCGCTCAGCCAGCGCGACGGGGGTGTTGCCGCGGCCAAGGCGCTCGATCTCGAAATCGTCGCCCAGAACGACACCTATTCGAACGACACGCGCGATTTCACGCCCGTATTGACGCCCATCGTGCGTCTGCAGCCCGATCTTCTCGTTCTTTCCGGCGTTTCGCCGGGCAACGCACCTCTGCTGATCCGCGCCGCGCGCGAGCTTGGCTATCAGGGCCTGATCTCCGCCGAAACCGCGCATGACGCGACCGTTCTTCAGGAAGGGGCGGGCAATCTCGCTAACGGATTCATTTCGGTCGGTGGCGCCTCGACCCCGGAAATCCGCTCCGCCGAGATGGAGGAATTCATCGAGCGCTACACGAAGAAATTCGGTGAATACAACGACGAGTCGAACACCAAGGTCTATGCGCTCGAATATATCGTCGAAACGCTGAAGGCCAATCCGAAGGCCATCGACGATGTCGAGGAATTCAAGAAGACGATGGAGACGTTCCAGGCGCCCAATCCTTTCGTGAAGGACGGGACGCTGAAATATGTCGGTACGACCTCGTTCGGCCAAAAGCGCCAGCTTTCGGTTCCGATGGTCGTCACCGAATTCCAGGACGGAAAATTCGACACCCTGTTCGTCGGTGAGGTCGACTGACGCACAACCTGTCCCGCTAAACGGGAGGCCGGGGCCGCGCGCCCCGGCGCTCCTCCGAGGAACGGATTTCTGTCATGGAACAGGTCATCGTCAACGGCCTCTATCTTGGCGCGCAATATGCGCTCATCGCGCTCGGACTGACGCTTATTTTCGCGCTGATGAACGTGCTGAACTTCGCTCACGGGCAGATGTATGTCCTCGGCGGATTCGTGACCTATACGGTCTATGGCCAGCTCGGACTTCCTTTTCCCCTCGCGCTCGTGTGCTCGGGGGTGACGCTCGCCGTCATCGGCGCGCTGATCGAGAAATTCATTTTCCGCCCGGTTATTCGCCGTAGCGCCCGCGAGGAGAGCACGATGCTGGTGGCGGCGGCCATCGCCTTCTTTTTCGATGCGGTGATCCTGCTTCTGTTCGGCGAAAAGCAGCGCGGCGTTCCCAAGATCGTCGACGGGGTATTTCTCTCCGACACGATCGTGATGCCCTATGACCGTATCGTGGTCGGCATCCTCGCCGTCGTGATGATCGCGGCGTTCATGCTGTACATGCAATACAGCCGGACGGGCCGCGCCATGCGGGCTCTGGCGCAGGATCGCATCGCCGCGCAGCTCATGGGCGTGAAGGTCGATCGCTATTCGATGATCGGCTTCGCCCTCGGCGCCATGCTGGCGGGCGTGGTCGGCGGCCTTCTCGTGACGATCACGGGCGTGAACTCCGGCATCGGTGGGCCGATCTCCATCAAGGCGTTCCTGATGGTCATGATCGGTGGCGCCGGCGTGGTCGGCGGCGCCATCGCCGGCGGCTTCATCCTCGGCATGATGGAGTCGGTCGGTCTCACCGTTCTGCGCGATTTTGGCGACGTGACCTATCTGGTGATCTTCGTCTTCCTCATCATCTTCCTCAGCATCCGTCCCAACGGGCTGATGGGCAAACCCTGGGGCTGATGCGATGAGCCGTACTGTGAAAATCATCCTGGCGGCGGTGTTCATCGCGGCCCTTCTGATCGGCGTGCCGTTGTTCATCTCGGCAACGGGACGCTTCGATCTGTACTACACGCTGACATCGGTCGCGCTGCTGAGCATCATCAGCGCGGGCGTGTGGCTGACATTCTATATCGGCCGCATCAATATCGGGCAGGGCGCCTACGCACTTCTCGGCGGATATGTCTCGGCCATCCTCGTAATGTATTACGGCATGTCGTTCTGGCTGACGCTGCCGATTGCGGGAGCATTCTGCGCTCTGGCGAGTGTGTTCGTTGGAGTTCCCATCCTGAGGCTGCGCGGTGTGTACTTCGCCATGGTGACGTTGACCCTCACCGAAGTCGCGCGCCTCTTGGCCCTGGCGGTTCCGATCACAAATGGCGCGCGCGGCATTGTCAGCATTCCCCTGCCGGGGGAGTTGTCGATCTTCGGACTGACGCTCATTCCCGATTTCGCGACGCTCGCCAATCCGCGCCTTGCCTTCTACATCGCCTCCGTCGTGTTGATGGTGCTCTGTTTCGCCGGTCTTTACAGGCTCGTTCACTCGCGCATCGGGCATATCTGCCAGTCGCTGCAGCAGAACGAGGAGCTGGCGTCCTCCATCGGCGTAAACATCGCCTATATCCGCGTTCTCGCCTATGCGGTGTCCTCTTTCCTCGGCGGCATCGGCGGCGCCATGTTCGCGGCCATTACGCAGTCGATCTATCCGTCGACGTTCACCATCGCGGATTCGATCAACTTCATGCTGAACTGCTTCCTTGGCGGCCTCAGTTATGTGTTCGGGCCGATGCTTGGAACCTTTGTCCTGTATTTCGGCTGGGACCTCCTGTTCCAGACCGGAAGTTTCCAACTCCTCATCTTCTCATCGATCCTGATCGCGCTGATGCTCGTTCTTCCGAATGGCCTCTTGAGCATCCGCCTGTATGGTCAGAAGCAGGGGCAGGGTCATGGCTGACATTCTCCAAATCTCGAGTCTGACCAAACGCTTTGGCGGGCTGGTCGCCAACAACAATATCTCGTTCAATGTGCGCGAGAACGAGATCCTGTCGGTGATCGGGCCGAACGGCGCGGGGAAATCCACCCTGTTCAAGCTGATCGCGTCTTTCCTTGCGCCGACGGCGGGAGAGGTGCGCTTTCGCGGTCAGCGAATCTCAGGTCTTGCGCCTCACAAAGTCGCAAGGCTCGGCGTTGTCCGCACATTCCAGGAAACGACGATTTTCAAGACGATGACGGTGCGCGACAATGTCATTATCGCGCACCATCTCCGCTCGCGGGCCAATCTCGCGGGCTTCTTCTTCGCAACGCAGACGGCGCGTGCCGACGAGGAGGAATTCGCGCGGTCAGCCGACGAGATCATCGATTTTCTCGGACTCGGCCATCAGCGCAACGAGATCGCCAGTACTCTTCCGCATGGACATCTGCGCGCACTCGGCATTGCGATCGGCCTCGCCACCAACCCGAAAGTCCTGCTGCTCGACGAGCCTTTCGCGGGCATGAACCACGAAGAAACGCGCCGCGCGCTCGACATCGTGCGCGGCGTTCGCGATCGCGGCGTGACCGTACTTCTCGTCGAGCACGACATGCCCGCCGTCATGAAGATTTCTGACCGGATCGTCGTCATCAATTTCGGTCAGAAGATCGCCGAGGGCACACCAAAGGAAATCCAGGAAAATCCGCAGGTCATCGAGGCCTATCTCGGGGCCGAAGACGCATCGATCGGGATATGACCATGGCCCAGCTGCTCAGCTTCGATGACGTCCATCTTTATTACGACCACGTCTACGCGCTGAAGGGCGTGTCCCTCTCGGTCGAAGAAGGCGAGACGGTGGCCCTGATCGGCGCCAATGGCGCCGGTAAATCCTCGATCCTGCGTGCCATTACGGGGCTTCGGAAGATACGTCAGGGACAGATTCAATTCGACGGAAGGCGTATCGACGGCACGGCCTCGGACGAGGTCGTGCGTCTCGGCATCTCCATGGTGCCGGAAGGGCGTCGGGTCTTTCCCTATATGTCGGTACGCGACAACCTCCTGATGGGTGCGTTCACACGTGCCAACAAGGCGGAAGTGCGCGACTCGTTCGATATGGTGCTGACGCGATTTCCGCGCCTGAAGGAACGCTACAAGCAGGCCGCGGGCACGATGAGCGGTGGCGAGCAGCAGATGCTGGTTATCGGCCGTGCGCTCATGGCGCGGCCGAAACTTCTTCTGCTGGATGAGCCATCGCTCGGCATTGCGCCCAAACTCGTCCAGGATATCGCGCGCTCCATCGTGGCGATCAATCGGGACGACAAGGTCAGCGTTCTGCTCGTCGAACAGAATTCGCGTATGGCCCTGCGTATCTCGCAGCGTGCCTACGCGCTGACGACGGGAAGCGTGGCGCTCAGCGGCAATTCGCCCGATCTTCTGAACGATGAGCGCGTGAAGAAACTTTATCTTGGCGGAGAACTTTAGGATTCATCATGCGTTTGACGGTCATCAATCCGAATACGACGGCGTCCATGACGGAGAAGATCGGTGCGGCGGCCCGGGCGGTCGCTTCGCCCGGCACCGAGATCATCGCCGTCAACCCCGCGGATGGCCCGGCCAGCATTGAAGGCTATTTCGACGAAGTGTTCTCTATTCCCGGTCTGATTGCCGAGATGCGCAAACAGCCGGATGCGGATGCTTACATCATTGCCTGTTTCGACGATACGGGGCTCGATGCGGCCCGGTGTATGGCATCGGCGCCCGTATTGGGCATCGGGGAGGCGGCGTTTCATGCGGCCAGCTTTCTCGCCGGAAAGTTCAGTGTGGTGACAACTCTGGCACGCTCGATCCCTGCCATCGAGCACAATCTGGTCAAATACGGGCTCGATAGCCGGTGCGCACGGATACGTGCTTCGGAGGTTCCGGTGCTCGATCTTGAAATTCCGGGGTCGGATGCCGGCGAGAAGATTTCCGCGGAGATCGCGCGGGCTCTGGCGGAGGACGGGGCTGAGGCCATCGTTCTTGGCTGTGCCGGCATGGCGGCCCTTGCCGGTCGCCTGTCCGAACGGCATGGTGTTCCGGTCCTCGACGGCGTCGCCTGCGCTGTCAAATTTGCGGAAGCCCTGGTCGACCTTGGCCTTCAGACGTCAAAGACAGGCGGTTACGCGTTCCCGCGCGCAAAATCCTATTCCGGCATCTTTGCGGCCCAGTCGCCATCTTAAGGGGAGGATTGACAAAATGCGTGTAAATACGGCAGGTGCGTTCTGTTAGCTCCAGCCCGGCCAGTCTACCACCATTCTGCTTGAACTCCGTGATTGAGATATGCTCGACGATCCCAAGACAAAACCCGTAAAATCCATGGCCCGCTGGCAGCCTGTTTATAATGGCCTGCGCGAAGCCATTATCAGCCGGCGCCTGGCTCCGGGCACCAAGCTGCCCGAGGATGAACTGGTTTCCATCTATTCCGTCAGCCGCACGGTCGTGCGGGCGGCGTTGCAGGCGCTGGCGCATGACCGGCTGGCCCGGCTCGAGCCGAACAGGGGCGCCTTCGTTGCCCAGCCTTCGCGTCAGGAGGCGCGCGAGGTGTTCGACGCCCGTACGCTCATCGAGGGCAAGCTCGCCGGCCTCGCAGCCAGGGCGGCAGGCCCTGACGATGTCGAGCGGCTGCGCCAGCATCTGCTGGCCGAACATCGGGCGCGAAAGGCCGGAAACGATGCCGATGCGATTGCGCTGTCCGCGCATTTTCATGTCGAGATCGCGGAGATTTCGCAGCATTCCGTCCTGACGGAAATCGTCCGCGATCTTGTTTCGCATTCGTCGCTGATCATCGCGCTCTACTGGAGCAACCGCGAGACGACCTGCAAATGCGACGCGCATGAGGCCCTTGTCGATGCCATTGCGAAGGGCGATGCGAACCGCGCTTCATCCCTGATGAAAACGCATATCGCCGATCTCCTCGCTGGGCTCGATCTGTCGCGAAGCGACACCAAGCCGGAAAGCCTGTCGGATATTCTGAAGTAGCCGGAGGGTTGTTGGGCGGGTCTGTCCGTTATTTTTGTGAACGGACACAAACTCCCGCTCCGCCTGGGACTTGCCAACGCGCACCCCCGCGGTTATCTCGAACCCGCCGCGCGCACACCGCTTGGCCTGTTGGGGAATAGTTCAACGGTAGAACAGCGGACTCTGACTCCGTTAATCTAGGTTCGAATCCTAGTTCCCCAGCCACTCCGCCGGCTTCCTACCGTATTAAAACATATATAAATCAATGCGTTGCACGTGAAATTTCACGGGAGCGCCCAACAGTGTCCCTTGTCTTGCTGCCATTTCCGGATGCCGCCGACGAAAAGAGGCGGTGCGAAACCGGTACGAAATCGGGGCGGCATGGTCACGCAGCGTGTTGAGATCGGACCCAGGCACGCTGCGGAGGCGAAGGCCTTGGCTGATTCGGGATCGGCGGCTGTAAGGTTTCTCGGATATTCGTTGAAAGGGCCTGTGGCTCGCGCTGTGGGGCGGCGCTGTTCGCAGGCGGGGCTTTAACGAGGGCGATTAGCTTGCCGGGCCGAGTTCTATCGCAGGCCTCAGATTGAATGGCGTGATCGGGTTCACCGTATTCGCGGTCTCGGAATCGACCGCCGCGAAAGTCTGGCCGGACGTTTCTGGATCGCAGATCGCGCGGGCAATGAGGTTCGCCCCGGTTCCCGGTCGCCCCTTTTCCGTGCTCTCGGCCGGCACCGAGACAATGGCGCTGGGAACCGCATTCTCCGTCGGCCATGACGCGGGCGGTCTGCGCATCGTGGTCGCCGAGCACGCGGTCGATGTGCGTGCGAAAAACCGGAACGCGCGTATCGAGGCTGGCCACCGCGCGGCGGGGTGCTCGGCGCGGTCGAGCCGGCCGATCTGGCCACCGATCTCGCCTAGCGCGACGGGCGGCTGATCTTCACCCATGCTCCCTTGTCCGAGGTGGTCTCGACGATCAATCGCTGGCGGCGGGGCCAATTGGTCGTCATGGGGGCAGATCTGTCGCGCGCCCGGTCACGCTGATCACCGAGATCGCGCGCATCGACGAGGCGGTCGAAGAAATCGAACACACTCTGCCGGTGCGCATGGTGGGCGTGACGCCCTGGCTCACCCTGATCTTTCCGGCCTGAGCCCAAAATTCTCGCTCACGTACAGAAATCGGCGTTCCGGATTGTCTCAATGATCGGAAGGGCGCGGCACGCTGCCGGCTACGGGGTAGGGGGCAGGTCATGCGTTTGGTATTTTTGGGGCAAAGATCGCCGTTCGGCGGATGGAATGCGGCGCGCTGCGCGCGTGTTGTCTGCTGGCGGCGACGGCAACGGCGAGGAGTGGGCCGGGGGAAGTGGTGATCCAGAACAGTGCATAACCGACGATCGTCCCCACCAGGGAAGCCAGTTTGGCCTTGCGCGGCACGGCGCCGCGAAGCCGCCACTCACGCAGGACCGACCCGAAGCGCGGGTGTTCGAGCAGCCACGCTTCAAGGCGCTCGGACGAACGGGCGAAACATGCAGCGGCAACGATCAGGAACGGCGTAGTGGGAAGAACCGGAAGGAATGCGCCGACAAGGCCGAGCCCGACGAAAAGGAATCCGACGGCTGCGTAGATGGCGCGTCCCCAGGCGGGGATCGTCTTCGGATCGGGAGACGATTGTTTCATTTCGACAGGCCGGTGCGATTGTCACCGTGCGGGATTGCCGGCGACGATCAAACCGGCGGAGGCACCTCCTATCCCGGCAGATTAAGTTCGTCGGGACGGCCGCCGTGGGTTATCGACGTCCATACGCGATTCTTCTTCCTGCAATGGGATCCAGGAGCGACCCGAGGCGGCGCCAAACATCATTTTCTCTCAGCGAAGATGTAGCCGAGAAAATTGAGAAGAACCTGGGCGGCCAGAAAGCCGGTCACGCCGGACGGGTCATAGGCCGGGGCGACTTCCACGAGGTCGATACCGACAACCTTGCCCCGCCGCGTCAGCCCCTGAAGAAGCTCCATCACCTCGTAATACAGGAACCCGCCGTGGCTGGGCGTGCCGGTGCCAGGCGCGATCGAGGGATCGAAACCGTCGATGTCGATCGTGACGTAATAACGCGCGCCTTCCGGAATACGCTCCAGAACCTTTTGCGTTCCGAGCTTGCGTACCTGGCGAACGGACAGGATATCGGAGCCGCGCGCCCGCGCATCCTCATAGCCCTCGCGCGCGGTGGACGAGACATTTCGGATGCCGAGCTGCGTCAGGCCGGTGACATGGCTTTGCTCGGCGGCGCGGCGCATCGGATTGCCGTGCCCCTCGGTGACGCCATGGCGCACATCGACGAAATCCAGATGGGCGTCGATCTGAATGATATGGATCGGCTCCTGATCGCTGAACGCCCGTATGCACGGAATGTTGATGGCGTGGTCTCCGCCGAGCACGAGCGGCATGGCCCCGCGCTTGAGAATCGCACGCACCGCCGCTTCCGCGTTGGCGTGGCTCCTCACCGTATCCGTATGCACCATGTCGGCATCGCCGACATCGACGATTCGCACCTTGTCCATCGGCAGATAAACGGTGTCGTCCTCATGGTCGTAGGCCCCGCCGTGGCCGAACGAGAACAGTGTGGAGGCCTCGCGGATCGCGCGCGGCCCGAACCGCGTTCCCGAACGATATTGCGTTCCCATATCGAACGGAATTCCGAGAACGGCGACATCCGCGTCGATCTCATCCCAGTTCGTACAGACGGGACGCTTGCCGAACGTGCAGTGACCGACAAAGGGCAGGTCCAGACGCCCGCTCTCATAACCATGCGCCATCGTGATTGAGCCTTTTCTTCATCTGAATGTAGCGAGGTCGCGCGCCGCCAGCCGCGGTAGTGCCGTGCGTCGGCGCGCGCACTTTCAGGCGTTGACGGTGAAGTCCAGATCGGAGGGGACCATATTGGCCCCGTTGACCGGCACCAGATCCTGCGGGCAGGCCGACATGACGACGAACGCATCCATCTCGGCGCGCAGGACGACATAGTCGTCCGGCTTGGAGACCGGCGACAGCCACGAAATCGTATTGGCGTCGTCGACCGGAACGTTCATCCAGATATTGAACGGCTGCGGAATATCGGCGACCTGCTGGCCGATAGCGTTCATCGCCATCCTCAGATTGTCCGAGCAATTGTCGTGATAGTCGGTCGCGCCGAGCGAGTGATAGCGAAAGATATCGCAGGCGGCGACCAGGGTATCGTGAACGCCCGGCGATGTGTCCTCGGTCAGGGTGAGGATCGGCCGGCGCCGGTTGGTCACCAGCACATCGCCAACCGACGGTACGGTCTTGTCGATCCAGGCGCGCGCATGGGGCCACGACAGATATTCGTTCGTATTGTCGGCATTGAAAGCCCAGGCATCGCATACCTGCTGGCCAAGCGGATTGCCGATGCGGATGCTCTGACCCTTCTTCACCAGAACCGCGCGCCCCTGACGGGCCGGCACGACGTAGCGACGGCCGAGCTCGGGCGTGCCATCCGACGAAATCGGCGAAGAGGCCGTCGGATTGGTGCCGTGAGGCTGCCCGTTTTCGGTTCTGTCGTAGAAGTCGGCGATATTCATGTCCTGTCCTTTCGAAGATCAGATCGAGCGCTCGCGCCACGTATTGAGAAACAATTTCAAGCGCTCGCTGCGCGGAGATGAAAACAGGGCCTTTGGATCGCCTTCCTCGACGATGAGTCCCTTGTCCATGAAGATTGCGCGTTGTGCGACGTGCGCGGCGAAGCCCATTTCGTGCGTCACGACCATCATGGTCATGCCTTCGGCCGCGAGATCGCGCATGACGGCGAGCACCTCGCCGACCAGTTCCGGATCGAGAGCCGAAGTCGGCTCGTCGAACAGCATGACGCGCGGCTTGACGGCGAGCGCCCGCGCGATCGCCACGCGTTGCTTCTGGCCGCCGGACAGGCGCGACGGATATTGGTCGGCAAATTTTTTCATGCCCACCTTTTCCAGCATGGACATGCCGATTTCCGCAGCTTCATCGCGAGCAAGGCCACGGCTGACGCTCAGAGCCTCGGTGACGTTGCGGAGCGCGGTCATGTGCGGCCAGAGATTGAAGTGCTGGAACACCATGCCGAGCGAACGGCGCACATCGTCGATTTCACGCGCATTGGCCAGACGCCGTTTGCCGTTGTCTTCCCGATAGCCGAGCAGACGACCCTCTATCAGTACGTCTCCGCCGTCGTAAATCTCGAGGAAGGCAATGCAGCGGAGCAGCGTGCTCTTGCCGGACCCCGACGGGCCGATCACGCACACGACTTCCGATGGCTGTACGGTCAGGTCAATCCCAGACAGAACTTCGATAGCACCGAATCTTTTTACGAGATCGCGAACGATGATCGGTGGGACGTGGCTGCCCGCACCGCCCGTTCCGGCCGTTGAGATGGGTTGTGATTCAGACATGAAGCACCCGACGTTCGATGAGGATTCCAATCCGCGATATGGCTTCGATCAGAACCCAGTAGAGCACCGCGATGAAAAGGTATGGTTCGATGACGGCAAATGTCTCGTTGGCCATCTGCGTGGCGTTCTTCGTGAGTTCCGCGACCGTGATGATCGAGAGCACCGCGGATTCCTTCACGAGAACGATGATCTGGTTGACCGAAGGCGGGACCACCAGACCCATCATCTGCGGAAGCTGGATGCGGCGGAGTATGGACGCATTCGACATTCCGACCATCCGTGCAGCTTCGATCTGGCCGGGCGGAATGGCCTGGAAGCCCCCGCGGAATATTTCGGCAAAATAGGACGCGCCGTAAAAGCCGAGTCCCAGAATGCCGATCGGCTCGGCTTCGAGCGTGAGATGGAAGCTCGGGCCGCCGTAATACAGAAGGAAAAGAATGACGAGGATCGGCAGGCCGCGGATGGTCTCGACATAAACAAGAGCGGCCCAGCGTAGAACGGCGACGCGCGAGGTCAGCATCAGCGCGAGCCCGATCCCGGCAAGGATCGCGATCACAGAGGCGAGGGCGCAGATCTTTGTCGTTACCCACAGCCCGGACAGCATGAGCGGCAGATACTGGACGATCATGTCGGTGCTGAACGTCATGACAGCGCCCCCGAAACGGCAAGGCGTCTTTCGATGCGACGGCCCAGATAGGCGAGACTGAGATTGATGATGACGTAAATGATCCCGGCGATCAGATAGACTTCGAGCGGCTTGAACGTGGTCGAAGCGATCTGCTGGCTACGCCGCGTCAGCTCGGTCACGGCAATGACGGAAACGAGCGAGGAATTCTTGATGATGATGATCGTCTCGTTGACCAGCGGCGGCATGACCAGCCGGAACATCTGCGGGATCTGTATGCGGAACCGGATTGTCAATTCGCGAATTCCGAGCATGCGCGCTGCCTCGACCTGCCCGTGCGGAATTTCGGCGAGACCGGCGCGGTAGATTTCAGCCTGGAACGCCGCGGTGTTCAACGACAGCGCAATCAGCGCCGCGACGAACGGCGAAACCTCGATCCCGATCTGCGGTAACAGATAGAATGCGATGAGAAGCTGAACGAGGATCGGCGTTCCCCGCCAGAAGCTGCGATAAAAACCGCAGATCGCGCGCAGCGCGAGGGATTTCGACCGCAGTCCGAATGCGAGCGTCAGCCCAAGCGTGCTGCCGGCGAGGATGGCGATCACGGACAGCCATACGGTAACGACGGCACCCGACAGCAATACATCGTAATTGTTGGCAAAAATATCGATCATTGCGCCGCTGAATCTTCGCTCGACAAGGGGCGCCCTACGCCCTGGTTTCGACGTAGGGCGCCGTCACTCACTCGCTCGGCACCGGCAGCTTGTCGGAAGGGACTTCCATGACGTCGCCGAACCACTTCTTCTGAAGCTCGGCGAGGGTACCGTCCTCGTTCAGCCGACGGATCTGCTGGTCGAAGAATTCGTTGAGGGTCGCGCTGTCCGCATCCTTGCGGCCGGCCCACGAGAAATACGTCTTGGGCACGCTTGCGAGCGGGACGACCTCGAACGCTTCCGGCCGCTGGCGAACGGCTTCAAGAAGATTGGGCAGGCTGTTGACGACAACGGCGAGCCGCCCGGCCGCCAGATCGGCATAGGCCTCGCCGAAATCGACATAGGTACGGACCGAAGCGACCGGAGTTCCGGCCTCCTTGAGGCGGGCGGCCACCCCTTCCAGCGCCTGAAGCTGGCCGGAGCCGGTCTGTGAAGCGGCGACCTTTCCGGCGAGGTCCTCTTCCTTGGTGATGGAGTCGTCGCCCTTACGTTTCAGGGCGGCGACGGTGGCGTCGGCGATCGGCAGGCTGAGATGGTACTTCTCGTAGCGCTCCTTGGTCGCCGTCACCGAGGTAATGACATAGTCGAAACGCTTGGCAGCCAGACCCGGAAGGATTCCCTGCCAGGGCAGATCGAGCTGCTTGTACTCGACATTGGGAAGCTCTTTGAGGATGTGCTCCATGAGATCGGTCGAATAGCCGACGATCTTGCCATCCTTGACGAATTCGAACGGCGGGAACCTGGCTTCGGTACCGACGGTAAGGGTCCCGCGCTGCTTGACCTCTGCGAGAAGGTCAGCCTTTGCGGCTGGCGGCGCCACACCGACGAAGAGTGCGGACGTCAGGGCGCAGAAGAGCCCTGTTTTGAGCCACGCCCCTGGTAGAGCGGAAATGAGTGTGTCAGTTTGCATGCGTTCCTCCCAGGAAGCGGTTTTCTCTTTATTCCGAAGGCTAGGCGCCAAACGTTAATGCGGTCAACTTTGATTATTCCATATTCGTATCGAAATAATCGATCTATCGGAGCCGCCATCGCAGGCGGCAGACATCGGCATTTCCTGCTCTTGTTCTCCTCTCATGGAATGTGCTTGCGTGAAGCCTCCTGTCGGGAGGGAACATGACGATCGATGAACAGGCGCTCGGCGAATATGTCCGGGCGGTGTCGCAGCTCCGTATGTATGATCATGCGGAGCGGGAGCCGCTGTGGGAAAGGCGGCTGAAGCTCAATGCCGATGAACTGGCGCGGCTGCCGATGCTTGCGGATACGCAAGAGGCGCCGTTCCGCGTATTGGCATCTGCGGCCTCCAGCGTTTCGATTCCAGCGGATGCACCGTGTCTGGTCTCAGCGAAAACCGTGCGTGAGCAAGGGACGAATCCCGGCGCTCTGGTGGAGGATGCGCTCGTCAGGGCCAAAGAGACACGCTCCCATAACGTATTTACATATGTGGATGAGAAGGCGGGGCAGGCCGATGATCGCGATCTCACGCAACGTCCGCTCGCGGGCATACCGATTGCGGTGAAAGACCTGATCGCGGTCGCAAACCTTCCCATGACGGGAGGAACGCGCGCGGTTCCTCCCGGCTTGCAGAAGGAGGACGCCGAGGCCGTACGCCGGCTGAGAGCCGCCGGCGCCGTTCCGATCGGCCTCACCAACCTGCACGAACTCGCTTACGGGATCACGAGCGATAATCCGCATTTCGGCCGCGTCGAGAATCCCCACGCGCGGGACCGGATTTCCGGCGGCTCAAGTGGCGGCGCCGCGGCGGCCGTCGCCCTCGGCGTGGTTCCGATCAGTCTGGGCACCGATACCGCCGGGTCGATCCGCATTCCGGCCGCATGCTGCGGTGTTGTCGGTATGAAACCGAGCTACGATCTCGTGCCGCGCACGGGGGCGATGACGTTGGCCTGGTCTCTCGACCATATCGGGCCGCTGGCGGCGAATGTCGCCGATGTACGGACGGCCCTTGCGATCATGTCGGGCGGCGGTCCCGAGGGCGGCGCACTGCAGGTGTCTCGGCAGCAGAATATCCGTCTCGTGCGTCCGGCCAATTTCTTTTTCGATATGCTCGAGCCGTCGCTGAGAGCCTGTATCGAGAAGGTGCTGGCTGCTCTGTCTCGAGCCGGCGTCGATATCGTGGAACGCGAGATCGCCGATATCGAGAACGCTGCCGCCGCCCAGTTCGCGACCATCTGCGCCGAGGCGACGCAGGCCAATTTGCAAAGGCTTGACCAGGCACCCGAGGATTTGGGTGAGGATGTCCGTGTGCGGCTTGAAGCCGGCCGTTTCATCCTCGCGTCCGATTATGTCGCCGCGCAGCGCTTCCGTACGCATTTGCTGACGGTGATGGTTCGAGCATTGGAGGGATACGATGCTCTCATCACGCCCACGATTGCCGTGGGGGCCCCCAATGCGGGTGTCCAGCACGTGGATGTGGACGGTGTGTCCCTACCGATCCACGCTGCGATGACGCGCTGTACGGCGCCGTTCAATCTGACCGGCATGCCGGCGATCACCTTGCCCTGCGGGATGGACCGGGACGGTCTTCCCGTCGGAATACAGATTGCGGGGCGGCCGGGAGACGATACGCGTCTGCTGGACATTGCGGCCGTTGTGGAGGCGGAAATCGGCGTCACGTTCGCCTAGAACGGGATATCGGCGACATCGGCCCGTGCTGCTACGAGATGTCGGGCTCCCGGGCATGTTTCTGTATTTCCTGGGCGAAAAGTTTGCTCAACGGAGTCGGTTCCGTCATTGCGCTTGTCAGGAGGACGAATTGCGATGAGAGCCGGGTCTTGGGCGAGAGAATGGGTTTCATTTTTCCGGCCTCCACCCATGTCCTGGCATAGTGCTCCGGCAGATAGCCGATCACCTTGCCGCTCAGGATAAACATGGCCTGCGCCTCCATATTGGAGGCATAGGCGCGCACTTCGGCGTCGCGGAAAAATTTGAGGTCCTTGTTGTTGGCGTAGGGCCTTATGACGAAGGCATGCTTCATGACGTCCGATTTCGACATCTTGCCGCGATGGTTGAACAGAGGATGGTTCCACCCGCAATAAAGCGTGCTGTATTCGCGATAGATCGGCGTCGAGCTGACCCCGGAGAAAAATTCAGTTTCCGGCGATATGGCGAGATCGATTCCGCCCTTTTCCAGCTCGCCTGCCAATACATGCGGATGGGAAACCGACAGCTTGATCTCCGGCTTTCCCGGCTCGCACATACAGGTCGCGATTGCGCGGGATACGGGCGAGAGGGGATCGGTGATCGTCGTGTCCACGATGCCGATGCGGATGGTGCCGACGATCCGTTGCTGCAGTTCGCCGAGGCGGCCTTCAAAGTTCAAAAGCGCGCTCACGACACCCTTCGAAGCGTCGAACACATCGCGCCCGCGTTGCGTCAGGCTGAATCCGCTTCTCCCCCTGCGGCAGAGCTCGAAACCGAGCCGATCCTCAAGAGCCTTGAGGTGGAAGCTGATGGTCGATTGGCTCATGCCGAGGGCAAGTTGCGCGCCCTTGAAGCCATCGTGCTCGACGATGGCCCGAAAAACGAGAAGTCCTCGCAAATCACTTTGCGCAATTCGCATCGCGTCTCCCCATTGGCTGGAAACCGGTCCGTTCCGATGACGCCGAACCGAATGGTAAAACGGGTCGGTCGGCCTTTCCAAGCCGGGTTGTAGCTTTCGGTCGCTTTGCCGGAAGCACGCGCCGAGCGTCAGGATCAGAAATGGTGAAGTTCATGAACTGGGCGCGCCCGGCTTTTGCTTGCCGCCGGCCAAAAGGGGCGGGCAGGCGATTCTAGACCGCCGGTTCGCCTGAAAGGTTCTGCCGAAGCCATCCGGCGGTCTCGGTAACGTCCGCGGCCGTCAATCCGTGATCGGCGGGAAGCTCACGGACATCGACCTCTGCGCCGACGGCCTTCAATGCGTCCGCCAAAGGCTGTGCGTACCGCGCGAATGGATCGTCGCGCCCGTTCAGCATCAGCACTTTTGTTCCGGAAAGACCGGCGGCAGGTGCTTTCTCCAGGGCCTGAAGGCCGCGCAGCAGGACCGCGCGGCGGATGACACCCGGATGAAGCTGGATGACAGCGGCCAGAAGGTTCGCCCCGTTGGAATAGCCGAGGAAGACCAGTCTGTCCGCGCGCAATCCGTATCCTGTTACCGCGCCCTCGACGAAGGCCGCAAACGCTTCGGCTTCGCTGCGGATATCCGCCTGATCGTAGGTTACGGCGTCGAAGCGGCGGAACCAGCGATTGATCCCTTCTTCGGTTGAACGGCCGCGTACGCCGAGCAGCGCCGCGTCCGGCGCGATGCGGCGGGCGATCGGCATGAGATCGGCCTCGTTTCCGCCCGTGCCGTGCAGCAGGACCAATGTAGTGCCGTCCGGATGTTCCGGCCGGTTGAAACGGTGGATGAAGGGAAGATCGCGCACGGGAAACCGCTCCTCTCCGGGCAGGGCAAACTGGGGCAGCAGGGCCTTAAGATCGTCCGCGCGGGCGGCATCGCCCGGCGGCACGAAAAGGGTCCGGCCGAGCGCTTCGGGCGCTTCGTCGACGGTCATGCCCGGCCCGTCGGTCGCATATTCCATGAGTATGCCGGAGGGATCGCGGACATAGAGCGACAGGAAGTATTTACGGTCGTGAACTTCGGTCGGCCCGTAATCCTTCAGCGAAAGCCGCATGGCGCGGATCTCATCGGCGTCCTGCGCGCGGAACGCGACATGATCGGGAGTTCCGGCGCCCGGTACGGACGGCACGAAGCCCGACACTTCCCGCACGTCCACGATGTCGGTGTCGGACGCCATGCGTTGCGTCAGGCCGGAACGTTGTTCCCTGGCGTAGCCGAAATGCGCCAGAAACCGGGCGGTTTCTTCCGCTCTGTCCGTCAGGACGGTGACGGCCCGCAGCCGGGTGGGGGCGTTTGCAAGCGGAGCGGGCGTTGGCATGTCCACGCCGACCAGTTTCACGATGAGCCCATCCGGGTCCTTGAGGCGGAGAACGGGCTCACCGAATTCGCGGGACGGACTTTCGTGCGCAACATTGGCAGCGAGTGCCTTTGTCAGCCAGTCGCCGAGCGAGGCCGGCGGCACGGCGAGCGCGATCTCGGACACCTGTCCGATGCCGGTGCGGCCGTGGCCGGCAGCCTCCCAGACAAGGAAGGTGAGCAACGAACCGGGACTGCCGATGCCGTCTCCGTAGATGAGGTGCAACTGCTCGGCGTCCGCGAAGCCTCCGGTCCGCTTCACAAGCCTGAGGCCAAGAAAGCCGACATAGAAGTCGACATTTGCCTGTACGTTGGCCGTGATGCCGGTGACGTGATGGATGCCGGTTGCCATTGCCTGCGGGTCTTTCGCGTTCAGCCGTGCTCGCGCGAGCACTTTTTGCACCGCGGGATCGACTGCCAGCCGCCCGTGCCGGCACCCTGTTCATGCCCATCTTGCGGGCAGGAGCCCCTGACAATCAAATTTCCGCGGGCGCGCGGCATAGTCCATCGGCGCGGGTGAAATTTGGATATACTTGAGAGACATGACGTATTTCGGTTGCAGTTGAGATATACAGCGCCGGTTCCTTGCCGTGGATGGCGCGTCGGCGCTCGATGACAGGTCGTTGAATTTTGAACCGTAACACGTTGATTGCGCTTGCGCTTCTCGCTGTGGTCGCCGCCGGTGCCTATGCCTGGTCCCGCGCGGACGATGCCGGGGCGCCGCGCGGCACCTCCGTCATCGCGGCCGTGAAGCAGACGCCCGACGAGGCGTCTCCCGAAAAGCAGTCGGCCGCCCTACCGGACAGGAAGCCGGCCCCGCCGGTCGAGGTCGCCAAGGCGCGGAGCGCGCAATCGGTCCGGCAGTTGCAGTCGGTCGGCACTCTGGCCTCCGATGAAGCGGTGGCCATCGCCACCGAAGTCGCCGGCCGCATCGCCGCCATCGATTTTCAGGAAGGTCAGGAGGTCCGGGCAGGCGATCTTCTCGTGAAGCTCGACGACGCGCTGGCGCGCGCCGAACTGGCCGATGCGGAAGCCGCTCTGCGGCTGGCCGAGTCCAATTTCGAGCGCGCCAATTCACTGTCGAAGACCGGCGCCGGCACGACGCGGGCGCGCGATGAGGCAGTCGCCGCTCTCGAAACGGCGAAGGCAGCGGTCGAACTTGCCAAGGTGCGCCTCGACAAGACCGAGATCCGCGCGCCCTTCGACGGTACGGTCGGCCTGCGGCAGGTTTCGGTCGGCGCCTACACCCAGATCGGGCAGGTGCTCGTCAATCTCGAAAAGATCGACCGGCTGAAGCTCGATTTCCGCCTGCCGGAAATCAATCTGCGCGATGTCGAGGTCGGGCAGGCGGTCGAGATCGCTGTCGATGCCATCGGCGGGCGCAGCTTCGAGGGCGAGGTCTATGCCATCGATCCGCTCGTGGACGTCAATGGCCGGGCGCTGAAGGTCCGCGCCCGTCTCGCCAATCCGGACAACGTCCTGCGCCCGGGCCTGTTTGCCCGCGTCACGCTGCTCGGCCGTTCCGCCGGTCAGGTGGTCATGGTGCCGGAAGGCGCCATCATGCCGCGCGGCTCGGACAGTTTCGTCTTCACGGTCGAAAACGGCGCTGCGGTGGAAACGCGAGTGAAACTCGGCCGCCGCTCCAAGGGCGAGGTCGAAATCCTTGAAGGCCTCCAGCCCGAGGCAACGGTCGTCGTTGCGGGGCAGGCGCGCCTTGAGAACGGCCGCCCCGTCGATATCGTCGTTCCGTACCAGCCGGGCTGACCCGCCATGCGCATTTCGGAGATCTGCATCCGCCGTCCCGTCTTCGCGACGGTGATGAGCCTCATTCTCGTTCTGCTCGGCGTGGTCTCGTTCGATCGTCTGTCGGTACGCGAATATCCGAACATCGACGAGCCGGTGGTTTCGGTACGCACCAATTATCCGGGCGCCTCAGCCGAGATCATCGAATCGCAGGTCACGCAGATTCTCGAAGGCTCCATCGCGGGCATCGCCGGCATCGACACCATCGAATCCCAGAGCCGTTCGGAATCGAGCCGCATCACCGTCCGCTTCAATTTCGACGTCGATCCCGATGTCGCCGCCTCCGATGTGCGCGACCGCGTGGCGCGGGTGCGCGGCAATCTGCCGGACGAGGTGGATGAGCCGGAGGTGTCCAAGGTCGAGGCCGATGCGCGGCCGATCCTGTTCATGTCGTTCACCAGCGACCGCATGACGCCGCTGGAAATCTCCGATTACATCGACCGCTTCATCGTCGACCGGCTGAAGAATCTGACCGGCGTCGCCGAGGTCAATATCTATGGTGAGCGGCGCTATGCCATGCGCATCTGGGTCGATCGTGCGCGCCTCGCCGCCTACAACACCACCGTCCAGGACGTCGAGGATGCACTGCGCACGCAGAATGTCGAGATCCCGTCCGGACGCATCGAAAGCGTGGACCGCGAATTCAACGTGCTCTCGCGCACCGGCTTGACGACGGCCGAGCAGTTCGAGAACATCGTCATCCGCATCGCCGACGGCTATCAGGTGAAGATGCGCGATGTGGCGCGCGTCGAGCTCGGCGCGCGCGACGAGCGCCGCAGCAGCCGCTTCAACGGCCGGCTCGCGACCTCGGTCGGCATCGTCAAGCAGGCGACCGCCAATCCGCTCGACGTGTCGAACGCGCTGAATGCGGTGCTGCCCGATCTGCGTGCCGATCTGCCCGAGGGCATGACGCTCGAAGAGGGCTTCAACAGCTCGATCTTCATCGACCGGTCGATCAAGGCCGTCTTTACGACCATCGGCGAGGCGATTGCGCTCGTCGTGCTCGTCATCTTCTTCTTCCTGCGCTCCGTGCGCGCCTCGATCATCCCGATCGTCACCATTCCCGTTTCGCTGATCGCGAGTTTCGCGCTGATCTATGCGATGGGCTTTACGATCAACACGCTCACGCTTCTCGCAATGGTGCTGGCCATCGGGCTTGTCGTCGACGACGCCATCGTGATGCTGGAAAACATCTACCGGCATGTCGAGGACGGCATGAAGCCGTTCCAGGCGGCGCTGAAAGGCGCGAACGAGATCGGTTTTGCCGTCGTCGCCATGACGCTGACGCTCGCCGCCGTCTACGCGCCGATTGCCTTCGCGGAAGGTCGCACCGGCAAGCTGTTTCTCGAATTCGCGCTGACGCTCGCCGGCGCGGTGCTCGTCTCCGGCTTCGTCGCGCTGACGCTGACGCCGATGATGTGCTCCAAACTGCTCAAGACGCATGTCGAGCACGGCAAGCTGTTCATGACCATGGAGCGCGCCTTCGACGCGTTGACGGACGGTTATCGCCGCGTATTGACACGCTCGCTGACCGTTCGGCCGCTGATCGTGCTCGGCGGCGTTCTGGTTGCCGGATGCAGCGCGCTGTTCTTCATGCAATTGTCGGCCGAGACCGCGCCGACCGAGGACCGCGGCGCCATCCGGCTTTTCGGCCGCGCGCCGGAAGGGGCGACCGCGACCTACACCGCGCGCTATTCGCGCCAGGTCGAGCAGGCCATCGCCGGCACGAACGATATGCGCGCCTTCCTCATCAATTCGGGCGTGCCGGAATCGACCAATCTGTTCGGCTTCATCATGCTGAACGATTGGGAGGTTCGCGACCGCAAGCAGCAGGACATCACCCGCGAGATCCAGAACAAATTGGGCCGCATTGCGGGCGTGAGCGCATTCGCCTCCAATCCCGGCTCGCTCGGCGAATCCGGTGGGCTCGGCGGCAAACCGGTCAATTTCGTCATCCAGAGTTCGGGTACCTACGAATCCCTGCGCGAGACGGCGGATACGCTGGTCGCGCGGCTGCAGGGCAGCCCGATTCTCGAGGATGTGGAGAGCGATCTCGTCCTGACCAAGCCGGAGCTTCAGGTCTTCCTCAATCGCGACAAGATCGCCGATCTCGGCATCGACGTCTCGAATGCCGGGCGCACGCTCGAATCCCTGCTCGGCGGGCGGCAGGTCACGCGCTTCGAGCGCGATGGCGAGCAATACGATGTCGTCGTGCAGCTTGCCGCTGCGGAGCGGACTTCGCCGGCCACGCTCGACACCATCTATCTGCGCACGAAATCGGGCGAGATGGTCCAGCTTTCCAACATCGTGCAGGTCCGGGAATCGGTCGCGCCGCGCGAGTTGAAGCGCTTCAATCAGCTCCGCGCCGCGACCATCACCGCAAATCCCGCGCCGGGCTACACTCTGGGCGATGCGCTGGCGGAAGTGGAGAGGGCGGCCGAAGAGGTTCTGCCGCTCGGAACGCAGACCGATTACAGCGGTGCGAGCCGCGAATTCCGCTCGTCCAACCAGTCGATCGCGCTCGTCTTCATACTGGCGATTGCCTTTATCTATCTTGTGCTTGCGGCGCAGTTTGAAAGTTTCATCGATCCTTTCATCATCCTTCTGACCGTGCCGCTGTCGATGACCGGGGCACTGGCCGCACTCTATTTCACCGGCGGCACGCTCAACATCTTCTCTCAGATCGGGCTCGTGACCCTGGTGGGTCTCATCACCAAGCACGGCATCCTGATCGTGGAATTCGCCAATCAGCGCGGCGACGAGGGGCTGGACCGCATGCAGGCCGTCATCGAATCGGCGGTGCTGCGCCTGCGGCCGATCCTGATGACGACCGGCGCGATGGTGTTCGGCGCCCTTCCGCTGGCGCTCGCGGAAGGGGCAGGGGCCGAAAGCCGCCAGCAGATCGGCTGGGTCATCGTCGGCGGCGTCTCGCTCGGAACGATTCTCACTTTGTTCGTCGTGCCGACCGCCTATTCGCTCGTCGCGAGCCGCCGCCGCGAGACGAAATCCCGGCGTGGGGCTGCCGCCCAGCCGGCGGAGTAGGGACGCCCCCCTCGCGCGTGGGAGCGGAGTGCGAAACCGTCAGCCGCATGTCCCGGACAAGCGAGGCGAAGCCGAGCGCCGATCCGGGACCCATACTCCGTGTCCTCGCGTGACATCTTCTAGTGTCGGCCACCCATGGCTCCGCTTCGCGGACATATGCGGCAGCCACGATCCTCATTCGGAGCCGCAATCCACACCCTCATCCTGAGGAGCGATGCGCAGCATCGCGTCTCGAAGAGCCTGCCCTCGGGCTTGACCCGAGGGATGGGCCGGAAACTCGGTGCCTGCCGCCGTCCCACCCCCGCTTTTCGCCTTGATCCACAGGCGCCTGGCTCCTCAAATAAGGCCGCCATCCACAGACCGGCACGATTGCCACGCTGCACACGCCGCCCGCTGAGCATTGAAAATAAAGGAACTTTTAAGCTTTAGCCGCCGGGGCCCACCACACCGTGGCTCCTCTGCAACACCCCTGCCCAAATGAGGCACCGCGATGGCGGAATCGGTTGCGGCGAGTCGGGCGATGGTTGATGTTCTCGTCACGACGAAGGGGTTCGCCCCGGGTCGCCTGTTCAGTGCGCCTCAGGCTGCTGGGTGGGAACGGGGGGAATTTATCGGGCTCCTGCTGAGACGGAACCGGTTCTTCCCTGAGGGTCTCGAAACTTTTGGAGGACAATATGAAGACGGTGAAAAGCCTTCTTCTCGGTTCCGCGGCGGGTCTCGTCGCTTTTACCGGGGCACAGGCCGCCGATCTGCCGATGGCGGAGCCGGTTGAATACGTTCGCGTTTGCGACACCTACGGTTCGGGTTATTTCTACATTCCGGGCACGGAAACCTGCCTGCGCGTGTCGGGCTATGTCCGCGTTGAAGCCTATGTCGATTTCAACGACGAGCCGTTTGACGGAGTAGCCGGTGTTCCGGCTGGCTGGGATGGCTTCGCCGGTCTGGAAACCGACGATAACCTGAGCTGGTTCGCCCGTGGTGACATCCGCTTCGACGCCCGCACGGAAACCGAGTGGGGCACACTGCGCTCCTACATCGAGATCCAGGCGAACCGCGAAGGCAGCGGACGTTATGATGACGATGGCGTTGCTCTCGATCAGGCGTTCATCCAGTTCGCCGGCCTGACGATCGGTCGCGCGCAGTCGTTCTACGACTTCCTGCCTTACGATCACTACGGCGACCTCTTCTCGGACGACAAGATCGAGCAGATCGCCTATACGGCCTCGTTCGGTTCGGGCTTCGCCGCCACGATCGCTCTTGAGAACAAGGGCCGCCGCCACTACCTGAGCAATCTCGCGGCTACCGATGACGGTGTCGATGCTCAGACATGGCCGAACGTGGTCGCTGCCCTCCGCGTCGATCAGGCTTGGGGTGCGGCGCAGTTGTCGGTTGCCGTTCAGGACAACGAAGGCAACTTCGAGAGCATCGGTGGAGCCAACGCGGTTGGCGACGACATCGGCTTCGCCGTTCAGGCCGGCCTGCAGTTCAACCTGCCGACCGCTTCGGATGGTTCCTTCATCTGGGTGCAGGGCGCCTATTCTGAAGGCGCGATCGATTATGTCATCCGCAACCGCAATACCGGTGCTATGGTTGGTCAGATCGGTGCTTACTTCAACAACATGACGGACAACGATCTCGTCGGCGGTGAGTACGTGAACAACGAGATCTGGGCTGTTGGCGGTGGCGTCAACTTCCAGGCTTCGGATGCGGTGCGCCTCGCGGCCAGCGCCTTCTACTGGGAGTACGAAGGAACTGACCTTGGTGTTGTTAACGACCTCGAAGGTCTGAAGCTCCTCGGCGGCGTCTACTGGAACCCGGTTCGCCAGCTCGAGCTCGGTGCCGAAGCCGGCTACGCGAGCGTCGAAGACGTCACGGGCTTCGAAGTCGACGACCTGACGCTTACGCTCCGCGCTCAGCGCAGCTTCTGATTTCGGATATCGGCCCCGGTTCGCCGGGGCCGATCTTCGGATCGGTTCGAAATCCCGGCGGGCAACCGCCGGGATTTTTTTGTTTTGGTCCCTCCCTCCCACGCGCAGCGGGGGAGGGTCGACTCGTGCGTAAGCACGAGCGGGGTGGGGGCCTCTCAGCGCCTCATCCTGAGCCGGACTCGGCGAAGCCGAGCCGTGTCGAAGCACGGCGGCAAGCTCTGTCTATCCTCTCCCCTTGTGGGAGAGGACGACTCATGACCGTAAGGTCATGAGCGAGGTGAGGGGTAAAGGCCGCAAATTCAGAACTTACGACCCCTCACCCGGCCATCGCTTCGCGATGTGCCGACCTCTCCCACAAGGGGAGAGGATAGGCACCGTGTACGCGGCGCGAGCGGAGTCCTCTTCCCAAGAAAGATAATTCGTTTCCACTTGCCTTGCCGGCCAGCCCACTTTTGTCTCGGTGTTGCAACACCTTCCGGCCAAATTCTCTCGGACGGCGCGGGCATCTTGCGGCGCGGGGCCACATCCACGATCTTCCGGTCAGGAGTGCGCGTGGTGCGGATAAATGAATTCCGCGGCCCGCAATTCGGGAATGCGATGAGGGTTTTTGTTTCGGCTTCGGTTTTGGCCATCGTCCTTGCGGGCGCGGCGCCGGCCTTTGCGTTCGACGTGGAAGCGGCTGCCTCCGCGCGCCCGGCCGCGCCGGATGCGGCATCCGAAGCGGGCCTCGCCGTCGCTCCGGCCGGTCGTTTCGACCTCTGTCCCGACAAGGGTGAAAGCCCGGTCGTCATTGGCGGTGTGACGGCCTGTTTCAGCCTCTCCGATGTCAATCAGGTCACATCGGCGTTCGGCGTCGTGTCGGCGGTCGAGCCGGAATGGAACACGAACTCCGCAGCCGGGCTTCCCGCCGGATTGGCCGGCGGCGAGGAGGGCGGATGGTCGGTCATGACCGGCCTGAACTTCGATCTTCCCGGCCCGGTGGATGCATGGCTGCAGGGCGGCTATGCCGACGGCGCCGCCGTGCCGCCTTTGTCCTCGGGACGCATTGGCCCCGGCCTGTGGACCGGCAGTGTCATCGACGATCCGCTGACGAGCGGCTTCTACCAGAACCGGCAATTCGGCGAGGTTGGCGCCGGCCTCAGTGTCCAGGCGTCCGAGGATTTGCGCCTCGGCTTCGGCGCGAGCTATTCGACATTGCGTACGGACAACATGCCGCAGACGAATATCGTGTCCGTGGGTGGCGGCTTTTTCTGGAACCCGGTCGAGAACATGGATCTCGGCCTCAGCGTTCTTTACAGCGAACTCGTCTCCGGCTTCGCGCCGGCCGAAAGCGAGGTTTCGCTCTCCGCCGGCATGAAACGGGACTTCTGAGCCTCTAGCTCCGTCCGCGCCTGAGATCGGCCTCAATGGTCGGGGCGGCGCGCACGCCGAAGCGCGCGCGGTAGACCTGCACGTTCTCCATCACCCGCATGACGTAATTGCGCGTTTCGGTGAACGGGATGCGCTCGACCCAGTCGACCGGATCGACACGCGGGTCCCGCGGATCGCCATAGCGCTCCACCCATTGCTTCACACGGCCGGGGCCGGCATTGTAGGCAACGAATGTAAGTATGTACGATCCGGCATAGTTGGAGGCGAGTTCGCCGAGATGCGCCGCGCCGAGCGTGGCGTTGAACTGCGGGTCGGAGGTCAGTTTTGCGGTTTCGAACGGCATGCCGATCTTCTGCGCCGTGCGCTTGGCCGTCGCCGGCAGCATCTGCAACAGGCCGCGTGCGCCCGCGCTCGATACCGCCGCAGGGTGAAACGCGCTTTCCTGCCGCGCGATGGCGTGGACGACGGCAGGCTCGATCGCGTCCCCGCGCGGCGTGAATTTCGGCACGCCATTGGTCGGCCAGCTTGCCGCCTCCAGCGGGAAACCGTTCGACACGCCCGCTTTGCCGACGACGAGCAGAGCGCGCGGGTCCTTGTTCTTGTCGGCAAGCTCGGCCAGCAGGGTCAGGCTCTGCGCATCGCGCAGGCCGTCCGCCGTCTCGAAGAACAGCGGGATCGCCTTGTCGCGCGCATCCGCCGCGTAAAGCAGCTTGATCGCGCGCACGGCGGAATTGCGTGCAAAAGCCTCGCGTGCCGAGGCGGAGACTGCCAGCGGCTGAACCTGGATCTGCCCGCCGCCGAGCCGCGCTTTGGCAAGCTGGCCGTAATAGGTCGTGCCGAAGCGCGCGGCGCTCTGGAAGTAATGTTGTGCGGACTGGACGTTCCCGGCGGCCTCTTCGGCGCGGCCCATCCAGTATTGACCGCGCGAGCCCGTGATCGGCGTCGTGCCCATCTGGATGACGGTGTTGAAGTGCTTCTTCGCCGTTGCCGGATCGTTGAGGAAGCGCAGTGCGATCCAGCCGGCATGGAATTCCGCGTCCGCGATGTCGACGCGCTGCGTATTGGCATGGCCCGCCGCCACGCGATAGGCGGTTTTCGCATCGCCCAGATCGAGCATGTCGCGCGCCAGCCAGCGGCGGCGCTCCCACCAGGATTTGGTATCGACCAGCGCGCCGGGATCGCGCGTCACCTCGACCATGACCTTCGCGGCGTCGGCGTCCTTGTCCTTCAGCAGCAGGCGCTCGATCAGCGCGTATTGATATCCGGGATGCTTGCGCGCCGAGTTCGGCACGGCGTTCAGCAGCGCATCCGCATCCTTGGTCTTGCGGATGACGGCGGTGCGCGCCTTGGCGATGGTCTGATAGGCCGAGCTTGCGCGCGCGGCATTGCGCTGCGCGGCGTTCACTTCATTCCTGTAGAAGAAATAGTCCGCGCGCGCGGCGTGGTCCTGCTGGTCGAGCATGCCGCCGAACTCGGCGAGAACCTTCTTCTCGGCATCGGGCGTCAGCCCGTCCGTACGCCAGACTTCCTTGACCAGCGCCGTGGCCTGAGCGCGGGGCGAAATCCGCGCCAGAGCCAGTTTGCCCATCGCACTTTGCGGAACCTCGCCGCCGAGGAAAGCGCGGATCGTGCCGGCGTCCTTGTCCTCGAGATAAAGCGCTTCCTCGGCGCGCTTGCGGATCAGGTTACGCGCCGGCCAGTCCGGATTGTCGTTGAGAAAACCAGCAATAGTCTCGAAGCCGACCTGGCGCGAGGCGGCGCGGATCAGCAGCCAGTCGAACAAAGTGCGCGAGGATTTGTCCTTGAGCTGCGCGCGCACGCCCATCGCGTCCGAAATGCGCCCCTTGTCGAGAAGGACGATGGCCTGCCGGATTTTCGGCGCCTCGGCGGAAACGGAGGCGGCCGGTGCCTGGCTGGCATGGTCGATCAGCGAGGGCAGAACCGACGGCAGGTTCATGGGCGCAAAGGCGCTGGCCTGAACGGGGGCTGCCTTCGGCGTCACGACGCCGAGAATTTCGTTGATGGAAGCCGGCGCGGAGGTTGCTCCTGTCTGGACCGTTGTCGCCGGAGTAGTCGTCGCTGGGACGGGAGCAGGCACGGGCACGGCCGCCGGCATGGGCGCGGCTGCCTCCCGGAACGGATTGGGCGCGGGCAGGGGCACATTCTGGGCGAAGATCGGGGACGTCGACGCCAACAAGAACGAGAGGCCGGCAATGATCGGTCTCTGGGTCACTCTTCTCTCCGAAGGATTGCCCAACTCTCGCGCGTCGGCGTTTACGAAACGCTAACTTGCGGAACCCTCGCGGGCAATTGACGCACTCTCGATGTAAATGGGGGCAAAAGCGTGACCCTCTTGCGAAGGCAGGAATTCCACAAAAGGTCATCCTGAGCCGGACTCGCCCGATGTCGGGTATTCTCGATCGGGGCGCGCCTCCTCAGGATGAGGGCCGGGCGTTTCGGAGGCGCTCGCTCACTTTCAGACGGGTAGAGGGAAAGACCCCCTTTCCCAGCCGCCGGTGCGGGTCTAAAGCTGTGGCCCCAAACCTGAGAGGAAATCCGTCATGTCTCACCATGCCCCGTTCAAGGGATCGTTCACCGCGCTGGTGACGCCGTTCCGCGACGGAGTGGTGGACGAGAAATCCTTCCGCGATTTCGTGAGCTGGCAGATTGAGGAGGGGGTCAACGGCCTCGTTCCCGTCGGCACGACCGGCGAAAGCCCGACCCTGAGCCATGATGAGCATCGCACCGTCGTGAAGATCTGCGTGGACGAGGCCAGGGGCCGCGTGCCGGTCATCGCCGGCGCGGGCTCGAACTCGACCCGCGAGGCTATCGATCTCGCCCGCTATGCCGAAAAGGCCGGTGCGGACGCCGCGCTCGTCGTGACGCCCTATTACAACAAGCCGACCCAGGAGGGGCTCTACCAGCACTTCAAGGCGGTCAACGACGCGATCGGCATTCCGATCATCATCTACAACATCCCCTCGCGCAGCGTGGTCGACATGTCGGTCGAGACCATGGCGCGGCTGGCGGAATTGAAGAACATCGCCGGCGTGAAGGATGCGACGGGCAATGTCGCGCGCGTCAGCCTGCAGCGCGATGCGATGGGCAAGGATTTCATCCAGCTTTCGGGCGAGGACATGACGGCGCTCGCCTTCAACGCCGCCGGCGGCCAGGGCTGCATTTCGGTGACGTCGAACATCGCTCCGCGCCTGTGCGCCGAATTGCAGGCCGCGACGCTTGCCGGCGATTACGAAAAGGCCAACGTCATTCAGGACCGGCTGATCCCGCTGCACCATGCGGTGTTCGTGGAGCCGGGCGTTGCCGGCGCCAAGGCCGGCCTCGCCGCGCTCGGCAAGATCGCGGATGAAGTGCGCCTGCCGCTCATGCCCGCGACGAAGGGCGCGCGCGATCTCATTCACGCCGCCATGCGCCATGCGGGCATTCTGAACGCATGAGCGCAAAAAAAGCGGAGCCGAACCGCAAGGTCGTCGCCGATCATCGCCAGGCCCGCTATCATTACGAGATCGGGGAGACGTTCGAGGCCGGTATCCAGCTTACGGGCACCGAGGTGAAGAGCCTGCGCGAAGGCAAGGCGCGCATCGCCGAAAGCCACGCGGCCGAATATGGCGGCGAGCTTTATCTCTATAATGCGTACATACCGGAATATCTGCAGGCCAACCGCTTCAATCATGAAACGAAGCGACCGCGCAAACTGCTGCTGCACAAGCGCGAGATCGCGAAGCTGGCGAACGCGGTGCAGCGCGAGGGCATGACGATCGTGCCGCTCAAGCTCTATTTCAACGAGCGCGGCATGGCGAAGGTCGAACTCGCCCTCGGCAAGGGCAAGAAGCTGCACGACAAGCGCGCGACAGAGAAGCAGCGTGACTGGGACCGCGAGAAGCGGCGCCTTCTGAAGGAACGCAGCTAGAAAAAAGCCCCGCCGAAGCGGGGCTTTTGATTCTGCGAGCGGCGTCGTTACGAGCCGATCTCGCCCGTCACCCAGTAATCGACGCGGGCCTTGTTGGCCTCGATATACTTGTTCACGGCGTCCTGCACCGAGGTTTCGCGCGCATCGAACATCGCCGCCTCGAGTTCGGCGATGGGAAGATGCATGCGCATCAGGAATTCCGCGACATCGGGATTGTCGGTCTGGAAGCCCTTGCGCGCCACCGTATAGACCCGCTCGACTCCGCCGAGTGCGTTCTCCGGATCGTCGATATAGCGCAGCTCATAGGCGCCGAACATCCAGTGCGGGCTCCAGCCCGTCGCGACGATCCAGTCCTTGCGGCGGATGGCGCGGTCGAGCGCGGCCGTCATCGCGGCATCGCTTGCCGTTACGAGTTCGTAGCCGAGATCGTATTTGTCGATGGCTTCCTTCGACAGGCGCGTCAGGCCCGCGCCGGGGTCGATGCCCTGCACCTTGCCTTTCAGCTTGTCCTTGACCTCGTTCTTCTTCAGGTCGGCAATCGAGGAGATCTGGTCCTCCGGAATGTAGGTGGGGACGACCCAGCCCAGTTTGGCCCCGGTATAGGTAACGCCGAGCGTAACGACATCCTTGCCCACGCGCTCCCAGTAATCGGCATGCGTTCCCGGCAGCCAGACATTGAGCGTCACATCGAGATCGCCCTTGGCGAGGCCCTGGAACAGCGGCGCGATATCGAGCTGCGTGATCTCGGCTTTGACGCCCTCGAAGCGCTCATTGATGACGGTCTGCGCGAGCGTAGAGACGAATTCGGCATCGGCCCACGCGACCGCGCCGATCTTGACGGTCTTGTCCTGCGCGGCGGCGGGGGCGGCCATAAGGCCCGCCAGGGCGGTGGCCATGACGGCGGCGGACAGAAGTTTCTTCATGTCAGTCTCCTTCTTTGAGGTTTCTGGTTGCCGGAATGAAATCTCAGGCGGGCTTGGCCGCGCCGTCCGGCTTGCGCGAAAACAAAGCGCGCACCGCGGTTCCGAATGCGCTGGCGCGCCCGACGCTCTGCGTCACGCGGTCGAGAATGACGGCGAGCACGACGACGGCGAGGCCACCCTCGAAACCGAGGCCGACATCGAGCCGCTGAATGCCCGTCAATACGGTGTTGCCGAGGCCGCCGGCGCCGATCATGCTGGCGATGACGACCATGGACAGCGACAGCATGATGGTCTGGTTCATGCCGGCCATGATGGATGGCATGGCCAGCGGAAACTGCACCTTCCACAGAAGCTGCCGGTCCGTGCAGCCGAAGGCGAGGCCGGCTTCGACATATTCCGCCTGTACCTGACGGATGCCGAGATCGGTCAGTCGGACGACGGGCGGCATGGAGAAGATCACGGTTGCGATCGTGCCGGGCACGGCGCCGAGGCCAAAGAACATGGCGGCCGGAATGAGATAGACGAAAGCCGGCATGGTCTGCATCAGATCGAGCACCGGGCGCACGAGCGTCGCAACGATGTCCTTGCGCGCCATCGCGATGCCGAGCGGTACGCCGATGGCAAGCGCGATCAACGTGGCGGCGATGACCAGCGCCAGCGTCTCCATGGTCTGTACCCACAGGCCCATGCCGGAAATGATCGTGAGGGCGGCGACGGTGAACAGCGCGAATCCGACGCCGACGCGCCACAGCGCCAGCAGAACCAGAAGGCCGATGGCGACGGGCGCGGGCAGGGCCAGAAGCCCGGCCTTGATGCCGTCCGTTATGAAGCCGATTCCCTCGGCGATGGCGTCGAGCACCGGCGAATAATTGTCGAGCGTGTAATTGACGATCGTGTCGGCGAAATCGCCGATCCCCGGATCAAGCGTCATGACGTGTCCTTCGCGTGTCAGTTGCCGCGGTCGAGCGTCAGCAGCAGGGAGGATTTCGAGATGGCGCCGACATAGCGGCCATTGTCATTCGTCACGGGAACGGGCCAGCGGCTTTCGGCGACGACCGAGACGATGTCGGTCAGAGGCGCGGACGCGGCAATCGGTGCGATGTCCGGCAGATAGGCCTTGTGGAACGGGTCCTGCGCTTTGCTCCGGACGGCCTCGGCCAGAGATTCGGTCGTCACCATGCCCTGGTATTGACGGTTGCGGCTGACGACGATGGCCAGATCGCGGTCGTGCCGCTGCATGCGGTCGAGCGCGGCATGGATATTGGAGCCGGGCCGCTCGATCACCGTCACCTGCGTCTGGCGCGCGATGTCTCCGGCGGTGAATACCTGGCTGACATCGACATTGCGGAAGAACGAGCGGACGTAATCGTTCGCCGGATTCATCACGATCTCTTCGGGCGTACCGACCTGCACGACATCGCCGTGCTGCATGATCGCGATCCGGTCGCCGATCCGCATGGCCTCGTCGAGGTCGTGGCTGACGAAGACGATGGTGCGGCTGTTCTCGGCCTGAAGGCGCAGAAGCTCATCCTGCATTTCGGTGCGGATCAGCGGGTCGAGCGCGGAGAAGGCTTCGTCCATGAGAAGTATGGTCGGCTCGCTCGCAAGCGCGCGTGCAAGGCCGACGCGCTGGCGCATGCCGCCGGACAGTTCGTCCGGCCGGCTCGCGGCGTACGCCGCAAGGCCGACAGCCTCGAGCGCCTTCATCGCCTTGGCCTGCCGCTCCTCCAGCCCGACGCCGGCGACTTCGAGCCCGAAGGCGCAATTGTCGAGGACCGTGCGGTTCGGCAGCAGCGCGAAGGACTGGAACACCATGCTCATATCGCGGCGGCGCAGCTCGATCAGCTCGCGCCGGCCCATCTTCGTGACGTCCTCGCCGTCGATGAGGATGCTGCCGAGCGTCGGTTCGATCAGCCGGTTGAGCAGGCGCAGCACGGTGGACTTGCCCGAGCCGGACAAGCCCATCACGACGAAGATCTCGCCTTCATTGATGGTGAAGCTGGCGTCCTTGACGCCGACGGTGCAGCCGGTTTCGGCGTGGATTTCCGCCTTGTCCTTGCCGTCGCGGATCATGGCGATCGCGGTAGGAACGCGCTTGCCGAAGACCTTGTAGACGTTTTGCACCACAATTTTGGCGCGGCCGCCGTTTTCGGAAGGTTTCGCGCTATCCTCGGGAGAGGAAGTGGCGAGTAACGCCTCGCTTGTTTCTTGCATTATGTAATAACCACCCGTTTCGGATCGCGGTCCCGAAAGTAAATTCCTTCAATTTGCAAGATAGATATTTTTATCTCGCTGTATCCGCACAGCTTGCATAAGTGCATACGAACCAGAGGTATTCACGGATACGTAGGTGAAACGCAGATTTTCTGTCTGCGAGTCCGGGAGATTTATATGTGATCGTTCCCGCGATGCCAACCCGCGCACGAGATCATTCGTTAATCTGTCGTGGGAAACGTGGCGAAGGCGTGGCGAGCCTTCGGCAAAAGGGCTTTGACGCGAGCGGTTTAGCGGCTGTGGGCGGCGAGGTGTTCACGAGCGCGTGTGAATACGGCGCGGAACATGTCTTCGGTCAGCCGTCCCGTGTTCGTGTTGTACCGGGAGCAGTGATAGCTGTCGAAGAGGCGGAGGCTTCCCGCCTCATGCTCGGCGCCGTGGCCGAAGGGGGCCGCCGCCGCCTTGATGCCGAGCATACGCAGCGTACTGTCATGCGCGATGCGCCCGAGCAGGATCACAGCCTGCAGATTGGGCAGGGTGAATTCGTCTTCAAGAAAAGCGCGGCATGTATTGATTTCGGCGCCCGTCGGCTTGTTTTGTGGCGGCACGCAGCGCACGGCATTGACGATGCGCGCATCGACGAGTTCGAGCCCGTCGTCCGGCCGTTCGTCATAGACGCCTTTGGCGAAGCCGAAATCGAGCAGGGTGGCGTAAAGCAGATCACCCGCCCAGTCTCCGGTGAAGGGGCGGCCGGTGCGGTTCGCGCCCTGAAGGCCGGGTGCCAGACCGACGATGAGAAGGCGCGCGCTCTGGGGGCCGAAACTCTGCACCGGCGCGTTGTGCCAATCGGGCGCCTCCTTGCGCCATTTCTGGCGGAAGGCGACGAGGCGCGGGCAGAGCGGGCAATCGCGCGGCGGCTGGCGCGGCGCGGCGATGGATGTTGCGGCGGCGGGCATGGCGGTCAGACGTCGATGTCCTCACCGGCGGCTCCGCGCACGAAGCGGGGCAGGCGGTCGGGCCGGTCCGAGGCCGGGCGGCCGATTTTGGCGGCAAGCTCCATCAGATCGAGGAATTCGTCGGCTTGGCGTCTCAACTCGTCGGCGCACATGGCCGGCTGGGTCTGGACCGACGAGACCACCGTCACCCGCACGCCCTTGCGCTGCAATGCCTCGGCCAGCGCGCGGAAATCGCCGTCGCCGGAAAACAGGAAAATCTTGTCGGCACGTTCGGCCAGCGACAGGGCGTCGATCGTCAGTTCGACGTCCATATTGCCCTTGACCTTCCGGCGCCCCGTCGCGCCGTCGACATATTCCTTGGTCGGCTTGGTCACGACCGTATAGCCGTTGTAGTCGAGCCAATCGATCAGGGGCCGCAGCGAGGAATATTCCTGATCCTCGACCATGGCGGTGTAGTAATAGGCGCGGATCAACTCGCCATAGCTCGCAAATTCCTTGAGCAGCTTGCGGTAATCCACGTCGAAGCCGCATGTTTTCGCGGTCGAGTAAAAATTTGCGCCATCGATGAACAGCGCGATTTTCGGAATATTGTTGGCCATATGATCCCGTGCGGTTGGGCGGAATGCGACCGGCGCGCCGCGAAGACAAGATCAGCGCCTTCTAACCTTGCGGAAAATCGCTGAAAAAATCCCCGGACAGAAAATGCGCGTCCGACATTGCAATATTCATGGGAAGATGCGGGCGAGGGGACCGGCGTGTCAAGACGCGGGAGAAGAGCGGCCGGTCCGCTGCGCGATCCGTGCCAGGACATTGGTCCGGATCCGTTCGCACCGGGCTCCGCGGAACGGGAACGTATCGCGCAGCGCCGACGAAACCGTGTCGTCGAGGCTTTTGCGCAGCCGCCGTCGGGCCCGGTACAGCCGTGTCTTTACGGTGGCCTCCGCCAGATCGAGCTGGTCGGCGGTTTCCTCGACGCTCAGCCCTTCGATGTCGCGCAGCACGAACACAATGCGGAAGGCCGGAGGCAGATCGTCGATCGCGCGTTCCAGCAGATGGCGGACTTCGCCGATTGCGAGGCTCTGTTCGGGATTCATCGGGCGCTGCGCTCCGGGAAAGACCAGAATTTCCGCCTCCGCCGTACGCCCTGACGGCGCAACATCATCGAGCGGCTCGCTTTTGCGCCGCCGGCGCAGGCGGCTCAGGGATTCGTTGACGGCGATCCGCGTGAGCCACGTGCCGAGACCGGCCTCGCCGCGAAAGTCCTTCAGCCCGGTGAAGGCGCGCAGATAGGCATCCTGCACCGCGTCTTCGGCTTCGGCATTGTCGTGCAGGATCGTGCGCGCGACGCGGTAAAGACGCTGGTTGTAGCGGGTGATGATGGCGCCGAACGCCTCCGTCATGCCGCTCACGGTCAACGCGATCAATTCGCTGTCGGGCCGCTCGTCCAGCCGGTCGAGATCGGGTGCGTGGCTCATGTCAGACCTCCGGCAGTGCCAGCGCGGCCAGGAATTCCCGGCGGGTCGCGGCGTCGTCGCGGAACGCTCCCAGCATATGCGAGGTGACCATATCGACGCCATGTTTGCGCACGCCGCGCGTCGACATGCAGGCATGGGTCGCGCGAACGACCACGCCGACGCCGCGCGGCTCCAGCACCTCGGTGATGACGTTGCCGATTTCGGCGGTGAGCCGCTCCTGCACCTGAAGGCGGCGCGCGAACGCATCGACGACGCGGGCGAGCTTCGAAATGCCGACCACGCGGCCGCGCGGCAGATAGCCGATATCCACACTGCCGCGGATCGCCGCCATATGGTGCTCGCAGCAGGATTCGAACGGAATGCGGCGCAGGATGACCATCTCGTCATAGCCGCCGACCTCCTCGAAGGTGCGGGCCAGAAGTGCGGCCGGGTCTTGTTCGTAGCCTTCGAACCATTCCTCATAAGCGCGCACGACCCGGGCCGGCGTTTCCGCAAGCCCTTCGCGGGTCGGTGTGTCGCCCGCCCATCGCAGGAGAGTGCGCACCGCATTCTCGGCCTCGCTGCGGCTCGGCCGCGTCTCCTGTTCCGCCGTGCCGGGCGCCGCCCGCTGGATCGTGCCGTGCATGGAGTCCGTCCTTCCTCATCGTGTCCCGGCCATTGGATGGGGCTTCGCCGAAAAGGTTCCCGGGAACTTTCCCGGCCCGACGCCATCCAATGCGTGTTGCCGCCGCCATCCGTGCGTGCGGCCCATGGAGAATTGACATGATGAAAGAGTTCGCACTCGCCACCGCTTTCGCGCTCGCCACGTGCGTTTCGGCTCTCGCACAGGCGGAGGGGCCGACCGATTCCCAGATCGCCCATATCGCCTATACGGCCGGCGATATTGACGTGAAGGCCGCCGAGCAGGCGCTGGCGAAATCGAAGAACGAGGATGTTCGTGCCTTCGCGGAAACGATGAAGCGCGACCATACGGCGGTGAACGACACCGCTCTGGCTCTCGTCAAGAAGCTCGGCGTCACGCCCGAGGACAATCCCACCAGCCAGTCTCTGGTCGAAGCGGCCACGGCCAAGCATGCCGAACTTGCCAGGCTCGACGGCGCGGCGTTCGACAAGGCGTATGTGCAGAACGAGATCGCCTTCCACGCGACTGTCAACGGCGCGCTGAAGGATGTCCTCATTCCGTCCGCCGACAATGCCGAACTCAAGAGCCTGCTCGAAACCGGTCTGAAGCTCTTCACCGAGCATCAGACCCACGCCGAGCATCTGGCGGAGGAGGTGAAGTGAACCGGGCGGCGCTTGCCGCTTGCGTTCTCGGTCTGCTGCTGCCGCTTGCGGCGGCGCAGGCCGAGCCGCGGACGCATGTGATCGAGGTCGCGAATATGGCGTTCGCGGCCGCCCCGGCGGATGTGCATGTCGGCGATATTGTCATCTGGCGGAACAAGGATATGTTCCGCCACACCGCGACGGCGCGCGATGGAGGTTTCGACATCGATCTGCCGGCCGGCGGGCAGGGCAGCATGACGGCCGAAAAACCGGGGTCTTTCGCCTATTTTTGCCGCTTCCATCCCACGATGAAAGCGGTGCTCAAGATCGAGCCCTGACCCATGGCACAGTCGGAGGGCCGGCGAACTCGGCCGGCCTTGCCGGTCCAAACTGGAGCAAATCTGCCCGATCCTGCATGTCCGAAGGGTGCTGAACCTTGAAACCCCGGCGGCTTGAGGGTATTTGAGCCTCAAATCCCGTACCCGACTCTCTCGAGAAAGGCCGCCCATGGCCCGCGTTACCGTCGAAGATTGCATCGACAAGGTCGAAAATCGTTTTGAGCTGGTCCTTCTGGCCGGCCACCGTGCCCGCAACATTGCCGGCGGCCAGCCCCTGCTGGTGGACCGCGACAACGACAAGAACCCGGTCGTTGCGCTCCGCGAGATCGCGGACGAGGCCATCAAGGCCGAGGATCTGAAGGAAGACCTGATCCACTCCCTGCAGAAACATGTCGAAGTCGATGAGCCGGAACCCGAATCCGTTCCGATGCTGACCTCGGGCGGCGACGATGCCGATGTCGCGTTCGACCGCATGACCGAGGAAGACCTGCTGCGCGGCCTCGAAGGCCTGGCGCCGCCCGTCGATACCAGCCAGGACGACGAGGGCGAGTAATTTCTCCTCTCCCGCTTGCTTAGAGAGCCTGCCCCGGACTTGATCCGGGGTCGGCAAGCCGCGTAGCGGCTGCCGGGTGAGGGATTATGCTTTGGTTGCGGGAACTTGATTTGAACCTGTGACCCCTCTCCCCGCTCGAAGCCAAAGGTTTCGAGGCGCGCTCTCCCACGAGGAGAGAGGGAAAGCGCCCTTGCCCTTCCGCCTCCGAAAACATCATATAAAGGCAGCGGCTTAAGGAGGCCGTCGCCCAGCATGATCCGCCAATACGAGCTCGTCGACCGCGTCCGGAAATACAATCCGCATACCGACGAGGCGCTGCTCAACCGCGCCTATGTCTATGCGATGAAGGCGCATGGCGGGCAGACGCGCGCCTCGGGCGATCCCTATTTCTCCCATCCGCTCGAAGTCGCGGGCATCCTGACCGAGTTCAAGCTCGACGATGCCTCCATCGTCGCGGCGCTGCTGCACGACACGATCGAGGATACGAGCACGACGCGCGCGGAGGTCGACAAGCTGTTCGGCCCGCAGATCGGGCAATTGGTCGACGGCCTGACCAAACTGAAGAAGCTCGATCTCGTTTCGAAAGAGGCCGCGCAGGCGGAGAACCTGCGCAAGCTGCTGCTGGCCATTTCGGAGGATGTTCGCGTCCTCATGGTCAAGCTCGCTGACCGTCTGCACAATATGCGCACTTTGCATTACGTGCCGGAGGAAAAGCGCGGCCGCATCGCCCAGGAGACTCTGGATATCTATGCGCCGCTCGCCGGCCGTATGGGCATGCAGGAAATGCGCGAGGAGCTGGAGGATCTGGCGTTCGGCGCGCTGTTTCCGGAAGCCTACAAGACGATCCGCGACCGCCTCGCGCACTTGCGCGCGCGCTCCAGCGACATTATCGACACGATCGAAAAGGCGCTTGCCAAGAAGCTGTTCGAGAACGGCATCCAGGCCGACATTCTCGGCCGCGAGAAGAAGCCCTATTCGATCTGGAGCAAGATGGAGCGCAAGGCCATCGCCTTCGAGCAGCTCTCGGATATTTTCGGCTTCCGCATCATCGTCGGCAGCGTCGAGGAATGCTATCGCGCGCTCGGCATCGTCCATACGCAATGGCCGACGGTTCCCGGCCGCTTCAAGGACTATATCTCGACGCCCAAGCAGAACGATTATCAGTCGCTGCACACGACGGTCATTGGCCCCGGCCATCAGCGCGTCGAACTGCAGATCCGCACCGAGGATATGGACCGGATCGCCGAATACGGCATCGCCGCCCATCCGCTCTACAAGGACGGCGCGACGGAGGACGAGCGCGCCGCGCTCGCCAAGGACAGCCGCGCCTATGACTGGCTGCGCCGCACCATGGAACTCGTCTCGGAAGGCGACAGTCCCGAAGAGTTTCTGGAACACACCAAGCTCGAACTCTTTCAGGATCAGGTTTTCTGCTTCACGCCCAAGGGCAAGCTGATCGCCATGCCGCGCGGGGCGACGCCGATCGATTTCGCCTATGAAATCCACACCAATGTCGGCAATTCCTGCGTCGGAGCGAAGATCAACGGACGCTCCGCGCCGCTGATGTCGCAACTGCACAACGGCGACGAGGTGGAGATCATCCGAGCCGAGGGGCAGACCCAACCGCCGGCGGCCTGGGAGAGGATCGTGCGTACGGGCAAGGCGCGCGCCGCCGTCCGCCGCGCAACGCGCGCTGCGGTGCGCGCGCAATATGCCGGTCTCGGCCGCCATATCGTCGAGCGGGCTTTCCAGCGCACCGGCAAGGAATATTCCGACGATCTCCTGAAAAGCTCGCTCTCGCGTCTGGCGCGCCAGTCCGTCGAGGAGGTGATGGGCGAGGTCGGGCGCGGTGAAATGCTCGCCAACGATGTGGTGCGCGCCGTTTATCCCGAGGTGAAGGCCGACCGTCCCGCCTCGCGGCGCTCGAAGAAGGTGCCGGGCGGGCAGGCCGTCAAGCACGGCGCGACCCTGCGCGAGATCAATGCCGGCGCGATATCGACTGCCAACGGCTCGGCGCTTCCGGTCGTCGGCCTCAGGTCCGATCTTGCTGTGCGTTTCGCCCCGAACGGCGGTGCGGTGCCGGGCGACCGCATCGTCGGCATCCTGACGCCGGGGCAGGGCGTGATGATCTATCCGATCCAGTCGCCCGAGCTTGCGACCTACGAAGACCAGCCCGAACGCTGGATCGATGTGCGCTGGGACATGGAGGCGGCGGAAGTGCTGCGCTTTCCGGCGCGCATCCGCATGACCTGCGTCAACGAGCCGGGCTCACTGGCCGTCATTACCGGTGCGATCGCCAAGCACGACGGCAATGTCGACAACATCGCCATGTCGGCCATGTCGCCGGATTTTCACGAGATCACGCTCGATCTCGGCGTGCACGATCTCAAGCATCTCAACGAGATCATCCGCGACCTCAAGCGCTCGGATGTGATATCGAGCATCGAACGGGTGAATGGGTGATGGTGCCGCGCATACATCCTCATCCTGAGGAGCGATGCGAAGCATCGCGTCTCGAAGGATGGGCCGCGAATACCGAGCTTTCCGCCCGCCTTCGGGACGCACCCTTCGGGTGCTCCTCAGGGTGAAGACCGTGGGCGTTGCTGACAGGAACAAGACATGACCGAAGACGAGGTACTCAATCACTTCCGCGAAGCGGGTGCGCTGCTTGAAGGGCATTTCGTGCTCTCGTCCGGGCTGCGCAGCCCCGTCTTCCTGCAGAAAATGTTCGTCTTCCAGGACCCGGCGCGCACCGAGATCCTGTGCCGGGCGCTCGCCCAAAAGATCGCGGCCGCGTTCGGGCCCATCGATTATGTCGTCTCGCCCGCCGTCGGCGGCATCGTTCCCGGCTATGAGACCGCGCGCCATCTCAACGCCAAGGCCGTGTTCGTGGAGCGCGAGGACGGCGTGTTCCGGCTGAGGCGCGGCTTTGCCATCCCCGAGGGCGCGCGCGTCGTCATGGTCGAAGACATCATCACGACCGGCCTGTCATCGCGCGAATGTCTTGCCGCCATCGCCGACCTTCCCGGCAAGGTCGTGGGCGCCGCCTGCCTGATCGACCGTTCGGGCGGCACGGCCGCGCTCGGGGTCGATCTCGTGGCGCTCGCCACGCTTTCCATCCCCACCTATGAGCCGGACAAGCTCCCGCCGGACCTCGCCGCCATTCCGCCGACCAAGCCCGGTTCGCGGGGGCTCAACGTAGGCGGGGCCTAGACGTCATCGCCTCCGCGCGGTCTGGAGAGAGAAGGGCCGGCCGGCCCCCCGCGGCCCGGCCTTGAGTTTGCCTCAGCCCGGGCGCATATCCCCGCCATGAATTTCGCCCGCCGTCAGCCCAAATCCCTTCCGCAGCGGTTTCAGGATATGTTCTGGCCGCGCATCGGCTGGGCGCGCGCATTGCGCTATCGCGCCGCCGCGCTCATGCGTGTTGCTGGCTCGCCCCATGCGGTGGCGGCCGGTGCCGCCGCCGGCGTGTTCGCGGCCTTCAGCCCGTTCCTCGGTTTTCATTACATCATCGCGGCGGTGCTCGCTTTCGTGCTTGGCGGCAGCGTTCTTGCAGCGGCGGCTGTGACCACTCTGGCCAATCCGTTCACACTGCCTCTGTTCTGGGCGGCGTCCTATGAAGCGGGCGCGCTTCTGCTGCATTCGCACGCGCATTTCTCGGCTTCCGCGCTGATCGAGCAGCATTCCTGGGCGGCGCTGCAGCCCTTTCTTGAGCCGCTTGTGCTCGGCAGCGTAATCGTCGGTACGGCGCTCGGCCTTGCGGTCTATTTTCCGGTTCGTGCGCTGGTGGCCGCGCGCCACCGCAGAAAGGGACGCCAATGAAATCCGTGCGCCTCGGCATCAATGTCGATCATGTCGCGACCGTGCGTAATGCGCGCGGCGGCGCCCATCCCGATCCCGTGCGCGCGGCGCGCGCTGCGCTGGAAGCGGGCGCCGATTCCATCACCGCCCATCTGCGCGAGGACCGCCGCCATATCCGCGATGCCGATATGGAGGCGCTGCGCGCTCTGCCCGCGCCGCTTAATTTCGAAATGGCGGCGACGCCGGAAATGCTTGCTCTGGCAGCGCGTCTGAAGCCCCATGCCTGCTGTCTCGTGCCGGAGCGCCGCGAGGAACGCACGACCGAAGGCGGGCTCGACGTCATCGGCCAGAAAGCCACGCTCGCCCCGTCCATCAAATCCTTGAACGATACGGGCATCCGCGTCTCGCTGTTCGTGGAGCCGGACCGGGACGTGCTCGAAACCTGCGCCGCGCTCGGCGCGCCGGTGGTCGAACTGCATACCGGCACATGGTGCAATGCCCTGATGGCAGGCGAGACGGCGAAGGCGGCGGCTGAATTCGAGCGCCTGAAAGCTGCGGCCACCTTGGGAACTTCGCTCGGCCTCGAAATCCACGCCGGCCATGGCCTCGATTACGACAGCGCGGAAACGATCTGCGCGCTGCCCGAAATCGCGGAGCTGAATATCGGCCATTTCCTTGTCGGCGAAGCGATCTTCACCGGCTTCGGGACCGCCATCGCACGGATGCGCGCCGCCATGACGAGCGGCCGGACGGCGGCGGGAGCGGCGGCGTGATTCTCGGCATCGGCTCGGACCTGATCGATATCCGCCGTATCGAAAAGACTCTCGGGCGCTTCGGCGACCGCTTCATCCAGCGGGTTTTCACCCCCCTCGAACAGAAGAAGGCCGAGAGCCGGGCGGAGCGAATCGCCACCTATGCCAAGAGGTTCGCCGCCAAGGAGGCCTGTTCCAAGGCGCTCGGCACGGGCTTCCGGCGCGGCACGTTCTGGCGCGATATGGGCGTCGTGAACCTGCCTTCGGGCCGCCCAACTCTGGAATTAACCGGGGGGGCACGGAAACACCTGGATGCCCTCACGCCGCCGGGACACACGGCGCGCATAGATGTCACCATCACCGACGAATACCCGATGGCCCAGGCGCTGGTAATCATCACCGCCGTGCCGGACCGGCCGTGAGCCGTTGTGGCGTGGCGGGTAAACGTCTAAGCAGGAGCGCCCAGGGTAGGGTGCATCCTCTCGATATGAGGTAGGCCGGATGCAGGATCAGAGCGAGAGGCGTGCGGCTGTGGCGGCGAAGAAGAAGGAAGAGGGCGGGTTTCTTGAAACCCTTCGGGTCATCGCCCATGCGCTGATCATCGCGGTGGTCATCCGCACCGTCCTGTTCCAGCCCTTTTCCATTCCCTCCGGCTCGATGAAGGAAACGCTGCTCGTCGGCGATTATCTCTTCGTCTCGAAATATGCCTATGGCTACAGCCGGTTCTCGATCCCGTTCTCGCCGCCTCTGTTCGACGGCCGCATCTGGGGCGCCACGCCCGAGCGCGGCGATGTCGTCGTCTTCAAGCTGCCGAGCGACAATTCGACCGATTACATCAAGCGCGTGATCGGCCTGCCGGGCGACAAGATCCAGATGAGCGAGGGCGTTCTGCACATCAACGGCCAGGCGGTGCCGAAGGAGCGTATGGACGACTGGATCGAGGAAGAGCCCTCGGGCCGCAAGGTGCGCGTGCCGCGCTTCAAGGAAACGCTGCCCAACGGCGTGACCTATGAGACGCTCGATATCGTCGACAACGGCTTTTATGACAACACGCCGGTCTATGAAGTGCCCGCCGGGCATTACTTCATGATGGGCGACAACCGCGACAATTCCACCGACAGCCGCGTCCTGTCCGCGGTGGGCTATGTGCCTTACGAGAACCTGGTCGGCCGCGCCGAGATCATCTTCTTCTCGGTCGAGGAGGGCAATCACGCCTGGGCCGTCTGGTCCTGGCCGTGGACCGTGCGCTGGTCCCGCATCTTCACCTTGCTCTGATGGCCAGTAATCCACGCGCTGCCGCCCGCGACACGCTGGAAGCGCGCCTGGGCCATACATTCGAGAATCCGGAACTTCTTGACCGCGCGCTGACCCATATCAGCGCGACGAAGAACGCCAATACGCGCAACGATTCCTATCAACGGCTCGAATTTCTCGGCGACCGTGTGCTCGGCCTGTGCGTGTCGGAAATGCTGTTCGCGCAGTTTCCGGACGAGGACGAGGGCGAGCTTTCGCGCCGTCTGGCCGATCTCGTGCGCGCGGAAACCTGCGCGGAAGTTGCGCTGTCGCTCGGTCTCGACGCCGCCATGCGGCTCGGCCCTGCCGAGTCGAGAAGCGGCGGCCGCAAGAAGAAGGCGCTCCTGGCCGATCTGTGCGAGAGCGTCATCGCCGCTATCTATCTTGATGGTGGCATGGATGCTGCGGGCGCGCTCATCGAGGCGAACTGGCGCGAGCGCATGATGCATCCGCGCCGTCCGCTGCGCGATGGCAAATCCGCTTTGCAGGAATGGACGCTCGGGCGCGGGCTCGGCGTGCCGGTCTACCGCGAGGTTCACCGCGAGGGGCCGGATCACAGCCCGCTGTTTCGCGTCGAGGTCGATGTCGAAGGGCTCGATCCCGCGCGCGGCGAGGGACGAAGTAAACGCGTCGCCGAACAGCTTGCGGCCGAGGCTTTCCTGCACCGCGAAGGCATATGGACGGAAAAAACGAAATGAACGAAGCGGAGACACGCTGCGGCTTTGTCGCGCTGATCGGCGCGCCGAACGCCGGAAAATCGACGCTTCTCAACGCGCTTGTCGGCGCCAAGGTGTCGATCGTCACCCACAAGGTGCAGACGACGCGCGCGCTCGTGCGCGGCATCGTGGCCGAGGGGCAAAGCCAGATCATCTTCGTCGATACGCCCGGCATTTTCGACCCGAAGCGGCGGCTCGACCGCGCAATGGTTTCGACCGCCTGGGGCGGGGCCAAGGATGCCGATCTCGTCGGCGTTCTCATCGACGCCAAGAAGGGCCTCGACGACGGGGCGCTGAAAATGCTCGAACAGCTCGGCCAGATCAGGCGGCCGGTTTTTCTCGTGCTCAACAAGATCGATCTCGTGAAGCGTGAGCAGCTTCTGAAGCTGACGGAAGAAGCCAACGCCAAATCCGCGTTCGTGCGTACGTTCATGATCTCGGCACAGAACGGTGACGGCGTGGAGGATCTCAAGACATGGCTGGCCGGCGAGATGCCGGAAGGGCCGTGGCTTTACCCTGAAGACCAGATGTCCGATCTTCCGCTGCGCATGCTCGCCGCCGAGATCACGCGCGAGAAGCTGTTCATGCGCCTGCACGAGGAATTACCCTATTCCTCGACGGTCGAAACCGAGAAATGGGAAGTCCGCAAGGACGGCTCCGCCCGCGTCGAGCAGACCATTTTCGTGGAGCGGGAAAGCCAGAAGAAAATCGTGATCGGCAAGCGCGGCGAAACCATCAAGGCCATCTCCATGCTGGCCCGGCAGGAGATCGCGGAGGTCGCCGAACAGCCCGTACACCTCTTCCTGTTCGTCAAGGTGCGCGAGAACTGGGCCGACGATCCCGAGCGTTACCGGGAGATGGGCCTGGAAATGCCGAAGTGATACGCCGCATGTCCCGGGGCGATGCGCAGCATCGGGCCCGGGACCCATACGCCGTGAAGGTGCGACTAAAGCCCTTATGCTGCGGAGTATGGGGCTCGGAAAGGCGCTCTGCGCCTTCGGGGATATACGGGTGACGCATGCACTGGTCCGACGAAGGCGTAATTCTCTCCGCCCGGCCGCATGGCGAAAGCTCGGTCATCGTCGAGCTTCTGACGAAGGAGCATGGCCGCCATCTCGGCCTTGTGCGCGGCGGGCGCTCACGCACGCAAAGGCCCGTTCTCCAGCCCGGAAATCTCGTGCGGGCCGAATGGCGCGCTCGGCTCGACGAACATCTGGGTAATTACGCGCTGGAAGGCCTTCATCTGCGCGCCGCCGAACTGATGGAAAGCCGTGCCTCGCTGTTCGGTCTCACCTGGTTGTCGGCACTGACGCGGCTGCTGCCCGAGCGCGATCCGCATCCCGGTCTCTTCGACACGCTCGGCATCGTGCTCGACAATCTCGGCGATCCGGAGATCGGCCCGGCGCTGATGGTGCGGTTCGAGCTTGCGATGCTGGCCGAACTCGGCTTCGGGCTCGATCTGTCGCGCTGTGCCGCAACGGGCGCCGCAACCGATCTCATCTATGTCTCGCCGCGCTCGGCCTGCGCCGTCTGCGCGGAGGCGGGCGCGCCTTACGCGGACCGGATGCTGCCGCTGCCGGCCTTCCTCATTTCGTCGTCCATCAACGCCCATCCGCGCCCCGAAGACGTGGCGGCCGGGTTCAGGCTCACCGGCTTCTTCCTCGCCCGCGATGTCTACGAGCCGAGGGGAATAATGATCCCTGATGCGAGGGATGCGTATGTCGCAGCATGCAGCGTCCCGTAGGGGCGATTGCTCCGACTCATCCCTTCCGCTAACCACCCCTCATGGGAAAATCGGCGCCACCGCCCCCCGGCGGGGATGATGTTGAAACGGTCGGCCTGCGCTCTGCGCTGGAGGAGCGTTATCTCGCCTATGCGCTGTCGACCATCACGCAGCGCGCGCTGCCCGATGCCCGCGACGGCCTGAAGCCGGTCCATCGCCGCCTGCTTTATGCCATGCGCCTACTGCGGCTCGATCCCGGCCAGGCGTTTAAGAAATCCGCCCGCGTCGTCGGCGATGTCATCGGCAAATACCACCCGCACGGCGACCAGTCGGTCTATGACGCGCTGGTGCGCCTTGCGCAGGAATTCGCCCAGCGCTGGCCGCTGGTCGAAGGGCAGGGCAATTTCGGCAATGTGGACGGCGATAACCCCGCCGCCATGCGCTACACCGAAGCGCGGCTTACCGAGGTCGCGCGCCTTCTGCTCGACGGCCTCGACGAGAACGCGGTCGATTTCCGCGAGACCTATGACGGCTCCGAGGAAGAGCCGATCGTCCTTCCCGCCGCCTTCCCGAACCTGCTGGCCAACGGCGCGCAGGGCATTGCGGTCGGCATGGCGACCTCGATCCCGCCGCACAATGTGGCCGAACTGATCGATGCCGCCGTGCATCTGATCGACAATCCGAAGGCCGATACCGACGACATCCTGAAATTCATTCCCGGCCCGGATTTCCCGACCGGTGGCACAGTGGTCGAACCGGCATCCTCGATTGCAGATGCCTATCGCACGGGCCGCGGCGGCTTCCGCCTGCGCGCCAGATGGCACCAGGAAGATGCCGGGCGCGGAACCTGGGTCATTGTTGTCACCGAAATTCCGTGGCTGGTGCCGAAAAGCCGGCTGATCGAACAGCTCGCCAGCATGGTCATCGACCGCAAGGTGCCGATCCTCGCCGATGTGCGCGACGAGAGCGCGGACGATATCCGCATCGTGCTCGAGCCGCGCGCCCGCACCGTCGTTCCGAATATCCTGATGGAGAGCCTGTTCAAGCTCACCGATCTGGAGACGCGCATCGGCCTCAACATGAACGTGCTGGTGAAGGGCAGGGTACCGCAGGTGCTCGGCCTCGCGCCGGCCTTGCGCGAATGGCTCGATCATCGCCGCGAGGTCGTCGTCCGCCGCGCCGAATTCCGCCTCGCCGCCATCGATCGCCGCCTCGAAGTGCTCGGCGGCCTTCTGATCGCGTTCCTCAACATCGACGAGGTCATCCGCATTGTCCGCACGAAGGACGATCCGAAGGCGGAACTCATCCGTAAATACAAGATTACCGATGTCCAGGCCGAGGCCATCCTGAACATCCGCCTGCGCGCGCTGGCCAAGCTCGAAGAAATCCAGATCCGCGCCGAACACAAGGCGCTGACGGAGGAAAAGGCCGAGATCGAGAAGCTGCTCGGCTCGGATGCCCGGCAGTGGACCCGGGTGAAGAAGGAACTGGCCGAGGTCCGCAAGACATTCGGTCCGGCAACGCCGCTCGGCAAGCGCCGCACGGATTTCGGCAAGGCTGCCGCGTTGGCCGATCTCGATGTGACCGAGGCTCTCGTCGAGCGCGAGCCGATCACGGTCGTCGTTTCCAACATGAACTGGATTCGCGCGCTCAAGGGCCATGTCGAGGATGTCGCCAATCTCAGCTTCAAGCAGGGCGACGACCTGAAGACGGCTTTCTTCGCCGAAACCACGTCGAAGATTCTGGTGCTCGCCACCAACGGCAAGGTCTTTACGCTCGACGCTTCCAAACTGCCGGGCGGGCGCGGCCATGGCGAGCCGATCCGGCTGCAGATCGATCTCGAGGACAGTGCGGATATCGCGCAGGTCTGGAACTACGAGGCCGGCAAGAAGCGCCTTGTCATCTCGACCGACGGACGCGGTTTCGTCGTTGCCGAGGACGATATGCTGGCATCGACCCGGAAGGGCAGGAATGTGCTCAATGTCGATCCCAAGGCCGAGGCGCGCGTGGCGGTGCCAGCAGAGGGCGATCATGTCGCCGTCGTTGGCGAGAACCGCAAAATGGTGATCTTCCCGCTGTCGCAGATCCCGGAAATGGGACGCGGCAAGGGCGTGCGGTTGCAGAAATACAAGGACGGCGGCACGTCCGACGCGCGCGTCTTTACGATGAATGACGGCCTGACCTGGATGGATTCCTCCAGCCGCACCTTCACGGTCGGGAAGAACGATCTGCGCGAATGGATCGGCAATCGCGCCGATGCTGGCCGCCTCGCCCCCAAGGGCTTCCCGCGCACCAACAAATTCGAGCCGATTTGATTGTGTGGGCACTGCTCTCCCCCCTTGGGGGGGAGAGCCGACTCATCGCGGTAGCGATGAGCGGAGAGAGGGGGCGCCTAACGCCGCCGCGATTTTCGTCAGGACACGGGATGGATTCCCAAGCACCTCTTCATTGGTAAATCGGAGTACCCGGAATCCTTCTGCGATGAGCCAGCGATCTCTGGCTTCGTCTCGCTCCTTGCGAGCGTGATTGTGGTGCGGCTCCCCATCGAGTTCGATAATGAGGCGTGCAGACAGACAGACAAAGTCTGCAACGTATTTCCCGATTGGAACCTGACGCCGGAATTTTCGCTGAAACCGGTGAGCGCGTAATTCGTGCCAGATCAATGTTTCGGCGCGTGTCATTGCAGCGCGCTGCTTTCTTGCGAACTGTCGGTGTTCTTCGGAAACGGGATGGGACACCATGCGTGCATTGGAACGTAAGCCGACAGGTTTCGGAAGCCCCCTCTCTCCGCGCGAAGCCTGATGGCTTCGCGTCGGCTCTCCCCCGCAAGGGGGGAGAGCGGAAACCGGCCCCAGCAACACACTTTCCGCTTTCCTTTCAGCATCTTCCAGCTAGATAGAACCTCGCATTCGGGGGTGTTGCGTATGAAATCATGGGCGTTTGCGGTGCTGGTCGGCGCCGGAGTTGCGGTTGTGTCTCTCTCGGGCGCTTGCGCGTCGGAGCGCCAGGTGACGGTTTCCAACACATCGGCGCAGGTCGTCGTCGATGTGTTTGCCGCCCCCACCGACAGCGGCGATTACCGGGACAATCTGCTCGGCAGCGCGAACCGGATTCAGGCCGGCGGCAGCGCCCAGGTGACGGTCGATACCGCCACGACCTGCGTGTTCGATTTTCAGGCCTTCACCGGCGATGACGATATGCTGATGGCCCTCAAGGTCGATGTCTGCGCCGGCGCCGAGGCGGTGCTCCGCTAGCGGCTTGCCGGGGCACGCCATCCGGCCCAGATTTGGCTGCTGGAGGTAGATCATGCTGCGTATTCCGGTTCTGGCTGCCGCGCTCGCCCTGTTTCCCGCTCTTGCCATGGCGCAGATGCCGGACTCGCTGAAAGGCGAATGGCTGGCCGAGGATATCGGCGGCGGCGGGGTTCTCGATCGCGTTCAGACAACGATAGCGTTCGGCGAGGCCGGGGCCGTCTCCGGCTCGGGCGGCTGCAATCGCATGGCCGGCAAGGCCGAGATCGACGGCGAGCATCTGACATTCGGCCCTATCGCAGCCACCAAGATGGCTTGCGCGCCGGCGCAGATGGATCAGGAGACGAAGTTCTTCGCGGCGCTGGACAAGGTCTCCTCGTTCCGGATCGACGAGGCGCAGACCAAGCTCTTCCTGCTCGATGACGGCGGCGCGGAACTCGTTCGCCTTTCGCGCATGAAGCGCGGCGCGGTGCTGGAGATCGAGGTGCCGGGCGCGGACGAGGTCGAACGCATCTCGACGGTCTACGATTGCGGCACGCGCAAGATCCAGGCCGAATACATCAATGCCGGGCCGGTTTCGCTGGCCGCTTTGTCGATCAATGGCGAGTTTGTCGTCGCCGCCAACGTCATCGCCGCGTCGGGCGCGCGCTATGCCGGCGGGCGTTATGTCTGGTGGACGAAGGGAAATACCGCGACCCTCGAAGACCAGACCGATACGGCGCAGCCGCCGCTTTCATGCACCGAGGCCGGTTGACCCCGCGGCGCCTGCCGCTAGCTTTGCCGCAGCACGGAGTCACGGCATGAAAATCACCTGGTACGGCCATTCGGCGTTCAAGATCGAGTTCGGCAGGAACAGCGTGCTGTTCGATCCCTTCCTCACCGGTTCGGGCTATACGAAGGACGTCGGCGACGTCGCCAAGGGCGTCACCCATATCTGCCTGACGCACGGCCATTCCGATCATGTCGGTGATACGGTCGAGATCGCGAAGAAAAGCGGCGCGACGCTCATTTCGAATTTCGAGGTCGTGACCTGGCTGAACGGGCAGGGCGTCGAGAATGTCGAGCCGATGAACACCGGCGGCTCCGTCAAGCTCGATGGCTTCACCGTCACGCTCGTTCAGGCGTTTCATTCCTCCGGCGATATCGTGAACGGCGTCTTCGCCCAGCTTGGCCACCCCAACGGCATCATCATCGAGGCCGAGGGCGAGCCGACCGTCTATCATCTCGGCGATACGGCCCTGTTTTCGGACATGAAGCTGATCAACGAGCTCTACCGGCCCAAGATCGGCTTCGTGCCGATCGGCGACCGGTTCACCATGGGCGCGCGGACGGCGGCCTACGCGGTGAACAATTTCTTCGATTTCGAGACAATCGTGCCATGCCACTACGCCACATTCGGGCTGCTGGCCCCGAATGCCGACGATTTCATCAGTCAGGTCACGAAAAAGACCACGAAAATCGTCGTTCCGGAAAAGGGTGCGGCGTTCGAGGTCTGAGGCGCTAGGCCCCGTTGAGCGGCGGGGCTTGGAGTGCTATCCGGCGTGCAATTAATTGAAAAAAGGAAATGGCATGGCGGTCGACGAGACCACGGTCCGGCGGGTCGCGAAACTTGCGCGCATCGCCGTCAAGGACGACGAGGTGGCGCATCTCGCGGGTGAGTTGAACGCAATCCTCGATTTCGTCGAGGAATTGTCGGAGCTCGACGTCTCGAATGTCGCGCCCATGACCTCCGTGGCCCCGATGAAAATCCCGATGCGTGCGGACGTCGTTGATGACGGCGGCAATCCGGAAAAGGTGCTCACCAACGCCCCGGCCCGCGAGGGCGATTTCTACGTTGTTCCCAAAGTGGTCGAGTGATGACGGATCTCACCAATCTCACCTTGACGGAAGCCCGTGACGCGTTGAAATCCAAGAAGATTTCCGCAACCGAGCTGACCGAGGCGCATATCGCGGCCGTCGCCGCGTCCAAGCCGCTCAACGCCTATATCCTCGAAACGCCCGACCGGGCGCGCGAGATGGCAAAAGCCTCCGATGTGCGGCTGGCCAAGGGCGAGGGCGGCCCGCTGGAAGGCATTCCGCTCGGCATCAAGGACATGTTCTGCACCGAAGGCGTGCGGACCACGGCCTGCTCGAAGATTCTGGACGATTTCACCCCGACCTATGAATCCACCGTCACCAGCCAGCTCTGGCGCGACGGTGCGGTCATGCTCGGCAAGCTCAACAACGACGAATTCGCCATGGGCTCGTCCAACGAGACCTCGGCTTTCGGCAACGTCCTCAATCCGTGGCGGGCGAAGGGCTCGTCGGAAAACCTCGTTCCGGGCGGCTCGTCCGGCGGTTCGTCGGCGGCGGTTGCCGCGCGCTTGTGTCTTGGTGCCACCGGCACCGATACCGGCGGCTCGATCCGCCAGCCCGCCGCCTTCACCGGCATTGTCGGCATCAAGCCCACTTATGGCCGCTGCTCGCGCTGGGGCGTGGTGGCGTTCGCGTCCTCGCTCGATCAGGCCGGGCCGTTCGCGCGCACGGTGAAGGATGCCGCGGCCCTGCTGCGCTCCATGTCCGGGCACGATCCGAAGGATTCGACCTCGGCGCCGATCGAAGTGCCGGATTTCGAGGCAGCGGCCGGACGCTCCGTGAAGGGGCTGAAGATCGGCGTGCCGAAGGAATACCGCGTCGATGGCATGGCGCCCGAGATAGAGAGACTGTGGCAGCAGGGGCAGGACTGGCTGAAGGCGGCCGGCGCCGAGATCGTGGAGATTTCGCTGCCGCACACGAAATATGCGCTGCCGGCCTATTACATCGTCGCGCCTGCCGAGGCATCGAGCAATCTCGCGCGCTATGACGGCGTGCGCTATGGCGCGCGCGTCGATGGCGGCGACATCACCGGTCTGTACGAGAACACGCGCGCTGCCGGTTTCGGCTGGGAGGTGAAGCGCCGCATCATGATCGGCACCTATGTGCTCTCGGCCGGTTATTACGACGCCTATTATGTGCGCGCGCAGAAGGTCCGTACGCTCATCAAGCAGGATTTCGATGCCGCATTCGCGACCCGTGTCGATGCCATATTGACGCCGACCACGCCGTCGCCTGCATTCCCCATCGGCTCCAAGGCAGCGGCCGATCCGGTCGAAATGTATCTGAACGACATCTTCACCGTGACGGTGAACATGGCCGGCCTGCCGGGCATTTCCGTCCCGGCCGGATCGAGCGGCGAGGGCCTGCCGCTCGGGCTTCAACTCATCGGCCGTCCGTTCGACGAGGAGACTTTGTTCGCGCTCGGTCAGGTCATCGAGGATTCCGCGGGCGTGCATCCCGGTCCGGAGCGCTGGTGGTGAGCGTAAAGGACCTCCTCGCGGCCTGCCGCGCCGAGATCGACGTGCTCGATGCCGAGCTCGTCCGGCTTCTCGGCCGCCGCATCGAGGTCGTCGACCGCGTTGTCGCCATCAAGGAGGCGCACTCCATTCCGGCCCTGCTGCCGGAGCGGGTCGAGGAGGTCGTCGCCAATGTCCGTGCGGAAGCCGAGACCTGCGGCGCGCCGCCCGATCTCGCCGAAAAAATCTACCGCGCGCTGATCGCGTGGACCGTCGAATACGAAGAGACGAAACTGGGGAAGTGACACCGATGAATCTCGATGCCTTCAAAGCCTCGGTCGAGGCGGACGCGCCGCCTGAAAAGCTCTCCAGCGCGCTTTTGGCCCTGTGGTTCGACCGCAAGGGCGATTGGGAAAAGGCGCATGAGACGGCGCAGGCCGACAAGTCCAAGGACGGCTCGTGGGTGCACGGCTATCTGCACCGCGTCGAGGGCGATCTCGATAACGCTTCGTACTGGTACGGACAATCGGGTCGCAAGCGCACCGACAATCCGCTTCCCGAGGAATGGGACAAGATCGCCTCCACGCTGCTCGCTGCGATCCCTGTGGCCTGAAATGTTGCGCTGGGCTCTCCTCCTGCTGGTTCTGGCAGCGCCCGCTGCTACCGCGGCGGAATTGCGCCCGCTCAGCAGCCGCGATCTGTGCATCGACGGCGGAACCGAAGTGCAGCCGGGCATCAACCGCGTCCGGCTTGCCGATTGTAACGACGAGGAAGGCCAGAATGTCCGGCGCGGCAAGATGGACACCCTGTTCATCGGCGAACTGTGCCTGCAGGCGATCGGCGTCAAGGGTTCCGGGCGCGTCGAGCTTGCCATGATGCGCTGCCATGGCCGCGACGGGCAGAGATGGTTCCTGACGCGCGGCGGCCAGCTCACTTCGGGTGAAAAGCTCTGCCTGACCGTGATCGGCGAGGACGCTTCCCCCGGCGTCGAAATGAAGCCCTGTTTGAAGAGTGATGAAGACGGCGTGCTCGCCCAGAAATGGGCTGTTTATGGAAAGCTTGACTGAACATGATCGCTGAAACTCGCCCCGCCGATCCGAAGAAGCTCATCAAGGGCGCGACCGCCGATTGGGAGGTCGTCATCGGCATGGAAATCCACGCCCAGGTCACCTCGAACGCGAAACTGTTCTCCGGCGCTTCGACGGAATTCGGACGCCCGCCGAATTCCAACGTGTCGCTCGTCGATGCCGCGATGCCCGGAATGCTCCCGGTCATCAACGAGGAATGCGTCAGGCAGGCCGTGCGTACGGGCCTCGGACTGAAAGCGGCGATCAACGAGCACTCGGTGTTCGACCGCAAGAACTATTTCTATCCGGACCTGCCGCAGGGCTATCAGATATCTCAGTTCAAGAGCCCGATCGTGGGCGAGGGCGAGGTCATGCTCGATGTGGCCGAGGGTCAGGTCAAGGTCGGCATCGAGCGCCTGCATCTCGAACAGGACGCCGGCAAGTCGATCCACGATCAGGACCCGAACAATTCCTTCGTCGATCTCAACCGGTCCGGCGTCGCGCTGATGGAGATCGTGTCGAAGCCCGATATCCGCTCCTCGGAAGAGGCGCGCGCCTATGTCACGAAGCTGCGCACGATCCTGCGTTATCTCGGTACCTGCGACGGCGACATGGAAAAGGGCAATCTGCGCGCCGACGTGAACGTGTCGGTACGCAAGCCCGGCGCACCGTTCGGCACGCGCTGCGAGATCAAGAACGTCAACTCGATCCGCTTCATCGGCCAGGCCATCGAATACGAAGCGCGCCGCCAGATCGGCATTCTGGAAGACGGCGGAGAGATTGATCAGGAAACGCGCCTGTTCGATCCCGGCAAGGGCGAGACGCGCAGCATGCGCTCCAAGGAAGAGGCGCACGATTACCGCTATTTCCCCGATCCCGACCTCCTGCCGCTCGATCTGCCGGAAGGTCTGGTCGATGAACTGCGCAAGGAATTGCCCGAACTGCCGGATGCGAAGAAAGCGCGCTTCCAGAGCGAGTACGGACTGTCGGCCTACGATGCGGACGTGCTGGTCGCGGAAAAAGCGTCCGCCGATTTCTTCGAGGCGGTGGCGAAGGGGCGCGACGGCAAGCTCGCCGCCAACTGGGTCATCAACGAATTGTTCGGCCGCCTCAACAAGGAAGGCAAGGACATCGAGACCTCGCCCGTTTCGGCCCCGGCGCTCGGCAGCCTGATCGATCTCATCAAGGACAACACGATCTCCGGTAAGATCGCCAAGGACGTGTTCGAGATCGTATGGACGGAAGGCGGCGATCCGAAGGACATTGTCGAAGCACGCGGCCTCAAACAGGTCACGGACACCGGTGCTATCGAAAAGGCGGTGGACGAGATCATCGCCGCCAATGCCGACAAGGCGGAGCAGGCGAAAGCCAAGCCCGGAATGCTCGGCTGGTTCGTCGGTCAGGTCATGAAATCGACCGGCGGCAAGGCCAATCCGCAGGCGGTAAGCGATCTGCTGAAGGCGAAGCTCGGCATCGAGTAACCGGACGGTCAGCGCGGCTGAAGATCTACTTTTCCTTGCTGCTTTTCTGGTCTTGCAAATTGCTCTGATCGGGCAACTTTTCCTGATGTCCGGGTTTGGGGGGCGGGTTCTGGCCAGCACCTTTGCGAGCGGGTTGGGCGCCCTTCGGATCTTGCTTACCTTGGCCAGGCTGATTGTAGTTCGATGCCGACATTTTCTGCCCTCGTTGATTTTACGTTCAACGGCGGTGAGGGAGTTCAGGTTCCGACGATATCTTCGTTTGCGGCAGCGATCTTCTGAGAATCGAATAATTACGCCGCTGGACCCTCGTCGCCCCAGTCCATGCGGCGCGCGGCCTTGTAGGCCGCGCCTTCGCGCCTTGTGACGAGCCGCCCGCCCGCCGTGCCGTCGGCCTTGCACAGCTTCAGGCGTATCTGCCCGCTCGCGGTGCGCGGCGGCGCCAGAACGCGGCTGGCCGCGCGGCGGGGAACCATGCGCGAGGCGGCGAGATATATGAATTTTTCGTCCTCCCACGGCACGTCCGCATTCTTCGCCTGTTTGTGCAGACGCGTGCGCGCGACGCGCCGGGAGAAATGGCACCAGTCCGGCGGCAGTACCGGGCATGGTGCCGTGTGCGGACAGGGGGCGGCGATATGCGCGCCTTCGCCGATCAGCACGTCACGCGCGGCGAGAATGCGCCGCCAGCCGGCGGGCGTCCCGGGTTCGACGATCACGAGCAGGCCTGTTGTACGGCCCCACAGATCGCGCACAAGCGTGGCCCGTTTCTCCGGGGCGAGTTCGTCCAGAACGTAGGACAGCGTCACGAGATCGGCTTCGGCGCTCGGCAGGGCTTGCAGCAGGTCGGCGTCGCGCCAGTCCGCGGCAAGGCCGGCATGCTCCATCAGCGCCATGCCGCGTGTGCGGATGGCGGGGCTCGCTTCGAGCAGGGTCGCGGCGTCGATGCCCGGCCATATGTCCCGCGCCGCCCAGAACGCCGTGCCCGGTCCCGCACCGGCGTCGAGATGCGACAGGGGTGCGAAATCCGGCAAGGTCGTAGCCGTCTGTTCGAGCGCCGCGTGCAGCGCGGCATAGGTCGCCGGCAGGCGCGTCGCGAGATAGGCGAGGGCGAACAGATCGTCCGAAAGATGGAGGCGGCCGTCGCGCACTTCAGCCCGATAGCGCGCTGAAAGCCGGGAGGCGGCCTCGGCCAGATCGCCCGGCCGCACAGTGCCGAGGGCCGCATCGACGGCGGCGCGGAGGGCAGGCGGAAGTTCCATCGCGCGCCTATGCCATGGAGCGAAGGAAAAGGGGAGGGCGTGCCGGAAGGCTCCTTTCGTCCCGTACGCCGCACGAAGTCGTGATGACCGCGCCACTGGCCGCCGCGCGTCATGGTGCCATGATCGGGGTGTGCAGCATCTCCGGAGGTTGTCATGCACAGATACAGCAGCGAAACCGTCACGTTCCGCCGGCCGTTCCTTCTGGGCAAGGAGAGGTGCCCGCCGGGCACCTATGATTTCGAAACCGAGGAAGAAATGGTGGAAGGATCGAGTTTCACCGCCTTCCGCAGCGTACGGATGTCGGTGCGCATTCCGCGTGGCGGTTTTGTCGAAATCCTCGAAGTCAAACCCGACGATCTCGCGCGGGCGCGGGTGAAGGACGGCGCGGACTGACGGCGGCGCGACGGAAGGACGGCAGTGGCTCGTCTGAAGGATAGAGCTCGCGCCGAATCCTCCTCCCTCTACCGCACGCCCTTTCAGGTCGCGGCGGTGTAGTGACAGTTGGGGCTCTCTAAATGAGAGCCGGACGGATCGTCCGTCCGTTACGGTTTCGCGACGTGCCAGCCGGCAACCGAGCCGCCGGCGGCATCGCCCGCTTTCTTGTCGTTCTTCCACGTGTAGAGCGGTTTGCCCTTATGGGCCCATTGCGAAGAGCCGTCCTCGCGCTTCACCAGCGTGAAGTCCCCGCTGGCCTCGTCGGATGCGGATGCTTTCGCAGGAGGCCAGTTCGTGGCGCATTGTCCGTTGCAGTTGGATTTTCCGGCGGTGTCCTTGTCGAATACGTACAAGGTCATTCCCTTGCCATCGACAAGGGCAGGGCCGTCCGATGTCGTTCCGGTCGTCGGCGCTTCGGCCAAAGCTGCGGTGGACGCCAGGGCAGCGAAAGCCGCTGCGGCCGCAAATGTCGGGATATGCATCGCCAGTCTCCATGCGTGCCAGCCCCGCACGAAAGCTAGCGCCGATATCGTGCAAAAATTGTGTCCGATACCGGGTGGCGCACCGGTTCCGCCAAAGCCTGAAAGCCGGCCTTGAACCCTTTGCGTCCCATCCACATTTTATGTGCACCCTCCAACGCTCTCTCCGGAATGAAACGCCTGCTTCTCGCCTTTCTCGTCCTGTTCTTCGTGTCGCTCGGAAGCCACGCCGTCTGGTGGTGGAACCAGGGCTGGCCGGATTCGTGGTCGAATGCCGATTGGGCTTCGGCGGAGCTTCTGCCGCGCGCGGAAGAGGAGCCGGATGCGGTGGTCCATGTGTTGGCCGCCCGGGTCGGCAATTGGCGCGGCATGTTCGCCCATCATTCCTGGATCGTGCTGAAGGAAGAGAGCGCCGCGCGCTATACGCGCTACGATGTCGTCGGCTGGGGCCAGCCGGTGCGCACCAATGTGCGCGAGGTCGATGGCCGCTGGTACGGCAATACGCCGGTCGTGCTGAAAACCCTGCGTGGCGAGGAGGCTGCGCGCGCCATCCCCGTCATCCGCGCGGCGGTGGCAAGCTATCCGTGGTCGGATAGCGGTACATACAGGGCGTGGCCGGGGCCGAATTCCAACACTTTCGTGTCCTTCGTCGTCCAGCACGCGCCGGAGCTTGCGCCCGGCCTGCTGCCGACCGCGCTCGGCAAGGATTTCCGTTCCGCGGGCCTGTTCGCGGGGCGCGCGCCGAGCGGCATTGGCTGGCAGGTTTCGTGGAACGGCATGGCCGGCATTACGCTCGGATGGGCCGAGGGGCTGGAAATCAACATCCTCGGCGCCGTCATCGGAATCGATATCCGCCGCCCGGCGCTCAAACTGCCGGGCTGGGGCCGCGTGGGCATGGCGCCGTCGTGACCTTGAATCGCAGCAGAGCCAGCACATCAGTCCTTATCAGGACAGACGCCATCTCAGCGTAAGAATTTCTTTTTATAACAATCACTTAGAGGAAATTTATGGCGGAGACGGAGGGATTCGAACCCTCGAGACCCTTTTGGGGCCTGCTCATTTAGCAAACGAGTGCCTTCAGCCTCTCGGCCACGTCTCCGGCCCGGGTTAGGTACATTGTGCGGTCTGGCGGGTCAACGAAAGGAACGGCGAAGAGCACAATCCTTGGGCGCTGCGCTGCCGACCAAAGGCGACATGGAAGGCCCCGCGTCCCGTGCCATTGAAGACCGCCGTTGGAGCCCGCCATTGAGCCCTCACCCGGACTCACGGCATGGTGGCCCCATGTCCGGCCTCGCGGCGCCTGCCATGGGCGCGTCCTCCTCCACTTTTCTCGGCGTCGATCTGTCTCTTACGGGGCGGGTCTGGCGCGAGCGGCTCGATGCCCCCGGTCAGGCTCTGGCGCTTGCCATCGCCCAGCGCCACGGCGTGCCTGATCTTCTGGCCCGCATTCTGGCGGGGCGGGGCGTTGGTCTCGACATCGTCGCCGAATATCTCTCGCCCTCGATCCGCACCCTTCTGCCCGAGCCCTATCGGCTGACCGATATGGAGGCGGCGGCACAGCGCATCGCGGCGGCTGTCGAGAAGGGCGAGAAGGTCGCGATCTTCGGCGATTACGATGTCGACGGCGCGACTTCCTCGGCGGTGCTCGCAAGCCTCCTGAAGGCGGGCGGCGCTCCGCACCGTATTTACATACCGGACCGCATTTTCGAAGGCTACGGGCCCAACCCCGACGCGATCCGCACGCTCGCGGCCGACGGCGCGACCCTGCTCGTGACGGTGGATTGCGGTTCGACCAGCCACGCCACTCTCGCCGAGGCGAAAGCTCTCGGCATGGATGTCGTGGTGCTCGATCATCACCAGCTTGCGGACACGCTGCCCGATGTCGTCGCGCTCGTGAACCCGAAGCGGCAGGACGATCTGTCCGGACATGATCATCTTGCCGCCGTCGGCGTCGTCTTCCTGACGGTCGTTGCCGTCAACCGTCTGCTGCGCGAGCGCGGCTTCTGGAATGCGGCGCGGCCCGAGCCCGATCTTCTCGCGCTGCTCGATCTCGTGGCGCTCGGCACGGTCGCCGATGTCGTGCCGCTTGTCGGCGTCAACCGCGCTTTCGTCCTGAAAGGGCTGGCGGCGTTCGGCCAGCGCCGTCGCGTTGGCCTGCGCGCGCTCGCGGATGCCGCGCGCGTGCGCGGCACGCCGAATCCGTACCATCTCGGTTTCCTCATCGGCCCGCGCATCAATGCCGGCGGGCGGATCGGTCGCGCGGAACTCGGCGCGCTTCTCCTGACCTGCGAGGACGATGCCGAGGCGCAGAAACTCGCGCTCGAACTCGATCGTCTCAACGCCGAGCGGCAGGAGGTGGAGCGGCAGACTCTCGCGGAAGCCGAGGCAGCCCTTATCGAAAGTGACGACGCGGTCGTCATCGCCGATGGCGCGAACTGGCATCCGGGCGTCGTCGGCCTTGTCGCCGCGCGCCTGAAGGAACGCACGGGCCGGCCGGCCTTTGCGGTGGCGTTCGATGCGGAGGGGACGGGCACCGGCTCCGGCCGTTCGATCCCCGGCGTCGATCTCGGCGGCGCTGTGCGCGCGGCGGTCGAGGAGGGGATTCTCGTCAAGGGCGGCGGCCATGCGATGGCGGCCGGTGTAACCTTGACCAAAGAGCGGTTGAGCGACTTCACCGCATTTCTCGAAAATCGTCTGCGGTCCCCGGTCGATGCCGCGCGCCGGGAAAGCGTGCTTCGTATTGACGGCTCGGTTTCGGCAGGCGGTTTGCAGCCCGATCTGTTCCACGAGATCGCGCGCGCCGGGCCGTTCGGTGCCGGCAATTCGGAGCCTGTTTTCGTGCTTGCGAACCATGTCCTCACCGCCGCCGAGGAAATCCGGGAAACTCATATGCGGCTGAGGCTTCGCGCGTCGGACGGGGCGCAGGTTTCGGCCATCGCGTTCCGCGCGGCGGGCCAGCCGCTCGGTGTCGGCCTGCAACGCCTCAAGGGCCGGCCGGTCCATGTCGCCGGCTGCCTGCAGCTCGATGAATGGAACGGGCGCACCAGTGTCGGCATGCGCGTCGTGGATGCCGTCGAGGCCGGCTCCGGCGCGTGATGCGCCCCCCGATGCCGCCAATAATCGTTACAAATTTTAACGCTGGTTTTGACGGGCGCTTTAAAGCCCGAAAATAAAGTCCGAACCCGAAATCTTCCGGGTGGGCACCACGCTTATGCGTTTGTCGAAATTTCTGCGCGAGGAATCGGGCGCGCTGGCGCCGCTCTTCACGATCAGCCTCGTGCCCATTCTTGCCCTGATCGGCGCCTCGCTTGATCTGTCGGGCATGTGGCGCACGAAAAACACGCTGCAGGTCGCGGTGGATTCCACGGCGCTTGCCGTCAATCACCAGCTTCACCTCGCGACCCAGCAGAAGATACAGACAAAGGCCGCGGCGTTCTTTGCCGGCCAGACCGGCGATCTCGAACAGCCGTCGCTCGATCCGGTCGTGTTCGATGTCGATGCCGGCAGCGTCACGGTTTCGGCCTCGGCGGCGTACACGCCCAGCATCATGCGCGCCTTCGGTTTGGGCCCGTTCGAACTGACGGCACGGGCGAAGACCGTTCTGGGCGATCAGGCCATCGAAGTCGCACTCGTGCTCGACAATTCGGGCTCGATGAGCGGCTCGAAACTGACCTCGCTGAAGAAGGCGGCCTCCAGCCTCGTGACCATTCTGTTCGACTCGCAATCGGCCACGACGCGCATCAAGATCGGTGTCGTGCCCTTTTCCGGCGCGGTGAATGTAGGTGCGGGCAATGCCAACAAGACCTGGATGGACAGGAATGCCCTGTCGCCGGTCCATTCGGAAAACTTCGTCAGCGCGGCAAACCGTTTCACGCTTTTTAACGAGATGAAGAATGTGAGCTGGGCCGGCTGTGTCGAATCGCGGCCGGGCGTGCATGCGGTGAACGACACCGTGCCGACAACATCCGATCCGATTTCCCTGTTCGTGCCGATGTTCGCGCCCGATGAATCCGACGAGGAGGGCAAGCGCAATCCGAGCTTCGTGAACAATTATCTGTCCGACGATGGATCGGGCAGCAATTGCAAATCCTCCGACAAGGCGGACAAATCGGACAGGGCCCGCCAGAAGCGCATCTGCAAGTACAAGAACCAGAAGCCGAGCACGTCGGGCTGGGGATCGACCAATAAGGGCCCGAATTTCTGGTGCAATTCAGATCCGATCCTGCCGCTGAGCGAGAAGAAGCAGGAGCTTCTGAACGCCATCGACGGCATGAAGGCCAAGGGCTACACCAATATCCACGAAGGCCTGATGTGGGGCTGGCGTGTCCTGTCGCCGTCCGAGCCCTTCACCGAGGGCGACGCCTATGGCACGCCCAATCTGCGCAAATACATCGTCCTGATGACGGACGGCGCCAACACGATCAACGGCCGCAGCACCCACAACAATTCCGATTATTCGGCTTATGGCTATGCCTCCAACAACCGGCTCGACCCGGATTCGGAGGATATGGCCGGCTGGGAGCTGAAGAGTGCGATGGACGATCGTCTCGAAGAGGCCTGTGCCAATGCCAGGGCCGGCGAGTACATCTCGATCTACACGATCGCGTTTCAGGTCAACGACCAGCCGACGCTGAAACGGCTGAAGGACTGCGCGACCAAGGAATCCATGGCCAGGACCGCCGGTTCCGGCACGGATCTGGAGCAGGTTTTCCAGCAAATCGCCCGCGATCTTGGAAAGCTGCGCCTCACCGAGTGAATTCGTGAAATGCGGCGTTGCCGTATCGGGGTGGGCACCTTATAAAGCCGCCACTCCGCGCCCTTCGTCTATCGGTTAGGACGTCAGCCTTTCACGCTGAAAAGAGGGGTTCGATTCCCCTAGGGCGCGCCATTTCTCCTATTCCCGGAATATAGAGCGTCAGGCGTTCCGCTATTTTCTGCCGGCGGCGGGCTTGCCGATCGGCCGGCGTGCAGGTCGTCGGCCGACGGATTTCCAAATAGTTGAATGCGGCTATCATCTTGAGCTTCTCTTCTGAAGTAGCCTCACAAGCCCGTTGCACAAGTTATTTGCTCTTGCCGATCAATCGTCTATTGAAGCGCCCGGAAATCCGGGCCGCGCTGGCACCCCGCTTTGCCTGAGCGGGGCCCCTCGCTGTGCGGCACGCCGATTCCGCCTTTTATCCCAGCGCCCGGCGCGCGAACTATTAACCGCGCTATGCTAGATGTTTCGGCGGTTACGCCAGAGGTGTGATGCGCCAAGTCCCGATCGAAGAACCGACCCCTCGGTGGAATGCGCGATTCGCGCGCCGGATTCTTCCCCGATCTCAGCATGGATTGGCCGGATGAACGCCTCCGAACAGGCATTGCCCGGCATCGTCATTCTGGGCGGCGCGCATGCCCCGCTCGCTTTCGCGCGGGCGGTGGCGCGCCCCGGATTGGCGGTCTGGCATGTCACCGACGACAATCCTCTGGTCGGCTATTCGCGCAATATAAGCCGGCAATTGACCTGGGCGGGGGCGGAGCAGCCCGGCGCGCTCGAACAACTCGAAGCCATGGCCCGCACGCACGGGCTCGGCGGCTATTTGCTGCTGGCGGCGGGCGATCCCGAAGTGAAGCTGATCGCGCAGAATTATGAGCGGCTGTCCGGCCAGTTCCGGCTCGCCACCCTGCCGTGGGAGCAGCTTGTCGTCGCCTGCGACAAGAGCCAGGCCTATCGCCGGGCCGGCGAGCTCGGCATCGGGTTCCCGAAGGTCCACGATCTCGCTTCCTTGGAGGAGGCGCGGGCCGCCGGCATCCAGCTTCCAGCGGTCATGAAGCCGCGCATGCGGCTCGGCGACGATCCGTTCACCGCCGCCAAGGCCTGGCGGGTGGATACGCACGAGGAGTTCCTCGCCGCTTACGAGAAGGCGGCAGGGTTCGTCGGGCCGGGCAATATCGTCGTGCAGGAGCTCATTCCGGGTGATGGCGCGACGCAGTTTTCCTATACCGCTGTCTGGAACAAGGGCGCACCGGTGGCGGAATTCGTGGCCCTGCGGCGGCGGCAATATCCGGTCGAATTCGGCGCCGGCACCTTTGTCGAGGTCGTCGAGAACGACGATGTCGTGGATGTCGGCCGCCGCTTCCTGTCGTCCATCGCCCATCACGGCCCGGTCGAGATCGAATTCAAACGCGATCCGCGCGACGGCCGGCTGAAGCTGATCGACGTCAATCCGCGTCTGTGGACATGGTTCGGCCTCGCCAAGGCGGCGGGGCTGGATTACGGCGCGCTGGTGCTCGACATCGCGGCAGGGGTGCCGCGCAATGTGTCCGGCGTCCCTGTTGTCGGTACGGCATGGATGTATCTGCCGCGCGATTTTCTGGCGGCTACGCAGATGATGTTCAGCCGCCCGCGGGCGATCGGCCTTGGCGAATATCTGTCGTCATTCGCCAAGGTCCGGTCATGGGGCGTGTTCGATCCGGGCGACCTCGTTCCGGCGCTCGCCGATATACCGCTCGGCTTTTCGCGCATGATGGCAGCGCGCCGCAAACTCCGGAAAAGCTGAATATCAGCTCGCCGGTGCCGGATCCTTGATGCGCGGCGCCATGGTGACGAAGCGCTCGTCCTGCGGCTCGGCCTTGCAGGCGCCCGTGGCGGCGATCTCGTCGACCACCTGGGTCAGGAGGCGCAGGCCCATCGGCCCGAGTTCGCGCCGCCACAATTCGGCGGCGTCTTCGCCTGGAACCACAAAGCACCAATCCTGCGCGGCGATGCCGCCGGCGTCCATTTCATCGGTCAGGTGATAGACGCTGCCGCCCGCGATGGGGTCGCCGGCCTTGATGGTCCATTCCACCGAGGCGATGCCGCGCCAGCGCGGCAGCAGCGAGGGGTGATAGCCGATGGAGGCGATCTTCGCCTTGTCGAGCGGAATGAAGGCGTGCGAATGCGCGCTCATCACGACATCGAATTCGCCGGGCATGTCCTCGTGCGTGACCTTGCGGCGGCCGGTGTGCAGGACCGGCGTATAACCGAGTTCGACGGCGGTCTGCGCCAGCCGGTCTTCGGCATCGGGCGCGACGACATGAAGGTCGTGCCCCTTCGCGTGCAGGATTTTCAGCATTTCAGCGCCGAACCAGCGCGAGCCGACAAGGGCGATTCTCATAAGACCTCCAAGACAGTTCCGGAATATGCGCGCCGGCCGCGCCCGCGGGCCAGCCGGGCAGGGGCCCGATACACCCGGTTTGCAGCCAAATGACAAGCCGGGCCGCTTCGGAAAATGACACGGGCAAAAAGCGTCAGGCGCGCTGCCAGCCGGAATGCGTCAGGCGTTCCTGGGGGCTGAAACGGGCCTTGTAGTCCATCTTGCGCGAGCCCGAAATCCAGTAGCCCAGATAGAGATAGGGCAGTCCCATCGCTTTGGCGCGCAGGATGTGATCGAGAATGATCCAGGTGCCGAGGCTGCGCGACGGAGCGTCCGTATCGTAGAACGAATAGACCATGCTGAGGCCGTCGATCAGCACGTCGGTCAGCGCAAGGCCGAGCAGGGGGCCGGCGCCGCGCCCGTTGATCGCCGTGTCCGGACCGCGCCGGCGATATTCCACGATGCGCGTCTTTACATGCGTATCCTCGACCATCATCGCGTAATCGAGCATGCTCATCGAGGCCATGCCGCCATCGGCGTGGCGGGTGTCGAGATAGCGGCGGAACAGCGAATATTGATCCGAGGTCGGGATCGCCGCACGCATATCGCCCACAAGATCGGTATTGAGATCGCGGATACGGCGGAAACTCCGCGTCCAGTCGAATTCGTTGACGAGGACGCGCACCGACACGCAGGCCGAACAGCCCTCGCAGGCCGGGCGGTAGGCAATGGTCTGGCTGCGGCGAAAGCCGCCATGGCTGAGAAGATCGTTGAGGCCGGTCGCGCGTTCGCCGACGAGATGCGTAAATACCTTCCTCTCCGTCTGCCCCGGCAGATAGGGGCAGGGGGATGGCGCCGTCAGGTAGAATTGCGGCGTATCGCGCGGATGTTCGGTCACGGCCCCAGACCGCTCCTTTCATCCTGCCGGAAGTGGACGGGCGTCCGCATGTCCCGGGCCGTCCGCGTCAGGCGTTTTCGACGGTTGCGCCGACCAGCATGTCATGCAGCAGGCGCTTGCGCGAATTGAAGAAGGTGAGCAGCAGGACGATGCCGCCCGTGAAGCTGACCGTCACGTAGAACAGGATGACGTGCATGGCGCCGATCAGGAATCCCGGCCTTTGGCCCGTATCGGTGGTGAAGATCAGGCCGGCCGATCGCATTCCCGGCGTCGCGCTGTGATTGGCGATCGAGAAGCCCGAATAGAGGACGGCGACCGTCGGGAAGATGCCCCCGTAAAGCGCCCAGCCGAGGCCCAGCGTTATGAGGCCAAGGAAGAAGACGACCACGCCCAGAGCGAGGCTGATGAGCAGAACGAGCGTGAAATCGATGAGGAAGGCGAGCATGCGCTTGCGGCGCACGCCGCTGAGGCGGGCCAGATCGTAGGCCGGGCGATGGTCGATGGTTGTCATTGGCCGTCCTCCTGTCGGCAAGGATGTGGGTAGTCGCGAGGGCAGGGCAAGAGTTTTCTCACTTTCCCGGCGCGGGAAGCTTTGCCCCCTCTCCCTTCAGGGTAACGCGCAGGCCCGTCAGGGGTTTTCTCACGCCGGGGCAGCGGGCCTCTTTGCCTGCGAACGGACGGCGGAAACCCGCTTGAATGCGGTCCGTATAATGTAAGGGGCGGAGGGCGCGGTCTGCCCCGCCGCCTCACCGCGCCGCGATGTAATAGCGGCGGTGCAGATTGCGGATGCGCTCGGCAAGTTCCGGGGCTGGGCCTTCGACGGTCACGCCGGGCGCGATCTCCTGGATCGGGATTGCGCGCACGGGCGAGGGCGGCGCATCGAGTTCCTCCCGCCAGCCCGAAAACTGCGCGGATGACGAGGCATAGACGATACGGCCGAGACCGACCCAGGCATGGGCCGCCGAACACATCGGGCAATGTTCGCCCGATGTATAGACACTGGCGTTCTCGCGCTGCTCCGGCGTCATATGCTCGGCCGCCCAGCGCGCCAGTTCGAATTCGGGATGGCGCGTATTGTCGCCGCCGGCGACGCGGTTGCGGTCCTCGTGAAGAATGCGTCCGCTGCCATCGACCAGAACCGAACCGAATGGCTGGTCGCCTGCGTTCAACGCTTCTTCCGCAAGCTCGACGCAGCGTTCGAGAAGGGCAATGTCGGTTTCGTTCATGACTCTGCCTTGCCTCCTTCAGGCGCTGTGGGCTCCGCCGCCCGGGTGGATGCGGCGGCAGGGAATGCCTTCGAATTTCGACAATTCGCGCTCCACGGTTTCGGCATGGTGACGGTCGCGTGTTTCGACCGTGATGTCGAGGGTCGCGCCCTTGGCCGGCACGTCGAGATAAAGACGCCCGTGGCTGACTTCGAGGATATTGGCGCCGAGTTCGCCGAGCTTTGTCGCGATGCGGCCGAGCACGCCCGGCTGGTCGTTGATGGTGAGGCGGAACGCGGCGACGCGGCTTTCGCGTTCGAGTTCGCGCACCATGATCGAGGCGAGAATGCGCGGATCGATATTGCCGCCGCACAAAACGATGCCGACCTTCCTGTCCTGGAATCTCTCGGGGAAGGACAGCATGGCGGCAAGGCCCGCCGCGCCCGCGCCCTCGGCCATGGTTTTCTGCAAGGTCGCGAACGCATTTACGGCCCGTTCCAGCGCCGGCTCGGACGCGAGCAGGACTTCGGAAACGAGATCGCGCACGACCGGCAGCGTCAGCGTACCGACATTCTTGACCGCGATGCCTTCGGCGAGCGAAGGCCCGCCCGTCGGGCGCTCGCCTCCCGTCATGGCGTTCACCATCGAGGGATAAAGCTCGCTTTCCACGCCGATGATCTCGATGCCGGGCTTGATGCCCTTGGCGGCGATGGCGATGCCCGAAATGAGACCGCCGCCGCCGATGGGCACGACGAGGATATCGAGGTCCGGCGCGTCCTCCAGCATTTCCAGAGCGGCGGTGCCTTGGCCGGCGATGATCGCAGGATCGTCGTAGGGGTGGATGAGGGTCAGCCCTTCCTCGGCGACGAGCTGTTCGGCACGGATCTGGGATTCCGCGAGCGTTTCGCCCTCGAGCACGACCTTGGCGCCGAAGGCTTCGGTGTTGCGCACTTTCACGAGCGGCGTCTGCTCGGGCATCACGACGGTCGCCGGAATGCCTAGGCGCTGGGCGTGATAGGCGACGGCCTGCGCGTGGTTGCCGGCCGACATTGTCACGACACCGGCCTTGCGTTCATCCGCGCCGAGCCGCGACAGCTTCACATAGGCGCCGCGGTCCTTGAAGCTGTTGGTGACCTGCATGTTCTCGTATTTCACCCAGACCTCGGCGCCGGTCAGGGCCGAAAGCTTCGGCGCGGGCAGAGTGGGCGTACGGAGAACCTGGCCCGCGAGCAGTTCGCGCGCGGCGTGGATATCGGCGAGGGTGACGGGGAGTTTCGACATTACATGCGTTCGAGAGTTGGGATGTTCGATGTATCGACGTTATGCTCGACCTGCCAGGTATCGTAGGCGGCCTGCATCCTCAGCCACAGGCCCGGCCCGTTGCCGAACAGCTTGCCGAGGCGGGCGGCGACATCAGGCGAGACGGATTTGTCGCCGGCGATGATCCCGTGCAGGTGCTGGCGCGAGATTCCGAGCATGACGGCGACCTCGCTCTTGGTCCTGCCGAGCGCATCGAGGCTGCTGCCGACAACGGCGCCGGGATGAGTGGGCTGCCGCTTGCGCGGCTTCGCAGGATAGACAGGCATGATTACTCCCGCTCAATGATATTGTTCGAGATCGACGCGGTGCGCGTCGCCACTCTCGAATTCGAATGTAATGCACCAAGGGCCGTTCACATGGACGGTGTAGCGTGTCGGTCGGAATCCGCGGAGCGCGTGGAAATCGAAACCGGGAAGGTTCATCTCCTGCGGCGCCTCGGCCACGTCGAGAACGTCGAGCCGCACCAATATGCGCTGGTGAAGCCGCCGGTCGATCTTCGACCGCCCGCCAGTCCACAAAGCCGCCAGTTCCTTGTTCAAGAACGACCTGATCACGTGCGGGATATGTAATCTAAAAGTTTACATGTGTCAACTGTCAGTTGACGCGCCAACTTTAAGTTGGCAGTCAGGTCAAATTTTTTTCAACCGCTCGGCAACTTCGGCGGCGAAATAGGTGATGATCGCGCTGGCGCCGGCGCGCTTGAAGGCGAGCAGGCTTTCCATCATCGCGCGGTCGCGGTCGATCCAGCCGTTCTGCGCGGCGGCGGCGATCATCGCGTATTCGCCCGACACCTGATAGGCGAAGACCGGGCGGTTGACCCGCTCCTGGATGCGCCAGAGCACGTCGAGATAGGGCAGGCCCGGCTTGACGATCAGCGCGTCGGCGCCCTCGGCCACGTCGAGTTCGGCTTCGAGCAGCGCCTCGTCGGTATTGGCGGGGTCCATCTGGTAGGTGCGCTTGTCGCCGACGAGCACGGCATTGGTGCCGATGGCGTCGCGGAACGGGCCGTAGAACGCCGAGGCGTATTTCGCCGCATAGGACACGATCTGTACGTCCGTACGTCCGGCAGCGTCGAGCGCCGCGCGGATGGCGCCGACTCGCCCGTCCATCATGTCCGAGGGGGCGATCATATCGGCTCCCGCCTCGGCCTGAAGCAGAGCCTGACGCACCAGCACCTCGACCGTCGCATCGTTGACGATTTCCGTGCCGTCGAGAAGGCCGTCATGGCCGTGGCTCGTATAGGGATCGAGCGCAACATCGGCCATCAGGCCGATCTCGGGCGCGGCCTGCTTGATTGCGCGCAGCGCGCGGCAGACGAGGTTTTCCGGATTGTGCGCTTCCGATCCGCGCGCATCGCGCAGCATGGGGTCGGTGTAGGGAAAGAGGGCGATGGCCGGAATGCCGAGGCTCGCCGCGCGTTCGGCCTCGCCGACCGCTTCATCGACCGACAGGCGCTCGACGCCGGGCATGGACGGCACTTTCTCGCGCCGCCGCTCGCCCTCGATCAGAAAGAGCGGCCAGATCAGGTCATTGGCGGTGAGGACGTTCTCGCGCATCAGGCGGCGCGACCAGTCGGCCTTGCGGTTGCGGCGCGGGCGGATGGCGAGGTCGAGCGCGGCCGTGCGGGCGCGCGGCGCCTTGGCCTCGCCCGATCCAGCCTGCGGAAAACGTCCAACGGTATCGTGCATGGCATTCACCTATCACATTGCGTGAATTCCAGACACCCCGGAAGGCGGGGTTGCGCCGTTTCGCGCGGCCCCCTAGACCTTCCGGATGCTGACCAAGCTCTTCCGCGCCAAGCAGACCGCGCCCGAGCCGGTGACCGGGCGCGACGACAGCCATGTGATCGACTGGACGCAGAATCTCGTCCTGTTCTTCCGCATTCTGGCCATTTTCCAGATCGCCAAGGGGCTGGTTCACTGGGGCCTGCTCATCAGCATTTCCGGCGACGCATCCCTCCGCCCTGCCGGCGAATATCTGGCGGCCAATACCTATTTCGCGGTGCTCGATCCGGTCGCCGGCGTCGGGCTGTGGCTGACGTCGAGCTGGGGCGCCGTGTTGTGGCTGCTTGCGGCCGTCAGTCAGATCGCGATCGGCATCGGATTTCCGGAAATTTTCGGCCAGATGTGGCCGCTGCTTGTCTTTGAAGTCGCGGCGATCGCTTTTTATGTTCTTCTCACCTGGAAGGTAGCTCAGGTATCCGACGACTGAATAACCTGTTGTTTATCAGTTTATACTTGAGAGTTTACAGTTGTTAATCAGTTTACCAACTGTTCAGTACAAGAAATAAAGACAAATTTAGCTAAGGGTTTTAAACGCATTTTCACCTGCGGCGGGTAGTTTTCGTTCAACCAACGGCAAAGACCGCAAAGGCATGCCGCGAAAACACAGGGTGAGGCGTAACAATGTCTAAAACTGCTACCGCGCTCGTTGGAGGCGAACCGGCCGTCAAGGCGGCGGATGTGCGTCCGCTCTATCTTGAATCGCTGACGCTCGTGGAGCGGCTGCACCGCCGTCTCCTCGACGTCATCAAGGACGAGTTCGACCGCCGCGGCCGCGCCGATGTGAACAGCGTCCAGGCGCTGCTGCTCTACAATATCGGCGATGCGGAACTGACGGCGGGTGAGCTGCGCACGCGCGGCTATTATCTCGGCTCCAACGTCTCCTACAATCTGAAGAAGCTCGTCGAGGCCGGCTTCCTCCATCACCAGCGCTCGCGCATGGACCGCCGTTCGGTGCGCATTTCGCTGACGGAGAAGGGCCGCGAGATCCACAACATTATCGATCAGCTTTACGCCAAGCATGTGAAGTCGATCGAACAGGTTGGCGGCATCAATTCAGGTGATTTCGAGGTCATCAACCGGGCTCTGGTGCGTCTCGAACGCTTCTGGACCGACCAGATCCGTTATCGGCTCTGACGCATCGTCCCGAAAAGTGCGCAGCGGTTTTCGGGCAAGATGATGCGCAATCGAGAAAGGGCGCCTTCGGGGGAGGGCGCCCTTTTTCGTGCCGGATGACGAGTGCCGCGCTTCGTCCCTACACCGTCTCCGGAATATCGCTTGCGGTGATGATGCGCGGGTCGTCCGCGCCTTCGGTGCGCAGGCGCTTGCCGTGGCGTTCGCGCACGCGGTCGAGCAGGCGGCGTATGTCTCGCGCATTGCCGAAATGCGTATCGCGGCTCCCGTACAGACGGCCGATCGTCGCCTTGAGGGCGTCGAGGCCGCCGGTGTCCAGATGCCAGCCGGATTTCTTCGCGAATTGCTGGAACACCTCGACAAGTTCGTCCGTCGTGTAATCCGGGAATCTGACTGTGCGGCCGATGCGCGAACGCAGTCCGGCATTGGATGACAGGAAGTCCTCCATCTCGTCCGAATAGCCGGCGAGGATGACGACGAGGCGGTGGCGTTCGTCCTCCATGGCCTTGACGAGAAGGTTGATGGCATCGCCGCCGAAATCGCGCGGCGAGTCCTTCTTGAAGAGCGCGTGCGCCTCGTCGATGAACAGCACGCCGTCGAGCGCATTGGCGATCATGCGGCGCAGGTTTTCCTCGGTCTTGCCGATATAGGCGCCAACCAGCGCGCCGCGGTCGACCTCCACGAAATTGCCGGTCTTGAGAAAGCCCATCTGCTGGAACATGGCTCCGCAGAGCCGCGCGACGGTGGTTTTTCCGGTTCCCGGATTGCCGAGAAAGGCCATGTGCAAAGTCGGCATTTCCTCGACGGTTCCGCCGGCACGCACCACGGCGGCGATGGAATAGGCTGCGTCGTAGAGCGCCATCAGGTCGTCCTTGACGCTGTCGAGACCAACGAGAGATTGCAGCTCGGCGAAAATTTCTTCAAAAGTAGGTGGAGGAGCGAGAGGCTGCGGCGCCTGAATGGCGAGCGCGGCTTCGGCGGGTGGCGGATCGGGATAGGCCCGCAGCGCGGCTTCGTGCTGGTCTTCCGGCGTACGGCCGGTCGGGTCTCGCCACACTTCCTCCCCGTCCGCGATCCAGTAACGGTTGTCTGATGGGGGTAAAGTAGTGTTGGACGACCAGGTTTTCACGGGCGCAGACCTCTACCGCCTTTATGTTCCGCATATACTCGACCTGGCCATGCTGCCGGAAGACCGGCCTTGCCCGGCGGCCGAGCTGAACCGGCTGGCGCTCGCAGTGCCGACGGCCGAGTTCTTTCTCTCGATGGTGCGGCTTGAGCCCGAAAAGTGTCATGTGCTGGGCGAACAGCCGCTGCGCGAGCATTTCGAGCAATCTTATATCGCACCCTTGCGGGAAGGGCGGCGTTTCGTGCCCATTCCGCGCCTGATCCCCAAATCGCTGCTCGAAAAGCTGAGCGAATGGGACGACTGGAACTGGCTGAAGAGCTTCTGCCGGGAAGGCAGCCTCATTCCCTATCTCCTGTTTCTCAACAAGCCGGTGATGAAGGACGGCGAAACCTATTTCACCTGCGTGCTGCGCTTCGGCTTCGACGCGGACTACGAACCGGCATGAAGACAGGCGGCTGGCGGGCTTTCCGCGAAGAGAGCAAGAAGAAGGTGCTCGCGGAAACCGCTGCCGCGGAGCTTGAGCGACCGGCCGCTGTCAGCCACACGATCTCGCTGCCACCGGCTGAAGCGCCTGTCCCGGTCCATCCGACAACGCCGGCCACGGTGCCCGATCTCGTTCCCGACAAGGAGCCGAAGGCGGCCGGCAAGGCCCGGGCGGCGGGCAGCGGCAAAAAGCAGGCCGGGCAGGGCGATCCGGATCTTCTGTTCGAGCGCGCCGTCGCCACGATGAGGCCGGAATGGCCGGTGGTGCCGTCCACTGGAACGAGCCGGCTGCGCGCCGCCATGCTGCCGCACACGATCTGGCCGCCGACCGCGCCGCCGCCGCTCGAAATCCTCAGGCGCAACTGGCATGTCGCGGCCATCGTGCCGGTGGCCGCCGCCGCGAGTCTTCTGGCGGTCTGGGCCGGGGTCAATCCCTATGCACTGTGCCTGCAATGGTGGGATTTTCTCTACGGCGCGATTTTCCTGTCGGCGTCTTGCGTCTTTATCGGCCTTGCCATCTGGAAGCGCGGCGGCGATGGCTGGCATCCCGGCGCGCCGGCACTCGCCATCGTCATCGGCGTCGTTCCGTTCTGGATGGGCACCAATCTCATCTTCGGCTCGGCCTGCCCGGACGATGGCCGGGCCTCCATCGCGTCGCCGGCCGCTGCCTTGCCGCCGCTTCCGGCGCCCATTGAGGTGCACACGCTCGGCGCCGCCGGGGCCCCCATGCCCATGCCGCGCCCGGCAGAACTCGATTTCGATTTCAGTCCGCGCCGGCTCGATCTGGAAACCGGCGGCGGGAACGTGCAGATCGCACCGCCGGCTTTGTGATGCAGCATGTCCCGGAAGGTGCGCAGCACCTGTCCGGGACCCATAGCCCGTGAACTCACGGCTCTATCCCGAACGCTGCGGCGTATGGGTCCCGGGCTCCGCTACGCGGCCCCGGGACAAGTGTCACCGTCGCGCAACATCGGCCCACGGCGTGCGGTTCGCCCCGCCGCACGACACGCTTTGGCCCTAAATCGCTGGCTTTTGTCGCAGGCATGACAAAACCGCGAGTCGCCCGGCGCGCCGGTGCCGCGGTCGTTGTCCGTTAACCCTGCGCATGATAGGCGGGATTCTGCTGGGCAGGGGGAGTTTCCAGCCGTGAGGATGGTTGAACGATGAGGGCTTGCGGAACGTACCGACATCTCGCGCGCCGCGCGGGCGGGTTCAGTCTCGGTATTGCGGCGCTGGCGCTGACGGCGCAGGCCGCCTTCGCGCAGAATGTCGCCGCCGTCGAATGGGAGCAGCGCTATGACAGCGCCCCGGCCGCCGCGCGCATGCCCAAAAGCTCGGTGCCGATCCTCTCCAAACAGACGCTGGAGATGAGCCAGTACGCGCTCGAGGAATATACGCGCATCGAGCAGGCGGGCGGCTGGCCCACGATGCCGGACGGCCCCATCCTCAAGCTCGGCACGCGCGATGCGCAGGTGCAGATCCTGCGCCAGCGCCTCATCGTGTCCGGCGATCTTCCGGCCAATCTCGGCAATTCGGACGTGTTCGACTCCTATGTCGATGCGGCGGTGAAGCGCTTCCAGGCGCGCCACGGCCTCATCGTCAACGGCGCGGTCGGGCCCGACAGCCGCAAGGCGATGAACGTTCCCGCGTCCATACGCCGCCACCAGATCGAAGTGTCCATGCAGCGGCTGGCGACCCTGACCAAGAAGCTCGACCGCCGCTTCGTCATCGTCAACATTCCCGGCCAGGAGGTCGAGGCGGTGTCCGACGGCGTGGTCGAACTGCGCCATACGGCCGTCGTCGGCAAGCCGGACCGCCAGTCGCCGCAGCTCACGGTGAAAATCCAGGAAGTGAACTTCAACCCGTACTGGACAGTCCCGCAATCCATCATCATCAAGGATCTCATTCCGAAGATGCAGCAGGAGCCGGACTATCTGACCAAGAACAATATCCGTATCTACACCCAGCGCGGCGAGGAAATTCCGCCCCAGCAGGTCAACTGGCAGAGCATGGAAGCGGTGGATTACCGCTTTACGCAGGACCCGGGCGCCGAGAATTCCATGGGCACGATGCGCATCAACATGCCCAACCGCGAAGGTGTGTACATGCATGACACGCCCTCCAAGGGCCTGTTCGGTGAGAACGCGCGTTTCCATTCCTCGGGCTGCGTGCGCGTACAGAATGTGCGCGAGCTGGCCGAATGGCTGCTGCGCGAGACGCCGGAATGGCCGCGCTCGGCCATCGACGAGGCCATCCGCTCCGGCGGGCGTATCGACGCGAAGCTGAAACAGGCCGTGTCGGTGCACTGGGTCTACATTACCGCCTGGGGGGACGCCGACGGCGTGGTGCAGTTCCGCGATGACGTCTACAATATCGACGGTGCAGGACAGATCGCCGCCATACAATGATCCCGCCGAGCCGGAGTTGGGCGAGATCTATCTCGAATTCCACGCCATCGGCGCGGCGATGAAGGTGTCGGCCATTCACGCCGCAACCGGCGTGGAAGTGTCCGCCATCGGCCCGGCCCATGCGGCCCGCGCCGATCTTCAGCGCCTGGCTATCGGCAAGCTCAGGCAGAGGCTGAGGCGGGACGGGCGGCTGTGAAATCGCGCCATTCCCCGCCGGCACCTTAGATTCCGTCTAAACTACTGATATTGAATGTAGTTTGGTTTTGCCGTAAGGCTCGGCCGATAGGGCGCGCGCGTGTCGCGCCCTGCGGGACGTTCGATGAGCAGGCTGGCCGAATTCGGAGCACTGTATGCCGCGGAGCAGGCGCGCCTGCGCCGGCGGCTGACGCGCATGACCGGCGATCCCGCCGCCGCGTCCGATCTTCTGCACGACATATTCCTGCGCCTGTGGCGGCGGGCCGATGCGCCGGAAGGCAGCGATGCCGCCTATCTGATGCGGAGCGCCCGCAACGCCGCCATCGATCATAACCGTTCCGAGCGCGTCCGCGCCGATTACGCTTCCGGCCTTGTACCCGAACAGGTGGCCGGCGCGATCCCGACGCCGGAGGCGATCTGCGCCGCGCGCGAGGGGCTGCGCCGTGCGGACGACGCCATCCGCGCGCTGCCGGAGCGCACGCGCCATATCTTCCTGCTGAACCGCGTCCACGGCCGGACCTATAACGAGATCGGCGAGACATTCGCCATTTCGGCCAGCGCGGTCGAAAAGCATATGGCGCGGGCGCTTGCCGCGCTGCGCCGGGCGGTCGAGGAAATCTGACCGGCGGCGTGGGGTTTTGCGCCCTTCATCCGTGAAACAGGGCAGGGGGTATATGGCCCCGGCATCTACTATTTACGGGCCCATGACCGACGATCCCTTTTCCCGCGATCCTGACGAGGCGGCTCTGGCCTGGTTCGCGCATATGCGCGGGGCGCCCAGCGCAGCCGATCACAAGGCGTTCGAGGAATGGCTCGTGGCCAGCCCTGCCCACCGCACGGCGTGGCGGCGCGTCGAGAGCCTGTGGGCCGCCAGCGGCGATGCCGGTCTCATCGTGGCCGGCGAGGAGGAGGAAAAGCTTTCCGCCTATCTCGACGGCATGGAGCGCAAGAAGCGCAGGCGCGCGCTGCGCCAGACCGGCGCTGCGCTGATCGCGGCTCTCATGATTTTCGGCGGCGTCATGTGGCTGGAGCGGCCGAACTTCTTTCAGGATCTGACTGCCGATCATGTCGCCCCGCGCGGGCAGCGCGTTCGCGTGGCGCTGGCGGACGGCACGACCGTTCTCCTGAACGCCGATGCCGCGCTCGATGTGAATTTCACCGACGGGGAGCGGCGCGCGCGGCTGATGCGCGGCACGGCCTTCTTCGAAGTGGCGAAGACCGGCACGCCCTTTGTGGTCGAAACGGCGGACGGCGAGGTGCGCGTGCTCGGGACCGAGTTCGATGTCCGCACGGATTCGAAAGGATCGCTCGTTACGCTGGCCGAAGGCAGCATCGAGGTGCGCTCGGGATCCTATACGGCAAGGCTTGCGCCCGGACAGCAGGTGCGCGCCGCGCATGCCAGCCTGACAAGCGTCACCGAGGCCGATCTTGCAACGGCGCTCGCCTGGCGTGAGGGGCGGTTCGATTTCTACAATGCGCGGCTCGCCGATGTCGTCGCCGAGATCGGTCATTACCGGGGCGGCCGCATCGTCATTACAAGCGGAAAGCTTGCGGACTGGATCGTCTCCGGCAGCCTGCCGCTCGACGATCCGGACGCGGCCTTGCGCTCGCTGCAATCCACCGTCGGCTTTTCGATGCGCAGCGTGGGCGGGCGGCTCGTTGTTTTGAACTGATCCAGACAACTACACAGAACAGAAAAATTTAACGCGACGGGGTGGGGTGTCCGCCATCCGGCCCGTGAATCCGAGTGAAGGCCGCGCAGGACAAGCGCGGCGGGGATTTCAGGGCTGGGGTCATCTGCAAATGCGTATTCATACGTCGCGTCTGGGCTTTGTTCTTCTGGCGGCCACAATGCTCTCGGGCATTCCGGGCTATTGCGTACAGGATGCACAGGCGCAGAGCGCCGCCGAGCGGCAGCATCTGTTCGATATTCCGGCGCAGTCGGTTCCGCAGGCGCTCAACGCCATCGGGCGCGTCGCCGGCATCTCCGTGGTGGTGAATGGCGGCGCGGCATCGGGCGTGCGTTCGCAGGCCGTGAGCGGCAGCCTCACCGCGCGTCAGGCGCTGTCTGCCGCGCTGGCGGGAACAGGCCTCACCTACAGCTTCACCAATGCCAATACGGTGACGGTGTTCGATCCCAACACGGGCGCGCAGACGGGTGGTTACGCGGCGGAGGGTGAGACGGTACAGCTCGAGACGATCGATGTGGCGAACATCGGTGGGGGCCGTGTCAGCCCCGAGGATTTGCCTTTCGAAGTAGCCGCTCCGGTTTCGTATATTTCCGGAGAAACGATCGATCGGTTCAAAGGCACGACGCCGTCAGACATTCTGCGAAGTGCGCCTGGAGTATTCTCCGGTGAGAGCCGCAACAGCGGCGGACTGGATGTCAATATTCGCGGCATGCAGGGGATGAATCGCGTGCCGGTCAGGGTTGATGGTGCGACAAACTCCACCGCTGTGTATCGCGGGTACCAGGGCATCGCGAACCGTACCTATATCGATCCGGATTTCATTGGCGGGGTCACAATTGAGCGCGGACCAAGCACGGATGCGGCGGGCGCGGGCGCGATTGGCGACATGGTCAGCCTCCGCACAATCAATGCGGACGATATTCTGCTGGACGGGGAATCGTTGGGCGTACGGCTAAGAGCCGGCTTCGGTACCAATACGTCCTCCTTCAATGTAGGAGATGCGGGCCTTTTGCAGCAGGCAATAGGAGGCGGCTATACGGCCGCGGGTCCGATCGACAGGCCCGGCCTATTCGAACCGACGTCCGGGTATGGGAACTTTACCCTAGCTGGTCGCAGCGAGAATGCCGACTTCGTGGCCGGGTTCTCAAAACGGAAATCCGGCAATTACCACGCTGGTGAAAACGGTTCGTCGGCGCCGGACGATCAGGGGCCACATACCTATTGCCGTCCAACCGCGCCTTTTACATGCACGACGTATGACCCTTGGTTTCCTGCCGTCGGGTTGACGCCCTATCTTGGCGGCGAGGAGGTTCTCAACACCTCGGCCGACACGACGTCATGGCTAGCCAAAGCAACGCTACGGCCCGCAGATGACCATGCGCTTGAGCTTGGATATTCGCACTACGAGAGCGAATATGGCGAAGTCTATTCGATGAATTTTTATCAACCGACCACGCGACCGTCACAGTATGTTCTGGCCACGGTCGATGTGGATACATACACTGCGCGCTACCGTTGGAATCCGGCGGAAAATGATCTGATCGATTTCAGATGGAATGCATGGGCGAGTCAGCTTGTAGAATACAGCGCGCCAGCAAGCACTGTACAACCTGTCGGAAAATTTGCGAACATATGGGGCGGGGACATCTCCAATGCCTCTTCCTTCGACACGTCGATCGGTGATTTTGTCGTCCGGTATGGTGGCGCTTTCCAGAGCGAGGATGTGGGTCCGGAAGAGGATTCTATGGACGCGATACGGCCGCGTTGGGGCGTGAGGCAGGAATACAGCGCATTTGCATCCGGTGATTGGCGGCCGACATCATGGCTCAAGCTTGAAAGCGGCGTGAGGTATCAGAGCTTCGAAACCGAAAATCGCGACCCTGCCAAGGTCGGCCAGACTGAGCCGAGCGGCGACACCGGCGGTTACTGGCTTGGCGCAAGCGTATTTCCGGTCGAAGGCGTGGAGTTGTATGCCAGCTACAAGGATCTGGCGCGCCTGCCGTCAATCATGGAATCCCTCAGCGGTTTCCAGACAATTGTGGCCCCGGATATCGAGCCCGAACGGGCCAACAATTTCGATGTTGGCGTGAACATCATTCAGAATGGACTGTTCTCGGATGCCGACACGCACCGGATCAAGCTGTCTTATTTCCATAACGACATCGAGAATTACATTCATCGTCATTACAAGCGTTATCCGGAATATGGCGGAATCAGATTCCTGACGATCGAGAACATCGATCTTGCGAAGTTCGAAGGCATCGAACTGACATACCGGCTCGACTATGAAGGGTTTAGCGCGGAGTTGAATGGCTCCTACTACACGAATGTCGAGTTCTGCCGGACGGCGGATTCCTGCATCAACAGTTCGATTGCCTCGGACTATGCGACCAATCAGATTCCGCCCGAATACTCAGCCAATCTGACCCTTACGCAGAAGCTGTTCGACGATGCGCTAACGCTTGGCGGCCGCGTCACTTATGTCGGCCCCCGGGCCGCGGGAGCGGAGCCTTCAAACCTCGGTGGCGGCGCGCCTTTCATCTCGGCAATTCCGTGGGACCCCTACACCGTGGTTGATCTTTTCGCGGAGTATAAGATCAACAGGAACGCAACCCTGAATTTTGCCGTCGAGAATGCGGGCGACCGCTACTATGTAGAGCCCATGAGTTTGACCCGTACGCCGGCCCCCGGCCGGACGATCCGGGCAGGGCTGACGGCGAAGTTCTGACCGACGAGCGGCTCCGAAAGCGCCGCATCCCTCGTATCTCCCTTTGCCCGGACCTACCCGATATGGTAATCCACCCGGCTTGAATGCCGGGTGGGGCTATTTCCGTCGCCGGCCAGGAGTTTTCTTATGACCGCGACCAGTTCCGGCGCCGTGACGGGCGTCGATGGCTTCTTTTCGGCCTCCCTCCAGGATGCCGATCCCGAAATCTTCACCCAGGTGAAGAACGAAGTCCGCCGCCAGCGTGAGGAGATCGAGCTGATCGCCTCCGAAAACATCGTCTCGCAGGCGGTGCTTGAGGCGCAGGGCACGGTGCTGACCAACAAATACGCGGAAGGCTATCCGGGCCGCCGCTATTATGGCGGCTGCCAGTATGTCGATGTGGTCGAGCAGCTCGCCATCGACCGCGCGAAGAAACTGTTCAACGCCAAATTCGCCAATGTGCAGCCCCATTCGGGCGCGCAGGCCAATGGCGCGGTGTTCATGGCGCTGATGCAGCCGGGCGACAGCTTCCTCGGGCTGAACCTTGCCGCGGGCGGGCACCTGACCCACGGCTCGCCGGTCACGGTGTCCGGCAAATGGTTCAGGCCGATCGCCTACAGCGTGGACCGCGAAACGCATCTCATCGATTACGACGAGGTCGAGCGCCTCGCGCACGAGCACAAGCCGAAGGTCATCATCGCCGGCCATTCAGCCTATTCGCGCCATCCCGATTTCAAGCGCTTCCGCGAGATCGCGGACGCGACCGGCGCGAAACTGTTCGTCGACATGGCCCATTTCGCGGGCCTCGTCGCCGGCGGCCAGCATCCCAATCCGGTCGAATATGCCGACGTGGTCTCGACTACGACGCACAAGACATTGCGCGGCCCGCGCGGCGGCCTGATTCTGACCAATGACGAGGATCTGGCGAAGAAGATCAATTCCGCTGTCTTCCCCGGCCAGCAGGGCGGCCCGCTGATGCATGTCATCGCCGCAAAGGCAGTGGCGCTTGGCGAGGCGCTGCGGCCGGAGTTCAAGATCTACGCAAAGAACGTGATCGAGAACGCCCGCGCGCTGGCGGAAAACCTGAAGGGCCACGGCTTCGACATCGTGTCGGGCGGCACGGATTCGCATCTCGCTCTGGTCGATCTGCGGCCGAAAAAACTGACGGGCAAGGTGTCCGAGATTGCGCTCGGCCGCGCCAATATCACGACCAACAAGAACGGCATTCCGTTCGATCCTGAAAAGCCGATGGTTTCGTCGGGCATCCGGCTCGGCACGCCGGCCTGCACGACGCGCGGCTTCGGCGTCGCGGAGTTCCAGGAAGTCGGCGACATGATCGCCGAAGTGCTGGGCGTGCTGTCGCAGAAGGGTGTCGAGGAAGACAGCCTTGTCGAAGGCAAGGTCCGCGAGCAGGCCAGGCAGCTTCTTTCGCGCTTCCCGATCTATCCGAAGCAGTGACGCGCAAAGGGACCATCTATGCGGTGTCCGTATTGCAGCAGTCTCGACACGCAGGTGAAGGATTCGCGGCCGACCGAGGATGAAACCGCGATCCGCCGCCGCCGCGTCTGTTCGGCCTGCGGGCGCCGCTTCACCACGTTCGAGCGCGTGCAGTTGCGCGAGCTTATCGTGGTCAAGCGCTCGGGCCGCCGCATCCCGTTCGAGCGCGACAAGCTCGAACGCTCCATCGAGATCGCGCTGCGCAAGCGCCCGGTCGCGGCCGAGCAGATCGGCGAGATCGCCAGCCGCGTCGTGCGCCGCCTCGAAGGGCTGGGCGAGCCGGAAGTGCAGAGCGCCATCATCGGCGAATATGTGATGGAAGAGCTGAAGGCCGTGGACGACGTGGCGTATGTGCGCTTCGCGTCGGTCTACCGCAATTTCCGCGAGGCGCGCGATTTCGAGGCCGCCATCGCCGAACTTGCGAATGAAAATACGATCCTGAAGCAATGAATGCCGTGGCCGCCTCGGAGCATCCGGCCGGCGCGGCGACGGAAGACGATGCCCGCTACATGCTGGCCGCACTTCGCCTTGGCGAACGCGAGCTTGGCCGCACCTGGCCCAACCCGGCCGTCGGCGCCATTCTCGTCAGGAACGGCGCGGTCGTCGGGCGCGGCTGGACGCGGATCGGTGGCCGTCCGCACGCTGAGCGGGTCGCGCTCGACGAGGCCGGAGAGGCGGCGCGCGGCGCCACGCTCTATGTCAGCCTCGAACCGTGCTCGCATCACGGCCGTACGCCGCCCTGCGCCGAGGCCATCATTGCGGCGGGCGTCGCGCGTGTCGTGACCTCGCTCGAAGACCCCAATCCTCTGGTCGGCGGCAACGGGCACCGTATGTTGCGCGAGGCCGGCATCGAGGTCGTGACCGGCGTGCTGGCGGACGAGGCCGCCGGAAGCCATGCCGGGCATCTGTGCCGGATTATCAACAAACGCCCCCATGTCACTCTGAAACTGGCGCTTTCATCCGACGGCAAAGCAGGGTTCGCAGGCCGCCGTCCGGCGCCGATCACCGGTCCCGAGGCGCTGGATGAGGTCCATCTCATGCGTTCGCGGACCGATGCCATCGCCGTCGGCATCGGCACGGTCATGGCCGACGACCCGCTTCTCACCGTCCGTCTCGCCGGCATGGAAGACCGCTCGCCGGTCCGGGTCGTGTTCGATTCCGCCATCCGCCTGCCGCTTGCCTCCAGGCTCGTTGCGACGGCGCGGGGCGTGCCGGTCTGGGTCATGGCCGGGGAAAATGCGAGCGAGGATGCCGAACGGACTCTGGCGCCGCACGGCATCGAGGTCATCCGCAGCCGCCTGTCCGGCGGAGGGATCGATCTTGCCCACGCGCTCGGGCATCTCGGCGAAAAAGGCATTACGCGCCTGATGGTGGAAGGCGGGCCATATCTCGCGCAAAGCTTCCTCGATGCCGGTCTGGTCGATGCGGCGGTCGTTTTCCAGAGCCCCGATCCGCTGGGTATGGATGCGATCGACGGACTGCCGGGCCCGCACGAGCAGGTTTTCGGGCAGGCGGGCCTTAACCTTCAGGGCAGCCGGCCTGCGGGCGACGACACGATGTTCCTGTATGAACGGGGTTTGTCCTCGTCCTGAGGAGGCCCGAAGGGCCGTCTCGAAGGGCGAGATTATCGGAGCCTGCCGCGCATCCTTTGAGACGCGGCTTCGCCGCTCCTCAGGATGAGGTTCGATGTTCACGGGTATAGTCACTGAAATCGGAGAAATCGTCTCCGCCGAGCCGGGCAATTCGGTTGTGCGGCTGGTCGTCGCCAATGGCTTCGACGCCGCCGGGCTTGCGCTCGGGGCATCGGTCGCGTGCTCGGGCGTCTGCCTGACCGTGACCGGCGTGTCGGACGGGCCGGACGGGCGCACCCATGCGGCGTTCGATGCCGCTCCGGAAACCCTGAGCATCACCACCGCCGGGAACTGGACGGCCGGCACGAAGCTCAATCTCGAACGCGCCCTGAAAATGGGCGATGAGCTTGGCGGCCACCTCGTCGCCGGCCATATCGACGGCATCGCGGCCATCGTGAACCGCGAGGATATGGGCGAGGCGGTGCGCTTCACGATTGAGGCGCCGCCGGAACTTGCGAAATTCATCGCGCCCAAGGGGTCGGTCGCGCTCGATGGCGTGTCGCTGACCGTCAACGAGGTCGGCGGCGCCACGTTTTCGGTGCTCATCATCCCGCATACGCTTGCGATCACAACGCTCGGCGCATGGCAGAAGGGAGACCGGGTGAATCTCGAAGTCGATCTGATGGCCCGTTATGCCGCGCGCCTTGCGGAGGCGGGCGGTTTAGGCGATTAGCCGTCATCCCGGACGGCGAAGCCGATCCGGGATCGCGTATTTATGAAGAGAGATCCCGGCTCATCGCGGTGCGATGTCCGGGATGACGAGGAAAACCAATGGCTGCCCCATCGCGCCAGAGCGCCGCGCCGGTCAAGACGAAGGCGCATCTTCTGATTGTCGAAGCGCGTTTCTACGACGCGCTGGCCGACGAGCTTCTGAAAGGCGCGGTCGAGCGCATCAAGGCCGCGGGCGCGACCTACAACAGGATCACCGTGCCCGGCGCGCTGGAAATTCCCGGCACGGCCGCCATCGCGCTGGACATCGCCGACGACAACGATGCCCCGTTCGACGGCGTGGTTGCGCTCGGAACCGTGATCCGGGGCGAGACCTATCATTTCGAGATCGTCGCCAATGAAAGCTCGCGCGGCCTGATGGACCTTTCCGTCAAGCGCGGCATTCCGGTCGGAAACGGCATTCTGACGGTCGAAAATGAGGAACAGGCCTGGGAGCGCGCGAAGGTGGACAACGAGGATGGCGACAAGGGCGGCGGCGCGGTCGAGGCCGTATTGACGGTCATCCGTCAGACGCGCGCTTTTGCGCAGAGCCTGGAGGGCTGAGCGTGTCGCGCGAGAAACGATCCGCCTCCCGTCTCGGCGCCGTGCAGGCGCTCTACCAGATGGATATCGCCGGCGCGCCGGTCAGCGATGTCTTTGCCGAATTCGAGAGCCATTGGCTCGGCCGCGAGGTCGAGGGCGATGCCTACAAGCCGGCGGAAGTGAAATTCTTCCGCGAGGTCGTGGAGGGCGTGTTGCGCGATCAGCGCGGGCTCGACCGCGAGATCGATGCGGTGCTGGCCAAAGGCTGGCCGCTGAAGCGCATCGAGGCCATTCTGCGCGCGGTGCTGCGGGCAGGGGCCTATGAACTGAGCGCCCGCAAGGACATTCCCGCCAAGGTCGTCATTACGGAATATGTCGATGTAGCCAATGCCTTCGTTGACAAGGACGAAGCGGGCATGGCCAATGCCGTGCTCGACACGCTCGCGCGTGATTTGCGCGCCGACGAGTTCCGGAGCGCGTCATGACGCAGCGGCCCGGTGAAGATGCGCTGATCGCGCGCTTCTTCCGGCCGCTTGCCACCGCGCCCGGCGCCGAACGGCTGCTGGACGACGCCGCGACCTATGCGCCGCCCGAGGGGCATGAGCTTGTCCTGACCACTGATGCGCTGGTCGCGGGCGTTCATTTCTTCCCGGGCGATCCGCCGCGCCTGCTCGCGAAGAAGGCGCTGCGCGTCAATCTCTCCGATCTCGCCGCCAAGGGCGCGAAACCGGCCGGCTATCTTCTGACAATCGGCTTCACGCCGGACTGGTCGGACGACTGGCTGGCGGATTTCTGCGCCGGGCTGAAGGAGGATCAGGAGGCATTCGGCTGCTCGCTGCTCGGCGGCGATACCGTGCGCACGCCCGGACCGATGTTCCTGTCAGTGACCGCGCTGGGCGTCGTGCCTGTGGGCCGAGCGCCCCGCCGCACGCAGGCGAAGCCGGGCCATCTCATCTATGTCACCGGCACGATCGGCGATGCCGCGCTCGGCCTCAGGCTGCGGCAGGAGCCGGGCCTGAAAGCGACGTGGGGGCTGACGGAGGAAGAGGCCGGCCATCTCGACGGGCGCTATCTTCTGCCCGAGCCGCGTGTCGACGCCGCCGATCTCGTGGCCGAATTCGCCGCCGCGGCCATGGATGTCTCGGACGGTCTTGCCGGCGATCTTGCCCGGATGTGCGCCGCTTCGGACGCCGGGGCGGAACTGGATGCGGACCGCGTTCCGCTGTCGCCGGCCGCTGCGAAGGCTGTGGCGGCCGATCCCTCCGCGCGCGTCAGCGTCCTGACAGGCGGCGACGATTACGAGATCCTGATGACGGTCGCCCCGGACCGCCGGGCGGCATTCGAGGCGGCAGCGAAAGCGGCCGGCATTGCCGTGACCGAGATCGGCACCATGCTTCCCGCCTTCGAGGGCGGCGTACGCGTCCTCGCCGGGGGTGCGCCTATGGCATTGGAAACACTGGCGTTCCGGCACTTCTGAGCCTTTGCGGCCCCCGATTGCGGCCCTTGCCTTGACATGTCAAGCTTCGCGCCGCCCGGCGGATTCGGGGTCGGGGCTAAAAAATCAAGCAAACCGAATGAATTGGGGAGTGGAGCGCTCAGCTCCGAAACGCGAGGGCAACCTATGGCATTGTGGGCAATTCTCGGCGCCGGTGTTCTGGCGATCGTCTATGGCGTCTGGACAACCCAGAGCCTGATGGCGGCGCCCGCCGGCAGCAGCAAGATGCAGGAAATCGCGGGCGCCATTCAGGAAGGCGCGGCCGCATATCTGAAGCGTCAGTACACCACCATCGGCGTGGTCGGTGTCGTCATCCTCATTCTCGTGGCGGTTCTCCTGTCGCCCATCGTCGCTGTCGGCTTTGCCATCGGCGCGGTATTGTCGGGCGTCGCCGGTTTCATCGGCATGAACGTCTCCGTGCGCGCCAATGTAAGGACGGCGCAGGCTTCGACAAAGAGCCTTGCCGCCGGGCTCGACATCGCGTTCCGTGCGGGGGCGGTGACGGGCATGCTGGTTGCGGGCCTCGCTCTGCTGTCGGTCGCGGGCTATTACGCCATTCTGACCGGCTGGCTCGGCCATGCGCCGGGCGACCGCGTGGTCGTGGACGGCCTCGTCGCGCTCGGCTTCGGCGCTTCGCTTATCTCCATCTTCGCGCGTCTCGGCGGCGGCATCTTCACCAAGGGTGCGGATGTCGGCGGCGATCTCGTCGGCAAGGTCGAGGCGGGCATTCCGGAAGACGATCCGCGCAACCCGGCCACCATCGCCGACAATGTCGGCGACAATGTCGGCGATTGCGCGGGCATGGCGGCGGACCTGTTCGAGACCTATGCGGTGACGGTCGTCGCCACCATGGTTCTGGCTTCGATCTTCTTCGCCGGTTCCGCGTTCCTGACGAGCGCGCTGCTCTATCCGCTGGCGATCTGCGGCATCTGTATCGTGACCTCGATCGTCGGCACGTTCTTCGTGCGGCTCGGCGCGTCCGAGTCGATCATGGGCGCGCTCTACAAGGGCCTGATCGCGACGGGCGTTCTGTCCGCCGTCGGTCTCGGCATTGTCACGCATTACGTGCTCGGCTTCGATACCGTAATTACGACGACGCGCGGCTTCAGCTTCACCGGCTGGGATCTGTTCTGGTGCGGCATTGCCGGCCTCGTCGTCACCGCGCTGATCGTCTGGGTGACGGAATATTACACCGGCACGCCGTTCCGCCCGGTGCAGTCCATCGCCCAGGCCTCGGTCACGGGCCATGGCACCAACATCATCCAGGGCCTTGCGATCTCGCTGGAAGCCACCGCGCTTCCCGCGCTCATCATCATCGCCGGCATCATCGTGACCTATGGTCTCGCCGGCCTGTTCGGCATCGCAATTGCGGTCACGACCATGCTCGGCGTCGCCGGCATGATCGTTGCGCTCGACGCGTTTGGCCCGGTGACGGACAATGCCGGCGGCATCGCCGAAATGTCCGGGATGCCCAAAAGCGTCCGCAAGACCACGGATGCGCTGGATGCTGTCGGCAATACGACCAAGGCGGTGACGAAGGGTTACGCGATCGGCTCGGCCGGTCTCGGCGCGCTCGTCCTGTTCGCGGCGTATACGGAAGACCTCAACTACTTCATCGCGAATGCGGGGCAGTTCCCGTATTTCGAGGGCGTCACGCTCGATTTCTCGCTCGCGAACCCATACGTCGTGGTCGGCCTGCTGTTCGGCGGCCTTCTGCCCTATCTGTTCGCCGCAATGGGCATGACGGCGGTCGGGCGCGCGGCGAGCGCTGTGGTCGAGGAAGTCCGGCGCCAGTTCCGTAACGACAAGAACATCCTGAAAGGCAAGTCGCGGCCCGATTACGCCCGCGCCGTCGACATGCTGACCAAGGCCGCCATCAAGGAAATGGTCATCCCGTCGCTGCTTCCGGTGCTGTCGCCGATTGTCGGCTACTTCATCATCCTCGCCATCGCCGGCAAATCGGCGGCGTTCTCGGCGGTCGGCGCGATGCTGCTCGGCGTCATCGTCAACGGCCTGTTCGTCGCGATTTCCATGACGGCCGGCGGCGGTGCGTGGGACAACGCCAAGAAGTACATCGAGGACGGTAATCACGGCGGCAAGGGCTCGGAAGCCCACAAGGCCGCGGTGACGGGCGACACCGTCGGCGATCCCTACAAGGACACGGCCGGCCCGGCCGTGAACCCGATGATCAAGATCACGAACATCGTGGCCCTGCTTCTGCTCGCGGTGCTGGCGCACAGCGCCGGCTAGGCGATAGCAGACCTACGAAAAGAAAAGCCCCGCTCCGGCGGGGCTTTTTTTATTTCGCCTCGGGTTTATCCGCCTTGGGCGGTGACGGCGTGTCGTCCGGCTCGCCCGGAAGGCGCGGGTTCGGCAGCAGCTTGAACAGAGTCGGCGTCGTCAGGAGAACGAGCGTCACGCGGCAGAGCTGCGTGGTGACGATGAACGCCACATGCAGGCCGAGCGCGTAGGCAATCACCGTGATCTCCACGATGCCGCCCGGGGTGAAGGCAAGCACGAGCGCCAGCAGCGGCTCGTCCATGAACAGGCTGCATACCCACGCCGCGAACATCGCCGTCACCAGCAGGAAGATCGCCCAGGCCACGGCGTATCCAGCCATGCTGCGCATTTCGGCGAGCGTGATGCCGGCAAAGCGCGAGCCCGTGATCGAGCCGATCAGCACCTGCATGCCCGCGACGATCCATGCGGGCGGCGAAGCATGCGTGATGCCGGCGATATGGACCGCCGCGCTGAGGATCATGGGGATGAGCATCACCCCGCCGAAGGTTCTCAAGGGCCGCCCGAGAAAGAACCCGACAATGCCGCAGGCCGACAGGACGGCCCAGTCCATGAGCGACAGCGCGCCGGCATTGGAGGCGATGGTGCGGATGCTCGCGCCTTCGGGCAGAAGGAAAAGCTGGACCGCGATGGGCACCGTGAACACCATCAGCACGATGCGTACGGCGTGGATGAGCACGAGCGTGCGCACGCTGCCGCCCAGAGTGCCGCCGAGAAGGGTCAGTTCTCCGAGGCCGCCGGGCGCCGAGGCGAAGAAGGAGGTGATGTCGTCATATTTGGCGACGTTGCGGAAGAACATCCATCCGATGAACGTGACCGTGACCGAATAGATCACGAGCGCCAATATCGTGTCCCACCAGTCGAGCAGCGACATCACGACGGGCAGTGTGAAGGCGGCGCCGGCCAGAACGCCGACCAGCGGGCGGGCGATCGACCAGGCAAAGCGGGGCAGGAACCAGGTGCCGCCGCACAGCGCCATCACGGCGGTGAAGAAGAGCGAGCCGAGCGTCCAGGGCAGGGGGGCATGCAGAAAGTAGAAAAGTGCGCCGCCCGCCGTTCCTACAACCAGCCCGACAAGAGTGTTCAGGGATCCGGTGAGAAAGGACGCTTTTGTCATAGTGTTCCAAAAATATGCCGGGCGGCCCGCTGGCCGCCCGGATAGTCAAGAGTCTGGGCGACCCGCCGGCCGCCCGGATGATGTCTGTTCGTCCTGCTGGGGTTCAGCCGAGTTTCGCGAGGGTCTCGCGGCCGTCAATCATGTCCTGCAGCGTGCCGAAGGCATTCATATAATGCCCTTCGAAACCGAGTTCATCGAGTCTTTTGAACAAGCCGGCGAAGTCGAAATCGCCCTGGCCGGGAAGAAGATGCTCTTCCTTGCCGTTGCGCCAGCAATCGGCGAGGCGAACCTCGTCGCAGCGCCTGATGTCGAAGGCTTCGAGGAAGGCATCCACGCCGTCCTCGACGATATGGGCGTGGTTGGCGGTGAACGCCCAGCGCAGCTTCGGCGAGTCCAGCCGGTCGAAATAATATCGGGTCTCCTCGACATTGTGGGCGAGGTAATGGACCTCGGCGTCGTCCGGCTCCCAGTTCATGTTTTCGAGCAGAAGGGTGAGGTCGATCTTTTCGGCATGGTCGACAAGGCGCTGGATGCGCTCGAGGCCCGCTTCCATGCGCATCTTCACATCGGACGTGAAGTGATAACCGGCATGGATGACCATCCATTCGCCGCCGAGCTTCTTGCAGGCGTCCATATGGCCGAGCAGATAGCGGTCGACGCCGTCGCGGACATGCGGCGCGACTTCCGCCATGTTGACCGCCGACATCGTATGCACGCCGACATGGATGTCGTGCTTGTCGCAGATTTCGCGGATGCCCTTGATCCGCTCCGGCGTCAGCGTTTCGATGGCGTTCGGCGCAACGTCGATCTTCAGGTCGAGATATTTGACGTCATGCTCGACGGCGGCGGCGAGGCCGTCCTCGATCTTGTTACGCTGGCCGAGATCGATGCCGATGCGCTCTCTGAGATTGGAAGACATGAGTGTTACCTTGTCTGGGAGGAGGAAAGGTTGGAGGCTTCCGCGCGAGCGCGGCGGTTCTTGCGGATTTCCGAAACGGTCGATCCGACGAAAAACAGGACGGCGAGCGTGATCAGCACGGCCGCGGTGGTGTCCTGGAAGAAGATCGAATTGTCGCCATAGCTCAGTTCGACCGCGCGGCGGTAGTTACGCTCGATCATGCTGCCGAGAACGAGGCCCAGAACCATCGGCAGGAGCGGAAAGCCGCCGAGCTTCATCAGATAGCCGAGCGCGCCGGTCGCCAGTACGATAACGAGGTCGAAGACGCTCGAATTGATCGAGTAGATTCCCGAGAAGACGAGCGCGAAGACGCCGGCCGCGAGATAGCCCTTCTTCTGGTTCACGAGCCAGATGCAGGGCGGCAGCAGCAGGAAGCCGAGCATGATCTGCGAAAAGTTGGCGACGAACAGGCCGCCGAACAGTCCGTACACGAACTCCGGATTCTTCTCGATGAGAAGCGGGCCCGGCTCCAGGCCGTGCAGGATAAGCCCGCCCAAAAGAACCGCCATGGAGCCCGAGCCGGGAATGCCGAAGGCGAGCGTCGGTACGAGCGCGGTGGCGGCAACCGTGTTGTTCGCCGCTTCCGGCGCGGCCACGCCCTCGGGCGAGCCATGGCCGAATTCTTCCGGCTTCTTCGACCAGCGGCGGGCCTCGTTGTAGGCGAGGAAGGAGGCCACTGTCGCGCCGGCGCCGGGAATGACGCCTTCGACGCCGCCGAGGCCGGAGCCCAATGTCGTCGGAAACCACAGCCGCTTCCACAGTTTCAGCGAGGGCAGCTTGATGCGCAGCCGCGTGGCGGTCTTTGCCCAATCGGGCTCGCCCGCCTGCACCATCATCTCGGTAATGGCGAACACGCCGATCATCACCAGCACCGGTTCGATGCCGCCGAGAAGATGCACATTGTTGAACGTGTAGCGGGAAAGTCCGGATAGGGGATCGAGGCCGATCGTCGAGATGGCAACGCCGATAAGGGCTGCAAGAAAGCCTTTGACCACAGACCCTTCGGACAGCGAGGAGAGCACGCTGATGCCGAAAATCCCGAGCGCGAAATAAGCGGGCGCCGAGAACAGCAGCGATATGTGCGTCAGCGGCTCCATCAGCATCACGAGCAGGATCATGCCGATCAGGCCGCCGATCGTGCCGCAGATCAGCGAGATGCCGAGGGCTTCGTCACCCTTGCCCTGGCGGTGCATCTGATAGCCTTCGATGGCGGTCGTGACCGCCGCGCTGGTGCCGGGCGTACGTATGAGGATCGCCGGGATCGAGCCGCCATATTCGGCCCCGACATAGGTCGAGGCGAGCATGATGATCGCCATTGTCGGGTCCATGCCGAACGTGAAGGGCAGGAGCAGCGCCATGGTGATCGACGCTGAAATCCCGGGCAGGGCGCCGCCGATGATGCCCCAGGCCACGCCGAGCATCGCGAACAGGATCGCGGGCGTCGTCGTCAGTGTCGTAATGGCAATTTCAAATCCGGACATGGTCGGGTCTGCCGATTGAATGAGAAAATTGTCGGGCGGGGTCGGATCAGGACGGCACGAGGCCCACGGCGCGCCACAACTGGCCGGGCGGCATGTGGATGCCGAGCAGCTTGACGAAGAAGAGCCAGAACAGCACCCCGCCGGCCACGGTGACGATGGCAAGGGTCTTGCTCGGCCGTACGCCGTGATAGACCGCGACAGCAGGGATCAGCGCGAGCAGGGCGATGATGTAGCCGAGGAATTCGAGGACGATGAGATATCCGCTGGCGATCAGCAGCAGGCCGAGCGCCTTGCGATGGCGCAGCCATTCCTCCGGGCTGACGGATTGCCCGGCGGCCGCGTCTGCGGCGCGCATCTGCCTGACGCCCTGCACGACAAGGATTGCCGACAGGATCATTCCCGCGCCGCCGATCATCTTCGGGAAGGTCGAGGAACTGACGGCCGTGTCCAGAATACTCGCCGGAAGGATTGCGGCCCCGTAATAATAGGCCGCGGCGATACCGAACAGAACCAGACCGGAAACGACATCTCGGTTCATGGCCGTCAGCTCCTCTATACGTATGTGGTTACTTCTTGATGATGCCGACTTCGGTGAAGAAGGCCTCGAGATCGGCCGCGAACTTGTTCGTCAGCTCGTCGTAGTCCTTCGACGACAGATAGGCCGGGATGCCGTTGTTCTTGGTGTAGAACTCCTTGTACTCGGGGTCTTCAAGCACGAGCTGTGCGGCCTTCTCCCACGCCTCGATGATTTCCGGAGGCGTGCCCTTCTTGGCAACGAAACCGCGCCAGCCGATGGCCGAGACGTCCGCGCCCTGTTCCTTGGCGGTCGGTACATCGGGATAGTTCTCGATCCGGTCGTCCATCACGGCCGCGATGATGCGCAGCTTGCCGGCGGCGACCTGCGCCTCGACTTCCTGCGCGTCGCCGGAGCCGGCATCGACCGAGCCGCCGAGCACGTTCAGCATCAGCTGGCCGCCGCTGTCATGCGTGGCGATGACGAAGTCCAGGCCCGATTTCACCTTGAGCGTCTCGACGACCATGCGGTCGATCGAAGCCGCCGAGCCGGCGCCGAATTTCAGCTTGCCCGGATTTTCCTTCGCGAAGGCGAGCAGGTCCTTCAGATCCTTGAAGGGGCTGTCGGCGCGGACATAGAAGACCGGCGCGTCGAACAGCACGTTCGCGACCGGCTGCATGTCCGTGTAGGACACCGGCGGATTGCTGAGAACGGAAACGACGACATGCTGCGTCGAGACGCCGTAGAGCAGGGAGCCGTCGGCCGGGCCGTCGATAATGCGCTGCATGGCATTGGCGCCGCCGGCGCCGGGCACGTTCTCGACGACGAAATTGATGCCCCATTTCGGGCCGAGCGTTTTCACCAGATTGCGCAGGAAGACGTCGCCGCCGCCGCCCGGGCCTGAACTGGTGATGAGCGTGACCGTCTTGTGCGGGTAGTCGGGATAGGCAGCATCCTTGGCCAGAGCGGAGCCCGCCAGAGCGAACATGGCGCCGGACGCCAGGGCGATCAGGCCCTTTCGGTGAAACTTCATTCTTTCCTCCCGGTTTTCCTCGTCTCGCCCCGGACATTCGCAATGTCGGGCGATTGAATTCATAATTCATTCGCGTGATGTGATTGTCAACAATACAGTCACATATCGCGCTTTATAATGCCAAGATAGGCTAACTCGCCAGAGGTTGTAGACAATGCTGGATAACAGGACCCAGGCAGACCGGGCTTTCGACCTCCTTGAGGCCGACATCGTCAGCGGCCGGTTGCCGATGGGCGCAAAACTTGGCGAGGAAATGCTGGCGGCCCGCCTCGGCGTCAGCCGGGGGCCGCTGCGCGAGGCGCTGCGCCGACTCGAAGGGCGCTCGCTCGTTGTGCGTACGGCACGTTCAGGCGTGCGTGTTGTGTCGCTGAGCGAGGACGATCTGGTCGAACTTTACGAAGTGCGCGGTTCGCTGGAAGGGCTTGCGGCGCGCCTTGCGGCGGAGCGGGGCAGCGATGCCGAATTCGCGGAGCTTGCCGATCTTCTCGAACGGCAGCGGGTTCGCAGCAAGAGTAATGACGATACCGATTACGCGCAGGGGATCGAGCGCGACGATTTTCACTTCCGCATCGCGCTGGTGAGCGGTTCGAGTCGCCTGCAGAAATTGCTGTGCGGCGATCTTTATTCGCTGATCCGCCTGTGCCGCTACAAGACCTGGTCCATACCCGGCCAGCGCAAATCGCACAGCGATCACGAGCGGATTCTCGAAGCCATACAGAATCGGGACGGGGAGCTCGCCGAGCTTCTGATGCGCCGCCATGTCGGCGTCGCGCGCCAGCGTTTCCGCGCGGCGGAGCGCCAGTCCTCCGAGACCGTCTGAACGATCAGAACGAGATCAGGCCCAGCATCTGCTGCAGCAGGGTCTTTTCGACGCCGATGGCCGGCGTCTTGCGGCTGATGAAGTCGAACACCGCGCCGTCCTGGATGCCGTAATTGGCGATGCGCGCGACGCGGCGGTCCTTGTCGAAATAGATCGCGACGATACGGCGGTCGGTGACTTCCGGCTTCATGAAGCGCATGGCGCGGTATTGCGTCTGCGAGATGTAGTACCAGACATCGCCGTGGACGGTGGCGGTGGTCGAGGGCGTGCCGAGCACGACCGAGACCTGTTCCTGGCTGGAGCCGATCGGAATCTGGTCGAGCGAGGTTTCGGGAACGTCCTGGCCCTGCGTGCGGGTCTCCGAAATGCTTCCGCATGCCGACAGGCCGAGCGCGGCCAAGGCAACGAAAGCGGGAAGCGCGGCGCGGCGCAGCGATACCAGACGAACCATCCCCAACCTCTCTTCAGCGCCTTCGTGGCCCCGGGCTTGCTCCCGAAGGCGCCATGGCCTAACCCGCCACGGCGGCGCGTGCAACGGCGCCGGGGAGAGTTTGATGATTTTCGGCCTGTGGCGATCCCGCAAGGACGAAGCGCGTGTCCTGCCGATCTATTCCGGGATCGTGGCGCAGGCGCGGCAGCCCGTCTTTTATGCCGGCCTCGGCGTGCCGGACACCCTGGAAGGCCGCTACGACATGCTGATGCTGCACGCATGGCTCTATATGCGGCGGCTCAACGGCGAGGATGAACCGGCCCGCGAGATCGCGCGGAAGGTCATCGACCTGATGTTCGACGACATGGACACCTCCCTGCGGGAAATGGGCGTCGGTGATCTGAGCGTCCCCAAGAAAATCAAGAAGATGGCGCAGGCCTTCTATGGCCGCGCCAGCGCCTATGACACCGCGCTGGACGAGGGTGGGGACGCGCTGGCCGAGGCCGTGCGCCGCAATGTGTTCGCCGGCGAAGGCCGTGCCGAGGACGCATCTGCGCTCGCGACCTATATCCATCAGGCCATAGCCGCGCTCGCCGCGCAGCCGACGCAGGATCTGGTCGGCGGCGGGCCGGTATTCCCGACGCCGGAAGGGCAGGCAGCATGACCTCCGAATTGCCGTTCAGCCGCATTCATTCCGTGTCCGACGTGCCTTCGGCTGGCAGCACGGTGTCGCTCGTCGCCACGCCGGAGGAGCGCGCCGCGCTGGCGCGGGCGTTCGGCCTGCCGGAAATCCGCCGCCTCGAAGCCGCGCTCGATCTCAAGCCCTGGGGCCGGGAAGGGCTCTCGGTCACGGGAGAGGTTTCGGCCGAGGTGGTCCAGGCCTGCGTCGTGACTTTGGAGCCCTTCGCCTCCGAGGTGCGCGAGGAGGTCGATGTCCGCTACGCGGCCGACGAGCAGGGCCCGGAGACGGGCGGCGAGCACGAGGCCGATCTCGACGCGCCTGACCTTCTGGTCAACGGCACGGCGGATCTCGGGGCGCTGGTGGCCGAATATCTGGTGCTCGGCCTCGACCCCCATCCCCGCAAACCGGGCGTCGCGGCTCCGGCTGAAGGCGAGTCGCCTGAGGGCACCCATCGTCCCTTCGCCGGGCTCGACGCCCTTGTCGCGGCGGCCGGGAAGAAGAAAACCTGACCTTTGCCGGAGACTTGCTGGCTCTTTACCGGCCTCTTGAAAGGCAGGGTTGCGCGGGCGTAGGCAAACGTTATTGTCCCGCCGCTCCGGACCGGCCCCCCAACCTGCGGGTCTCCCGGACAATCGGAAAACCATCTTCCTCATGTCCAAACCCGTCCGATTTGCGCTTGATGCCATGGGTGGCGACCGCGGTCCGTCCGTGGTCGTGCCGGGAGCCGCCGTCGCATTCGAGCGGCGGCCGGACAGCGTGTTCACCTTCTTCGGCAAGGAGCCGGAGATCGCGCCGCTTCTCGACAGGCATCCCGCGCTCAAAGCCGTTTCCACCATCGTGCATACCGATGTCGCCGTGCGCATGGACGACAAGCCGAGCCAGGCTCTGCGCGCCGGCCGCAAGGTGTCGAGCATGTGGCTGGCCATCGACGCGGTGAAGGAAGGCGCGGCCGATGTCGCGGTTTCGGCCGGCAATACCGGCGCGCTGATGGCGATGGCGACCATACATCTGCGCACCATGGCTGGTGTCGAGCGCCCGGCGCTCGCGGCCATCTGGCCGACGCAGCGCGGCGAAAGCGTCGTGCTCGATATGGGCGCGACCATCGGCGCCGATGCGCGCCAGCTTGTCGATTTCGCCGTCATGGGCGGCGCCATGGCCAAGATCGTCTTCGGCCTCGAAAAGCCGACGGTCGGCCTTCTCAATGTCGGCGTCGAGGAGATGAAGGGCGTCGAGGAGGTCAAGGCTGCCGCCGCGATCCTGAAGGAGCATCAGGGCGAGCTTGCCTATCACGGTTTTGTCGAGGGTAACGACATCGGCCTCGGCACCGTGGATGTCGTCGTGACCGAAGGCTTCACCGGCAATATCGCGCTGAAGACTGCCGAAGGCACGGCGCGCCAGATCGCCGTCTTCCTGCGCGATGCCATGAACGCGAGCTGGCGCACGAAACTGGGCTATCTGTTCGCCAAGCCCGCATTCGATGCGTTGCGCGCGCGCATGGACCCCAACAATTCCAACGGCGCCGTTTTCCTCGGCGTCAACGGCGTCGTCATCAAGAGCCATGGCGGCACCAATCCGGCGGGCTTCGCCTCCGCCGTGGAGGTGGGCTACGACATGGTCCGCTACGAACTTCTCGAAAAGATCACGCACGGTCTGAAAGATTATGACCGTACGCGGGATGCGCCCGCGGTAGGAGCCGTTTCATCGTGACGATGCGTTCTGTAGTGCTCGGCGTCGGCAGCGCGCTGCCGACTAATGTAGTTACAAATGCCGATCTGGAAAAGAAGGTCGATACGACCGACGAATGGATCGTGCAGCGCACGGGCATCCGCCAGCGCCACATCGCGGGCGAGGGAGAAACCTCGTCGACGCTCGGCCTGAAGGCGGCGGAAGCCGCGCTGAAGGATGCGGGCCTTGCCGCATCCGATATCGACCTGATCGTCGTTGCGACGACGACGCCGGACCTGACCTTCCCGTCCACCGCGACGCAGATTCAGGCCAGGCTCGGCATGACGCACGGTGCGGCGTTCGACGTGCAGGCCGTCTGCTCCGGCTTCGTCTATGGCGTGACGATTGCCGACAAATTCCTCGCCTCCGGAAGCCACAGGCGCGCGCTCGTCATCGGCGTGGATACATTGTCGCGCATCGTGGACTGGAACGACCGCACGACCTGCGTTCTGTTCGGCGACGGTGCGGGCGCCATCATTCTCGAGGCGCAGGAACAGGCGGGCGACGTAAAGACAGATCGCGGCGTCCTGACGACGCATATCCGCTCCGACGGCCGCCATGGCGAAAAGCTCCGCACCACCGGCGGAACGTCCTCCACCGGGTCTGCCGGCGTCGTCACCATGGAAGGCAAGGAAGTCTTCAAGCACGCGGTCGGCATGATTACCGACGTCATCACCGACGCCTATGCCGCGACGGGTTTCTCGTCCGGGGATCTCTCCTGGTTCGTGCCGCACCAGGCCAACAAGCGCATCATCGATTCGAGCGCCGACAAGCTCGGCATTGCGCGGGAGAAGGTGGTCATCACCGTGGACCGCCACGGCAACACCTCGGCGGCCTCGATTCCCCTGGCGCTCGCCACCGCCTATGGCGACGGGCGCATCAAGAAGGGCGATCTCGTGATGCTTGAAGCCATGGGCGGCGGTTTCACCTGGGCATCGGCGATGATACGTTGGTGACAATTGGTCGTTGACCAATTGGTGAAGAAGTCTAGGCTCTTGCCTGTGGTAACGAACAAGAATGTTCCCGGGAGGAACCCATGACCACGAAGACCGTCACACGCGCCGATCTGAGCGAAGCCGTGTACCAGAAGGTCGGGCTCTCCCGCACCGAATCCGCGGCTCTCGTCGAGATGGTGCTGGATGAGATCGCCGACACGCTCGAAAAGGGCGAGGTGGTGAAGCTCTCCTCGTTCGGCTCCTTCATCGTGCGCGGCAAGGGACAGCGCGTCGGGCGCAATCCAAAGAGCGGACAGGAAGTGCCGATTCCCCCGCGCAAGGTGCTCGTCTTCAAGCCGAGCAATATCCTCAAGGGACGCATCAACGGCGAAGTCGTCACCGAAGAGGATTGAAGGCGCGGTCGAATCGGTGTGGGTTTGAAGCGTGGGTATGAAAAAATCTCCCGACGCCTTCCGCACGATCAGCGAGGTCGCCGACGATCTCGATCTGCCGCAGCACGTCCTGCGTTTCTGGGAAACGCGTTTCAGCCAGATCAAGCCGCTGAAGCGCGGCGGCGGACGGCGTTACTACCGCCCGGATGACGTCCACCTCCTGCGCGGCATCAAGCATCTGCTTTACGGCGAAGGCTACACGATCAAGGGCGTGCAGCGCATTCTGCGCGAGCAGGGCGTTCGGCATGTCATGGCGCTGTGGCGCGACGAGGTGTCGGAGCCGGAAACAGCCGGCGAGGCGGCGCCGCGCGGCCACGAAGCCTATGCTCCGAAGGCCGATCGTCCGAAAGGCCTCGAACCTCTGTTCGAACCCGGCGATGAGGGGCCGGAAGCCTATGCGCGCGGCGGTTCGCTGACGGCCCGCCGGCCGAACTTCGAACCTGTGCTGGAAGAAGCGCAGGAAGAGGACGAGGACGACGAAGAGGTCGAGGACGAGGATCTCGAAGAGGCGGAAGCCGAATACGAGGAAGAGGACGAGGATTCCGACGAGGAGGAATCCGAGGAGGATGAGGAAGACGAGGAAGAAGCGGACGACGACGACGCCGAAACGGATGAGGACGAGAAATCCGATTCCGATGGCGACGAAGACGAAGAGGAAGCCGAGGACGACGAAGCCGAGTACGAGCCGGCCGGCCTTTCGGCCGAGAACCGCCGGAAGCTCGAACAGACGCTTCGCGAACTGACCCAGCTCAGGCGCGTGCTCGACGGCGCGAGCTGAATCCTCGGGGCATCGCTCCGCTTCGGCCCATCTTCCGGGACTTTCGTATCCGGCATCGCCGCTCTTCCATTTGCCGCGCGCATCCTCTAAGTCTCCGCCCGTCGGGGCGTAGCGCAGCCCGGTTAGCGCACCAGTCTGGGGGACTGGGGGTCGTGGGTTCGAATCCCGCCGCCCCGACCATTTCTCTCCTCGCCGCATGGCGGCTTCCCGTTTGCCGGGTTTTGAGAGGGCAGCCGCCCGTTTCACCTGTATGTTGATGAGGTTCGGCGGCGCGGCGGGGTTCTGAGCGATCCGTAACGACATTTACGAGTCGGCGCTGAAGGCCGGGACGGCACAAATCGGGAATCACAATGGAGACGGCAAAGGCCGGGAACGGATGATGGAAGTTCGGGATTCGAATGGCGCGCTTTTGCAGGACGGCGACAATGTCACCGTCATCAAGGACCTGAAGGTCAAGGGCACCTCCGTCACGGTCAAGCGCGGCACGCTCATCAAGGGCATCCGCCTTGCGGGTGAGGGCGAGATCGAATGCCGCATCGAGAAGGTGAAGGGCCTCGTCCTCAAGACCGAGTTTCTGAAGAAGGCGTGACCGCCTCATCCTGAGCCGGACTCGCGAAGCGAGCCGTGTCGAAGCACAAAGGCTTCACCTCTCCCCGTTTACGGGGAGAGGTCGGCAGACCGCGAAGCGGTCGCCGGGTGAGGGGCCGCAATCCATACGAACTCCCCCTCACCCCGACCCTCTCCCCGCATACGGGGAGAGGGAGGCGCACCCAACCTGGATTGGCAATCGCGCGAATCTGGCTCCCCTTGTGAAAACCCGCTAAACCCGGCGGCGCAGGGCATCCCGGGGAGAGAATTCAGCGTGTGGCGCAAAGTGGCCTCGGTCGGCGGGCTGACGCTCGTCTCGCGCGTGTTCGGCTTCGTCCGCGATGTTGCGATGGCTGCGCTTCTCGGCGCCGGGCCGCTCGCCGATGCCTTCATGATCGCCTTCCGCCTGCCCAATCATTTCCGCGCCATCTTCGCGGAAGGTGCGTTCAACGCGGCGTTCGTGCCGCGCTATTCGGCGGTCCTCACCAAAAGCGGAGAGGGAGATGCGGCGCGCTTTGCCGGCACGGTCCTGTCCTTCGTCTTCATCGTGCAGATCCTGCTGCTCGTCGCCGCGCTGCTGTTCATGCCGTGGCTGGTCAATCTGCTCGCGCCGGGCTTCACCGACGACCCGGAAAAGTTCGCGACGACAATCGTATTGACGCGCATCACCTTCGGCTATCTCGCTTTGATCTCGGCCGTCACGCTGATATCGGGAATGCTGAACGCGCATGAACGGTTCGCGTTCGCTGCCGCTGCGCCCATCCTGCTGAATATCTGCATGATTGCGGCGCTGCTCATGGCGCCATGGTTTCCGACCGCCGCGCATGCCCTTGCCTGGGGCGTATTGGCCGGCGGCTTTTTCGAACTTCTGTTCGTCTGGGCCGATCTGAAAAGATCGGGCCGGGGGCTCCGGTTCGCATCGCCGCGCCTGACGCCGGATGCGCGGCAATTCTTCCGGGCCTTCGGACCGGCTGTGCTGGGATCGGCGGGCACGCAGCTTGCAATGTTCGCCGATACGATCATCGCGAGCTTCCTGCCGACCGGCTCGGTGTCCTATCTTTATTATGCCGACCGTCTGTACCAGCTTCCGCTCGCAGTCGTCGGCATCGCGGTCGGCGTCGTGCTTCTGCCCGAACTGTCGAAGCGTGTTGCGTCCGGCGACGAGAAGGGCGCGCGGCGCAGTCTCAACCGGGCGCTGGAAGGCATCGTCGTGCTGACATTGCCCTGTGTCGCGGTTTTCCTGCTGATGGCGGAGCCGGTGCTGGCCCTGCTGTTCGGGCGCGGCGCGTTCGATCAGGCGGCGGTCGAAGGCTCCGCCCGCGCGCTGGAAGCCTATGCGTTCGGCCTCACCGCCATCGTCGCCCTGCGGGCGCTGACGCCGGCCTTCTATGCGCGCGGCGATACGACGACGCCCGTCATCGTGCTCGGCATTTCGATTGCGGTGAACATCGCGCTCAAGCTCGTTCTGATCGGGCCGCTGGCCCATGCCGGCCTTGCGCTGGCGACGGCCGCCGGCGCCTGGGTCAATGCGCTGCTGCTGACGGTCATTCTCGCGCGCCGCGGCATGTTCGTGCCCGACAACAGGCTCGTGCGCATGATCGTGCTCGGCTGCGCGGCGACATCGGCTCTGGTGGCCGTCCTGTACGGACTTCAGCCGTTCGCGGACGGCCTGCCGGTCCTGATCCCGCAATTGCCCGGCCTTCTGCCGGTCGGCGTGCCGCTTGCGTCCGGCGGCTTGGTCTACCTGCTCGTCATGTGGCTCGGCTTCCGCATCATCCGGCGCGCCTGATATTCAGGGTTAACAATCGTTAACCCTTCGCCGCTACACACTCCCGTGTGGAGGCGAGGCCGATGGACACGGCAATGACCGGGCAGGGGCTGATGTTTCGCGTGCGGAACTTCATGTTCTTCGCCGCCGTGCTGCTGATGTTCTACACGCTGCAGAAGCCGTCTCCTGTGGATATGGCGTTCGTCGCGGCGCTCGGCCTCAGCCCGTTCGTCAACCAGCGGGTCACGCACAATTTCCTGCTGCTCATGCTGCTCCTGACGGCGTGGACCCTGTCCTTCATCTTCGCCTCGCTGCCATGGATCGGGGAGCAGGACATACCGTTCGAGCTTTTGCAGAAGATTTTCGTCGCGTTGCTCGCGCTGACGGCGTGTTTCGCGGCAATGAGCTGGCGACGCCAGCATTTCATGACCTTCATGAAACTCTATGTCGCGGCCTGCGCCATCACGGCCGTGCTCGGCATTGCCGGCTTCGTCACCAAGCTCGAACTCCTGAGCTGGGACGGGCGCGCGAAAGGCCTCATCAACGATCCGAATATGTACGCGGCATTCCTCGTGCCGGGCGTTCTGATATGCCTTTACATGCTGCGCGAGGGCCGCCACCGCGCGCTCTGGCTGGCGGGGGCAGGCTTGCTGACCGTGGGCCTGCTGCTGTCTTTCTCGCGCGCGGGCATCGGAGCGCTGGTCGTCTGCGGCGGTCTTTACATCGCCTATGTCAATCGCCGCAGGCCCGCGCGCCTCGTCCTGATCGCGCTCGTTTCCGCCATGGGCCTCGTTCTTCTGCTGGCTTTGCTGCTGGCCTTCGGCGGCGAGGATTTCCAGAAAATCCTGCTCGACCGCCTGACGGTCGCGAAGGCCTACGATCTCGGCCGCGAGGGCCGCTATGCGCGCTATCTGCGCGCTCTGCCCATCATTCTGGAAAATCCGCGTGGGCTCGGCGTGTTGCAGGTCGACAAGATTTTCGTCGAGCCGATCCACAATATCTGGATCGGCGCGTTTCTCAGCTATGGCTGGGCGGCCGGCTTTTCCTGGGTCGCGATGTTCTTCCTTGCCGCTGCGGCGACGATCCGCAACCAGCGCCTGACATCCGATCCGCTGCCGATCCTTCTGTTCCTGTGCTTCCTGTCGGCGGTGCTCGGCGCGACCCTGCACGAGGGCGAGAACTGGCGTCCGCTCTGGCTCTTCCTCGGCCTCTGCTGGGGTTGCAGCGTGGACTCGGAGCGTGCGGAAAACAGCAGGGTCCAGGCGCTGCGCCCGGCAACGGCGAGCTAGTACGCGTTCTCGGATTTCAGCAGCGCCAGCGGCGTGCGCGCGAGAATGTAAAGATCGAAGGCGATCGACCAGTTCTCGATATAATGGAGATCGTGCTCGACCCTGTGCTGGATCTTTTCGGCGGTGTCGGTCTCGCCGCGCCAGCCATTGATCTGCGCCCAGCCCGTAATGCCGGGCTTGACGCGATGGCGCGCGAAATAGCCGTCGACCGCCTCGTCGTAACGCCGGTCGGCGGCCTTGGCATGAACGGCGTGCGGGCGCGGGCCGACAAGCGACAGATTGCCCGTAAAGACGACGTTCAGAAGCTGCGGCAGTTCGTCGATGGATGTCTTGCGGATGAAGCGTCCGACGCGCGTCACGCGTGGATCGTCCTTGGTCACGAGCTTGCGCGCATCGGCATCGCTCTGGTCGACATACATCGAGCGGAACTTGAACACTTCGATCAGCTCGTTGTTGAAGCCGTAGCGCTTCTGGCGGAACAGCACCGGCCCGCGCGAGTCCAGCTTGATGGCGATGGCCGTGGCCAGCATGATCGGCGAAACGGCAAGCAGAAGCGCGCTGCCGGCGGCGTGGTCGAACAGCCATTTCATCACCACGTCCCAATCGGCAATCGGCCGGTCCGACACGTCGATGACCGGAACCTTGCCGAGATAGGAATAGGAACGCGGCCGCAATTGCAGGCGGTTCGTATGTGCGGACAGGCGGATGTCGACCGGCAGGACCGACAGCTTCTTCAGCATTTCGAGAATGCGCGTTTCGGCGCTGATCGGGATCGTGAAGATGACGAGATCGATGCGCGTGCGCCGCGCGAATGCGACGAGATCGTCGACCGTGCCGAGCTTGGGAAGACCGGCGACGATGGTCGGTGAGCGCGTATCGTCGCGGTCGTCGAACACGCCGAGCATCTCCACATCGCTCGTCGCGTCGGCGCGGATGGCGTCGATGAGCGCCTCGCCCGGCTCGCCGCCGCCGACAATGACGGTGCGCCGCGCAAGCCGTCCCGCGCGCGTCCAGCGCCGCACCAGCACGCCGAGCACGATGCGCGACAGGGCAAGCACGATCAGGCCCAGAACCCACCAGGCGATCAGCCAGCCGCCGGCGCTGGCGGCGGAGCCGGTCAGCGCGAGGCCGAGCCAGGGCAGGAAGACGGCCGCACTCCATGCGCAGACGAGGCGCGCGGCCTGCGAGCCCACGCTGCGGAACATCGAGATCGAATAGAGCTGCGCCGCTTCCATGGCGATGATCGCCAGAATGCCGACGCTGGCCAGCAGCAGGGCCTCGGCCCACAGCCATTCGCTGCGCTCGGCCGTGAAGAAGAACAGGGCCGCGGCGCCGGCGAGCATGATGAGGGCGATTTCCACGCCGCGCGCAATGCCGGCGATGACGGCGGGGGAATAGCGGGTGTTGACCTGTTCCTGCGAGAGGCGGCGCGCCAGATCCGACAGGGCTTTCTTGCCCGCTTCGCGCGGCGTGCTGCGCCGGTCCGGCAGCGGGTTTCCGCTGGCGTCCTTGCGCGGTCCGCGGCGGCGGCCGTTTTCCGGCGATGACGGGGAGGGAGAGAGGCCTCCGCTTTTTGCTACGCTCATGGGAACAACATGCTCAAAAACGAGCAGAGCCTAAGCGGAAGGCATGGAGGAACCTTTAATGGGGGCCCGTACTTCCGGCCCGGTGCGCCAGCGCGGCGCGGTAGGCATCCAGCGCCCCTGCAACCATGGCCTCGCTGGAAAAATGCGCGCGCACATAAGCGGCGAGTTCGCGCGCGGCGGCTTGCCGGGCCGTTTCGCTCTGGCCGAGCGCGGCGCGGATGGCGGCGGCCAGCGCTGCGGGATCGGAAGGCGGAACGAGGCGGTCCGCCGCAGGGCCGAAGATTTCCGGAATGCCGCCGACGCGCGTCGCGACCATCGGCATCGCGGCGGCGGCCGCTTCCAGAATCACATAGGGCAGGGATTCGCCGCGCGATGGCATGACGAACAGGCGCGCTTTTGCCAGCGCCTCGCGGATCGGCTGCGGCGGCGCGAACTCGGTGTCATCCGCAAGACCGAGCCGCTGCGCCTGCGCGCGGAACGCGTCCTCGTCCGGCCCCGCGCCGACCAGCAGCGCCCGCAGCGCCCGCAGCGCCATGCCGTCCCGTTTCAGGAGGGCGAGCGCATCCAGCAGCGTATCGACCCCTTTCAGAACCCGCATCTCGCCGAGATAGAGCACGTCGTAAGGCTCGGCGGCGGTTTCGACCGGCTCGAATTCCGGCTCCGTGATGCCGTTGTGCACGATGCGCACCGGCGCGCGGACGGGGCCGATATCTGCCTGCATCCGCGCCGCGATATAGCCGCTTTCCATCAGGAAAAGATCGGTCCGGCGGGCCAGCAGCCGCTCCATGCCGCGATAGAGGCGGTCGCGCGGGCCGTTGCTCCGGAAATGGAATGTGCCGCCATGCGGCGTGTAGATTGTCGTCGGCCACGCGCCGCCGAGAAAGGCGGGCAGGCGGGTCAGAAGTCCGCCCTTCGAGCCATGGCCGTGCAGAATGTCGGGGCGGGTTTCCCGGCACAGGCGCCGCATGGCCGCAAGCGCCGAAAGATCGGCTGGGCCCGGATTGCGGCCGATCCGGATGCGGTGAAGGCCGAGCGCGAGCTGCGGCTCTATTTCGGTGAGGGCCGCAGCGGCGCGCGCGCCGCCGGTTTCCGAGCAGCAGACGAGCCCGACCTTGTGGCCGCGTGCAATCTGGCCCCGGCTGACATCGAGTACATAGCGGAACAGGCCTCCGACGGGAGCCCGGAAAACGTGAAGAATGCGAAGGGGCGCGTCCCCCGTGGGGGGCGGGGTCATCAGAACCAGCGTTCCTTGACGAACAGGGTGTCGCCGGGGCGCACCACGGTCGTCATGGGCACCATCACGCGCGTGACCGCGTCGCCCTCGCGGCGCGAAAGCTCGATCCGGTCGCGTTCGGCGCGGGGCGTGAAGCCGCCGCCGATGGCGATGGCCTGTTCGACCGTCATGCCGGCGACGAACGGATACTGGCCTGCATTATTGACCTGGCCGAAGATGAAGAACGGCCGGTAAGTCACGACCTCGACGGAAACATTCGGGTCGCGCAGATAGTCCTTCCCGAGCCGCGCCTCGATGGTTTTCTTCAACTCATAGGTCGTGCGTCCCTGCGCCTCGACCGGTCCGATCAGCGGCATGGTCACGACGCCGCTGGCATCGACCGCATAGGTCGAGGACAAAGTGGGCTGATTGAACACGGTGATGCGAAGCTGGTCGCCGCTGCCGAGCACATAGGGGCGCTCGGTCGATACGCCCGGCGCGACGCGCAGGCGCTCGGCACAGCCGCTGACCGCGACCGCCGCCATGCACAGAACAAAAACGCGAAGCAGCATACGCGCCATGACTCGAAGGCTTCCACTACCAGTTCAGCTACCCTCGAATACGCCGACCATGGTTAACAAAGCCTTGGCTGCGCAGCGGATTAACCCGTTCCTAACTACGACTCGCCGACAACAGGCTGCGTCCTCTTTCCGTTGAGGTTCTTCAGTATGGCCGGCGCGTTCGAAGCCAATGGGACTAATACCGGCGCCGCCGCGCCCGATGCCGATCTGCGTGCCATTTGGCGCCTCTTGTGGGCGAAGAAGGCGCTGATCATCGGTCCGGCGCTGCTGGCCGCGGCTGCGGCCCTGTTCATCGCCGGCAGCATGACGCCGATGTACCGCTCCAGCGCGCAGATCCTCGTCGAGCGTAACGACACCGTCTATACGCGCCCCGAAGGCGCGACCGCGAGCGAGATCAGGGAAGCGGACGAACTGGCGGTGCAGAGCCAGGTTCAGCTTCTGCTGTCGCGCGATATCGGGCGACAGGTGGTCGAGGACCTCAAACTGGCGGAGACCGATGAGTTCGCACCGGGCTCGCAGGGCGTGGTCAAACGCATCCTCAGCCTGATCGGGCTTTCGAGCGCGCGCCTGACCGCGAGCCCCGACGAGCAGGTGCTCGATCACTTCTTCAAGAATCTCAGCGTCTATTCCGTGCCGACATCGCGGGTGATCGTGATCGAGTTCATTTCGAGCGATCCGGATCTCGCGGCGCGCGCCGCCAATACGCTCGCCGAGCGCTATCTCGAAACACAGCAGACGGTGAAGCAGACCACGACCCGCAAGGCCTCGGGTTGGCTCGCCGCGCAGATCGAGGAACTCAGCGCCGAGGTCGAGAAGGCCGAAGCCAGGGTCGAGAAATTCCGCTCCGGCTCGAACCTGTTCATCGGCAACAACAATGCGACGATCACCAACCAGCAGCTTGGCGAATTGAGCAGCGAGCTTGCCCGCGCGCGCGCCACGCAAGCGGATGCCCAGGCCAAGGCGCAGCTTCTGAAGGATGTGGTCGCGTCCGGACGTGCCATCGAATCGCTCGACGTCGCCAATTCCGAATTGCTGCGCGAACTGTCGCGCGACCGCGTCACGCTCGCGGCATCCATTGCCCGCGAGGGGCTGACCTATCTGCCGGGCCATCCGCGCATGAAGGAGCTTCAAGCGCAGCTTTCCGCGCTCGACGGCCAGATCAGGAACGAGGCGCTCAAGCTTGCGCGCGCTTATGAAAACGAGGCCGATGTCGCCGCCGGGCGCGTCGCCTCCGTGCAGGCGAGCATCGATGCGCAGAAAAAGGTCGCGACCGATGCCAGCGGGCAGGAAGTGCAATTGCGCGCGCTCGAACGCGAGGCCAAGGCGCAGCGCGATCTTCTGGAGCAGTTCCTCGCGCGCTATCGCGATGCCGCAGCGCGTGAGCGCGTGGACGCGACGCCGCCCGACGCGCGCATCATTTCGCGCGCCTCGCCGACCAATGAGCCATACGCGCCGAAGCCGCTTGCCATTACGATCCTTGCCGGCGTTGCGGTGTTCGTGCTGATGGTCGTCGGCGTCACCGCCAGTGAATTCATGGTCGTGCCGGCAAACGGCTCCGCCGCGCCGCCGTCCGGCCCGCTCGCGCCGTCGCCGTCATCCGGTTCGGGTGAGACTTCGCAAGGGGCATCGCCGCCGCCGTCCGCTCCTCCCGCGCCGCCTGTCGGTACGCAAGCAACTGCTCGGGCCGTGCCGCCCGGCCTTGCCGCCGCCGCGGCGTCCGCCGCGATCTCCGATCCGCCGCCGGTGTTCGGCAAGCTTGCCGGCGCGCAGGCGGGTGCACCGATTGCGCGGCAGGTCGAGATCGAGGCCGCCGATATGCGCATGCTGGCCGATCTCGCGGCCCATCTCGCCGCAATGCCCAAAAGCGCGGACGGGGCGCTGAACATCCTGACGCTTGCGCCGTCGTCCGATATCGATCCGGGCGCGGTTGCGCTGTCTCTGGCGCGCGCTCTGGCCGGGGCAGGGCGCAAGGCCATCGTGGTCGATGCCGGCAGCGGCAGCCGCGAATTCGCCGCTGCTCTGCCCAATCCGGGCGAAGGCGGCCTTGGCGAACTGATCGCTGGCCAGTCCTCGTTCGGACAGGCCATCCAGCGCGATCGCGGGTCGGCGGCTCATCTCATCGCGCCCGGCGCCGCCGGGCTTCTCAACGCCTCGTCGTATGGACGCATCAATGTCGTGTTCGACGCGCTCGGCCTGACCTATGATTTCGTCGTCGTGCTCGCGCCCTCCGCCGAGCATGGTGAGGACATGAAGACGCTGGCCGCGCGCACGGGTGCGGCCATTCTGGTCGCCAATGTGCAGGATCAGGCGGCGACCGCCGCCCATGACGCTCTGGCCGCCGCCGGCGTGAGCGATATCGTTCTGCTTCTGACGGAACCCGCACCGGCCCGCTCGGCCGAACGTGCGTCCTGACGCCGGAATGGACGCGCGCACGCGCCGCTTCCGCACTGCCCTCGATGCGGTGTGGACATCGCGGCTCCATCGCCTGCTGGGGCCGCTGACGCGCGGCAGCGGCATCGTCTTTACGCTGCATCATGTGCGCCCCGACGATGGCCGCGCCTTCGCGCCGAACCGTTTGCTCGAAATCACGCCGGATTATCTCGAAACCGTCATCCATGTCCTGCGCGAACAGGATTACGATCTCGTCACGCTCGACGAGGCGGTCGCGCGGCTGGGGCAGAAAGGTGCGCGGCGTTTCGCATCGTTCACCTTCGATGATGGCTATCGCGATGTGCGCGATCATGCGCTGCCGGTCCTGCGCCGCCATGGCGCGCCGGCCACATTGTTCGTCACGACCAGCTTTGCCGACGGCACCGGCGATCTGTGGTGGCTGACGCTCGAACGCGCGCTCGCGGCGGCCGATAGTCTGACCTTCAAAGGCGAGAGCTTCGACACATCGACCGCGAAGAAATACGCCGCATGGGATCGTATGTACTGGATGCTCCGCGCGCTTCCGGAGGATGAGATGCGCGCCGAAATCGCCCGGCTTGCCGGGCAGGCCGGAGCCGATGCCTCCGATGCCGCGCGCGAACTGTGCATGACCTGGGGCGAACTTCGCGAAGTGGCGAAAGACCCGCTGGTCGCCATCGGCAACCACACCATCAGCCATTACATGCTCGCCAAGCATCCGGAGGCCGTCGCGCGCGCCGAGATCGCCGAGACGCAGGCGCGCATTTCCCGCGAGCTTGGCGTCACGCCCAGGCACATCGCCTATCCGGTCGGCGATCCCACCTCCGCCGGCCCGCGCGAATTCCGCATCGCGCGCGATGAGGGCCTGCATGGCTGGACGACGCGGCTCGGGCTCCTGTTCCCGGAGCATGCCGCACACACATCGGCCCTGCCGCGCGTCTCGCTCAACGGCCATTACCAGCAGCGCAAATATGCGGAACTGTTCGTCTCCGGCCTGCCGTTCGCGATCAACAACCGCTTCCGCCGGCTGAACGTGGACTAGGGGTCGGCGCCGCCTCGCAACGCTCCGACAACGTCGGAAACTTCGTCGCGGCAGCACACATGGCTGCATCAGCCTACTGGTGCTATTGAGGCCGGACCCTAAATCACCTTCAGCTTTTCCCGGGAGATTTCCGACATGGCCGCTGCTCCGCCGAATGTGATCGACCTCTATTTCTGGCCCACGCCGAACGGCCAGAAGATCACGGTGTTCATGGAGGAAGCGGGGCTGCCCTACCGGATTATCCCGGTGAACATCGGCAAGGGCGACCAGTTCAAGCCGGAATTCCTCGCCATCTCGCCCAATAATCGCATGCCGGCCATCGTCGATCCCGACGGGCCGGGCGGAAAGCCGATCTCGGTCTTCGAATCCGGCGCCATCCTGCAATATCTCGGCCGCAAGACCGGCAAATTCTATCCGACGGACGAGCGCGCGCGCGTCGAGGTCGAAGAATGGCTGATGTGGCAGATGGGCGGGCTCGGCCCGATGGCCGGCCAGGCGCATCATTTCCGCCTCTATGCGCCGGAAAAGATAAAGTACGGTATCGATCGCTACACCAACGAGACGAACCGTCTGTACGGTGTCATGAACAAGCGCCTCGCCGACCGCGAATACCTCGCGGGCGATTTTTCCATTGCCGACATCGCTTGCATCGGATGGGCGCGCGGCTGGGAACGCCAAGGCCAGGACATCGAACAGTTTCCCCATCTGAAAGTCTGGATCGAGCGCATGGAGGCGCGCCCGGGCGTCCAGCGCGGGCTGGCGGTCAAGGCCGAGGGTGAGCCGCTGGATATCGCCTCGGACAAGACGGCGCAAAGCCACCTGTTCGGCCAGAAAGCGCGCTGAAGCCGCCAAGGGCGGATTCTTTCAGGGAACCCGCCATGACTGTGGAACGTTGACCACGAAACCCGACCCCCGCCACTTCGGTATGGAGAGTTTCATGGCAACGTCCCCCAGAACGCAGACCGCTTCCGCAAGCCCGCGCCGCGCCGCGAACGGCCGCCGCAAGAAAGCCCCCTCGCGCAAGCGCACAACGGCCGCAAAGGCTGCCACGGCATCGCGTCATGCAGATGCGACGGCGAGCGATATCGACCGGCTGCGCGATGATCTGGTGCGCCTCAGCCAGAGCGTTTCGTCGCTGATGGCGGCGCGCGCGGGCGATGCGCGCGATCTCGTCACCGAAACCGCCTCCGAATATTACGAGACCGGTCTCGATTATGCGCGCGATGCCGAAACGCAGATGCGCGGCATGGCCAATGACGTCGCCAAGCAGATCGAGCGTAATCCGCTCGCCGCCGTCGGCATCGTGTTCGGCGTCGGCTACATCATCGGTCTGATGAGGCGTCGCTGATGCTGCAGGCTCTGCTCGCCTCCGGGGCGCTGTTTTCCGGCATCAAGGCGGAAATCTCCGAGCGCGCCGAACGCTATGCGTTCATGGCGGCGATGGGCCTTGCGGCGCTTCTGTTCGTGCTGGTCGGGCTCGGCGCGCTGGCCGTTGCCGCTTCGCTGGCGCTCGCCCCGCAGCTCGGCATGCCGGGCGCCGTGGCAGCGGTCGGCGGCGGCGCGCTCATCATCGCCGCGATCCTCATCCTGATCGGCACCAGTCGCAAAACCGCGCGCGCCGCAACGCGCGATGCACCGGCGTCGAGTGGGGCGGACACGCCCTTTGCCGGCCTTGCCGATGCCGCCGGCCAGGCGCCCGTGCCGTGGCTCGTCGGAGCCCTGGCGCTCGGCATACTGCTCGGCCGCAAGAGCTGAGCAAGATGGCCGCGTGGTTGACGAAACGTATCCGGCCCGCGTGGCCGCCGGATATGTACGGCGGCGAATCTCCGTAATCTTTCAGCGGTTTGCGTGCCTGACAAAAGGTAAAGTTTACCGCGCATTTTAGTTTCATTCAGCGCGAATTAAGCCTGTGTTTTAAGCGCATGGTGAGGCGCTCTCTCCGAAACTCTCCCTCACGGGCGGACGTAAAACCGCCGGGCCGGTTCCTTGGCCGAAACGGGGAGTATGGGAGATGAGATATCTGGATCTGGGTTCGCTGGAGAGCGCTGCGCTGGGCGCGCCGAATGCCGGCGGCGAGGTTTTCGTGCAGCTTGGCCTGATGTATTCGACCGGCAGCGCGGTGCCCGCCGATCGGGTCGCTGCGCACAAATGGTTCAACCTCGCGGCCTTCAAGGGCAATCGCGATGCGGTGCAGTTGCGCAAGGAAATCGCGGCGGAAATGGCCGAATCCGATATCGCCGAAGCCCAGCGCGCGGCGCGCGAATGGCTGACCACGCACTGACGATTGCGGACCCCGCGGTTCGGGAGTAGCCTCAACGGATCAGGTCGCGGTTTGCCGTGGCAGGAATCGTTGGCTGGGCGCTCCCACGGGCAGACGCGGCCTCTCGAACGGAAGTTCAGGGAGGAAAAGCCTCATGACGATCCGCAATCCCGTTGAATGGACTTACGATGTGTTGCGTGCCGGTCTGCCGCGCGGTCATTACCGCTCGCGCGCCGAACTGACGGATACGGTTCCACGCCCGCGCCGCATCGGCGTTTCCGATCTTCGCGAAGCGTTGAAAAAAGGCTTCGAGGATTTCGGCGCCTATCGTACGGACGTCCTGTTCATCGGCATCATCTATCCGGCCATCGGGCTCGTTCTGGCCCAGCTCGTCATCGGCCATGAACTTCTGCCCCTGATCTTTCCCCTGTTCGCCGGCTTTGCCCTGATGGGCCCCGCCGCGGCGTCCGGTCTGTACGAAATGAGCCGCAGGCGCGAGAACGGGGAAGAGGTCACATGGGCCGACTGCTTTGCCGTCGTCTCGCGTCCGACCTTCGGCGCCATTCTCGGGCTGACGGCCATTCTTGCGGTCGTGTTCCTCGTCTGGCTCGGCGTGGCCATGGGCATCTATTCGCTTACGCTCGGCTCCGAGCCGCCGGTTTCCATCGGCGCCTTCGTCAACGATGTCCTCTTCACGCGCGAGGGCAATACGATGATCGTGTTCGGATGCGGCGTCGGCTTCCTGTTCGCCCTGTTCGTGCTCGTGACCAGCACCTTCTCCTATCCCATGCTGGTCGATCGTAATGTCACGCTGCTGTCGGCGGTCGGTGCGTCCTTCGCCGCCTTCCGCGCCAATCCGGTCGTTCTCAGCGTGTGGGGCCTGATCGTCGCGGCAGCTTTGGCGGTGGGCACGCTGCCGGTTCTGCTCGGCCTCATCGTCGTCATGCCGGTGCTGGGCCACGCGACCTGGCATCTCTACCGGCGCACCTTCGGGTGAAAACAGAAAAGCCCCGCTCAGGCGGGGCTTTTTGTGCGCGCCGGAAATGGCGCGGGGCAGGGGCCATAAGCCGCCTCGGACGGTGTCCGATTCAGGTGTTCGTGTTCGTAATCACCCGGGAAAAAGCGTCCTTGGAGAGGCCGAGGACCTTCAGGTCCTCCTCCGACGGCTGAGTGCCCTGGCTGACAGCGTTGCTGACTCGCCGCGCAGCCTTCGCATAGTCCCACATCACGAGCATCGAGATCATAACAGGTGCCTCCTTCCGGTTGTGCGTGCGCGTGCGCGACCGCGCGCAACTCCGCCTGCCGTCAAATCCCGCCTTCGCGGGCATCCAAAATGTCTAGAAGTGATCTTCTGAACCCCAGATAAGCATCTGTGTTCAAAAGATAAGTGCGCTTGGCCGAAAGTCGTACCATAACGGGAGGGATGGTCTCGAAAGCAGTAAAACCCGCCGAAAAGGTCGCGATTTCTTGGGCAACGGCCTCAGCGGGCGCGATAATTGTCGATTATTCTTCGCGCTGTGGGTATGCGAAGTTCAAAGGGCCGCCTTGCGGCTTTGAGTCTCGCCCTGAACAGTCTAATCCGGCCGCTGCATCCATTTGATCAGCAGCCCAGCGGGCACGGCCCAGCCGAGTCCGGCGATGACGTAATAGATCAACTGCCAGATGCGCCCGGCCTCGGCGATCCGGCCCTGTGCCAGCGCCATGAAGAACAGCGACCAGACGATCACGAGCGCGAGGATCAGCGCCGTGCCGATCAGTTTGCGTGTTCTCTGGTGCACCTTTGCCTCCGGGGCGGAAGGCCGCGTTGCGCGGCCCGGCGGTGGGGACTAATCAGACCCCGTTCTAGGAGTGCCCGTTCATGGCCGCAACCGCTCCCTCTCTGCGTCCCGTCCGTCTGTGGCTGTTCGTGGTCGCGTTGCTCGTCGCCACGACCGTGATGGTCGGCGGCGCGACGCGGCTGACCGAGTCCGGCCTGTCGATCACGGAATGGCGGCCGGTCACCGGCACCCTGCCGCCGCTGTCGGCGCAGGAATGGGATTCGGAGTTCGAGAAGTACAAGCAGATCCCGCAATATCAGCAGGTCAACCGGGGCATGAGCCTCGACGAGTTCAAGACGATCTTCTGGTGGGAATGGGTGCACCGGCTGCTGGGACGCATCATCGGCTTCGTCTTTCTGCTGCCGCTCCTGTTCTTCTGGTGGCGCGGCTATCTCACGCGCGAACTGACGCCGAAGCTCGCTTTGCTGTTCGGGCTCGGCGGCCTTCAGGGCGCCATCGGCTGGTGGATGGTGACGTCGGGGCTCGCCGACCGCGTATCGGTGGCGCCATACCGGCTCGGCGTGCATCTCACGCTCGCTTTCATCATCTTCGCCGCCATTGTCTATGTCTCGCGCAGCCTTGTGCGGCGTTCGCCGCCGCCCATTTCCGCCTCGGTCGGGTGGGGGGCGCGGGCGGTGGTGCTGCTGGCCTTCGTCCAGGTGTTTGCCGGCGCCATCGTCGCCGGCCTCGATGCCGGCAAGTCGTTCACGACCTGGCCGCTGATGGACGGCTATTTCATTCCGCCGCTCGATTCGATGACGCCGCTCGATCCGGGCTGGCGAAACCTGTTCGAAAATCCGATGACTTCGCAATTCGTGCACCGGATGTTGGCCTACGCACTGCTGACCGCGGCCGCTGTTCATGCCTGGCAGGCGCGCGGAACGCCGGCCGCGCGGCTGGCGATGGGGCTTTTCATCGTCATCGCGGTGCAGGCAAGCATCGGCATCGCGACGCTCGTTCATCAGGTGCCGATGTCGCTGGCGCTCCTGCACCAGTTCGTGGCGCTGGCCATCATCGGCCACGCCGCGGCCTATCTGCAGCGTGTGGACGCCGGAACCTGATACGTCCCCTGCGAATTGTCTTCCGATGAACTGCGGGAGGCAGCAGCCATGGAACAGGCCACAACCAGCGCCAAAGCGCGTCCGGGCGTAAATCCGCTGATCGCGAGCGACCGCGTGCAGGGCACGACCGTGCGCCGTCCGGACGGCGAGAAGATCGGCAGGATCGAGCGCGTGATGATCGACAAGATCTCCGGCCGCGTCGCCTATGTCGTGATGAGTTTCGGCGGGCTGCTCGGCGTCGGCGAACGTTATTACACTTTGCCCTGGGCCGTTCTCGATTACGACGAGAACAGGCAGGCCTATGTTCTTGAGATAACGAAGGCGCAGCTTCAGGACGCGCCCGATCTGAATTCGGAGGGCGAGAGCCCGCCCGACCGCAGCGCCGAGCGCGCGCTGCATGAGCATTACGACACCGATCCGTACTGGCGTCTCTAGAAAATGCTGTCAGGCCAGGCCGGATGTTCCCCGTCTGCATAAAAAGATGAACCCGGAATCCGGGTTCATTGGCATGGTTTCATGTCGCGGAGTGCGATGCCGGATCAGGCGGCCTGCGCGGCGCCCATATCGTCGTCGTTCATCCGGGCAGGGGCGGCGGTGGTCGTCTCGATGGTGTTCGTTTCCGCACGGGCGCGATGCGCGGCGCGGAGATAGAGGCACAGGGCCGCCCAGGCGCCCGCCATCACACAGAAAAAGCCGATCGAGAGCTGCAGCGAAAGCTGTTCCAAAATGTAGTCGTCCTTCTCCGGAGGCCGTCCGAACCGCAAACGCCGCATCGGGCGCTTTCGTTCAATCGGGCGGTCAGACCAGCACGTCCTCGCGCCGGATCGTTGCGCCGCGCTCCAGCCAAGCCGGAACGGGCAGGCTCTTTTGGCGCAGGAATTCCGGATTGAACAGCTTGCTTTGATAGCGCGTGCCGTAATCGCACAGAACTGTGACTATCGTGCATCCCCGGCCGAGATCGCGGGCGAGGCGGATGGCCCCGGCCACGTTCACGCCGGTCGAGCCGCCCATGCAAAGCCCTTCATGTTCAAGGAGATCGAAGCAGATCTTCACCGCCTCTTCGTCCGGAATCTCATAAGCGACATCGATCGGCGCGCCGACGAGATTGTCGGTGATGCGCCCCTGGCCGATGCCTTCGGTGATGGACGAGCCCTCGGCCTTCAATTCGCCGGTGGTGTAATAGGAATAGAGGGAGGCGCCGGGCGGATCGGCGAGGGCAATGCGCACATCGGGATTGCGCTCCTTCAGCGCGATGGCGATGCCGGCAAGCGTGCCGCCGGTGCCGACCGCCGAGACGAAGCCGTCCACCTTGCCGCCCGTCTGCTCCCAGATTTCCGGCCCCGTCGTCTCGATATGGGCCTGACGGTTGGCGATGTTGTCGAACTGGTTGGCCCAGACCGCGCCGTCCGGCAGCGTCTTTGCGAGCTTTTCCGCCAGCCGGCCGGAGACCTTCACGTAATTGTTCGGGTTCGAATAGGGAACGGCCGGCACTTCCACCAGTTCGGCCCCCGCCAGCCGGAGCATGTCCTTCTTCTCCTGGCTCTGGGTGTCGGGAATGACGATCACGGTCTTGAGCCCGAGCGCATTCCCCACCAGCGCCAGCCCGATGCCGGTATTGCCGGCGGTGCCCTCGACCACCGTGCCGCCGGGCTTCAGTGTGCCCTTCTTCAGCGCGTCCTGAATGATGAAAAGGGCGGCGCGATCCTTCACCGACTGGCCCGGATTCATGAACTCCGCCTTGCCGAGAATCTCGCAGCCCGTTTCGTCCGAGGCGCGGTTGAGGCGGATCAGCGGCGTGTTGCCGATGGCGTCGAGGAGGTCGCGGCGAATTGTCATTATTCCTCTGTGGATATGCCGGTTCAGCGAAGTTGGAACGTACAAGGCGGCGCCGCGCGAAGCTAGCCCTTGCTCGGAGGGTTTGAGCTTTTGCCGCGGTCGGGGCGTGGGCTTTCGGCTTTATCAGTGCGGTTCTGCCGCCAGCGACCCCATTTGATCTCCATCTTCCGCCGCCACCGGCGCACCCAGGGAAAATCGACCGACAGGACAAGCAGCCCGACCGGAATCATCCAGAAGCCGAGGATCGGCAGAAAGCCGACCAGCCCGCACAGAACCAGCAGGATGCCGAGCGCAATCCGCACCGCCGGCGAGCCCGGAACCCTGAACCGCCGCGTGCCGATTTTAAGGTAAGTGGCCATTGCGTCCCGTTGATCGCGCCTTGGGGGATCACATATTTAGGGAAGGGCCGCTCGCAGGGCGAGAGCAAAGCTTGGCATCCGCCCCGACTCTGCTATATGCAGACCCCGCAGGCGCCCCCGGGCCCTGTTCCCTGATAGCTCAGCTGGTAGAGCGTTCGACTGTTAATCGAATGGTCGCAGGTTCGAGTCCTGCTCAGGGAGCCAGTTTTGAAAGGCCGGTCCGTTCGCGGATCGGCCTTTTTTCTTAAGTGCCAGCAATGCCCGATCTTAAAGAATCGGCCCCGAGCGCGAACGCGCATTGAGCCACGAGATAGCGCGGCTCAGCGCGGCAATGGCAAGAACGAGGGCGAGGGGCAGGATCAGCAGCCCGACCATGAATTCGAGGCGCCAATGCGCCAGTCCGTCCCGCGGTATTCCGGCGCCGATGGCGGGCATGAGCAGCACCGCCGCCATTGCGCCCAGCAGCACGGCGCCCGCCGCGACGGCAAGGCGGATCATGTACGGGCGATGGGCTGGCTTGCGTGCCATGATGGCCGCCAGCATCGCGCGGACGCCGCCCGCCAGCCTTGATCCATATCAAGGAGAAAAACGGAAAACGGAGGCGCCGCCGTCAGGCGGACGGGGCGGTTTCCTCGTCGAGGGCCGGGCCGATGGCGATGCCCATGCGTACGAGATCGGCCAGGCTGCGGGCCTGCATTTTCGACATCACATGCGCACGATGGATTTCGACGGTGCGGGCGCTGATGCCGAGTTCGAAGGCGATGACCTTGTTCGGATTGCCCTTCACAAGGCTGCGCATGACTTCCTTTTCGCGTGCCGAAAGCCGGCCGTAGCGGTCCATCGCCTCGCCGCGCGCGCCGCCGTCTCCTTCCTTGGCCATGGCCTCGTTGATGGATTGGACCAGACGCTCGTTGTCGTAGGGCTTTTCGACAAAATCGGCGGCGCCGGATTTCATCGCATCCACCGCGAGCGGAACGTCGCCGTGGCCCGTGATGATGATGACGCACAGATCCGGCCGCCGCGCCTTGACGCGTTTGAGAAGTTCAATGCCCGACATTCCGGGCATACGTACATCCGCGATCAGGCAGCTGCATTCGTCGCTTTCGCGGGAATCGAGAAAGGCCTGCGCGGATTCGAAAGCCGTCGCCCAGAATCCGGATGTGCTGAGAAGAAAGCTCAGCGATTTGCGCGCCGCCTCGTCGTCGTCCACTACGCATACGAGTTGCTGAGCCGTCATGAATGATCTCCCTCGGCGACCGGCACCGTAAATCTGAACACCGTTCCCTTGCCCGGTTCGCTTTCCACCCAGATACGGCCGCCCTGCGCTTCGATGATCGTGCGGCACACCGACAGGCCGACGCCCATGCCGTCCGCCTTTGTCGTTACGAAAGGCTGGAACAGCTTTTCGAGGATGTCGGGCGCGATGCCGGGGCCGTTATCGGCGACCTCGATCAGCGCGTGGCCCTCATCCTCCATCCGCGTTGCGATGCGCAGCTTCTTGGATTCGCGGTCTTCCATGGCCTCGATCGCGTTGCGTACGAGGTTGAGCACGACCTGCTGAACCTGGATGCGGTCGACGAAAACCGCGCCGATCCCTTTTCCGAAGTCGAATTCCGCGCTCACACGCGCAGCCTTGGCACCGACAAGGGCAAGCGCGCTGGCCTCCTCGACAAGGCGGCTGAGCGATGTGACCTCGCTTTCGGATTCGCCGCGCGCCACGAAGCTGCGCATGCGGCGGATGATTTCGCCGGCGCGGAGGGCCTGTTCCGCGGTCTCGTCGACCGGCCCTGCGATCAGGCGCGCGGTTTCGTCGTCGCGCCCCGCCAGAAGGTTCTTGATGCCCTTCTGGTAGTTCACGATGGCCGAGAGCGGCTGGTTGAGTTCGTGCGCGAGTGTGGATGCCATTTCGCCCATCGCGCTGAGGCGGGAAATATGGATGAGTTCGGTCTGCAGTTCCTGCAGCCGCGTCTCCGTTTCCTGGCGCTCGGTCAGGTCGCGGACGAAGCCGGTGAAGAAATTCGGGCTGGAGCGTACTTCGCCGACCGCGAGTTCCATCGGGAAGGTCGTGCCGTCCTTGCGGCTGCCGACCACGACGCGCCCCTTGCCGATGATGCGCGCTTCGCCCGCTCTCATATAGCGCTCGATATAACCGTCATGGGCGTCGCGGTAGGGCTGCGGCATCAGCATCGAGACGTTCTTGCCGATGATCTCGTCCGGATGCCACTGGAACAATCGTTCGGCGGCGGCGCTGAACGATTCCACGACACCCCGGTTGTCGATCACGATCATCGCGTCGGGAATTGTGTCGAGGATGGATTTCAGATGCGCCTCGCGTGCGCGCAGAGCGGCGTTCGCATGCGTCACGTCCTCGTGCTGACGCCGCGCCCGCTCCCCGATCAGCGAAATGATGAAGCCGTTGACGATGAACGCGCCGGCGAGAAGGAACTGGCCGGTCTCGTTCGCGCCGGGCCAGTACACCGCAAGGCCCACGATGACGCCGAGCAGCGTCATGCTGAGGCCGACAAGGGCGCCGCCGAACATCGCGCCCGCGACGATGGCGGGCAGGAAGAACAGATAGCCCGCGACCGGCCCGGCCACGGGCTCTGAGGCCATGCGGGCGCCGAATCCCGCGGCGAAGGTCAGGGCGGCGACGAGAAAGGCCCAGAAAATGCGTGTCATCGGGAAGGGGATAGCAGAAATCCGGCCGGGACGAGAGGCGCGGCACCAATAAGGGATTCCCCTTAGAACCAAACCTTATTTAGCCGGGATCATTGAAAGAATAATTGGTTTGGGCATCGCACGAGGGAGTCTGTCCGATGCCCAGCCTGGCCCATGCCTACCGCGACCCCGACCCGCAAGCGCCGCGCGCAACCGGCCTGCCATTCGCCGGAAACAGCGCCGGGCAGGTCGCGGCTTTCGATGCCGACGAGGAAATCCACGGCGAGGGCGAGCCCGCAACGCATGTCTATCGCGTGATCTCGGGCGCGGTGCGCACCTTCACCGTGCTCACCGACGGCCGCCGCCAGATCGAGGCGTTCCATTTCCCGGGGGATGTGTTCGGCGTGGATGCCGAGGACATTCACCGCCTGTCGGCCGAGGCGATCTGCGGCACGCAGCTTCTGATGATAAAGCGCTCGCACATTGGGGCCGCCATCCGCACCGATTGCGCCGCCGCGCACGAATTGTGGCGCTGGACGGCGCGAGCGCTGGCGAAGGCGCGCGCGCAGATGCTGCTTCTCGGCCGCAAGAGCGCAATGGAAAAGGTTGCGAGCTTCCTTCTGGAAATGGGGCGTGCGCACATGAATCGCGGCATGCTCGAACTGCCGATGAGCCGTGCGGACATCGCCGATTATCTCGGCCTGACCATCGAAACCGTCTCGCGCACATTGAGCCAGCTCGAGCGCGAGGGCGCGATTTCCCTGCAGGCGTCGCGCCGCAGCATCAACATCGCCGATCCATCGCGCCTTGCCGTCCTGACGGCCTGAGCGATGACCCGCATTCTCGTCGTGCAGGGCCATCCCGATACGCGAGAGCCCCATCTGTGCCACAAGCTCGCCGAAGCCTATGTGTCGGGCGCGGAGGAGGGCGGGCATCAGATCCGCCGTCTGGAACTCGGCGGTATGGATTTTCCGCTCCTTCGTTCCAGAGCCGACTGGATCGGTCCGAACGTGCCGCCGGCCATCGCCCGCGCGCAGGAAAGCATGCTCTGGGCCGAGCATCTCGTCATCCTGTTCCCGCTCTGGCTGGGCGGCATGCCCGCTCTGCTGAAGGGTTTTCTCGAACAGCTTCTGCGCCCGGGCTTTGCCGTCAGGCGCGGCAAGGGCCTTGAATTCGAGCCTCTTCTGAAAGGCCGTTCCGCCCATATCGTCGTTACGATGGCGATGCCCGCGCTCGTCTACCGGCTCTATTTCCGCGCCCATGCCTTGCGGCTTCTGCGCCGCAACATGCTCGGCTTCGTCGGCATACGCACAGTGCGCGAAACTCTGGTCGGAAGCGCCGATCGGCTTTCGGATCAGGCGCTCGATTCCCGGTTTGCGTCCATGCGCCGCCGTGGCCGTGCGGCAAACTGACCGGCCGGAAAGCACCTCATCCATCCCTGCGCCGCCGCCCGCTTGATCGAGATCAAGGAGAACGGCGCGCCATTGGCCGACAAGGCTTTTTGCAGCCCGCAGCGCTTCTTGAGTCGTGCACGCGGGCGCCGCACCGGGCCTAAGGGCATCTCCTTATTTTGCGGAATTCGCCGCGGCCCTATCACGAGCGCAAAGGCAACGGGACGAACACTATGGCCGACGTCGTTACGCAGAAGAAGATGACCACGCCCGAGTTTCTGCTGTCGATACTCTTCGGCGTTCTTGCGCTGGTCTGCTTCATCGTCGGCGGCAAGGCCTGGGACGCGGGCTACGCATTCCATGCCTATCTTTTCGCCGCCGCGGCATTGGCCTCCTCTTTCGCGCTGATGAACCGTTTTCTGGAGCGCGATCCTCATCCCGTTCCGCAGGAGATCGACGGCAAGCCCAATTACAATATGGGCCCCGTGAAATTCGCGACCATCGCCTCGGTGTTCTGGGGCGTCGCGGGTTTTGCGGTCGGCGTCTTCATCGCCTTCCAGCTTGCTTTTCCCGAGCTCAATCTCGGCCTTTCCGAAACGGCGTTCGGCCGCCTGCGCCCGCTGCACACCTCGGCCGTCATCTTCGCCTTCGGCGGAAACGTCCTCATCGGCACGAGTCTTTACGTCGTCCAGCGTACCTCGCGTGCGCGCCTTGCCGGCGATATCGCCCCCTGGTTCGTCGTCCTCGGCTATCAGCTGTTCATCGTCGTCGCCGCCACCGGCTACGTGCTCGGCATCACACAGAGCAAGGAATATGCCGAGCCGGAATGGTATGCGGACCTGTTCCTGACCGCCGTGTGGGTCACCTATTTCGGAATCTATGTCGGCACGCTTCTGAAGCGCAAGGAACCGCATATTTACGTCGCGAACTGGTTCTACCTCGCCTTCATCGTCACCATTGCCGTGCTGCACCTCGTCAACAATGCGGCGGTGCCGGTCTCGATCCTCTCGCCGAAGTCCTACATCGTATGGGCGGGCGTGCAGGATGCGATGGTGCAGTGGTGGTACGGCCACAACGCGGTCGGCTTCTTCCTGACGGCCGGTTTCCTCGGCCTCATGTATTACTTCATCCCCAAGCGCGCCGAGCGGCCGGTCTATTCCTACCGCCTGTCGATCATCCATTTCTGGGCGCTCATCTTCCTCTACATCTGGGCCGGCCCGCACCATCTGCACTTCACGGCGCTGCCGGACTGGGCGCAGACGCTCGGCGCCACCTTCTCGATCATGCTGTGGATGCCGTCCTGGGGCGGCATGATCAACGGCATGATGACCTTGTCGGGCGCATGGGACAAACTGCGCACCGATCCGGTCCTGCGCATGATGGTCGTCTCTGTCGCCTTCTACGGCATGTCGACCTTCGAAGGCCCGCTGATGTCGCTGAAATCGGTCAACTCGCTCAGCCATTACACGGACTGGACGATCGGCCACGTGCATTCCGGCGCGCTCGGCTGGGTCGCCTACATCTCCTTCGGCGCGGTGTATTGCATGGTTCCGTGGCTGTGGAAGCGCGATCTCTATTCGCTGAAGCTCGTCAGTTGGCACTTCTGGATCTCGACCCTCGGCATACTTCTCTACATCACCTCGATGTGGGTTGCCGGCATCCTTCAGGGCCTGATGTGGCGTGCCTACACAGACCTCGGCTTCCTCGAATATTCCTTCATCGAGTCCGTCGCGGCCATGCACCCCTTCTACATCATCCGCGCGCTGGGCGGCGTCCTGTTCCTCGTCGGCGCCCTCATCATGGCCTTCAACATCTGGGTGACGATCCGCGGCTCCAACCCGTTCCGCAGGGCGGAACGCGGCGAACCGCTGACGCCCGCGCTGGCCCCCGCCGAATAAAGAGACCACGCACATGTCGCTCTGGAATCGTCACAAGATTTTCGAGAAGAACTCGGCCGTCCTTCTGATCGGCATCCTGATCGTCATTTCGATCGGCGGCCTCGTCGAGATCGCGCCGCTCTTCTACCTGAAGAGCACGATCGAGAAGGTGGACGGCATCCGCCCCTACACGCCGCTCGAACTCGCCGGCCGCAACATCTATGTCCGCGAGGGCTGCTACAATTGCCATTCGCAGATGGTGCGTCCGCTGCGCGACGAGGTCGAGCGCTACGGCCATTACTCGCTGGCGGCGGAAAGCATGTACGACAGGCCGTTCCAGTGGGGCTCCAAGCGCACGGGGCCGGACATCGCCCGCCTCGGCGGCAAATATTCCGACGCCTGGCACAAGGAGCACCTCGACGATCCGCGCCAGACCGTGCCGGAAAGCATCATGCCGGCCTATCCGGCGCTATCGAAGACACGTCTGAAATTCGAGACCATCGCCCATGACATGAAGGTCCAGCGCCTGCTCGGCGTGCCCTACACTGACGAGATGATCCAGTCCGCCATCGCCGATGTGCGCACGCAGTCCACGGTCGACGGCGATGAGTTCGACGCCTTCGCGGAGCGCTATCCCAACGCCGAAGCGCGCGATTTCGACGGCAATCCGTCGGTCCTCACGGAGGCCGATGCGCTGATCGCCTACCTGCAATCGCTCGGTACGCATGTCGACTTCAAGCTCTATGACGGAAAGGCGAACATTCGATGAGCGCCGAGGCTGAAACCTACATGTTGCTCGCAAATCTCGCGCAGACCTTCGGGCTTGTCCTGTTCGTCGCCGGATTTCTGAGCGTCGTTGTCTATGCGTTGTGGCCCTCGCGCCGCGACATGTTCGAGCGCGCGGCCCATTCCCCGCTGCGCGAGGAGGATTGATATGGCCGAGCACGACGAAGGTCGCGTTGATCCGGTCACCGGCCGTACCGACACGGGTCATGAATGGGACGGCATCCGCGAACTGAACGCGCCGCTGCCGCGCTGGTGGCTGTGGACGATGTACGCCACGATCGTCTGGGCAGTGGGATACTGGATCGTCTATCCGGCCTGGCCTTTGATGAAGGATTACACGAGCGGCGTATGGGCGTGGAACTCGCGCACCGCCGTCGAGCGCGATCTTGCCGATCTCGCGGTTCTGCGCGGTGAAACCGGCAGGGCGTTTGCCGCCGCCGACATCAGGGACGCGGCCGCCAATCCCGATCTCCTGAATTTTGCCCGCGCGCAGGGCAGGGTGCTGTTCGCCGACAATTGCGCCACCTGCCACGGCTCCGGCGGCGCGGGCGCGGTCGGCTATCCAAACCTGAACGATGACGACTGGCTGTGGGGCGGCTCTCTCGAGGAGATCGAGATGACTTTGCGCCACGGCATCCGCTCGACCGATCCGGAAACGCATCCTGGCGTCATGATGGCGTTCGGCCGCGATGGCATGCTGGATCGCCCGCAGGTAACGAATGTCGTGCATTACGTGCGTTCGCTGTCGGGGCTCGACGTGGCGGCGGGAGCCGATCTCGCGGCCGGCGAGGAGGTGTTCAGGGAGCAATGCGTTTCGTGCCACGGCGACGAGGGCAAGGGCGTCCGCGAGCTTGGCGCCCCCAATCTGACGGATGCGATCTGGCTGTACGGCTCCTCGCATGATGCGGTGTTCCAGTCGGTCTGGAATGGGCGGTCGGGCGTCATGCCGAACTGGCAGGGCCGCCTCCGAGATCAGGAGATCAAGGCGCTCGCGGTGTATGTGCACAGCCTCGGGGGCGGCGAGTAGCGGCCGTGCGCGCTACGGAAATTTGTGGTGATGACGGCGCGCCGGAGAGCGGCGTGCCGGCCCGGATATGAAAACGATCATTGTTGATCACGCGGCCAATCGCGCTCCTTCGGAGGAGCCGGAGCTTTACGCCGCGCGGCAGAAGATTTTTCCCAATGCGGTGCGCGGCACGTTCCGCCGCATCAAGACGAGTCTGCTGATCGTTACGCTCGGCATCTATTATTTTCTGCCTTTCGTGCGGTGGGATCGCGGCCCGGGCGCGCCGAGCCAGGCCGTTCTGGTCGATTTCAAGAACGACCGCTTCTATTTCTTCTTCATCGAGATCTGGCCGCAGGAAGTCTATTTCATCACCGGCCTTCTGATTCTGGCCGCGCTGATCCTGTTTCTGATGAACGCCATCGCGGGGCGTATCTGGTGCGGCTATCTGTGCCCGCAGACCGTATGGACCGATCTTTATCTGTTCGTGGAACGCATGGTCGAGGGCGATCGGCGCACGCAGATCAGGCTCGACTCCGCGCCGTGGACGGCGCAGAAACTCATGCGCCGCGCGCTCAAGCATTCCATCTGGATCGTGATCGCATGGTGGACCGGCGGCGCCTGGGTTCTCTATTTCGCGGATGCGCCGACGCTCGTTCATCAACTCGCGACCTTCAGCGCCCCGCCTCTGGCCTGGATATGGATCGGCATCCTGACCGCGACGACCTATGTGCTCGCCGGCCATATGCGCGAGCAGGTCTGCACCTATATGTGCCCGTGGCCGCGCATTCAGGCGGCGCTGACGGACGAGCACGCGCTCAACGTCACCTACCGCTACGATCGCGGCGAGCCGCGCGGTCATTACAAGAAGGCTGAGGCGCTACGGGCTTTGGGCGAGCCGGCCGGCGATTGCGTCGACTGCTTCCAGTGCGTCAATGCCTGCCCGACGGGCGTCGATATTCGCGAGGGCGTCCAACTCGCCTGCATCAATTGCGGGCTGTGCATCGACGCCTGCGACAGCGTCATGCTGAAGCTCAACCGCCCGACCGGCCTCATCGCCTACGACAACGAGAACAATGTGCGCCGCCGCATGGCCGGGCTGCCGGAAATCCGCCGCATGATCCGCCCGCGCACCATGCTCTATGCCGCGCTCATCGCGGTCGTCGGCGGCATCATGGCCTATGCGCTGGCGACGCGCGCGGAATCGGGCATCAATGTCCTGCACGACCGCAACCCGGTCTATGTACGGCTTTCCGACGGCACGATCCGCAATGCCTATACGGTGCGCCTTCTGAACAAGGAGCCGCGCGAGGTCAGCTACGAGCTCGTATTGACCGGCCTCAACGGCGCGGAGGTCGAGGTCGTCGGCCAGCCGGTCGATCATGCCCGCGCGCCGGTTCTCACCGTCGGTGCGGACACGACGCAGGAGTTCCGCGTGCTTGTGACCTATCGCCATGAACTGCCGCCGCAGGCCAATATACGCGTCGGTTTCGTCGCGACGCCGCTTCATGGCGGCGACAAGACCATCGCGCTCGATTTCTTCAAGGGGCCGTGACCATGCCGACCTTTCTTCCCGAACGGAACCTGCCGGCCACGGGCGGCCGCGAGATCACGGGCCGTTTCGTCCTGTTCTGCATGCTCGGCTTTTTCGGCGTCATCATCGCCGTCAACCTGACCATGGCGCGGTTCGCGATCTCGACCTTCGGCGGCGTTGAAACGAAGAATGCTTACTCCGCCGGCCTTGCCTATGCGAAGGAACTGGCGGATTCGCGGGCGCAGGATGCGCGGCACTGGAAGGTGGATGCGCGCGTCCATCGCGATGCAGACGGCAGAGCGCGTGTCGAGCTGTCCGCGCTCGACGAGACCGGCGCACCGCTCGGTGCACTGACACCCGTTCTCGTCTTCCGGCACCCGACCGATGCGCGGCGCGATCATGAGGTCGCGTTGAATTTGCTGGAGCCGGGTTCGTATTCCGGCCTGTCGGAACTGCCGCCCGGTTTGTGGGTACTGCGTCTCGAACTGATGCGCGACGGCGAACGCGTGTTCCGCTCGACATCGAAGGTCATGGTGCCGTGACCGAGGCCGCTCTCGATCTGTCGTCTTTCGTCGCCAGAAGTGATGACGGATCGCGCCGCGCCGATTTCGCGGTCGAGGGCGTCACCTGCGCCGCCTGCATCTCCGACATCGAGGGCGCGGTCGCGGACATTCCCGGCGTCGAGCGCGTGCGGCTGAATTACACGACGCATCGCCTCGCGGTCGAATGGCAGGACGGCGAACTCGATCCGGCGGAAATCATCCATACGCTCGCCGCGCGTGGCTATCGCGTCTATCCGTTCGATGCCCGGCGCAAGGAAACGGAAGAGGATCGCCATGCGCGCTGGCTGCTGCGCTGCCTTGCGGTCGCGGGCTTCGCGTCCATGAACATCATGCTGCTCGCCGTTTCGGTCTGGTCAGGCAATGTCACGGACATCACGCCCGAGACGCGCGATTTCTTCCACTGGATTTCGGCGCTGATCGCGCTGCCCGCCGTCGCCTATGCGGGCCAGCCCTTTTTCCGCAGCGCGCTGGGTGCGCTCCGCAAACGCCGCATGAACATGGATGTGCCGATTTCGCTCGGCGTGCTTCTCATCCTGTGCATGTCGGTCGCCGAAACCTGGCATTCCGCGGAGCACGCCTATTTCGACTCCGCCGTCATGCTCCTCTTCTTCCTTCTGTGCGGACGTTATTTCGAACATGCGATGCGCCGCCGGACGCGGTCTGTCGCCATCAACCTTGCCGCCATGAAGGCCGACATCGCTCATCGTCTGTCGGAAATCGGCGAGCAGGTGCTCGTGCCGGCCTCCGTTCTCGCGCCCGGCGATGTGGTTCTCGTTCTGCCGGGCGAGCGCGTTCCGGCCGATGGAATTGTGCTGGAAGGCGCGAGCGATGTGGACGAAGCCATCATTACAGGCGAGACCATGCCGCGCGCCATCGCGCCCGGCGCCGAGGTCTATTCGGGCACGATCAACCGTTCCGCCGTCCTGCGCGTGAAGGTGTCCGCGCCCGGTTCGTCCTCGCTGATCGACGAGATCGAAAAACTGCTCGAAGCCGCGGCCGGGACGAAATCGGCCTATATGCGACTGGCCGACCGCGCGGCGCGGCTCTATTCGCCTGTCGTCCATACGGCGGCGCTCCTGACGCTGGTCGGCTGGCTGATCGCGGGCGCGAGCGTGCATGATGCGCTCATCATCGCGATTGCGGTTCTCATCATCACCTGTCCCTGCGCGCTGGCGCTCGCCATCCCGACCGTGCAGGCGGTTGCTTCCGGCGCGCTGTTCCGCGAAGGTATCTTCCTCAACAGCGGCGATGCCATCGAGCGCATGGCGGCAATCGACACAATCGTCTTCGACAAGACGGGAACCCTGACGCTGCCGGATATGCGGGTCGCGAATGCAGGCGAGGCCGATCCTGACCTGCTGGACATCGCGGCGCGCCTCGCTCTGTCGAGCAATCATCCCGTCGCCGCTGCCGTCGCGGCCGAGGTCCGTCAGCGCCAGCCTTTTGCCGATGTCGAGGAAGTGCCGGGGCGGGGCGTGCGTACACTTGTCGATGGGGTCGAGACGCGCCTCGGCAGTGCCGCCTTTTGCGGTGTTTCCGCAGAAAGCGGCGGGTCGACGTCCATCGTCGCGTTCCGCCATGGCGTGCGCAGTGCGATCTACCATGTCCGTCAGGCGCTGCGGCCCGATGCGGTCGCGGTTGTCGCTGCCTTGCAGGCGCGCGGTCTGCAGCTTCACATCCTGTCGGGCGACCGTGCGGAAAGCGTTGCCCCCATCGCCACCGCGCTCGGCATTGCCACTGCTCACGCCTCGGTCAATCCGGCGGAAAAGATCCGCTATCTCGAAGACCTGAAAGCGCAGGGTCGCAATGTGCTGATGGTCGGCGATGGAATCAACGATGCGCCCGCGCTCGCGGCGGCCGATGTGTCGATCTCGCCGATCAGTGCGGCGGATATCGCGCAGGCGCATGCGGACGCCGTCTTCCTTGGTGAGAGGCTGCGACCCGTTCTCCGCTCCGTCGAAATCTCGTCGCGTGCCCGCGCGCTGATGAAGGGCAATCTGTGGCTCGCGGCGGTCTACAACATGTTTGCCGTGCCGCTCGCCATCGCCGGTTTCGTGACGCCGCTCGTCGCCGCCGCCGCAATGTCCGGCTCGTCCATACTCGTCACGCTGAACGCGTTGCGCGCCGGCCGCGCCTCATCGCGGGAAGAGGTCGCGCCGCCCGTGCACTCTGCCTCCGCGCCTCTGGCCGCCGCCCGAACGGGAGTTCCGTCATGAACGTCCTCGCTTATCTTCTGCCCGCCGCCCTCGGCCTCGGCCTTCTCGGCCTGTTCACCTTTCTCTGGTCGCTCAATAGCGGTCAATACGACGATCTTGACGGCGCCGCCGTGCGCATTTTGAGCGACGACGACACGCAATGACGGACGGGCGCGCCGGTCATCTGTCCTGCGTCTGCGAGGCGGGTGCGCCCGGCGAGGGACGGCCTTTGTCCGCGCCCGGCATCGTGCGCCTCGCGCTCGGTTTCACACTCGCCGTCACGGCGCAGGCTCTGGTGCTCGGCATTCTGCCGCTCGCCGGATGGCAGACCGCGCCGTCCCATCTGCCCGCCGGGCTCGCGCTTGCCGCCATGCTGGCCGGTGCGGTCGTCTCGACCTTCCCGGCGGCGCTGCTGCTCGACCGGTTCGGTCGTCGCGCCGCCTTTGCGCTCGGCGCCAGCATAGGCATTGCGGGCGGCCTCGTGATCGCATTCGCGATCCTGAACCGTCATTTCCCGCTGCTCATTCTCGGCGCGTTCTGGTTCGGCCTCGCGCAGGGCTTCGGCGCCTTCTATCGCCATGCGGCGGCTGGGCGCGCCGCCGGTGCGCCCGCGCTGGTGCTTGCGGCCGGCGCGCTCGCGGGTGTGGCCGCGCCGCTGATCGCACGTACGGCGGAATCCGTGGGCGCGCCCTATCTTCTCGTCGGCACGGCCGTCGCGGCGGCTATCGTCCAGATTGCGGCGCTCGGCGTCGCCGCCGGCATGCGCGAGCCGGATCTGTCGCCCCCCGAATCCATAGCCACGGAGGCCGGAACCTTTATTCCCGCGCTCCTGATCGGCATGACGGCATGGTTCGGCATGGCGGCGGGCATGCAGGCCGCGCCGCTCGCGCTCGCCGATTGCGGCGTTTCGGTCGGTGGAATATCCGGCGCGGTCGCCTGGCATCTCGTCGCCATGTTCGCGCCCGCGGCATTGATGCCGTGGATTGCGCGTTTCGTATCCTGGCGCGCCGTCGGGATGGGATCGCTCGTGCTGATGGCTTTGGCCTTTGTCGGCATCGGCGCGTCGGGCGCGGCGCCGGTCATCGCCGCCTCTTTCATCGGCGTCGGCGCGGCGTGGGGACTGGCCTTCGCCGCCGCGACCTCGGGCCTGCACGGCGCCGGCCCGTCGCCCGCCCGCCTCGCAGCGTTCGACGCGGCCCTGTTCGCCGCAGCTTTTGCCGGTGCGTTGGCCGCCTGAGTCCGTTTCCGGGCCCGCTGACTTATCCCCATTGCGGACGCCACGTTTACATCCTTCCAGTTCAAAGTCAGACTGAGGCAACAGGCGGCCTTCGATTCACGATTTCATGGCGAACACCATGCAACCGGCTGCGCCGGCACAAGCTGCGGGGCCCGGCGCGGATGCAGTGCTCCGCACCGCCACTGTCGGCTATCGTCTTGCCGTCACCGCGTCCGGTGCTTGGACGGCAGCGAATGCGGCCGTGCTGAGCCGCGCGGCGGATGAGGCGCTGGAAGCGGACGGCGCGCTGCGTAGTCTGGAAATCGACGCCTCCGCAATCTCCGAATGCGACACCTATGGCGCCTGGCTGATGGAGCGGCTGATGCGCCGCGCCCGCGAACGGGGGCTGGAAGCGCATCTTGTCGGCCTGCCGCCGCGCTTCCAGGCCTTGTTCGGCAAGGTCGAGCAGTCCAACCGCAAGCCGGACGACGGCCGCAAACCCAAGCCCCTCATTCTGCGCCAGCTCGACTGGCTGGCAGACATGGCGTCCCGCGCCGCCTCCGATGCAGCGTCGGTCCTTTCTTTGTTCGGCGCCTGCGGCGAGACCCTGCTGCGCGCCGTCGTCCGGCCCGGTACGTTCCGCCTGACCTCGACCGTGCATCATCTCGACCGCGTGGTCTGGCAGGCGGTGCCCATCGTCGTTCTCATCACCTTCTTGATCGGCTGCATCATCGCCCAGCAGGGCTTCTTCCATTTCCGCAAATTCGGCGCGGAGGATTATGTCGTCGACCTCGTCGGCGTCCTCGTTCTGCGCGAAATCGGCGTTCTGCTCGTCGCCATCATGGTCGCCGGCCGCTCGGGCAGTTCGTACACCGCCGAACTCGGCTCAATGAAGATGCGCGAGGAGATCGATGCGCTGCGCACGATGGGGCGCGATCCGGTCGAAGTGCTGATCCTGCCGCGCCTCATCGCGCTCGTCATCGGAATGCCCGTACTGACATTCATCGGCGGCATGGCGGCGCTTTACGGCGGCGGGCTGGTGGCCTGGCTCTATGCGGGCATGAGCCCGGACATCTATATCAGCCGGCTGGAGGAGGCCGTCAGCCTCACCCATTTCAAGGTCGGCATGATCAAGGCGCCTTTCATGGCGCTCGTCATCGGGCTCATCGCCAGCAGCGAGGGGCTGAAAGTGAAGGGCAGCGCGGAATCGCTCGGCCTTCAGACGACCAATTCGGTCGTCAAATCCATCTTCATGGTCATCGTGCTCGACGGCCTGTTCGCCATCTTCTTTTCCTCGATCGGGATGTGAGCGATGGCAACGGACGCCGGCAACATCATCGAGGTGCGCGATCTGGTAGTGGGCTTCGGCGAGCGCGTGGTGCTCGACCATTTGTCGCTCGATGTGCATCGCGGCGAGATTCTGGGCATCGTCTCGGCCTCGGGCGGCGGCAAATCGGTGCTCATGCGCGCCATTCTCGATCTCGTGCCGAAGCGCTCCGGAACGATCACGGTGCTCGGCACCGATCTCGACGCCGCGAGCCCGGAGGAAAAAAGCCAGGTGGGGCGCCGCTGCGGCGTCCTGTTCCAGCACGGCGCTTTGTTCTCATCGCTCAATTCGCTGCAGAACGTGCAGTTTCCGATGCGTGAATATCTCGATCTGCCGCAGGATCTGATGGACGAGATCGCGCTCGCAAAACTCGAAATGGTCGGCCTGTCGCGCGACGATGCACGGAAATTTCCGTCCGAGCTTTCCGGCGGCATGATCAAGCGCGTTGCGCTCGCGCGCGCTCTGTCTCTCGATCCGGAGATCGTCTTTCTCGACGAGCCGACTTCGGGCCTCGATCCGATTTCGGCGGAGGAATTCGACCGTCTGATCCGCACGCTGCAACAGACATTGGGCCTGACCGTCTACATGAACACCCACGATCTCGACAGCCTTGTGTCGGTCTGCGACCGCATCGCCGCGCTTGCGGATGGCAAGGTGGCAGCCGCCGGCACGCTGGCCGACGTACGCACATGCGGCCATCCATGGGTGCAGGCCTATTTTGCCGGAGAACGCGCGACCGTCGTTGCGCGTGGTGCGGCGGGGAAGAATTACGCGGGAGGGGCTCTTGGAAACCCGGGCTAGATATTTTCTGATCGGCCTGTTCCTGCTGGCGATAACCGCCGCGGGTTTCGGCTTCGTCTACTGGCTGAACAATTCGGCCGGGTTCGGCGCGCGCACGGCCTACACCGTCAACTTCAAGGGCCCGGCCTTCGGCCTGGGGCAGGGCTCGTCGGTCCTGTTCAATGGCATCAAGGTGGGGGAGGTGACGCAGCTCCAGCTCAGCCCCGCTTTCCCCGGCGAGGTGTTCGCCGTCATCGAGATCGATGTCGCAACGCCGATCACAGTCGATACGCAGGTCGGGCTCGAAGCGTTGAGCCTGATGGGCGTTCCGGCGATCTCCCTCATCGGCGGCGCTCCGGGCGCTGCTCCGCTTGTTTCCACGGACGGCAATCCGCCCGTTCTCGTCGCGCCGCCCGAAGCCGGGCTCGATGCCATGCGCGCCGCCCGTCAGGTCCTGATGCGCGTCGACAAGCTGATCGCCGAGAATTCCGATCCGCTGCGTGACATGATGGCCAATCTGAGAACCTTCGCCGCCGCCCTGGGGCGCAATGCCGGCAAGGTCGATACGATTACCGAAGGGCTGTCCGGCATGTTCGGCGGGCAGCAGAAACCCGCCGCCGCCTCGTTCGAACTCAGTGCGGCGCAGGATTTCCCGGGCCTCGGCGCCATTCCGGACGTTCAGCTTTCCGTCGCCGAACCGTCATCGGTTTTGACGCTCGATACGCAGAAGATCATGTCCTCGGTCTCCGGCAGGACAAGCGCCGTCTTCCCCGAGGCGCAATGGAGTGACAATCTGCCTAAACTCGTTCAGGCCAAACTGGTGCGGAGTTTCGAGAATGCGCGGTTTCTGGGCGCCGAGGCGGGCGAAGACAGTTTCGACGCCGACGCCAAGCTCGTCGTCGATATCCGTTCGTTCTACGTTATGCCGGACAGCAGCGAGGTGGTGATCGAATGCACCGCCAAGGTGGTCTCCGGGGGCAGGGTATCGGATGCGCGGACGTTCCGGCAGGCGCGCCCGGCCGATACCGCAAACGTGGATTCGGTTGCCGCCGCCTTCGACGACGCGTTCAAGGCGGTGGCCTCCGAAATGACTGTATGGACACTCGGATTGCTTTGAAAACCGGAGATTTTGCATGAGACGGCTGGCAATATCGGGAGTGAAATGCAGCGTCGCGCTCGTCGGCATCATGCTTCTTGCCGGGCAGGCCGCGGCGGCGGCCGATGCGTTCGCGCCGTTCCCTGGCGAATGGCGCGGCGACGGCACGATCCGCTTTGGCGATGGCGCCAAGGAGCGGATGCGCTGCACCGCGAATTACGAGGTGCGCGGCTCCTCCGGCCATGAACTCAACCTCGCCTTCCGCTGCCGCAGCGATAATTACACCTTCGATCTCGACGGCCGCGTCGTGTCGGACAAGACGGGCGAACTCAGCGGCCAGTGGACCGAGACCAGCCGCAATATCGGCGGAACGGCTTTCGGCAAGGTCGACGGCGAGCGCGTGCGCGTGCGGATCGAAGCCTCGGGCTTCGGCGCAAACCTCCTCATCGGCGTGCGCGACAACCGCCAGAGCGTCAGCATCAAATCCCAGGGCGGCGGACAGCAGGCCGAGGCGCAGATCACGCTGCGGCGGAAATAAACGCTCCGCCTAAGGCGCGTTCGGGTTCAGTCCAATACAGACCGCCCGCTGGCTGATTCGAATTCGATAGGGTTCGGAGGCCTATTTCACAGGCCTTGTGTTGGTTCCGAGCATGCGTCTGTTGTCATGCACGCTCGACGATAGGGGCCACCGGCGTCCCGTCATTCGCGGGTCGGACTTGATGCATTTTTTCGAAACCAGGTCGTAGACCCAATATTTGCCCTTGGCGTTGCAGGCTTCATTCAGCTTTTGCACATCCGCGTCCTGCGCTTCAGCGCGCGTATCCAGCGACAGCGCGAACGCGGACGCCACCAGCAGTGCCAGTAACATTCTCATTATGACAGCCTCCCACTTCCGAGAGGAAAACATGCCCTTGCTGCAACAGCCTGGTCAATAAGCTGGCATGCTGTGGCTCGGATTCCCTAGAGGGGGATTGCCCAAATCATTGATTTTAAATGGAGGCCACGGCCGGAATCGAACCGGCGTGCAAGGATTTGCAGTCCTCTGCGTAACCACTCCGCCACGTGGCCTCAGGCAGCGGGGCCTGGATAAGGCCCCGAGCGGGCCTTGCCCATATCAGAGCTTGCGGCGATTTCAAACGTAAACCCGTCCTGTCTGTGGTCCGCGACGCCGGAACGCTTGCCTGGAACCGCTCCAAGCCGCTAAGTCCAAGGCCGAGCAGGGGAGCTTTTCCAGATGTTCGATTTCGTCGCCGCGCGTAAATTCATGGTCGAGGGGCAGATTCGCACCCGCGACATCACCGAGCCCAGAATCGTCGGCGCCATGTTCGATCTGCCGCGCGAGCAGTTCGTTCCCGAGGCGTGGAAAATCCTGGCCTATGGCGACAGCGAGATCCCGGCGGCCGAGGGCTCGAAGCGCGTTCTGCCCGAGCCCGCCGTCACCGCCCGCATCATTCTCGCCGCCGGCATCAATCCCGACGACTATGTCCTGCATATCGGTTGCACGACCGGTTACGGCACCGCCATTCTGGCGCGCATGGCCAATTCGGTCGTGGCGCTGGAAGAGGACGAGGCGCTGGCCAGGATCGCGAGCGACAATCTTTCGGCGCTCGACATCGGCAATGCCGCAATCGTCACCGGGCCGCTCGAGCGCGGTTATCCGGCCGAAGGGCCTTACGACGCCATCGTCATCGAGGGCGCGATCGAGGTTCTGCCCGAGGCGTTCGCCGATCAGCTTCGCGATGAGGGACGGCTGGTCGCCATCATGGGCACGGGCCGCACCGGCCAGGGCACGATTTTCCGCAAGACGCCCGCCGGCCTCAGCGGATTTCCGGCCTTCGACGAGGCGGCGCCCCTTCTGCCGGGCTTTGCGAAGGCGCCGGCCTTCAGCTTCTGAGGGCATGCGGCGGGCAAAAAGCTGTGGCTTAATTGCCCCACCTGCGCATGATTGCGCACAGGTTAATCTCTCGTTGGGTTTTGAGACTCCGGCTTGGTGGTTAGATTGCCCTCCGAGCGGGGCGATCCAACGGCCCCCGAGGGGTGGCGTGCGCGTATCATGACAGCGACCGAGAACAAGACTTCCGGCCGGCGGGGCGCATTCCGTGCGGCCGCTTTGAGCTGTGCGGCGGTGGTGGCGCTTGCGCTGGCGCCGGCCTGTGCTTCGGCTCAGACGCTGAATGAGGCGCTCGTTCAGGCCTACTCGGCCAATCCCACGCTGAATGCCCAGCGCGCCGCCACGCGTGCGGTCGATGAGGGCGTGCCGCAGGCGCTGTCCGGCTATCGTCCGCAGGTCAGCGCGGCGGCCGATGCCGGCCTGACGACGCGGCGCGTCAATCGCGCGGGCGCCGGCGGCATCACCGATACCGATACGCGCACGGCCAGCGTCGGCCTCACCGTCGAGCAGCCGCTGTTCAACGGCTTCCGCACGCGCAATTCGGTGCGCGCCGCCGAATCGAATGTCCTCGCCTCGCGCGAGACGCTGCTGAACACCGAGCAGAACGTCCTGTTCGACGCCGCCGAGGCGTATATGAACGTGCTGCGCGATTTCGCGATCTACGAACTGCGCCGCAACAATGTCGATCTTCTCGATGAAGAGCGCCGCGCCACCAATGAGCGTTTCGACGTCGGCGAGGTGACGCGTACGGACACCGCGCTCGCCGAATCGCGCCTCTCGGGCGCGCGTTCCGATCTGGCTCTCGCCGAAGCCAATCTGAAGGCCAGCCGCGCCATCTTCCATCAGGTTGTCGGCTCCGAGCCGGGCCGCCTGACGCCGGGCGCGCCGATCGACCGGCTGCTGCCCAAATCGCAGCAGGCCGCGCTCGATGTCGGCTTTGTCGAACATCCCGCCAGCCGCGCGGCGTTCCATGCCGTGGATACCGCGGCGCTGAATGTGCGCGTCATCGAAGGCGAGCTTGCACCCTCCGTCAGCCTGCAGGGCAATGTCGGCCATCAATGGGACGATGTGAGGACCGATCCGGCGGGGGCCAACGACGGCGAGACCAACACCACCAATGCCTCGATCCTCGGCGTGCTGCGCGTGCCGATCTATCAGGGCGGCGGGGAATATTCGCGTGTGCGCGAAGCCAAGGAAATTCTCGGCCAGCGCCGCCTCGAGGCGGATTCGGTGCGCGATCAGGTCCGCGCCGCCGTCGTCTCGGCCTGGGGCGCGCTGGAAGGTGCGAAAGCCCAGATCGCCGCTGCGCAGGCGCAGGTCGAAGCCTCGACCATCGCTTTGTCCGGCGTGCGCGAGGAAGCGCGGGTCGGCCAGCGCACCACGCTCGACGTGCTGAACTTCCAGCAGGAGCAGCTCGACGCCCGCGTGGCCCTCATCACCGCGCAGCGCGACCGTGTGGTGGCGTCCTATGCGCTGCTGCAGGCGGTCGGCCGTCTCAATGTCGTGCAGCTTGGCCTCAACGTGCCGACCTACGACTCGCGCGTTCACTACGATCAGGTGCGCGATAAATGGTTCGGCCTGCGGACGCCGGACGGCCGTTAGGCTTGCGTTAAGCGTTCTCCACAAGTCTAGGCTTCTGCTTGGCCTCGGTGAGTCGCGGTGTAATACTCGCCACAATTGGGGCGGCACTGATTCTCCGTGCGTTTTATTCGCCGGGATGGGGATATGAGCAACGCGGCGAAAGCGCATGAGCCGACGATGGAGGAGATTCTCGCCTCCATCCGCCGAATCATCGCCGATGACGAGCCGGCCGCCCAGGCAGCCGAGCCGAAGCCGGCTGCGCCCGTTGCTGAAAAACCCGCGCCTGTCGCCGTCGTGGCCGAAGAGCCTTCGGGCGAACTCGGTCAGGACGATATCGACGCCATGCTGGCGAGTTTCGATGCGGCGGAGCCGGAACCGGCTGAGCCTGCGGCGAAGAAGGACGATGTCCTCGAACTGACGAAGCCGGTCGCCAAGGCGCCGGCCGCGCCCGTATCTGCCGATCTTGATTTCGTGGAGCCCAAAGCCGCACCGCCGGCCGAGGATCCGTGGGATTCGCTGGCCGATGACGATGAGGAGGAGGGCGATAGCGCTCCCGCCGCGCAGGCGCTTGCGCGCTCGGCCGATGCCGTTGCGCAGAATGTCGGCGAAGGCCTGCTCGCGCCCGAAGCCAGCGCCGCGGTCGCCAGCGCGTTTTCCTCGCTGGCGCACACCATCCTCAATCAGAACGCCCGCACCCTGGACGATCTGGTCGAGGAAATGCTGCGCCCCATGCTGAAGAACTGGCTGGACGACAATCTGCCGGGCATTGTCGAGCGCCTCGTGCGCGCCGAGATCGAGCGCGTCTCGCGCGGGCCGAAGCGCTAATTTTTCGGGGCGCTAGCTTTCGGAGCGCCCGTTTTCGTTCTTGATCCGCGCAAGGTGAAGCGCGAACGCCGCCGCCAGCAATGGCGTAAGTACGGCGGATGCCCCGAATCCCAGGGGCGCTCCCCAGCGGTCGTATGACCAGCCGGCGATTGCGACGCCCACCATCTGCCCCATGAAGAACATCGAGGCGAACAGCGAAACCGCCGAGCCGCGGCTTTCCGGCGCCATCTGGGTGGCGCGCGTCTGCAAGGTGTTGTGCAGCATGGTGAAGCCCATGCCGGTGACGGCGGCGATGAAGTAGAAGGCGGTTACGCTGCTGGATGCCGCCGCCGCCATCATGGCGAGCGAGATCATCGCGCCGCCGATCAGCACAAGGCCGCGCTCGCCCAATGTGCGGACGAGGAAGGTCGCGAACAGCGCATAGGTCAGCCCGCCGAAACCGAACACCGCCAGGACGAGGCCCACCTGATCCATGCGCAGGCCGAACTGATCGTGCAGATGGCTGCCGAGATAGGCGAACACGCCGAGCACGATCGCGCCTTCGAGAAAGACCGCGCCGACGACCGGGAAAACGCCCTTGCGGCGCAGAAGGCCGACAAGATCTCCGACCGTCCGCTTCAAGCCTTTCGCCGGCATGGGCGGCTGCTTCTCCAGCGAGCGGATGCTGAGGCCGAGGCCGAGCGCCGCGATCAGCAGAATCCCCGCCAGCACGAAGAACACCGCCCGCCAGTCGATATATTCGATCAGGAATCCGCCGGCGGCCTGCCCGAAGATCACGCCCGAGATCGTGCCCGCCATCAGCTTGGCGAGCGTGTTCTGCCGCTGCTCATAGGGCACGGCATCGCCGATATAGGCCATCGAGAGCGGGATGATGCCCGCCGCGAACGCGCCGCTGATGAGCCGGGCGGCGGCCAGCATGTCGAGCGAGGGCGCAAGCCCGCAGGCGAAAACCGCGGCGGATGCCATCAGCGTGGAGGTCAGAACCAGCCGCAGCTTGTCGAAACGGTCGCCCAGCGGGCCATAGATCAACTGGCACAGGCCATAGGCGAGAGCGTAGGCCGCCGCGATGATCGAGGCCTGCCCGACGGTGACGCCGAATTCTGCGGCAACGGGCGGAAACAGCGGATCGGAGATGCGCACGGCCGTGGAACTGGCGAATGCGCTGATGGCGAGCCAGAAGATCAGTCCGCGCATGATCTGCGCGCCGGTTGCGGGGGCGGCGGGTTCCATGGGAGAGGCGTGTGTAGAGACATTCAGGCCCCTGGGGAAGCTGGCCTAAAGCAGCCCCCTATGGGAACCGTTGACACTCCGTCGGCGGACCGGTTCTAAAGCGTCAGCTCCCTTATCCGTGAAACCCATGACCATCGAAAAAACCTATCAGCCCTCCGAGATCGAGAGCCGCATTTCCGCTTCCTGGGAAAAGGCTGGCGCGTTCCGGGCCGGTGCGGGCTCAAGGCCCGGCGCGGCGCCGTTCTCCATCGTCATTCCGCCGCCCAATGTCACCGGCTCCCTGCATATGGGCCACGCCCTCAACAACACGCTGCAGGATGTGCTGGCGCGCTATTTCCGCATGCGGGGCCGCGATGTGCTGTGGCAGCCGGGCACCGATCATGCCGGCATCGCGACGCAGATGGTGGTCGAGCGCCAGCTCATGGAGCGGCAGGAGCCTTCGCGCCGCGAAATGGGCCGCGCCGCTTTTCTCGACCGCGTCTGGGCGTGGAAGGAGGAATCGGGCGGCACGATTCTCAACCAGCTCAAGCGCCTCGGCGCCTCGTGTGATTTCTCGCGCGAGCGGTTCACCATGGACGAGGGGCTGTCGAAGGCGGTTCTGAAAGTCTTTGTCGAGCTTTACCGCAAGAAGCTCATCTACAAGGACAAGCGCCTCGTGAACTGGGACCCCAAATTCCAGACCGCGATTTCGGACCTCGAAGTCCAGCAGATCGAGGTGAAGGGCAATCTCTGGCATCTGCGCTATCCGATCGAGGGCAAGACCTTCGATGCCGAGGACCCGTCGACCTTCATTGTGGTCGCGACCACGCGCCCGGAAACCATGCTCGGCGACAGCGCGGTCGCGGTGCATCCCGAGGACGAGCGGTACAGACATCTGATCGGCACGCATGTCGTGCTGCCGCTCGTCGGCCGCCGCATTCCCATCGTCGGCGACGAGTACTCCGATCCGGAAAAGGGCTCGGGCGCGGTCAAGATCACGCCGGCGCACGATTTCAACGACTTCGAGGTCGGCAAGCGCCACGACCTGCCGCAGATCAACGTGCTTGACCGCGAAGGGGCGATGCTTCTTGCGGACAATGCGGATTTTCTCGCCGGTTCGACGCCCGATCCCGCCGTCATGGCGCTGCACGGGCAGGATCGTTTCGCCGCGCGCAAGGCAATCGTCGCGATGTTCGAGGAGCGCGGACTTCTCGAAAAGATCGAACCCAATACCCATGCCGTGCCGCATGGCGACCGTTCGGGCGTCGTCATCGAGCCCTATCTGACCGACCAATGGTATGTCGATGCCCATACGCTCGCCCAGCCGGCGCTGAAGGCGGTGCGCGAGGGGCAGACGAAATTCGTCCCGAAGAACTGGGAAAACACCTATTTCAACTGGCTCGAAAACATCCAGCCTTGGTGCATTTCGCGCCAGCTCTGGTGGGGCCATCAGATCCCCGCCTGGTATGGACCTGACGGAGAGATTTTCGTCGCGCTTTCCGAAGACGAGGCGAGGGCGTCCGCACGCAAGCATTACGGCAAGGACGTCGATCTCGTCCGCGACGAGGACGTGCTCGACACCTGGTTCTCCTCGGCGCTCTGGCCGTTCTCGACCATGGGCTGGCCCGACGAGACGCCGGAACTGAAGAAGTATTACCCGACGTCCGTACTGGTGACGGGCTTCGACATCATCTTCTTCTGGGTCGCGCGCATGATGATGTTCGGCCTGGAATTCACGGACGAAGTGCCGTTCGCCGACGTCTACATCCACGCCCTCGTCCGCGACGAGAAGGGCGCGAAGATGTCGAAGTCGAAGGGCAACGTCATCGACCCGCTCGACCTGATGAACGAATACGGCGCGGATGCCGTGCGCTTCACTCTGTCCGCCATGGCGGCGCAGGGGCGCGACATCAAGCTCGCCGTCTCGCGCATCGAGGGCTACCGCAATTTCGCGACCAAGCTCTGGAACGCCGCGCGCTTTGCGGAAATGAACCAGTGCACTGTGGTGCCGGATTTCGATCCGGCTTCGGCAAGGAGCACGCTCAACCGCTGGATCGTGGGCGAGGCGACGAAGGCCATTGCCGAGACGAGCGCGGCCATCGAGGCCTATCGTTTCAACGATGCGGCCAATGCCGCCTATCGGTTCGTCTGGTCGATCTTCTGCGACTGGTATCTCGAACTCGCCAAGCCCGTCCTGCAGACCGAGACGGACAGCGCCGAGCGCGCCGAGACGCGCGCCACCGTTGCCTGGACGCTCGATCAGATCGTCAAGCTGCTCCATCCCTTCATGCCCTTCGTCACGGAGGAGCTGTGGCAGCTCATGGCGCCGGCCGGGGGCAGGGAATCGCTCCTCGTCGTCACCTCATGGCCTGAGCCCGCCGGCGGCGACACGGCGGATGCCGAGGCCGAGATCGGCTGGCTGGTCGACATCATTTCCGAGGTCCGCAGCGTCCGCACCGAGATGAACGTGCCGGGCGGTGCGCAGATCCCGCTTCTGCTCATCGGCGCGCCCGACAATGTCAAAGCCTGGGCCGGGCGTTACGAGGACGCGCTGAAGCGCCTCGCGCGCCTGTCGGAGATCGGTTTCGCCGATGCGCCGCCCGCCGGCGCGGTGCAGCTTCTCGTGCGCGGCGGCGTCGCGGCGCTGCCGATTGCCGGCGTAGTCGATCTTGCGGCCGAAAAGGCCCGCCTCGCCAAGGAGATCGGCAAGATCACTGAGGAGATCGGCAAGATCGACAAGAAGCTCGGCAATCCGGATTTTCTGGCCCGTGCCAAGGAAGAGGTGGTCGAGGAGCAGCGCGAGCGCCGGGGCGAGGCCGAGGCCCGCCAGACCAAGCTCACTGACGCGCTGGAACGGCTGAAGGAAGTCGTCTGAACTCGGTGGCGGAACGGCACTGTCGCCTTTCCGCCACGCGCTCACGGCCTCTTGCGTTCATAATCGCATTTCGCGCTCGCCATCGTCGGGCGGCTTTGCCAGTAATGTCGCTCCCCGGAGGTGCCGCGTTCGTGGCGTGCCGTTGCGCGGGACAGGTACGGCCTTGAAGCGTTTCATTCTCGCTCTTTCGCTGATTGCGCTTTGCGGCGTGGCGCCTGCCATGGCCGCAGGCGTGAGCGTCGTGCCGCCGGGAAATCGCAATGCCGTGCAGCCGCCGGTGCCGCGCGGCTCGATCCTGCGCACCGCCGAGACCAAGGGCTCGTTCGACGCCAAATTCGCGAAAGTGCGCGATCTGCTCGCCAATGACCGCGTGCTGATGGGCAAGATCAGGTCCATCGCCGCGCAATACGGCATCGACCCCGTCCACATGGTCGGCGCCATCGTCGGCGAGCATACATACAATGTCGATGCGTTCGACCGGCTCCAGACCTATTACGTCCAGGCCGTGTCCTATGCCGGCGCGCGTTTCCGCTTCGCCTATGGCGAGGAGACGGCCACCCAGTTCCTGACGCGCCAGGAATTCGAATCCTGCGCGAAATTCGAGAGCGATTCCTACAAGCTCTGGACCTGCCGCGAAAACATCTGGGACGCGCGCTTCCGCGGCAAGAAGGTCGGCGGCACCGATTTCCCGAACGACCGTTTCAGCAAGGTCTTCTTCCACCCCTTCTATGCGGGCCAGACCTTCGGCCTCGGGCAGGGCAGTCCGCTCATGGCGCTCATGATGTCCGACATGGTCGCGGAGATTTCCGGCTATCCGAAACTGAGCGAGGCGCGCGCCGCCGAGGTCTATGACGCGATCATGAACCCGGACAAATCGCTCGCCTATATGGCGGCGAGCATCCGCCACGCGATCGACGATTACAGAACCATCGCCCGCGTTGACATCTCGAAAAATCCCGGCATCACCGCGACGCTTTACAATATCGGCCGTTCGCAGCAGCGCGCCGAGGTCCTCCGCAAAAGGGGCGGCCTTCCCGAAGAGAATTATTTCGGCTGGCTGGTGAACGACAAACTGGCCGAGCTGAGAGCGCTCGTGAAAGAGGGCGCGGAACCGCAGCCCGCGCAAAAGTCGGCGGTCGCCGGCCGCTGATCTTCCCGCCCGCCCGATTGAGAACACGTTTTCTCTTTTTGCTTGCCGCCATGCGGTGCGACGCCGCGTTCAACCATGGCGAGGGAGCGCAAATCCGCGATGGCCGAAGATTATCGCCTCAACCCCTATCTGACCGTTCGGGACGCCGCCGGCGCCATCGACTTTTACACAAAGGCCCTCGGTGCGAAGGAAGTGACGCGCATGCCCGCCGAGGACGGCAAGCGCCTCATGCATGCCGAGATCGAGGTCAACGGCGCCTATGTCATGCTGGCCGATGAGTTCCCGGAATTCGCGCAGAACAGCGCGCCGGTGAAAGCACCGACGGAGTCCAATCCGCCGCCGGTCGCCATCGTCCTGCATTTCAAGACGCCCGGCGAGGTCGATGCGCTTTACGAGCAGGCCCTCGCGGCCGGGTGCGCGAGCATCATGCCGCCTGACGACACGTTCTGGAACGCGCGCTTTGCCGGCATTCGCGATCCGTACGGGCATCGCTGGATGCTCAACGCCCCGCTCGCGCCCGCCTGACACGACACGCCCAATCACGGAGACAAGCCGATGGACATGCCGAAGCCCGCACGGGAACACGAATGGCTCCGCCGCCTCGTTGGCGAATGGACCTACGAAGGCGAAATGAAAATCGGGGATATGGAGCACAGCAGCAGCGGCACCGAAACCATCCGCGCGCTGGGCGATCTGTGGACCATCGGCGAGATGAGCGGCCAGATGCCCGGCAGCGACACGGTCTCGAAATCGGTCATTACACTCGGCTACGATCTGACGAAGAAGAAATTCGTGGGCAGCTTCGTGTCCGACATGATGGATTCGATGTGGACCTATGAGGGCACGCTGAAGGGCGATGTCCTGACGCTCGACACCGTGGGCATGAGCTTCAAGGGCGACGGCTCGACGGCCCCCTATCAGGATATCGTCGAGATCAGGAGCGACGACGAATATGTGCTGTCGTCGCAGACAAAAGGCGATGACGGCTCGTGGACGAAATTCATGACCATGACGTTCCGGCGGAAGAAATAGCCCCCGGCACCGTGGTCGTCTCCGGACATGGGAACGGCGGGCTCGGCCCGCCGTCCTTACATCCTGAGCGCCTTTATTCCGCGGCCTGGCGCTTGTGTTTGCCTTCCGCGAATTCCTCGATCATCTTTTTGTTGAAGGCGGGAATGTCGTCGGGCTTGCGCGATGTCACGAGGCCCTGATCGGTCACGACCTCGCTGTCTTCCCATTTCGCGCCGGCATTGGTCAGGTCGGTTTTCAGGCTGGGCCAGCTCGTCACCTTGCGGCCCTTCACGCCGCCGGCGTCGATCAGCGGCCATGGGCCGTGGCAGATCGCGGCGATGGGTTTTCCCGATTCCACGAAGTGCCTGATGAAGGAAATCGCCTTCGGCTCGATCCGCAGCGCGTCGGGGTTGGCGACGCCGCCGGGCAGCATGAGGCTCGTATAATCTTCCGGCTTCGCATCGGAGAGCGCGCGGTCCACCTTCACCGTGTCGCCCTTCTCCTTGTGCTTCATGCCCTGGATCTGCCCGGTCTTGGGCGAGATCACGTCCACCTCGGCGCCCGCGTCCTTCAGCGCCTTTACCGGTTCGGTCAGTTCGCTCTGTTCAAATCCGTCCGTCGCGAGCACGGCGACGCGACGGCCTTTCAGCTCGTTTGCCATCTCGGTTCTCCGTTATGTGCGGTATCCCGGATGAACGCGGGAGCGGGGCGCGTGTTCCTTCAGCGCGGCTGATGCACCGGCTGCTGCGGGCCGAACAGGCGGCCTTTTTCCGCGTACAGAACGAACAGGATCGCGATCAGCGCATAGACGGTGAAGCCCAGTCCGAGAGGGAAGGTTGTGCCGTCGAATTGCTGGCCGACCAGAAAGCCGAGCAGGGCGCCGCCGGTGGTCGAGATGAAGCCCTGCACGGACGAGGCGGTGCCGGCGATATGCCCCATCGGCTCCATGGCCATGGAATTGAAGTTCGAGATGATCAGGCCGAAGAAGAACATCATGCACGCCTGCACCAGCGCGAACGACACCATGCTCTCATGGCCGAGCCACGCCGAGACCGCATGTATGGCCGCGAACACGGTGAAGCCGAACAGAGCCGCGTGCGAGACCTTGCGCGGGCCGAGCCGTTCCACGACGCGCGAATTGAGGAAGCTCGATACCGCCATGAAGCCGGCGATGGCGGCGAAGATGATCGGGAAAAGGTTCGCCGCGTGGAAGGTCTGGTCGAAGATCGGCTGCACCGAATTGATGAAGCCGAACAGCGCGCCGAACAGCAGCGTCACCGCAAGCGTGTAGCCGATGGTGATCCGCGTCGTCAGCGTCAGCCACAGCGCATGGCCGACCGCCTTGGCGGATAGGGGTATCCGGTCTTCCGGATGCAGCGTTTCGGGCAGGCGGGCATAGCCCCAGATCAGGGTGGCGAGGCCGTACAGAACCAGCAGGCCGAAAATCCAGTGCCACGAGACGAAAGCGATGATCGCCTGTCCGAGCGAGGGCGCCACCACGGGCGCGGCAAGGAAGACGATGAAGACGAGCGACATCACGCGCGCCATGGTGGCGCCGGAATAGCAGTCGCGCACGATGGTCACGGCCAGCACGCGCGTTCCCGCCGCGCCCACGCCCTGGATCACGCGTGCCGCCATCATCGTTTCGAGCGAGGTCGAGAACGTGGCCCAGACGGAGGCCGCCGTGTAGATCGCGATGCCGATCAGAAGAACGGGCTTGCGTCCGTACCGGTCGGCCAGCGGCCCATAGACGATCTGCGCCCCGCCGAAGCCGAGCAGATAGGCAGTGATGACCCATTGCACCTCATTGGCTTCGGTGATGCCGAGCGCGGAGGCGATGTCCGGCAGCGCCGGCAGCATGGAGTCGATCGAGACCGCGTTCATCGCCATGATCGAGGCGACGAACAGGACGAAGGTGCGGAAGGTCAGGCCCTCATGCGGGGTCGGGCCGGAAGAATAGGTGGCGGGTTTCATGCGCGGCACGGAGCCGCGTCTGCGGCGCCTCAATCCATTTCGTCATAAATGATAGGCCCGCACATAGGCTTTTTGTCGGCGCTTCGCCACCCGGCCCGACGAAAGACCAAGACGCACAAGCCCGGGGATCAGCCCTGCCGCTCCCGCTGCTCCTGGCTGTAATCCTGCTGTTCCTCGTTCAGGTCCGGCGGCGGCTCTTCGGGACCGACATCGAGATCGTCCTTCAGGCTCGGGTCTCCTTCGTCCGCGACCTCGCGCGGGTCCACGGTCGGGGGAGGGGTCGCTTCCTCCTTGAGATCGGCGTCGAGCTGTTCCGGCTCGGGCGTGTAGTTGCGGTCTTCCGACCTTTTAATTTTGGCCATGAGCGGTCTCCTTTCATCGGAAACGCCGCACCGCCGCTTTGGCTGCATGGAGCGCGCATTATCCGGCCCGGTGAGGTATGACCTTTGCTCCTGCACCGCCTCTCTCCGGATCGCCCCATGCCCGCAACCGACCGCCTCGACGACCTCGAAACCAAGATCGCCTATCAGCAGGAAGTGATCGACGATCTCAGCGCGACGGTCGCCTCGCAGTGGAAAGAGATCGACCGGCTGACGCGCGAAATGGCGGCTCTGGCCGAGCGGGTCAGCCGGGCGGAACAGAGCGAGGCCGGCGACCCGGCCGACGAGCCCCCGCCGCCGCATTATTGAGCGCCCGCGCTCCCTGTCGCCTTCCGGGAACCTTCCGCAGCCGATCCGGGTTTCGCCTTCTCCCCCGAAGGGCGGGGGGCAGCCGGCGGAGGACGCACGAAGGGATGCCTTCCCATCATGTCGAGGCGAAAAGCATGCCGGTTCCGCCGAAGGCGGAGACGTTCTATGCCGAAAGCCTGAAGCATCTGAAGAAGTCCGGCATTCCCTTCATGGTCGCGGGTACGTACGCGGTTTCTTCCTATACCGGCATCCGCCGCCCCACCAAGGATCTCGATGTCTTCTGCCGCGCCGGCGATTATCCGCGCGTGCTGCGCTATTTTCAGGATCTCGGCCACAAGACGGTCATCGAGGACGAACGCTGGATCGCCAAGGTCAAGAAGGGCCGCCACACCTTCGATGTGATCTTCAATTCGCGCACGGCTGCCACGCCGATTGCCGATTCCTGGTTCAGCGAGAAGCACCGCACGAAGATCTACGGTATTGACGTCGATCTCATCGCGCCGACCGAACTCATCTGGTCCAAGGTCTTCGTCCAGAACCGCGAGCGTTACGACGGCGCCGACATCGCCCATGTCATCCTCAAACAGCACAACGAGGTCGATTGGCGGCGGCTGCTCGGCTATGCGGAGCAATATTGGGAAGTGCTGCTCATCCACATCCTCAATTTCCGCTTCATCTATCCGACCGAGCGCCATTGCGTGCCCGACTGGCTGTTCGACGAACTGATGGCGCGCGTGGCCAATCAGCGCCTCATGCCGGAAGGCAAGACGCGCGTGTGCCGCGGCCGCCTGTTCTCGCCGCCCGATTACCTCATCGACATCGCCGAATGGGGCTTTGCGGACATCGTGGGGTGACTCCTCTCCGGCATGCGGAGGGCGTCCTTACGGCTCCGAGCCCTCGCCGAGATAGAAGCCGGCGGACCAGCCCTCGATGCCGCGATACTCGATCCGGCACCAGCGACGGCGCGCGCTCGCTGCGCGCTCGGCCTCGGAAGCACTCATCCAGTCGTCGATCGCAAGGCCGCCTTCGCAGCCGAGATTCCTGATGCCGTTTCCGTCCGGCGGGATGGTGCCGACAATGCGCGCCCGCGCATGCGGCTCTTCGCGGATGTTCAGCACATCGTCCGGTGCGACGCGGATGACGCGGAAATGATCCGGCCCGTCGGCCACGGCGAGGGCGAACGAGGGAAAGAGGGCAAGAACGGCGGCAAGGGCAAAGCGGGTCATGACATCCTCCGGCGTCAAGCCTAGCGAGGCGCGAGTGGGCCGGGAAGGGCGGGCGCGCTTTCCCTGGGCGGGGAGATGAAGCGGAACTCCCGTCCCCGCAAATCATTCCCCTTGCAAGGAGCCCGTCATGCAGGATGCCGTCAAATCCGCCCGCAAATCCGCGCCCGCAAAACCCGTCTCACAGGCCTCGCCCGGACCGGCCGCCAATGACGAGGCGGCGCGCGGCAGCGATCTCGTGCGCGTTGCGGCCCTCGGCGATCTGCACATGAAGGAAGACGCGGCCGGTTATTACAAGGAGCTGTTCACGGAGCTCAACGACACCGCCGACATCCTCTGCCTTGCCGGAGACCTCACCGATTTCGGCAAGACGAAAGAGGCCGAAAACCTCGCCGAGGATCTGCGGGTCCTGAAAATTCCCGTCGTCGCCGTGCTCGGCAATCACGATTACGAGTGCGGACAGCCGGAGGAGGTTGCGCGCATCCTGCGTCAGGCGGGCGTCTGCATGCTGGGCGAGAACGCGCACATACATAAGGGCATCGGCTTTGCCGGCGCAAAAGGCTTCGGCGGCGGCTTCGGGCGGCGCATGCTCGGCGCGTTCGGCGAGCCGGCGGTCAAGGCCTTTGTGCAGGAGACGATCGACGAGTGCCACAAGCTCGAAATCGCGCTGCGCTCATTGCACACCGAAAAGAAGATCGTCGTGCTGCATTACGCCCCGGTGGAGGAAACGGTTATCGGCGAACCGGAGCAGATCTATGCCTATCTCGGCTCCTCGCGCCTTGCCGAAACGCTCGACCGTTTCGACATCACCGCCGTTGTTCACGGCCACGCCCATCGCGGTTCCCATCGCGGAAAAACCCCGCGTGGCATCCCCGTCTTCAACGTCGCCGCCGGGATCGAGAAGGACGGGGGGAAGCAGTACGCGGTGCTGGAGGTGTGAGCGTAAATACTGGTTGTCCGTATGTCCCGGGGCCGCGCAGCGGGGCCCGGGACCCATACGCCCGGTCTTGCGATAGATCGCCGATGCCGGAGATCGGATCGCATCGTCACGGAGTATGGGTCCCGGACAGCGGCTCCGCCGCTTCCGGGGCACGCGGATGCCCCTCCCGTTCACGGGAGAGGCGATAGGTCCCCAGAAAACATTTCTTGACAATATTCCTATCACTTGTTATCTCCACAGCACCTTTCTCTTTGGAGGGGCGGTCCGGACCGTTCTGATCGTGGAGGAGGGTGCGGTGGC
>JAEWFF010000016.1 GCA_023388965.1 Pseudomonadota bacterium | reverse complement strand
CTCGCGGGTCTCGACGTTCTTCTTGGTGATCGCCAGGTGCTCGTTCTGCGACAGCTCGTTGGTGATCACGTTCTGCGAGGCGGTCAGCTCGGTGATCTTGCGGATGCCCTCGGCGTCGAGGATGTTGCTCGGGTCGAGCACGTGCTTGGGCGTCTGCTCGAGGTAGTCGATCGCCACGTCCTCGAGCACGTAGCCGTTGAGGTCGTTGCCGATGACCTTGATGATCTCGTCGCGGAACTCCTGGCGCTTCTCGAACAGGTCGGTGAACTCGAACTTCTTGCCTACCGTCTTCAGCGCCTCGGAGAACTTGGCGTTGAACAGCTCGTCGACCGCGTGCTTGTCCGAGGCGCGGTCGGCGCCCAGCGCCTTGGCCACGCGCAGCACGTCGGCCTGGGTCTCGTTGACGCGCAGGTAGAAGGCCACGGTGATGTCGGCGCGCATGTTGTCGCGGCAGATCAGGCCCTCCTTGCCGCGGCGGTCGATCTGCAGCGTGATCAGGCTGATCTGCATCAGCTCTGCGCGGTAGAGCACCGGGATGATCAGCGCGCCGGTGAAGCGCACCTTGGGGGTCGCGCTCAGATCGTTGACGATCAGCGCGGTGCCCTGGTCGACCTTCTTGTAGAAGGCCTTGAACAGGCCGGCGATGCCGACCAGCACCACCAGCACGATGCCGATGCCGATCAGGAAGGGGGCGAACAGGGCGAATTCCATCGGTGGGTCTCCAGTCGGGTCTTGTGCGTTCGGATCAGAGGTGTGCGTAGTCGCGCTCGGGCACGACGTTCCAGGTGTTGTCGTCCACGGCGTGGGCGATCAGCACCACCCGGTCGCCGCGCTTCATGCCGGCCGAGGCCTCGCCGCGGACCTGCAGCACCAGGCCGGCACCGCCGTCGTCGAGGTCGGCCATGCCGTGGGTCGCGTCCACCTCTGGCGTGCGGACCACGGCCACGCGGCCGAGCAGGGATGCGGTGGCCGGCGGGCGCAGGCGCAGCAGCCAGCGCCGCACGGGCCGCAGCGCGGTGGCCGTGGCCAGGATCGCCGGCGGCAGCACGAGCAGCGCCACGCCCCCGCCGAGCAGCCAGCGCAGCGGGCCGGGAAAGTGCTCGAGCAGCAGGAGCTGCAAGAAATAGGTGGGCACCCAGGCGAAGAACACGACGAGCGTCACCACCAGCATGGTCGGCACGCCAGTCAGTCCCAGGCGGCCGAAGATGCCGGCAATGCCGCCGGGCTCGGCGTCGACGCCCAGGTCGGGCAGGTCGAGCCCATCGATCTCCACCAGGCCGGTGGCGGCCAGCAGCCAGTAGGCCAGGCAGCCGCCCAGGAGGACGCTGTAGACCAGCGTCGGGAAGCCGAGCGATGTGTTGAGAAACGCGTCCATCCCGCCTCCTGTGGTCCGCTGCGGCGCGCGGCGGCCGGTCCCCCGGGGGCGGACATCATGCCAGCCCCGTTTGCCATCCGTTCAGTACCCGGACGCATCGACCGCCGCGGATGTGACTGCGCCACGGGCCTTCTCCGCACCGCCGGCCCGTGTCAGGGGCCGTGCCCCGCGGCGTGGGCATTGCGCTGCGCCGCCAGGAATGCCCGCAGCGAGGCGGGCTTGATCGGCTTGGTCAGCACCCGGTAGCCGCGCGCGCGCGCTTCGCGCTTGACCTGGTCGCTGCCGTCGGCGGTCACCAGCGCGCCGGGCACGCGCGGTCCGTGCTCGCGCAGTGCGTCCAGCGTGTCGAGCCCGTCGAGGCGGTCGTGCAGGTGGTAGTCGACCAGCAGGACGTCCGGTGACTCCGCCATCTTCGACAGCGCCTCGTCGACCGTGGTGGCGCGCAGCACTTCGATCTTCCAGCGCCCCAGCAGCAGCACCATGCCGGCGAGGATGTCGACGTCGTTGTCCACGCACAGCACGCGCATGCCCTCGAGCGAGTCGGGAATGCCCGCGCCGGCTTCGGGCAGCGGCGCGCGCGGCAGCGCGGCATGGCGGGAGCGCGGGGCGCGGATCGAGAACATGCTGCCGCGGCCGGTGCGCGAGCGCACGTTGAGCGGGTGGCCGAGCACGTTGGAGATGCGCTGGCAGATCGACAGGCCCAGGCCAAGGCCCTGGGCGTCCCAGCTGCCGGGCTGGTCGATGCGGAAGAACTCGTCGAAGATCTGCTTGAGGTGGTACTCGGGGATGCCGGGGCCGGTGTCCCAGACCTGCAGTTCGACCTCGCCGCCGCGCGGGCGCGCGGCCAGCACGACCCGGCCCTCGCGCGTGTAGCGCAGCGCATTGGCGAGGAAGTTCTGCAGTACGCGACGCAGCAGGCGTCGGTCGCTGCACACCGGGAGCGTGCGCGCGTGCACGCGCAGGTCGATGCCGCGCGCGGCTGCCAACGGGGCGTACTGCGCGGCGAGGTCGGCCAGGAGTCCGGAGGCGTCGAAGTCGGACAGCTGCGGTGCCAGCGCGCCGGTGTCCAGGCGCGAGACGTCCAGCAGGCCTTCCAGCAGCTCTTCGGCCGCGCGCAGCGAGGTGTCCACGCGTTCGGCCAGGTGGTGCTGTTCGGCGGCGGTATCGCTTTCGCGCAGGGCCGAGGCGAACAGGCGCGCGGCGTTGAGCGGCTGCAGCACGTCATGGCTGACCGCGGCCAGGAAGCGCGTGCGCGAGGCCTGGGCGGCCTCGGCCTCGCGGGTGCGGGTGGCCACGCGCAGTTCCAGCGTTTCGTTGACCTCGCGCAGCTCGCGCTCCACGCGCTTGTAGTCGGTGACGTCGCTGTAGCTGGTGACGTAGCCACCACCGGGCAGCGGCTGGCCGCGCATTTCCACGACCTGGCCAGTGGAGCGCACGCGCTCGAACACGTGCGGCGAGCCGGCCCGCATGTACCCGATGCGCTTGTCGATCTCGGCGTCGATGTCGGGGTTGCCGCCGCCAAGCTCGCCGCGACGCGCGTTGTAGCGGATCAGGTCCGCCACCGGGCGGCCGACGTAGAGCATGCCCTCGGGATAGTCGTACATCTCCTGGTAGCGGCGGTTCCAGGACACCAGGCGCATGTCGCGGTCGACCACGCTGACGCCCTGGTCGAGGTTGTCGAGCGTGGCCGAGAGGATCGCGCGGTCGAAGCGCAGGTCCTGGCCGGCCTCGTCGAGCACGGCCACGACGTGCGCGACGTCCATGCCCGAGCCCTTCAGCGCACTGGTCATCACCAGCCGCGCCGAGGCCGCGCCGATGGCGGCGGCGAGCAGGCGCTCGGTGAACTGCGCCCAGGCGCGGTCGGTCGGGGCGGCGGGATTGAAGTCGCGGTCGCTGGCGGCGGCGTGGTCGGCGAAGGCGCGGCGCGCGGTGGACTCGCCGACGATGCGCCCGGCCAGCGTCATCAGGTCGCCCAGCGGCATGCTGTCGTGCGGCACGCCGCTGCCCGGCAGCAGCTGCGCCGAGGCGTAGGGGTCGAGGAAGGGCGCGGTGCGCAGGCGCTCTTCGAAGCTCGGGCGCCAGCGCGCCGACACCAGGAACAGCGCGCCGACGTTCACCAGCAGCGACCAGAACGTGCCGTGGGTCAGCGGGTCCCAGCCGGACAGGCCGAACAGGCCGTGCGGGCGCAGCCACTTGATGCCGAAGGGCCCGTGCAGCATCCAGGCATCGTCAAGCCAGCCGGCCTGGGTCAGCGTGGGCAGCATCAGGGTGTAGATCCACATTGCGAAGCCGAGCAGCAGGCCGGCCTCCACGCCCTGGCGGCTGGCGCCGCGCCAGTACAGGCCGCCGATCAGCGCCGGCGCGAACTGCGCCACCGCCGCGAACGACATCAGGCCGAAGGCCGCGAGCGTGGTGTCGCTGCCGCTCACCCGGTAGTAGCCGTAGGCCATGGCCGCGAAGCACAGGATGGCGACCCGGCGGATCCAGAGCACGGTCGAGGCGACGTTGCCGTCGTTGCGCTGGGCCCAGCCGCGCCTGAGCAGCGGCGGCATCACCAGGTCGTTGGAGACCATGGTCGCCAGGGCCACGCTGGAGACGATGACCATGCCGGTGGCCGCGGAGAAGCCGCCGACGTAGGCGAACAGCGCCAGCAGGTCGCGGCCTTCGGACAGCGGCAGGCCCAGCACCAGGGTGTCGGCGGAATAGCCGGGCGTGCCGGCGCCCATCGCCATGCCGGCGGCGGTGATCGGCAACACCGCCAGCGACACCAGCGCCAGGTAGCCGCTGAACATCCAGCGCGCCCGGCGGATGTCCGAGACGTCCATGCATTCGACCACCGCGACGTGGAACTGCCGCGGCAGGCAGATGATCGCGGTGAAGGCCAACAGCGTCTGGCCGATGAAGCCCACCGGCGGCGAATCGCGGATCAGGCGGGTGGTGGCTTCGCCCAGGTCGATGTCGCGGCCGTTGAACCAGAACATCGCGAACACGCCCACCGACACCAGCGCCACCAGCTTGACCATCGACTCCAGCGAGATGGCCAGCATCATGCCCGGGCGGTGCTCGGTGGCATCGACCTGGCGGGTGCCGTAAAGGATGGCGAACAGCGCCATCAGCACCGCCACGTACAGCGCCGGATCGCCGATGCTGGCCAGCAGGCGGTCCTCCCCGCCCAGCACGTGCAGGCTCAGGGTCACCGCCTTGTACTGCAGCGCGAGATAGGGCACCGCCGCGATCAGCGCGATCAGGCTGACCAGGGCTGCCAGGCGCTGGTCGCGGCCGTAGCGGGCGGCGATGAAGTCGGAGATCGACACCGTGCTCTGCGACTGCGCCACCAGCGCCAGGCGCTCGAGGATGCGCCAGCCGAACAGCAGCATCAGCAGCGGGCCGAGGTAGATCGCGAAGTAGCCGATGCCGTTGCGGGCCGCGGAGCCGACCGCGCCGTAGAAGGTCCACGACGAGCAGTACACCGCCAGCGACAGGCTGTAGACCAGCGGCCGCAGCCAGCTGCCGCCGGCGCGCATGTGCACCGGATGGCGGTCGCCCCACCAGGCAACCGCGAACAGCAGCGCGGCGTAGCCCAGCGACACCAGCAGCAGGATCCAGCCCGGCAGCATCCAACCTCCCCCGACAACCCCAGAGAACCCCGTCGGCCCCGGAGCTCGAGGCCCCGACAACCGTACAGCCAACCCGTACAACCTGTAGGAGCAGCTACAGCTGCGACCACGCCCACGATAACGCGAAGGCACGGGTCGCTGGTCGCAGGGCGCGGCAGGTCGCAGCTGTAGCTGCTCCTACAGGGCGGGGCGGGGGCGGGGGCGGGGGCGCCCACGAAAAAGCCCGCCTTGCGGCGGGCTTTCCGGAACAGCCGGAGGCGGGACCTTACTTGATCTTGCCTTCCTTGTAGATCACGTGCTTCCGGACGACGGGATCGTACTTCTTGATCTCCATCTTGCCGGGGGTGTTCTTCTTGTTCTTGTCGGTGGTGTAGAAATGGCCGGTGTTGGCCGAGGAGATCAGACGGATCTTGTCGCGCTTGCTGGGCATGGTCGGTTCCTCAGATCTTCTCGCCGCGGGCACGCAGCTCGGCCAGGACCGAGTCGATGCCGTTCTTGTCGATGGTGCGCATGGCAGCCGTGGAAACGCGCAGCTTCACCCAGCGGTTCTCGCTGGCGACCCAGAACCGGCGCTCGTGCAGGTTCGGGAGAAAGCGGCGGCGGGTCTTGTTGTTGGCGTGCGAGACGTTGTTGCCGGTCTGCACGCGCTTGCCGGTGACCTGGCAAACTCGGGACATAACGCACCTCGATGGTGATTGGTGTTCCCCATGGCCTGGGGGACGGCGGCCCCGGCGTGCTCCCCTCGGGGAATGCGCCATGCGATGCGGGTCAGGGTCGCTGCCGGGCGGGGCGCCGGATCGCATTCCGGAGCCGCCGGGGACGCCCACGATGGGACGGCCGGACACAGCGAGCCCGGCATTATGCGGCCCGCGCCCGCCCAAGGCAAGTAATGGGCGGCGGAGCCTCAGCGCTGGCGGCGCAGGCGCTCCAGCACGCCGTCCAGGGTGTCGAGGTCGGTGTAGTGGATCACCAGCCTGCCCTTGTTGCCGCGGCCGTGGGCGATGCTGACCTTGGCCGCAAGGGCTTCGGACAGCTCGTTCTCCAGCGCCAGGATGTCGGCCGGCGGCCGGGCCTTGCTGCCGCCGCTCTTCTTCTTGGCCGTGGCCGGCACCCGGCCGGAGGCGAACTGCTGGGCGCGGTGCTCGACCTCGCGCACCGACCAGCCATGCTCGGCGGCATCCGATGCGAGCTTGCTGGCCAGCTCCGGCGACAGCGTCAACAGCGCGCGGGCATGGCCCATCTCCAGCCGGCGGGCCTCGACCAGGGCGCGGATCGCCGGCGGCAGCTCCAGCAGGCGCAGCAGGTTCGACACCGCCGCGCGCGAACGGCCCACGGCCTCGGCGGCCGCGGCGTGGGTCAGGTCGAACTCGTCGATCAGGCGCTGCAGGGCCTGGGCCTCTTCCAGCGGGTTCAGGTCCTCGCGCTGGATGTTCTCGATCAGCGCCATGGCCACGACCGTGCGGTCGTCGACCTCGCGCACCACCACCGGCACTTCGGCCAGGCCGGCCTCGCGCGAGGCGCGCCAGCGGCGTTCGCCGGCGATGATCTCGAAGGTGCGGTCGGGCAGCTGGCGCACCACGATCGGCTGGATCACGCCCTGCACGCGGATCGATTCCGCCAGCTCGGTCAGCTTGGCCGGGTCCATGTGCCGGCGCGGCTGGTACTTGCCCGGCGCCAGCGCGTCGATCGGCAGGGTGCGCAGGGTGTCGCCGGGGCGCGCTTCCAGCGCCGGCGCCTCTTCCGCCGCCTTGGGTCCCAGCAGCGCCTCCAGCCCGCGGCCCAGGCCGCGCTTCTTCGCCGGGGTCTTGGCTGCGGGTGCCTTCCTGGCATCGGTCATGCCGCTTTCTCCTTCTGTTCGCGCTCGCGCTGGCGGCGGAGCATCTCGCCGGCCAGGCCGAGGTAGGCGATGGCGCCGCGCGAGCCGCGGTCGTAGCCGACGATGCTCTGGCCGTGGCTCGGCGCCTCGGCCAGGCGCACGTTGCGAGGCACGATGGTGCGGAAGACCTTGTCGCCGAAATGCTCCACCAGCTCCGCCGAGACCGCGTTGGCCAGGTTGTTGCGCACGTCGAACATGGTGCGCAGCACGCCTTCGATCTCCAGCGCCGGGTTGAGCTTCTGCTTCAGCGCGTCGATGGTCTGCAGCAGGGACGTCAGGCCTTCCAGCGCGTAGTACTCGCACTGCATCGGCACCAGTACGCTGTCGGCGGCGGTGAGCGCGTTGAGCGTGAGCAGCGACAGCGCCGGCGGGCAGTCGATGATGATGTAGTCGTACTTCGGGCGCAGCGTGTCGAGCGCGCGCTTGAGCCGCTGCTCGCGGCCATCCTCGTCCATCAGCTCGATCTCGGCCGCGGTGAGGTCGGTGTTGCCCGGCATCAGGTCGAAGCCTTCGGGCGTGCGCACCACCGCGTCGGCGGCATGCACCTCCTCCAGCAGCACGTCGCAGGTCGAGGCGGTCAGCTCGCGCTTGTCGACGCCGCTGCCCATGGTCGCGTTGCCCTGGGCATCGAGGTCGACCAGCAGCACGCGCTTGGGCGTCTGCGCCAGGGCCGAGGCGAGGTTCACCGCCGTGGTCGTCTTTCCGACGCCGCCTTTCTGGTTGGCGATGGCGATGATGCGGGCCATGGGCTCGTCTGCCTCGATGCAGGATGCGACGGGGATCCCCGGCCCGGAATCCCCGGCCGGGCCGATGATTATGCCCCGCCCGGCGCCACCCGGCCCACCACCACCAGATGACGCTCCGCCCCGAGTCCCGGCACGGCCAGCGGATGGATCGCCCGGACCTCCCAGCCGACGGGAAGCGCGGCGACCTCGGCGTCGGGGCGCACGCCCTTCATCGCCAGCAGCCGCCCGCCCGGCGCCAGCAGGTGGCCGCCGACAGCGAGGATGTCGCCCAGGGTCGCCATGGCGCGGGCGGTGATGGCGTCGAACGCGCCGGGCAGGTCCACGGCCTCGGCCCGCGACTCGGCCACCCGCGCGTTGGCAAGGCCGAGGCTGCGGACGGCCTCGCGCAGGAAGCGCGCCTTCTTGCCGTTGGACTCGACCAGGGTGACCTCGAGCCCGGGGCGGGCGATCGCCAGCGGGATCCCGGGCAGGCCGGCACCGGTGCCGAGGTCGGCGAGCCGGGACACGCCGTCCACGTGCGCGTGCATCGACAGCGAGTCGAGCAGGTGCAGGGTGACCATTTCGCCGGGATCGCGGATCGCCGTGAGGTTGTAGGTGCGGTTCCAGCGCGCGAGCAGGTCGAGGTAGCGGCGCAGCGGCGCGGCCAGCGCGGGGTCCAGGCCGAGCGTGGCCAGGCCGGCGTCGAGGATGGCGTGGGGATCGTCAGGCATGCGGCATTGTAGGTGCCTGCCCGGCGCCTCCGCGCCGGTTCAGTCCCAGCGGGCGCGCCAGGCCACGGTCGCGAGGTAGTCGGGCGCGGGGCGGAAGGCCCGTAGCGACCAGTCCGCCGGGACGCCGAGCGCGGGATCGCAGTCCACCAGCTGCCAGCCGTCGGCGACGGGCGCGAACGCCAGCCGGTGCAGGCCGAAGGACAGCCCCTGGCCATGCGCCTTCAGCACCGCCTCCTTGGCGCACCAGAGCCGCACGAAGGCCGCTTCGCGCAGGCCGTCCGGCATCGCGGCCAGCGCCGCGGCCTCGGCCGGCGCGAAGAAGCGGTTGGCAAGCACCTGGGCCTTGGGGCGCGGGCGCTTCACTTCCAGGTCGATGCCCACGCGCAGGTTCTGCGCCAGCGCCATCAGCAGGCCTTCGCCGCTGTGGCTCCAGCTGGCGTCCCAGTCGGCATGTGCCGCGTCCAGGCAGGGGCGACCGTGGCGGCTGCGGCGGATCGCCAGCGCCCCGGGGGGCACGCCGAGCTCCCCGGACAGCCAGTCCCGCACCAGCGGCTCGGCCGCCTGGCCGTGGCGGTAGGGCCGCCATGCGCAGCGGACGGGCCCGAGCTGGAGGTGGCCTGCGGCGAGCGGCATCGAAGCGGGGTCCTTTGGAGCACGGCGGGCGCCCAGCGTAAAGTAACCGCCCCGGCGTGCAGGCGTTCCGCCGGGAGTCACGGGGGGCGCAGGCGCGTCCGGGAGAATGGAGCGCATGTCGGCAGTCATCGACAACCACGGGCGTCAGCACGCCGCCACCGGCACGGCTTCGGCACTGGTGGCCGGCGCCCCGGAGCGTCCGGTCGCGTTCGGCAGCGGCGGCGGCGTCGCGCTGCAGGACTTCCTGGACGAAGTGCGCGGGCTGGCCGCGCTGCTGCCCGACCGTCCGTTCGCGCTGAACCTGTGCGAGGACCGCCATCGCTTCCTCGTCGCCTTCGCCGCCGCCGCGGTGCGCGGCCAGGTCACGCTGCTGCCGCCCTCGCGCACGCGCGCGGCGATCGACGAGGTCCGCGCCCGCCATCCCGACAGCTACTGCCTCGGCGATGCCGACGCCTGCGGCTGCGAGGACATCGCGCCGCTGCCGCACTACCTGCGCCTGCCCGACGTGCTGCCACGCGCGGGCGGCGACATGCCCCGGGTCGCCGACGCCGCGGTCGTGGCCATCGGCTACACCTCGGGCAGCACCGGCGCGCCGAAGGCCAACCCGAAGACCTGGGGCAGCTTCGCCGCGAGCACCGCGCAGAACATGGCGGCCCTGGCCGGCCTGCTGCCCGCTGCCAGCGACACGGCCCACGTGGTCGCCACCGTACCGCCGCAGCACATGTACGGCATGGAGATGTCGGTGCTGCTGCCGCTGCTGGGCGGCGTGGCCGTGCACGAAGCGCGCCCGTTCTTCCCGGTCGACATCGCCGCCGCGCTGGCCTCGTCGCCGCTGCCGCCGCTGCTGGTGACCACGCCGGTCCACCTGCGCGCGCTGGTTGGATCCGGCGTCGCGCTGCCGCCGCTGGCGGGCATCGTCGCCTCCACCGCGCCGCTGCCGCAGGCGCTGGCGGCCGAAGCCGAGGCCGCCTTCGGCTGCGAGGTGCGCGAGATGTTCGGGTCCACCGAGACCTGCATCCTGGCCCGCCGCCGCACCGCCTGCGAGGAGGCCTGGACCCTGCTGCCGGGCGTCGAGCTGCAGCCGCAGCCCGACGGCACCCTGGTGCGGGCCGCCCACCTGCGCGACGCGGTCGCGCTGGCCGACATCGTGGAACTCCTGCCCGGAGGCCGCTTCCGGCTGTGCGGGCGACAGTCCGACCTGCTCGAGATCGCCGGCAAGCGCGCCTCGCTCGGCGACCTGACCCACCGCCTGCTGGCGATTCCCGGCGTGCTCGACGCCGCCCTGGTCCAGCTCGAGCCCGATGCCTGCGGCGTGCGCCGCCTGGCGGCCGCCGTGGTCGCGCCGGGGATGGACGAGGCGGCGGTGCGGGACGCCTTGCGCCAGGGCGTCGATCCCGTGTTCCTGCCGCGTCCGCTGCGCATCGTTCCGGCGCTGCCGCGCAACGAGACGGGCAAGCTGCCGCGGCGCGCGCTGCTGGACCTGCTCGCCGCCGGCTGAATCCGTCCTCCGTCTCCCTACGCCGCCATCACGGCCGCGTCCCCAGACTGGCGCCGCGCCGCTGGGGCGAATGACAGGGAGACACCATGAACATCATCATCTGGTTGATCATCGGCGGCGTCGTGGGCTGGCTGGCCAGCATCGTCATGCGACGCGACGGGCAGCAGGGCATCCTGCTGAACATTGTCGTCGGCATCGTCGGCGCGTTCATCGGCGGCTGGCTGATCGGCCCGCTGCTCGGCGCCGGCTCGATCAACGACGGCATCAGCATCATGAGCTTCATCGTCTCGCTGCTCGGTGCGATCATCCTTCTGGCGATCATCAACCTGTTCAAGCGGGGCAGCGTGCGCTGAAGCGCCGCCCGGACGATCCACGCGAAGGCCCGGCCCTGTGCCGGGCCTTCGTCGTTCCTGGGCTCAGCCCAGCTGGACCCAGGCCGGGGCGTGGTCGCTGGGGCGCTCCCAGGTGCGCGGCTCGCGGTCGATGCCCGAGGCCACGGCCTCCGCGCGCAGCGCGTCCGAGACCAGGGTCAGGTCGATGCGCAGGCCGAGGTCGCGGCGGAATGCCGCTTGCCGATAGTCCCACCAGCTGAAGATCCCGGCATCAAAGCTGTGCAGGCGGAAGGCGTCGTGCAGGCCGAGGTCGAGCAGGGCGGTGAGCGCGGCGCGTTCGGCGGTGGAGGTGAGGATGTGGCCCTCGTTCCACACCGCCGGATCGTGCACGTCGCGGTCGTCGGGCGCGATGTTGAAGTCGCCCAGCACCACCATCCGCGGATGCCGCTGCAGCTCGTCGGCCAGCCAGTCGCGCACCGCGGCCAGCCAGCGCAGCTTGTAGGCGTACTTGTCGGTGCCGATGTCCTGGCCGTTGACCACGTACAGGTTGACGATGCGCACGCCGTCGACGGTGGCGGCGATCGCGCGCTTCTGCTCGTCCTCGAAGCCGGGGATGCCGTAATGCACGTCGGCAATCGCGCGGTCGCGGGCGAGGATCGCGACGCCGTTGTAGGTCTTCTGGCCGAGGAAGACGCTGCGGTAGCCGAGCGCCGCCAGCGCGTCGTCGGGGAAGCGGGCGTCGTCGAGCTTGGTTTCCTGCAGGCCGACAATGTCCGGCGCGAAGGCGGCGAGCCACTGCTGCAGGTGCGGCAGGCGGACGTTGAGGGAGTTGACGTTCCAGCTGGCGATTTTCATGATCGCGATATCCAGTTGATTTAATTGGATTTCGTGTCAGGAAGCTGGTTCTGATACCCCCACACGTACCCCCGGATCGATTCGGTAGCGCTGCGCGTCCACACAGGACAGCGGAATTTGTCCACTTACATATCGACCCGGACGCATCCATCGTACTCCAAGTGTTCGCAGGAGCACTCGCTACCCTCAATGCGCAAGGAGCTTGGAATCGACATGGAACTGCATCTGCCAAGGGAATGGGATTCGCTGCCTCACTGGGTGAAGGAAGAGCTGCTCAGCGGACGGGAGAATTACTCCATCTACAACTGGCTCATCTCGCGACTCGCGGAGCACGGCGAGAACATGAAGTCCGTATGGTGTCTGTTCGATAAGCATCGGGAGACGTTCAAGCTCAAGGGGCCCGTCGAGTCCCTGCTCTGCGTTCTGCACTATGCCGTGCATGGGCGCGACCCTGGGCAGTCTCGGACTGACGATGATCGTCAGGCGATAGCTCACGCTGTCCAGAAGTATGTTGATGAGCTCACAAGACAGATCAAGTGGCTCGGTACTGGCTCGGCTTTCGGCCCGTATCCGCTCGGAATCGCCAGTGCTGTTGGCGTCGCGGCTTGGGATAAGGCAGAAGAAGTGGTCGCCAAGCCGTTTCTATCGGCGGCGGAACAGATTCTTGCGGTGCTCGATCGCGAAGGGGTTGCTGCTGACACCAGGAAATTCGTGACTGAGCAGCTTGAAACACTACAATACGAGATCGAGCATGAAGTCATGGAACTCTACTCTGATCCGCGTGAATCCATGCAGGCGCTCGCGACTGGTGCTCAGGAATGGGCAGAGGACTACGGGTGGGGGCGGGACGACATCATCTGGCACATCGGCAGCAGCGTCAGGGATTGGTTCGGCCGTAACCACTTCGCGGCAACTGCAACGCTGACGACAGCAATCACCGGCGAAGAGATCAGCGAGGACGTCGTAGCCGGCGTCATGAAGCGGCGGTTGCGAGTGCTGTCTCATCAGAAAGTCAAGGTCTAACGCGAAAATAGTTCGCGCAGTTCTGACCGCCAACTAGGAGTTGCAGAATCCTAGTTTGTCTCCGACCGGCCCGGAAGCGCCCGGGTCGGCGCAAATGACCACATGGTCACGGAGACAACATATGGATTACCAGGCAACCCAAATGCTGCGCATCCGCGAGGTATGTCAGCGAACTTCGCTGAGCAAATCACAGTTGTACCGGCTAGTCGATGAGCTCGCCTTTCCTGCGCCTATCCGACTGGGCCGCCGCGCTTGCGCGTGGGTCGAAGCCGAAGTGGAGCAGTGGTTGCGCGATCGCATTGCGCATAGCCGCACCGAGCGTTGACCGTGAGCGGGCTAAAGCAGCACCTGAAGCCGACGATCGAGATCGAAGGCCTGGAATCTCCGGGGTTGCGCAGGGCGCCATTCTGCGGCGAAGTGGAGGCACTGCAGGCGTCGGGTGTCGCGCCGAATGTCTACCTGTTTGCAGGGCATTGCTGCTGGGAGCGAGCAGATGATCGCCGGATAAGGCTGGGGCGCGGTTCGGCGCTGGTGCTACCCGATGATGTCCGGCCATCGGCCTTGCGGTGGCCCGCCGTGGATGCGGTAGTGGTGTGTTGGCCGCAGCGTGAAGTCGCCGAGTACCGACGCAAGGTCGAGTTGGGTCAAGCACTGGTTCGGGACGGTGTGCGATACGTCGCCATCGAGCACGAACCCGAGTGGTTGAACATCTGGCGGAAAGGCGGAGCAGGGGTATGACACGTATTGTCGTTGCCGCGCCGCTTGCGCCGCCGCGTCCTCGTATCCAGGCACGACGTGCATCCGAGGTTGAATCGCGTTCAATCTCCTGGCTGTGGGAACCGCACTTCGCCCTCGGAAAGTTCAGCATGATCGTAGGCGATCCGGGCCTCAGCAAGAGCACGCTGACCGCCTGTATGGCAGCGCATGTATCGCGTGGGCGCAGTTGGCCAGATCAGTCTTTTTGTCCTGCGGGTGAAGTACTTCTGGTGAATGCGGAGGATGATCCGGCCGATACGACACGACCGCGCCTGGATGCAGCTGGCGCGGCCGTCGAACGGATTCACTTTCTCGAAGCCGTATCCGATGTACAGCGGGGCGGCACGAGGTCGTTCAATCTCGGTGATGTCGAGGCCATCGACGATTTCATCGACCGAAACCCGGATGTGCGCGTGGTCGTGATCGATCCGATCAGTGCCTATCTGGCCGGGGTGGATTCACACAAGAATGCTGACGTTCGGGGAATGTTGGCGCCGATATCCGCGCTTGCAGCCAAGCGTGGCGTCGCCGTGATAGGGGTTTCACACCTGAACAAAGGACAAGCCGCGGCGATCTATCGCTCCTCCGGATCGCTCGCGTTCGTTGCAGCCGCCCGCTCCGTGTACCTGTTGGCCAAGTCCGACGATGCGCCCGAACGGCGTCTGCTGCTGCCGGTCAAGAACAATCTTGGACCAGACACCCACGGCATCGGCTATTCACTGCGCACGACTGAAGCAAAAGTCCCGTATGTCGAATGGTCGTCGGATCCAGTGCAACAGACGGCCGACGAGATCCTGAGATCCGGTTCGGACGAGCAGCGCACGGCTACCGAAGACTGCATGGAGTGGCTTGGAGTTGTCTTGTCCAGTGCTGGCGTCAAGGCCAGTGATGTCATGAGAGCAGCTGAAGAACACGGTTTCACGCCCAAGACGCTGCGTCGGGCACGCGAGAAGCTCGGCGTACGCACTGAAAAGGCGGGAGTACGTGAAGGCTGGTTCTGGTCACTTTGACTAGGAGTAACTGCATGAGGGCCGAACAACAAGCCGCACTGGAACGCCTCATCCGTGTTGCCCAGAGCGATACTGGACAGAGCAGGAGGTCAGCCAGCTTTCTTCTTGCCTGGTGGAACGCCACGACATGTGGTGGGTTCGACCTGACGGATTTCTGGGCCGTTGATGCGGAGATTCGCGAGGACATGCTCATGGTTGTCCAGATGGTCGCCGATCTTCACTGCTACCCGGATGAATTTGGATATCGAGGCGCATTCGAAGCGCTGGTCGAGCAGTGGCGCCCTCAGATCATCCAGAATCTGGCACCGGATTGATGTTGCCAAGATGCCCTCCATTTGCCGAAGATGCCCTCAGTTCCGCAGGGGCACCTTGGTCGGAGTAGGGCATCTTCGGTCCGGCTCAGCGCATGTAGACACTCTTGACCCAGCGGCCCCGACCATCGCCATGGCCAAGGTCGTGACTCACGGCCATCAGGGCCTCGCGAGACGAGAAGCCGCGTGACAGGTAGCCGTCCAGTTGCTGCCGCGCGAACGCATAGCGAGCCGAGTGAGGCTGAATGCCATTGCGGTGCGCCCAGGAGTGATAGACGCGACGGGCCTGTTTCAATCCGCCTGCGGGCAATCCATTGGCACGAACCACAAGGAAGCCGCCCTGCGTCGCGCATACAGCGATAGCAGTGGAAATGGCTGTCAAAGCATTCGCCCTGTCGAACACATTCACGATCCGCGGACGGCCACCCTTGGTTCCGGCAAGCACGCTGATCCGGCCGTCCGCTTGAAGCTCACGCTCCCAACGATGCAGTGTGTCTTCCCTCGCATGGATGGCCTCATTGCCCCGCAGGCCAAGATGCCGTTCCAACTGCAGCAAAGCAGCCATCCCCGGCCGATTCTGACGCTCGGCATGCGCGATGATGGTCTGGAAATCCTCATTGGACATGGCGGTCTTGGTCCCAAGACGCGACCCGCCACCGATCCCAAGCGCTTCATTGCTCAATTCGGACGCGGACGCCACGGCCTTCCTACCGGCGACCCTCACCACGCTGCGCAGATGCGCCAGCTCGTTCTGCAGGGTTCGGACGCTGGGTGACTCGGCCTGCCTGGCCAAGACGTAGGCACGAAGATGCCTTCCGCTGATGTCAGCAGGGTGCGCAAGATGCGTATATCCCGCCTCGTACATCAGGGTGGAAAACCTGGCGGCCGTCCGCTCCCTGGCCTCGCGGGTCAGGTGGGATCCGCCGAGCCGCGCCATGACGGCGACGATCGACGCTTGGAAATCGGTTCTTCTGCTCATGGTGGTCTCCGGGTTCTGCCGCGCTGACGGCTTTGGAGTACGGGGCTATCCCGTGTGCACATCAGCCCTCAGCGCGGCTACAGAAACCGGTGAGTAACGGGCCCTGCCGGATCGTTCGAACTGCTTCGAACGGTGGCGCCGCAATCGCGGCGGTTAGGGCGGCCCTGGAGGCGGGTCTGGTGTGCATGGATCGATGCGATACAAGTTGAATGCCGCGATGTGACGTGGTTCGTCGACGCGAATCGTGGCGTCACTGGTGCGGTTCGGCTCAGAAGCCTGTGACTACGGCGGCTTTCAGCTGAGGTGACGTTGCGTCACTCTTTCGATTCGCACTGCGGAACAGCAGCGGAGATGAGCGGCTGGCTTGATGGCACAGCAGCACTTGCGGTACGGCAGTTGATACGGGCGTGCGGAGACCTGCCTGCTGCCCGACTTGATGATCCCGGAGCGATGCCGGGAAAGATGAGGCCTGGATTGAGCGCCAGGTTCGCCTTCGGTACTTGCTGCGAAGCCTACGGTCACACTCTTCGCGGCGCAAACGCCGCGGTCTGTGGGTCTATATGGCTGCTTCTGGGACCAGCGCCTGTGACCAGCCGCAAGGGAATCTGCGCGAACGCGTCGGAATTGGCCGCGGCAGCGCGCATTGGGTCGTCTACTCGTTAGTGGACACTGACCACTCCTTCCGCTGTGGCAGCAGGCCGAGATGCCGGCCATATGCAACCGCGGCCTTCTTCCCGAAGAAGGTCATCGGTCGGGGCGTCGACCAGCCCGCAGGGCGAATCAGGTTGGGCGCGTAGAGGATCTCCTGCTCAAGCAGACGCGTGAATCCCCGGCCGCGAACCAGCAGCGCCCACTTGCCGCAGTGCTCAAGCTTGGCCGGCTCTACGGCCCTCACCAGGCCGAGCAAGCGGGCCAGCTGGGCGACCGGGACACTGATCAGCTTCACCTTCATCGGGCTCTCCTTTGTTCACCGGATCTCTTCCCAGCTATACACCACCCCCGCGGCCGCCAAAATTGCGCGTCAAACCTGCCCCGATCGTTCGGGGCATCAGGTCAGACGCACACAAAAATGGGCGCGCGCACGGTAGAATTCACATTTGGCGGCACGGCACGTTTTCTGCGTGCTTGCCCACTGTTGTGGGCGGATGCCCAATTGTTGGCTTCCCGGGGGAAGGGCTGCATGCTCAGGTACAAGCTCAAGGAGCTGATCGCGGACAAGGAGTTCAAGGATCGCCGTAGGGTCCTGATCCAGGAGGTTGCCGATGCGACCGGCATCGCCCGGAACACCCTGTCGAAGATGCTGAACCAGCACGGCGCGAGCGTCCGAACCGAGAATCTTGACCGGCTGTGCGCTTACTTCGACTGCCCCATCGAAGCGTTGGTCGAGTACGTCCCGGAGCACACGGTGGCGGGCGGCCCTTCGAGCGATCCAACCGAGCCCGCGACGCCATGAGGTCTGGCGCCACTCTGGAAGCCCTGCGGCAGCGTCTGCTCGACGTGACGCAGTTGCACAACAAGCTGATCCTGCTGGTCGGCGGTTCGGCGCAGGATCGAGCCGCGCTGCTTCGGGCGCTGCACGACACTGGGGTGTCAGAACCGCTCCATCTGGGTGTCGCCCTGGCCGGTCCTCTGGCCGAGCTGCCGCACCGGGAACGGAATCTGCAAGCCGGAAGCCTGCTGCGCGCGGCCGCCCAGGAACATGCCGCGACCGGCCCATTGCTGATTGAAGGCGTTGAACTCCTGTTCGACTCCTCGCTTCGGCTCAATGCACTGGATTTGCTCAGAAGACAGGCTCAGGCGCGCCCTGTGGTTGCCGTCTGGCCCGGCGAATGGCGTGACGGGCGCCTGATCTATGCCGTGCCGGGACACCCGGAATACCAGGACCAAGGCGCCGATGGCGCCACCATTTTCGAGATTCATCAGGGGGAGTAGGACATGCGTTACGGCGACTTGATCCAATTCGAGTCCATTGAATCGGTCATCCAGCTGCTGGATGCCAACCGGCCCGACGAGGCCAGGAAGCTGGTGGCCACCTATGTCATCTCCGACGAGATGGCCGGCCGCCTGACCGAGAAGATGATTCCCCAGCTGTCCTTCGACGGCGAAGTCGACCACATGGGCGTGCTGGTGGTGGGCAACTACGGCACTGGTAAGTCCCATTTGATGTCGGTGCTGTCACTGGTCGCGGAAAATGCGGAGTACCTGCCTGCGATCCGGCATCCCAAGGTCGCCAAGGCCGCCGAAGCGATCGCCGGCAAGTTCAAGGTCCACCGGATCGAGATCTCAAGCCAGATGTCGCTGCGGGACATCATCACCCGTGAGCTGGAAGCCTTCCTGGAACGGAATGGCGTCACCTTCGCATTCCCCCCGGCAGACCAGGTGGTCAACAACAAGGCCGCGCTGGAAGAAATGATGGCGGCTTTCGAGGAGGTCTACCCCTCCCACGGCATCCTGCTGGTCGTCGACGAGCTGCTCGACTACCTGCGTTCGCGTAGGGACCACGATCTTGTCCTGGACCTGTCCTTCCTGCGCGAGATCGGCGAGGTCACCAAGCACCTGCGCTTCCGTTTCATTGCGGGCGTGCAGGAACAGATCTTCGACAGCAGTCGCTTTGAGCACGTCTCGGACAGCCTGCGCCGGGTCAAGGACCGTTTCACCCAGGTCCTTCTTGTGCGCCAGGATGTCAGCTACGTGGTTGCCGAGCGCCTGCTGAAGAAGACAGCCGACCAGCAGGACAAGATCCGTCGCTACCTGACGCCATTCGCAAAGTTCTACGGAAACATGAACGAGCGGATGGATGATTTCGTGCGCCTGTTCCCGGTGCATCCCGACTATCTGGCCACGTTCGAGCGCCTTGTGTTCACAGAGAAGCGCGGTGCGCTGGTCACTCTGCGCGACCAGATCCAGGCCATCATCGGCGACGAGGTGCCAGAAGACCGGCCCGGCCTGATCGGCTACGACAAGTTCTGGGACACGGTGAAGCGCAACCAGGTGCTGCGCGCAGATCCGAACATTGGCCCGGTCCTGAAAGTGTCCGATGTGCTGGAAGGGCGCATCAACAGCGCGTTCACGCGGCCCCAGTATCGGGCCATGGCGTTGCGCATCATCAGCGGCCTGTCGGTGCACCGCCTGACCACCGGCGGCGACATCTACGTGCCGGTTGGCCCCACGGCCGAGGAGTTGCGCGACACCCTGTGCCTCTACCAGCCCGGCATCGAGGACCTCGGCGGCGAACCCGCCGCGGACCTGCTGTCCATGGTCCAGACCGCCCTGCGCGAGACCATCAAGACCGTCAACGGCCAGTTCATCTCCAAGGCGCCGGATACCGAGCAGTACTACCTCGACCTGAAGAAGGACATCGACTATGACGCCCAGATCGAAAAGCGGGCGGCATCGCTCGATGATGAAGCCCTGGATCGCGCCTACTTCGGCGCCATCCGGCAGTTGATGGAGCAAAGTGACGAATCAAGCTACGTCACCGGCCACCAGATCTGGCAGTACCGGGTCGAGTGGCAGGACAAGCGCGTCGACCGCAACGGCTACCTGTTCTTCGGTGCCCCGAACGATCGCCCCACCGCGCAGCCCGAACGCGACTTCTACATCTATTTCATCCAGCCGTTCCACCCGCCGCGATTCCGCGACGAGAACAAGGCGGACGAGGTCTTCTTCCGTCTTAAAGGCCTCGATGAGGACATCAAGCGCCACCTGGCCTTCTTTGCAGGCGCCACCGAACTGGCCGCCACGGCCAGTGGCGGTGCCAAGGCCGTCTACCTGGACAAGGCCAACACCGCACTGCGCGAGATGAGCAAGTGGCTGCAGGACAAGCAGATGTCCGCCTTCGAGGTCACCTACCAGGGGCAGACCAAACAGCTTCAGAACTGGCTCAAGGGAGTCTCGCTGCGCGAGCGGGCCCGTCTTGGACAGGACGACCGGATCAACTTCCGCGACATCGTCAACGTCAGCGCCGGCGTCTTGCTGGATCCGCACTTCAAGGACCAGGCGCCGGAGTACCCCACGTTCTCCCGGCTCATGTCCGAGGACAACCGCAAGCAGATGGTTACCAGCGCATTGAAGGCCCTGTCTGGTGCAAGCCGCAACCAGGACGCGGTGGCCGTGCTCGATGCGCTGGAGCTGATGAATGGCGACAGGATCGAGCCGGGCGGATCCCGGTATGCGAAGGCCGTTCTGGCCAAGCTGCAGGCCAAGGGACCGGGCCAAGTGGTCAATCGCAACGAGCTACTGACTGGACCGACCGATGTCGAGTACTTCGAGCCTGGCACGTTCCGCCTTGAGCCGGACCTGCTGGTGACGGTCCTGGCGGGGCTGATTTACTCCGGCGATATCGTGCTGGCCGTGACCGGCGACAAGATCGATTCGGGCAAGCTGGGCCTGCTGGTGGAGCGATCGCTTGAAGACCTGAAGGCGTTCCGCCACGTCGAAGCCCCCAGGGAAATCAATGTGGCGCTGCTGCGCACCCTGTTCGAAACCCTTGGGCTGAACCCGGGTCTCGCGCAACTGGCGACGCAGGGCCAGGCCGAGCCCGTCACGCAGTTGCAGGACGCGGCGGCGGGGCTGGTGCGCCGGGTACTGCATGCCAGCACTGACATGCAGGGCCGGCTGAGCTTCTGGGGCAAGCCCCTGCTGCGCGATGAGGAGCTGGCCAGCTGGCGCAGCCGTCTGGATGCGCTGAAGGCGTTCACCGAAAGCCTGCAGCCCTACAACACCGTCGGCAAGCTCAAGAATCTTCGCATCACTGCCGAGGAGCTCGAAAGTCAGAAGCAGAACCTGGCGGTGTTGACCAGCGCCGAACGCCTGATGGAGCTCGTGGCCGAGCTGGGGAGCGCGGCCTCGTACCTGTCCCATGCCGAGGAGATCCTGCCGGGTGGCCATTCCTGGATCGCCAAGGCGCAGGCTGCGCGCAAGGACATGCTGGACAAGCTCGCGGACGACAAGGAGATCCGCCGCGGATCCGAGTACCGGCAGACGCTGCAGCAGCTCAAGCGCGAGTACCTGGAGGCCTACATCGCCAGCCATACCCGCGCACGTCTGGGCGTCGCCGAAGACCGCAGCAAGGCCAACCTGCGCCGCGACCCTCGGCTGGTGGCCCTGCGCGCCCTGGCCGGTATCGCCCTGATGCCAACCGGCCAGCTGACGGCCTTTGACGACAAGCTGGACAAGCTCAAGAGCTGCGCCGGACTGACCGAGGCCGAGCTGGGCGCTACCCCCGTCTGTCCGCACTGCCAGTACCGCCCGGCCAACGAACAAGGCGAGATGCTCCCGGCGGCCACGGTCCTGGCGGCGATGGACGAAGAGCTCGACCGGCTTCTGGGGAGCTGGCAGCAGACGCTGCTCGACAACCTGGAGGATCCCATCATCCAGGCCAACCTGGAGCTGCTCCGCCCCGCCGACGGCAAGCTGGTGCAGGATTTCCTGGCCAGCCGTGCCTTGCCGGAGTCGATCACCCCTGGATTCGTCGGCGCCGTCCAGGAAGCCTTGAGTGGCCTTGAGAAGATTGCCGTTTCACGCGACGACATCCGCGATGCGCTCCTGGCCGGAGGCTCGCCGGCTACGCCTGACGACCTGCGCAAGCGGTTCGAAGCATTCATCAGCGAGCGCAGCCGTGGCAAGGACGCCAGCAAGCTGCGGTTTGTCGTGGAGTAATTGATGGAAGCGGCCGAATTGCTGGCTATCCTCGCCCGCGGCGAGGACAGTCGGCACCAGTTCAAGCGGAACCTGACCAATGCCGATGGCGTTGCGGCGGAACTTGCCGCGTTTGCCAACGGCGGCGGCGGCCGTCTGTTCGTGGGCGTGGAGGACGATGGCCGCATCGTCGGCCTGGATGCAGACGGTGTCCGTCGCGTGAACCAGTTGCTGGCCAATGCCGCTTCACAGAACGTGAGGCCACCGCTCCACCCGGTCACCGAGAACGTCCAGACCGACCAGGGTCTTGTAATGGTGGTGACGGTGCCCGAGGGCATCAGCCGTCCCTATGTCGACAACCAGGGGCGCGTCTGGATCAAGAACGGTTCCGACAAGCGACACGTGACCGCACGGGAAGAGCTGCAGCGGCTGTTCCAGCAGTCGGGACTGGTCTATGCCGATGTCGTGCCGGTCTCCGGGGCGACCGCAGCCGACATTGACGAGAAGGCGTTCGAAACCTACTTCAATCGCCGCTATGGGCAGTCATCGGAATACAGCGGCCAGCCGCTGCCGCAGCTGTTGCAGAACCTGGGCCTGGCCAATGCGACCGAACTGAACCTGACCGGGCTGATGTTGTTCGGCAAGCAGCCCCAGCGCTTCCGCCCGGCCTTCGAGGTCAAGGCGGTCGCCTTCCCGGGAACCGAGCTGTACGACACCCGCTACCTCGACAGCGAGGACATCGGTGGCACCTTGCTTGAGCAGTACCAGCGCAGCTTCGCCTTCATCAAGCGCAATCTGCGTCACGTCCAGCGTGGCCGCGGCTTCAATACGCTGGGCGAGCTGGAGATCCCGGAGCAGGCGATCGAAGAGCTGCTGGTCAATGCCCTGATCCACCGCGACTACTTCACCAGCGCATCGATCCGGCTGATGGTGTTTGCCGACCGGGTCGAGATCATCAGCCCGGGGCACCTGCCGGATTCACTGAACACGGAAACCATCCGGCAAGGCACGTCCAGCCGGCGCAACCCGACTTTGACCGATCACGCAGTCAACATCCTGCCTTATCGCGGAATCGGTACCGGAATTCCCCGGGCGCTGCATGACTGGCCGGCCACCGAGCTGGTGGACGATCCGGCCGGCAATCAATTCAAGGCCGTGCTCCGCCGGCCGGCTCCGGAAACCGGGGCCGGGAAGACGACCCACGAAGTCACCGGGGAAGTCACCGGGGAAGTCACCGGGGAAGTCACCGGGGAAGTCACCGGGGAAGTCACCGGGGAAGTCCGGCGCCTGCTGGCCGTCATGGCTGGCGAAATGAAGCGCGTCGAGATGCAACAGGCTCTGGGGCTCAAGCACGAAGACCACTTCCGGCAGGCCTACCTGCAACCTGCGTTGCAGACTGGATTGGTTGAAATGACCGTGCCGGACAAGCCGAGATCTCGCTTGCAACGCTACCGCCTTACGGCGCGCGGTAAGGCAATTGCAGATCAACAAGAATCAGGAAACGCAGCGACATGAATGACCTCTTGCACAACCGTGAAACCGGCAAAGAAATTCCCGTCGAATGTCTCGGTCAGACCTTCCCCAGCGATCAGGCGCGCCGTGAACATTTCACGAAGCTACTGGCCGAGAAGCTAAAGGATCCGGCTTTCCGCAAGGCGGAAGGCTTTCCGGTGGGGGCCGACGAGGCCATCCTGGCCATGTCGGATCCGCCGTACTACACCGCGTGCCCTAATCCGTGGCTGGCGGACTTTGTGGCGCATCATGGAAAACCATACGTGCCATCAGAGTCATACAGCAGAGAACCGTTCGTGGCTGACGTCAGTGAAGGCAAGAATGACCCGATCTACAACGCACACAGCTATCACACGAAGGTGCCGCATAAGGCGATCATGCGGTACTTGGCGCACTACACGTCTAAGAATGATGTAGTGCTAGATGGCTTTTGTGGCACCGGAATGACCGCAGTTGCCAATGCGCATCTTGGTGAGGGAAGAAGCTCGGTGCTCGTCGATCTCTCACCAATCGCCACGTTTATTGCAAGGAATTTGAATGGCGCCCTTGATTCAGTCGCCTTCATGGACGCAGTAAGGTCACTTGTCGACGATATCAAAAATGAAGATTCGAATCTATATCTCACTGCGCATACGGGTTGGCGAGTTAGAGATAGAAAACTAGTTGACCATAAGCAGTACAAGCACCCAGGAACACAGAATGGAGAGGTCGAGTTCGTGCTCTATTCGGATGTTGTGGCTTGCGTAGATTGCGGTTCACAGCATTCGTTTTACTCCATTGCCGTGGACGAGATTAATGATTCACTGCGGTCAGAGTTGAAGTGTCCGGATTGTGGGGTTGTGTCTCGCGAGGCAGATTGGGAGCTGTGTTACGAGACAGTCATTGACCCATTGCTTGGGACTCCCCATAAGCAAGCGAAAACCGTCCCGGTCCTCATCAACTATTCAGTCGGAACCAGCAGGTACGAGAAAATCCCAGATGCTGCTGATCTCTTGGCTATCGATGACTGCGGCAAAAGAGCGAGGTTGTATGCGTTTCCTGTTGTAGAGCTGATCCCGGGAAAAGAAACCCAGAGAAACGCATCTCGGGGCATAACCCATTTGCATCATTTCTTTACGCCGAGAGAGCTTTATAGCGTTTCTTTGCTTCTGAGCAAGATTAAAGTAAGCAAGTCGGCGTCGATGAGGGATGCTCTGCTGTTTGCACTGACCGCCTGTCTTCCGTATGCGTCTCGGATGAGGAGATTTCGTGCGGACCGCAAGGGCGGCGGGCCCCTGTCAGGAACGCTGTATGTGGGATCATTGACCACTCCTCCAAATGTTCTCGGCTCGTTTCTAAGGAACGCGGAAACTATTGCAAGCAGCCTCTCGTACCAGAGAGCAATGCCAAGAAGCAGCATCATCTCGACCCAAAGTGCGACATCTCTACATCAGCTTCCAAGCGACTGCATCGATTATGTATTTGTCGATCCGCCGTTCGGAGCGAACTTTGACTACTCGGAGTTGAACTTCTTCTGGGAGGCCATGCTCGGCGTGGTAACCAGTCAGTCAACTGAAGCGATTGTTAGCTCATCTCAAGGTAAGCAGCTTTACGATTATCGTCAGTTGTTGATTGCGGCCTTCACGGAGTTTCATCGTGTTCTGAAGCCGGGTCGATGGTTGACAGTCGAGTTTTCAAACACGAAAGCTTCTGTTTGGAACGCGATCCAAACCGCGCTTCAAGAGGCGGGATTTGTCGTGGCTAATGTTTCTGCATTGGATAAGAAGCAGGGAAGCTTTAAAGCTGTTATGACAACAACAGCTGTCAAGCAAGATCTTGTAATTTCTGCCTACAAGCCGAATGGCGGCCTGGAGAAACGATTCGCTGAGCGAGGAGCAACTTTGGAGTCGGCTTGGGATTTCGTTCAGACCCACCTAAAGCAGCTCCCTGTTGTGAAGTTTAGAGGTGTCGAGCTTGAATATGTCGCTGAGCGCGCCCCGCGAATTCTGTTCGATCGAATGGTGGCTTGGTTTGTCCGGCACAGTGCGCCCGTGCCGCTGTCCAGCCAAGAGTTTCAGGAAGGTCTGCGCAACCGCTTCCCCGAACGGGATGGCATGATTTTTCTGCCAGAGCAGGCGACTGAGTACGACAGGAAGCGCGCCCAAGTCGCACAGGCACCGCAAATCGAGCTGTTCGTATCCGACGAGCGTAGCGCCATTGATTGGCTCGCCGACTTCCTCAAGAAGCGCCCGTCGACGTACCAGGAGCTGCATCCCGAATTCATCACCCAGCTCGGCGCTGGCTGGAAGAGGCACGAGGCCAGGCCCGAGTTGCTCGCCCTGCTGGAGGACAATTTTCTCCGCTACGACGGCATCGGGGAAGTGCCCAGCCAGATTCACGCCTATCTGTCCACCAACCACAAGGACCTTCGCGGCCTGGATAAGAGCGCTCCCGCACTGGTCGCAAAGGCCAAGGACCGGTGGTACGCGCCTGACCCGAACAAGGCGTTCGACTTGGAGAAGAAGCGTGAGAAGGCACTGCTGAAAGAGTTCGACATCTACTTGGCTGCAGCCGGACGCAAGTTGAGGGAGTTCCGCTTGGAAGTGTTACGCGCCGGCTTCAAGGCGGCCTGGGGCAAGAAGGACTACGCCACGATCATCAAGATCGCGAGGAAGATTCCGGAGGAAGCTCTGCAGGAAGACGAGAAGTTGCTGCTCTGGTATGACCAGGCGCTGACCCGTACAGAGGTTGATGAATGAGCGATGCGGTGGCCGCCGCGGCTGGAAACTGGTTCTGGCATGTTCGCCACGCCACACCCTGCCGTGTCGTGGACCGACAGAGCATCTGGGGTGGGGAGACGTATCGCGTCTGGTTGCCAACAAAGGACGCAGTTCTGCGAGCTCGCGCGGATGAGCTCGCCGACTTGGGCAACAAGTCACCGACGCAGGAAGCAATTCTCCACGCCGCCGCTTCCGCCCGGCTTGCCGACGCCATGGAAGACAACCTGCTGCTGGCGCCGGTGCAATCCAGTGTGGTGCCATTGCCGCACCAGCTGTACGCTCTGAATCGCGCCATGAGCAGCCCGCGCGTCCGCTACCTGTTGGCGGACGAAGTGGGGCTGGGCAAGACCATCGAAGCGGGCCTGATCCTGCGCGAGCTCAAGCTGCGTGGAATGGCTAGGCGCATCCTGGTGGTCGCACCCAAGGGCCTGGTGCGGCAATGGCAGGCGGAGATGCGCCTGCACTTCGGCGAAACCTTTCATTTCGTCGAGCCGGCTCAGCTGGCTGCCTACCGGCCCTGGCGAAGCGAGGAAGACAACCTCTGGCGAACCCGCGACCAGGTGATCTGTTCGCTTGACTCGGTGAAACCGATGGAAGGGCGGCGTGGCTGGAGTGCGGAACAGCTGGCCGCATACAACCGGGAGCGCTTTGAGGATCTGGTCTCTGCGCAGTGGGACCTGGTCATCATCGACGAGTCCCACCGCATGGGTGGCAGCACCGAGCAGGTGGCCCGCTACAAGCTGGGCGCGGCACTTGCCGAGGCATCGCCCTACCTGCTGCTGCTGTCGGCCACACCCCATCAGGGCAAGACCGACCAGTTCATGCGTCTGATGCAGTTGATCGATCGCGATGCATTTCCCGACGAGAGCAGCGTCCAGCAGGATCGGGTGCGTGCGTTCGTCATTCGCACCGAGAAGCGTGCCGCCATCGATGCAGAGGGACGTCCTTTGTTCAAGCCGCGGATGACCCGGCTGTTTCCGGTAGCTTGGCAGAGCCGGCATGCGGCTCAGCATCGCCTGTACGAAGCCGTCACCGACTATGTCCGCCACGGCTACAACCAGGCGCTGATCGCCCAGCAGCGGCACATCGGTTTCCTGATGATCCTGATGCAGCGCCTGGTCACCTCCAGCACTGCGGCCATCCGTACCACGCTGGAAAAACGCCTGGGTGTGCTGGAGGCGCCGCCGGTGGCCCAGTTGGAGTTTGACGACTGGGAAGAGCTGGATGGACAGGCTCAGGCCGATCTTGCGGTCCAGGCCGGCGGTTGGGAGCAGGAAAAGGCGGAAGTCGCCATGCTTCTGGATCTGGCCCGGGAAACCGAAGGCGCCGGTACCGACGCCAAGGCCGAAGCGCTGGTGGACCTGATCTACAAGCTCCAGCAGAAAGAGGGCGATCTGTCGCTGAAGGTGCTGGTGTTCACGGAGTTCGTGCCGACCCAGACCATGCTCGCCCAGTTCATGGAGAGCCGTGGCTTCGCGGTGGTTCAGCTTAACGGTGGAATGGATATGGAGGCGCGCACACGCGCCCAGCGTGAGTTTGCCGGTGACGCGAGGATTCTGATCTCGACCGATGCCGGCGGCGAAGGCCTGAACCTGCAGTTCTGCCACGTGATCGTCAACTTCGACATGCCCTGGAATCCCATGCGCGTCGAGCAACGTATCGGCCGCGTCGACCGCATCGGGCAGCCACATGTAGTGCGCGCTTTCAACTTCGTCCTCGAAGACACCGTGGAACATCGGGTTCGGGAAGTGCTGGAACACAAGCTGGAGGTCATTGCGGAGGAATTCGGGGTCGACAAGGCCTCCGACGTCATGGATTCGGCCGAGTCCGAGCACCTGTTCGACCGTCTGTTTGCCCAGGGCCTGCAGGATCCTGATTCGATCGAGCGCGGTTGCACCGACGTCGTCGATCAGGTCCGTGAGCGGGTTGCTCAGTCACGCGAGCACAGTGAGCTGCTCGCCGACCAGCATGAGCTGAAGCCGGACGACGCCCGCAGGTGGCGTGACCATCCGGCGCAGTTCTGGTTGGAGCGCGCGATCGTCAACGGGCTGCCTGCGCGAGGTGGCGCGGCCAACAAGGCTGGGAATGCCTGGCGGATCCAGTGGCCTGATGGTTCCGAATCCCCGCAGGTCTGCTTTGACGGACGGACCGCGGAGCAGCACCCGGAGCTGGAGTGGATCACGCTGGAAGATGTCAGGGCACGTGCCATTGTCCGGGACCTGCCGCGATATGTCCCCGGGATTCCACTGCCGACGCTTCAGATTGACGGACTGCCATCGACGGTCAGTGGCTCGTGGTCGCTTTGGGAGATCCGGCTTGCCTCGACCCAGGGCGAACGAAAGCGCTACCAGCCGGTCTTCGTGACCGATGAGGGGCGAAGCTTTGCGCCCACTGCAAGGCGGATCTGGGACCTGCTGTTGACCGAGAAGGTCTCGCTGGTCGACACGGGCAGCGAGGAAGGCGATGCACCCTATCTGGCTGCGCAATCGGCGGCTGAAACCCTGGGTGAGGCGATCATCATCGCCATGCTGGAAGAGCACAGGGATCGCCTGGCTCAGGATCGCGAGCGGCTGGAGCATGCCTTTGAGGCGAGACAGCAGGCGATCGGCCGGGTTGGGCTTGCCAACGTGCGTGAGTACCGGCGTAGGCGGCTGGAGCAGGAGCACGCTGCCGCAATGGCGCAGATCGACGATGCAGAGTCTGTGGTGCCTGAGCTTTCTCCAATCCTGCTGGTGCGGATCGGTGCGGGGGTGGCCCAGTGAGCGCTTGGCAGCAGCGCGTCCTGGACGGATTCGTGGCGGAGCTGGGTCGGTTGTGGATCGTGACCGACCCGGACAGCCTGCTGCTGGACGAGGGGCTGCTGGCAGAGCTCCGCCAGCGCGGCTTCGGGCTGCTTCCATTTGAGGATTCGGTGGCGTTCCGCGCGGAGCTGGAGAGCTCGTATCGGAGCGCCTGGAGACAGGGGCTGCCTGGCCCGGCGCCGGCGGTCATCCTTCATCTCAAGGCAGATGACGCCAGCGGGCTGCCCTGGGATTACCTGCAAGAAGCGCGGCGGGTGAGTTTGGGACTGGCGGAAGTCTTCCCGAAGCTTGCACCCAGCGTAGTTCGGGAGCTTGGCCCCGCGTTCATGGCGCCCCTGTTCGATGCGCAGGCCGACCACGCGACGCAAGTACAGGGCGAGACGGACACGAAGAATTTCGTTCTGCTCCACGTGTTCCGGATCAGCCCGCATCTGATCCGGACCGTGGCTGAGCTGTGGCGGGAGCTCCTGAAGCTGCACCAGGCCGGCAACGGACTGCCGGAGAGGCTCGCGGCGCATGTCGAAGCCGTGCTGCGCCCGCATAGCGTGTTCGATGGTCTGCCGCTGGCGCAGCTTTTTTCATCCCCGGCTGAGGCGCTCAAGCTTCTGCAGCAAGCCTGGCACCGGCAGTTGGTTCTGTCGGGCGTAGGTCCTTCCTCTGCCCTGCTTGGAGATCCGTTGGATGAGTACGCCGCGGCTGCCCGCGTACCATTCGAGGATCCACTTATCTGGTCTGCGGTCGACACGTTGTTCCTGGACGGCACTCTGCACCCTGTAGAGGTCGCAGGGTTGCCGCCTGATTTCCCGCGGCAATGGCACGTCGGCGTGGTCCAGAGTCAGGCTGACCTGGGCGATCTGGTCGCAGAAGGCGTCAAGGTGCTGAGGAAAGAGCTGCCGGGCGAGCAGTCCTCGCATAAGGATTGGCTGCAGTACGCGCGCAAGCAGGGCGAGCTCCTGGCGCGCCTGCACTCCCTGGAGCCTGCTCAATTCGAACACGCTCAAGCGGAGGTCCAAGCGCTCCAGCTTGAAGCCGATACGCGCCTGCAAGGCTGGATGCCCGGCCACTTCTCCAGTCTGCCGACTCTGTCTGCCGTCCACGCTCCGGTGATGCTCCACCACGTGCCACACTACTTGGCCAGGCGTCGGGAAGCGGGTGAGTCAAGGATCGCCTTGCTTGTGTTCGACGGACTCGCCCTGGATCAATGGGCAAGAGTGCGTGATCACGTGTCGGCGGGTATCCCCGGAATCAGCTTTGATGAGACGGCAAGTTTTGCCTGGGTGCCGACGCTGACATCGGTATCGCGTCAGGCAATTTTCTCAGGCAACAGGCCGCGGGATTTCGCTTCGTCGATCGAAGTGACCGCACAGGAGGCCAGTCACTGGACCCGCTTCTGGGTCGACCACAACTTGCGGAGCAACCAGGTCTATTTCCGCAAGGGCATCAAGCGACTGCATCAACTCGACGGGCTCATGGCCGATCTTTCGTCGCATGAAGTGAAGGTTGCCGGAATCGTCGTGGATATGGTCGACGAGCTGGTGCACGACGCGAAGCTGGGCAAGCGTGGCATCGCCAAACTGATCGACATGTGGTGCCAGGATGGTTTCGTGGATCGCCTGTTCAAGCAGCTGCACGGACTGGGGTACCAGATCTATCTGACGGCCGATCACGGCAATGTCGAGGCTGTGGGCACCGGACGAATCAATCAGGGTGTGATAGCAGAACTACGTGGGGAACGCGCCCGCGTCTACCGTAGTGAGGCGTTGCGGGAGGCATCTATCCAGGCCTGTCCTTCGGCTGTCGCCATGCCGCTGCCAGGTCTGCCATCCGATTTCCTCCCGTTGCTGGCAGGACCTCGGGCCGCTTTTGTCACGCAAGGCGAGGACCTGGTGGCGCATGGTGGAATATCTGTTGAAGAGTTGATCGTTCCGTTCGTGAAGGTGGATATGTCGGGTTGGGTTGAATGACTGAAGTAGCGCCAAGAATCGGGTTTGATCGATTCATCAAGCAGAGCTGGGCCACTACCGCACTGGATGCACGGGCGGGCCAGGCGAGCGTTGACGACCTTGCTGCCCTGCTGGAGCGAGATGGGTTGAGCGTTGCGGCGCGCAAGAAGATCCGGACTGTCCTCAATCGCCTGTGGCTTGATCCCCGGGCAGAGACCGCGGGTTTTGTGGACCGCGGGATTGCTCTGTACCAGGCTGGAGCACCCGCGGTAGTACTGCACTGGGGTGTGTCGATCGCGACCTACCCCTTCTTCGCGCATGTCGCCGGCCTCGTAGGGCGCCTGACGGCGATCCAGGGCGATTGTTCCGCGTCCGAAGTTCAGCGCCGTATGAGCGAGCGCTACGGTGAGCGCGAAGGCACCTACCGGATGACGAACATGGTGCTGCAGTCCCAGGCGGATTGGGGAGCAATCAGCCGGGTGGAAGGCAACAAGCGCCTTGTTCGGAACGCACAGAGCGCCGTGAATGGCATCGAGTTGACTGGATGGCTGCTGGAGGCCGCGGTGCGATCCACCGGGAAGCCGGTTCCTGCCGCGGCCATGGCATCCCTGCCCATTCTGTACCCGTTCTCGCTTGGCGAGTCGGTCGGGTACTCGGCCAACGCGAACGGCCATCTTGAGTTGAGGTCCGCGGGGGCGGGAAAAGAGCTGATCGCGCTGGCGTAAGCCCAGCGCCGCGGCATTGTCCAATGGTGCTTCGGACATGCCGGTGTTACCTCTGAGATACACCCAGTATTTCGGAGCAGATCATGGACAAGCAAGAAGAAGACGAGGAGCGGCGTGAATGGATCCCGAGGTCGGGATACGGGAAGTACTGCACGATTCCCTTTTCCGACGGAGCCGACGACCGGGAGCTGTCGCAAAGCGGCTTGGCCTCAATGGCATCCGCTCGTCGCGACATGCAGATCCTGGCAGGTGAATACATCACCCAAGCGGTCGAGCTCGTAGCTTGGGCGAAGCAGGAACGCCTTCGACTCTCACGGGAAATCAGAGGTCCGAGCGGAGAACGTCTGATCCGCCCTTACCGCTGCCGCATCTGGCTTGATCTCGACAAGGCCGATTTCTACATGTACCTGGGCTGGCGTGGTATCGCGGCCAAAGGCCGTGGGCGAACCCGAACGAAATGGCTCTGGGACTGCAGGGCTGATATTGGTCCCTGGATCAAGGATGTGCATGAGGCAGAGGCGCAGCTGATCCGGGAGACTGAAGCAAAGGCGCTCGAGATCCGGCAGAGGTGGTTTGCACTGGTGCGAGCCGTGCACTATATGAATGAGGTCGAGAGGTTCAGCGTTGTCGATCGGACGGCTTCAGGACGTAACGGGCAGCGGCATGCCGAGGCGCGCCGGGGCCGCTGGCTGAGCCGACTTCTCCGCAGGCCGGTTGCTTCCGGGTCGACGCCGTCGGCCGCTTGATGTGACGGATGGGCTGCGGGATTTCTCCCTGTAGTTCGATCATCAAAAACTCTGGAGTAGTACTTGTCGGGGATCTGGGGCGAATAGCCCCACTTCCCAACCATTCATCAGAAAGGAGTCAGCTGAATGAAGACGTGGATTTTTGCCGTCACAGCATTTCTTGCAGCCGCCCAGGTAGCGGGGTCCGAGCCTATTCCTTTGGTGATCCAGGAGTACGACGAGAGGATCCGCGAGAAGGATTGGCGCAAGATCAATCTCTTCGAACACATTCCTCGCCGCTATGTCGAGATCACGGACGACGTGGAACTGTCATGTATGGACGAGAAGGGTCGTCCGATGACCCGAAGCATCGGAATTGATGCGGGCGTATACCGGGTTGACGAAACGCTCCACCACAGAAAGACAGAGCGCGAATGGCTGCTTGTGCACGTCACGCCCAGCGAGAGTGTCCAGCATGGGCACAACAGCTCCGCTGGAAGAACGTGGGGCTACCAGCACTCGGTCGCCTTTGATCCAGAGACACTGGCGGTGTTTCCTCGTGAAGTGGTCAGGTACACGCAAAGCGGCCGGCACCTCGATGGATCGCCATGGACTGAGGGGAAGTGGACCTTTGACTGCACGCCAATGGGCGCCTCAACGGGTACCCGGCCAGTGGTGAGACTGGCGACGCAAGAGGAGTTCAGCGCACATCAGGCTGCGATCCAGGAAGCCCGGGCAGCAACGTTGGCGCAAGAGGAGGAGGAGCGGGAACTTCAGCGCCAACAGGAGCGTCCGTTGAAGCTCGAAGTCGGCGCGGCCCTGTGCAAGTTGAGCGGCGACACCATGCTTCAGGGCTTCAACGAGGGTCGCAGTCCGGACAACGACAAGGTCAAGATCCGCATCTGGCGCAGTTCGAGAGCGGTTGATGGGAAGCCAGGCCCCGTTCTTCGACCGGCGGACTTCCGCGAGTCGACGATCTGGGACGGCGTGGACGGCTGGGACCTGTGCCCGGAGTAATGCAGGAGAACCGAGGACTCGTGCTCATAGGAGACGTGGCATGGAGCTTGTGCTGATTCTGATCATTCTTGCGTTTGGCGCTGTGCGCTTCATCCAGGATGGGGACGATGACGTGCCCAGTTCTACCAGTGAGGGTGCGGAACCTGGTACCGAGCCCCCCGGGCGTGGGGGAGGCGTCGACTATTCGTTCAACCCGGCGACGGGATTACCCATGTGGCACGAAGGACCAGGTGGCCTTGATATCGAGGGCAACATGTGGGGCTTCGATGATGAAACCCTCCCGATGCATCGACATCCTGCTGATCAATCAATATTTCACGGCTTCGACGAGCCGTTCAGCCATGAGATGGAGCACCCAGCGATCAACCCGGCGACGGGCTTGCCGATGGTTCTAGGCAGTACGGGGGGCGTGGACGTTGCCGGGAATCCCTATGGCTCGAATCTGGATGACGCGTTCTCTCGTGGAGATCTTTTTGCGTCGGACTGGGGTTCGGGCTCGTACGGTACAGGCGACTTCCACGACTCGTTTGGATCCGGATCCGGCTCACTGGATTCGTTCGATTCCGGCTCGGGATCGTCTGGCACAGGGTTTGGGTCCGACTGGTAATGATCACCGGCCGGATGGCTATTCGCGGTCTGCAGGTTCCAGGTGTGCGTGAGCCTCCAGTGCGTTCGCGCGCAGTGCGTCCAGTTTGTTCGCCCAGTCCTCCAGCATGGTGCGCCGCTCGGCCATGTACTCGTGGCGGTTGTAAGCGCCACGGGTCTTGCTCATGGGGCGGTGGGCCAGGCAGAGCTCGATCACGTCCTTCTCGGCGTGAATGCTGTTGAAGTAGGTGCTGAAGCTCGCACGCATCCCGTGTGGCGTACCGGAGCCGTTGTAGCCAAGACGTTCCAGGACCGCGTTGAGGCTTCGGTTGGCCATGGGGCGCTTGGGGTCACGGCGGTTCGGGAACAGGTGCTCCTGACTCGTGGGAACGAGCTTGCGAAGCTCTCGCAGCAGCTTGATTGCCTGCGGTGACAAGGGCACCCAGTGAGCACGCTTTGCCTTCATGCGCTCGGCCGGGATCTCCCATTCGCCCTTGTCGAGGTCGATCTCCTCCCATCGCCCATTGATGATCTCCGACTTGCGGCAGGCGGTCAGCATGACAAGCAGCATGGCAATGCGGGTCTGCTCCGCCATCTGTGAGCGATCGTCGAGCTGCACGAGGAGTTCGCCGATCTGATCCAGCGACAGAGCCGGATGATTCGTCTGGTCGCGCTTCTTCATCAGCCGGATCGATGGGACCGGGTTGGCGTCCATCAGGCCGCTTTCGATCGCGTGCTCGAAGATGCCCCAGAGGTAATTGCGCAGGTTGCGGGCGACTTCCGGTGCTCGTCGCTCAACTGACTTCAGCTGTGCAGTGATCTCGACGCGCTTGATGCCCTTGATCTGCCGGGCCTTGAACTTTGGCAGCAGATCATTGTTCATCTCGCGCTCGCGTTGCCGAAGAGTCGCCGGCCGAAGGCCTTCGGCGGTCGCTTCAGCCCATTCAGCCGCCACCGCGGCGAATGAGCCCTGCTCCCGCTCCAGGTACGCCTGGGCCAGGGCCTGCTTGCGCTCCTTCCGGGCTTGGACAGGATTGATCCCCTGGGCGACGCAGCGCCGGGATTCGGCGTGCGCCTGGCGTGCCTCGGCAAGGCTGACTTCGGGAAACGCGCCCAGCGCGTCCAGGCCCTCGACCCCGCCAATGCGGAACTTGTAGCGCCAGTATTTCTGGCCGGTGGGGGTGACAAGCAGGAAAAGGCCGCCGCTGTCAGCGAGCTTGTAGGCCTTGGCGGCCGGCTTGGCGGACTTGATCTGGACGGCGGTCAGCATGGGGGAGGTCCCAGCATTAGAGGCCGATATGGTACCCCCAATGGTACCCCCAGCGATCTAGGATGGCTCGAAGCGTCTCGAAATCATATGAGACATTAGAAGCCAGTATCGTGCTGTTTTACAAGGATAAAGTCTGAGCTTGTGAATCTTTATGGGATCTTATGGATTCACCAATACACGTTCCAGCTGGCGATTTTCATCCGGCCATGATCCCGTCCGGCGGCCTCCGGGGCAAACCGCGTGGCCCGGGCGGACGCGGGCGAGCGCGGACCGGGGCGGGCCCGACGGGTCGGGTCATCCATGGGCGCGACGGTCGCCGGGCTAGAATCCATGCATGGCCCACAACATCCGTCCCTACCGCGGCACGCTGCCCACGCTCGGCGCGCGCGTCTACATCGACCCCGCCGCGACCGTCATCGGCGACGTCGTGATCGGCGACGACAGTTCGATCTGGCCCGGCACGGTGGTCCGGGGCGACGTCAACTTCGTGCGCATCGGCGCGCGCTGCAACCTGCAGGACGGCACCATCGTGCACGTCAGCCACCGCGGGCCGCACTCGCGCATGGATGGCTATCCCACGATCATCGGCGACGACGTCACCATCGGCCACGGCGCGATCGTGCATGCCTGCACGATCGGCAACGGCGCCTTGGTCGGCATGGGCGCGACGGTGATGGACGGGGTGGTGGTGGAGGACCATGGCTACGTCGGTGCCGGCGCGCTGGTGCCGCCGGGCAAGGTGGTGCGCAGCCGCGAGCTGTGGCTCGGCAATCCGGCGAAGATGGTGCGGGTGCTGGACGATGCGGCGGTCGAGGGCCTGCTGTACAGCGCCGCGCACTACGTGCGCCTCAAGGACGAATACCTGGCAGCCGGCTGACGCCGGTTGCAGCGGGCCCGGGCCATCGCCCGCACGCCGCCTTCCTGTAGGAGCAGCTACAGCTGCGACCATCAGGCCCGGACGTGCGAGGCATTGGCGCGGTCGCAGCTGTAGCTGCTCCTACAGGGAGGGAGCGTTGGCGCGCGCGGTGAGAGCGTGCGGCGAGGGGCGTGATGAGTGAGCGCGCCGCCTGCCGGTGCCGCGCTTCAGTCCGCCGTCACCAGGTGCGCGTGCTCGGCGCGGAGTTCGCCGTAGATCTCGTCGGTTTCGGGGCGTGCGCCGTGCCAGCGCGCGAACGACAGCGCCGCCTGCTCCACCAGCATGCCCAGGCCGTCGACCACCGCGTAGGCGCCACTCGCGCGGCCCCAGGCCAGGAACGGCGTGGCGGCTTCGCCGTAGTTGAGGTCGACCGCGGCCATGCGCCGTCCGACCAGCGAACGAGGAAGCGTCGGCATCTCGCCGCCACGTGCGGCCGAGGTGGCGTTGACCACCAGCTCGAACTCGCCCAGCGTGCCGATGTCGGCGAGATGGCGCGGATGCACGCGTCCGGGCTGGCCCAGCAGGTCGGCCAGGGCGTCGGCGCGGCTGGAGGTGCGGTTGACGATGTAGAGGTCGCCGATGCCGGCGTCGAGCAGCGACGGCGCGACGCCGCGCGCGGCGCCGCCGGCGCCGATCAGCAGCGTCCTGCGCGCGCGCAGGTCGAGCCCGTGGCGGCCGGTGAGGTCGCGCACCAGGCCTTCGCCGTCGGTGTTGTCGCCGTGCCAGTCGTCGCCGTTGCGCACCAGGGTGTTGACCGCGCCGGCGCGGCGGGCGCGCTCGGTGACGTCGGCGCACAGCGCCAGCGCCTCCTGTTTCAATGGCAGGGTGACATTGGCGCCGGCGCCGCCGCGCGCGGCGAATTCCTCCAGCCTCGCGCGGAAGCTGCCGACGTCGGCGTCGATGGCCAGGTAGTCGATGGGAATGCCGGTATCGCGCCCGAAGGCGGCGTGGATGCGCGGCGACAGCGAATGCGCCACCGGATGGCCGAACACGGCGTAGTGCTTCATGACCGTCTCCCGGACGCGTGCGGCGCGCGATGCACCACACTTTCGCGCCAGTCTACGCCTCCGGACCCGCCTTGCAGG
>JAEWFF010000033.1 GCA_023388965.1 Pseudomonadota bacterium | reverse complement strand
TTCAGGCCAAAGCGTTAGCTGCGGTTCGTGCGCCTGATGTGCCGATAGTCGTGCGCCTGATGTGCCGATACTGCCTGCGCCTGATGTGCCGATGGCATTAACAGGGTTATCAACAGTGCCTGTTGATGAGTTTTCGGGGCGGATGCGCAGCAGCTCGCGGCCGTCTTCCCGCTCGATTTGGAGGCGGTAGCCGGGGAGTTGCTGGCGGGCCGCGATCCGGCGCAGGTCCAGCGCGAAGTCGGACGGCCGGGCGAGGCTGCCGGATTTCTGATGAAGGTGCGCGACCTCGAAAATCCAGCCATGGCGCTGGTGCCCGGCGTGCTTTCTGGCGACGCGGTAAAGCCATCGCTCGATGCCGCCAGTCAGACCGAAATAGGCCGGGTCGATGGTCAGGACCAGCGAGCGGTCGATGACGCTGTTGTAGAACCATTCGGGCAGGACGAACTCCATACCCTCAACGCGGCCCTCGCGCGTCGTCATTTCCTCCCATTCGTTGATCCAAGAGAATTGCCGACGACGCCAATGCGGGCCGTTGCGAATGGTGGTGGCGATGACGGTCGATTGCAGCCGCGCCAGCGCGGCTTTCAGAAGTCGGTATTGGTGATTGCCGGTCGGCCGCCCGATGGCGCGCAACAGATGGTAAGGCGTAAACCTGACAAAGCGCGACGTGGTGAGGCCATCATTCTCGGCCGCGACGATCTGCGAGGCTGCCCATATCAGCACATCGGCATCCCAAATGGTCGCCATGCCGTGCTCGGGCATCCCGAACACCTGCACCTCTATGTCGGTGGCCTTGTAGAGAATCGGCTTGGTGCGCGGGGTCTTCGCCAGCGAGAAAAACGGCCGTTCCATCAAGTCGCGCTGGTCGCGCGGTGGCGCGTCGCCCGTTGCGACCACAAAGGGGGCCAAGCGGCTGCGCTCGCTGTCCTCGGTAGGGTGCGCGGAGTCGTGATCGTCCTCGCGCAGCATCTAGCAGTTGCCCCGTTCTTCGGGCGTGAGGGGACGCGCGGGGAAGACGGTGCCGGCGGTCTTGTCGCGAGTGGATTTACGTTCGCCTGCCGCGCTCCAGTCTTCCAGATCGCGCACGGTGTAGAGGACGCGGCCACCGACCTTGCGATAGGTCGGGCCGGTGCCGTAGGTGCGATGTTTCTCAAGGGTGCGGGTGGATATGCCGAGGAAGCGCGCGGCTTCCTTGGTGCGCAACAGGCGCGGCGGCAGGCCCGCAAGCGGGTTGGGCATGGATCACCTCCAGTCGGGGTTAGGCTGCCGGGGGCGGCAGCGGACTGTGGCGAACCATGGCGAGGGATCGGCGGCGCGTAGCGTGCCGCATTTGCGCCGATGCGCTGGCGGCACCCCCCTTCGGGGCGCTGCGCGGCCGATAGATAAGGGATTTCAGTCACCCGCCGCCGTGCCGCGCCGAAAAGGCAAAGACATTCGCGCGCGGCTCGGCTAAGATTGTGAGTGGAGCAGACGCGCTGCTCTGGGGCGTCGAAACCCCTCTGTTACCGGTTGGTGCCGGCCGTGACGGCACCAAACTCCTTGACCTTATGGTCGGGGAGCCTGTGGCGTATACAACAGGCTCGCCGAGCTAAAGGCCATAGGGCCGTGTAACAGCGGTTTCGAACTCCCCGATCACCAAGAGTCAGAGAGAATCGTTTGCGGGGGCGCACCGCAGACAAGCTCTCTCCGAATACGGGGAATGACTATGCGGGTTCCCGTCGAACTCGATCCCGATGTGGACGATGAAGCGCCGACCGGCGACACCATAACCGTCTATGACGAACGGCATTTCGTGACCTATCTGCGCTTGCTTGATGCCAAAGCCGAGGGCGCGGACTGGAAGGAAGTCGCGCGGATCGTGCTGCACCGCGATCCGCTCTGTGAGGAATTTCGGACCTATCATTGCTGGCAAAGCCATCTCGAACGCGCGCAATGGCTATCGCGTGAGGGCTATCGCAAGATTCTGGAGCAGGCGGCAGCCAACAAGGCGTGAGGCTATCTGCAACAGGCAGGCGCTCCGGCCTGCTGCGCACGATGCCTTGGCTTGCAGATCGCCGGGCGCGGGCTGAACTGCACAATCGCCCGGTCGCTTTTGATCTCGATGCCGGCCACATCATAGACCTGCATCGGATCGCCGGGACGGCTCACCTCCCAAGTCAAACGCGCCTCCCTGTCGAGCTGAACCCTGCTGCCGACCTTTCCCAAGATCGACTGGAACTTGGCGACGGTCATGGGCACGCTGCGTTCGGTTGCCGGAATGTCCTCGATCTGCAAGACGGTTTCCCGCCATGCATCGGGGTTACCGCCGCAGTCGAGCGTGACGAAGGAACCCGCCTTGACCTCGGTGACGTGATAGCCGGCCTGCACCTGCCGCCCGTCGCCATAGGCGAGGACAAGGGCCTTGTCGCCGTGCGCTTCCAAAGCATCGAGGAATGCCCCGAGGGAGGCGTCATCCTGAAAATCCGTCTTTAGGGGGCTGGCGTGAACGTTCATGTCCGTGTATCCATACTTCAATGATTGTTGAGATGTTGAGGCATCAATGAACGAAAAGCAAGCTCTCTCTGCGTTTGCGGCGCTCTCGCAAGAAACCCGGCTGCGCATCGTGCGTCTGTTGGTCACGGCCGGGCCAGAAGGGATGCCGGCCGGCGCAATCGGAGAAGCGATGGACGGCGCATCCTCGTCGCGCATGTCCTTCCACCTGAGCCACCTTGAACAAGCTGGCCTAGTCCAGTCTCGCCGGGACGGCCGCTCGATCATCTACAGCGCCTCCTATCCGGCGCTGTCCGGCCTGCTCGAATTTCTTATGCGCGACTGCTGCCAAGGCCACCCGGCCGTGTGCAGCCCGGTCGTGAACCGGCTCGTCGCCTGTTGTGACCCCGCCAAGGACGCCACCCATGCCTGACCTCACCGCCCCCGAACGCATCTTCAATGTCCTGTTCCTCTGCACCGGCAATGCCGCCCGCTCGATCCTCGCTGAAAGCATCTTGAACAAGGATGGCGCGGGACGCTTCCGCGCATACTCGGCAGGAAGCCAGCCGAAGGGCGAAGTGAACCCGCTCGCCATCACGACGCTGGCGAACTTCGACTATCCCACCGAGGGCCTGCGCTCGAAGGCATGGGACGAGTTTGCCGGGCCTGACGCCCCGGTCATGGATTTCGTGTTCACTGTCTGCGACAACGCGGCCGGCGAAGCCTGCCCGGTCTGGCCGGGGCAACCGATGATGGCGCATTGGGGGATCGAAGACCCTGCCACCGTCGAAGGCCCGGAGATTGCCCGGCAAACGGCGTTCGTGAGCGCGTTCCGCTATCTCCGCAACCGGATCGGAGCTTTCGCGGCGCTTCCCGTTTCCAGCCTCGACAAATCGACGCTGCGCACCCGCCTTGTCGAAATCGGCCAGTCCGAAGGCGCAAGCTCGCCGCGCGGCAGCGCAGCGTGAGGTGAAACATGGATGTTATTATCTACCACAACCCCGATTGCGGCACGTCGCGGAATACCCTTGGTCTGATCCGTAACGCAGGTGTCGAGCCTCATATCATCGAATACCTGAAAACTCCGCCCTCCCGCGCTCTGCTCGTGCAGCTCATCGAGCGCGCCGGCCTGTCGCCCCGCTCGATCTTGCGGGAAAAAGGAACGCCCTACGCCGACCTCGGCCTTGCCGATCCTGAATTGACCGATGACGCCTTGCTCGACGCGATGATGGCGCACCCGATCCTGATTAATCGCCCTCTCGTCGTCAGCCCCAAAGGGGTGAAGCTCTGCCGACCATCCGAAGCGGTGCTTGATCTGTTGCCACCACAACGGGGCGAGTTCGTGAAAGAGGATGGCGAGCGGGTGATTGACGAACACGGCCGCCGCGTGGCGACGGCGTAAGGAAATCCCATGTCCACCTTTGAACGCTATCTCACCCTTTGGGTGGCCCTCTGCATCGTCGTCGGCATCGCCCTCGGGCATTGGTTTCCCGGTGCGTTTCATGCTGTCGGCGCTCTCGAAATCGCCAAGGTCAATCTGCCGGTCGCGCTGCTGATTTGGCTCATGGTCATTCCCATGCTGCTCAAGATCGACTTCGCCGCGCTCGGTGAAGTCGGCCGGCACTGGCGCGGCATCGGCGTGACGCTGTTTATCAATTGGGCGATCAAGCCCTTTTCGATGGCGCTGCTCGGCTGGTTGTTCATTGGCTGGCTGTTCCGGCCCCATCTGCCGGCCGACCAGATCGACAGCTATATCGCCGGCCTCATCATTCTGGCCGCCGCACCCTGCACCGCAATGGTGTTCGTCTGGTCCAATCTCACCAAGGGCGAGCCGCATTTCACGTTGAGTCAGGTCGCGCTCAACGACGCTATCATGGTGGTGGCCTTCGCGCCGATTGTCGGCCTGCTGCTTGGCCTTTCCGCCATCACCGTGCCGTGGGGAACGCTGGTCCTCTCGGTCGTGCTCTACATCGTCATTCCGGTGATCGTCGCGCAAATCGTCCGGCGACGACTCCTTGCGACGGGCGGCGCTTCTGCGCTTGCCGCGCTGCTGGCGAAGCTCGGGCCGCTGTCGCTCGTCGCCCTGCTGGTGACGCTGGTGCTGCTATTCGGCTTCCAAGGCGAACAGATCATCGCGCAACCGCTCGTCATTGCCCTGCTGGCGGTCCCGATCCTGATTCAAGTCTATTTCAACTCGGGGCTGGCCTACCTACTCAACCGGGCCGTGGGCGAACAGCATTGCGTGGCCGGTCCCTCGGCGCTGATCGGCGCATCCAACTTCTTCGAGCTGGCGGTTGCCGCCGCCATAAGCCTGTTCGGATTCCATTCCGGGGCCGCGCTTGCAACCGTGGTCGGGGTGCTGATCGAAGTGCCGGTCATGCTCTCGGTCGTCTGGATCGTGAACCGCTCGAAAGGCTGGTATGAGCGCGGCGGCCGTCGCCCGGCTCCTGTCGAGGCGGAACGCTGATCCAGCATGGCCCAAGCTCAAGCGTCCGAAAATCAGGCAATCGCCGGTCCCCGCTGGCCTATCATTTCCGCGCTCGGTGTGATGCAGATATTCGCGTGGGGCAGTTCCTACTATCTGCTGGCGGTCCTTGCCGCACCAATCGCGGCTGATACCGGCTGGCCGCTGGCATGGATCGTCGGTGCGCTCTCCCTCGGCCTGCTCGCCGCCGGCATCGTATCTCCGCGCGTGGGCGACGCCATCGGCCAGCACGGCGGCCGGCCGGTTCTGGCGGCCGCGTGCCTGCTCCTTGCCGCCGGACTCGTCATCCTTGCTGTCGCCCCGTCCCTATGGGTGTTTGTCGCCGGATGGGTCGTGCTCGGCCTCGGCATGGGGGCGGGCCTCTATGATGCCGCCTTCGCAACACTCGGCGGCTACTACGGCCATTCGGCGCGATCCGCTATCACCACCCTGACGCTGTGGGGCGGCTTCGCAAGCACGGTCTGCTGGCCGCTCTCGGCTCTGTTTCTGGAGCATTGGGGATGGCGGGGAACATGCGCTGCTTATGCCGCGATTCACCTCGCCATTTGCCTGCCGCTCGTGCTGCTTGTTCTGCCGCGCAACGGCAAGCCTAAGCCTCTCGGCGGCGTGCGCAAAACACCACGCTTGGCGCTGCATGGTCACGAACGTCGGGCCTACCTGACCATGATGGCGATCATGGTTCTGGCTGGTCTTGGTGTCACCATCGTTTCGGTGCATCTGCTGACCCTGTTGCAGCAACGCGGCTTCTCTCTGGCCGAAGCGGTTGCGCTCGGCGCGCTGATTGGTCCGGCGCAAGTCGCCGGCCGTATCGGTGAAATGATGAGCGGCGGGCGGCATCATCCGTTCTGGACGCTCGCAATCGCTACGGCCTTGGGGGCGGCAGGAATGACGATGCTCGCCGCCGGCTTTCCCGTCATCGGGCTATCGCTCGTCCTCTACGGCGCTGGCAATGGCATCTTCTCTATAGCCAAGGGGGCGCTTCCGCTCGCCCTGTTCGGTCCCGCACGCTATGCGCCGATCATGGGGAGGCTGGCGCGACCGGGCCTCATTGCCCAAGCGGTCGGGCCGACCGTGGGCGCACTTCTGCTTTCCGTCGCCGGGACAGACCAGACCCTAATCATGCTGGCTGTGCTCGCCCTCGCCAATCTGGCGCTTGTTGCGCTGCTGTGGGGATCAACAAGCCAAGGAAATTCCGCGATATAAACCGTCAAGATTTTCCGAGCTTGATCGGATAGTGGAGCAACAGGCGATAGCCGCCGCGCATCATCTTGATGCCATGCGCGACCAGGCGGCGGGCCTTGTTCTTGCGCGGGTCGCCCTCAAAATCTTCCTTGGTACCGCGAAAGCCGAGCAGAACTTCGGCGATGGTGCGATAGCTTTCGCCGCGCAGCCGCGCGTCGAGCGCGCGCAGGGACAGGATATGCCATTGCCGGAGCTGGGCGGGGATCGCCCTGAAATCTGGACCGGGGGCGCGGCCGTTGAGGGATCGCCAGAAACGGCGGGCAGCGTGGGCGCGAAGCTCCAGAAAGGAATCCATGGGCAGGGTGACGGCATAAAACGCGGCAGCGTCCGGCACGACCTCCGGCAGCCAGAACTGATGCGCGACGCCATCGACCTGCCAGATGCCGTGCCAGCCATCGGAAGCACGGCGCAGGTCGAGGCCGGCGAGATGCGCCAGCGTCAATATTGGTTCGGTGTCGCCGTCCATGTGCTCGACGGGCGACAGCATCACCGCTTGCGGTTGAAGGCTCGGACTCCAGATTGGTGGCGGCCGGTCAAGCGGCGCGTCGGGATCGCACGGGAAATCGCAACCCCCAGCGATCCGCGAACGCTTCAAGGTCGCGGCCGGACGGTCCTCCGGTTAGTGCGATGGTCTGAAACGCCTGACGATAATCGTCATTCCGGCGCAGATATTCCCAAGCGAAACCGGCGGCCGAAATGTGCTTCGCGTGCCTGTATGCCACCGGCGAACGCCAGTCGATGCTAAGCATGGCGTCACCTCCCAAAGC
>JAEWFF010000079.1 GCA_023388965.1 Pseudomonadota bacterium | reverse complement strand
CCAGGGCAGCCTCGTATGGCGCGTGGCGATGGTCGAAATCGTCGGGAAGGACGATGCGCGGTTGCAGCGCGCCGACAACCGCTGGCCCCCGCACACGGTGGCTCCGCCAGGTGCCGTCGCCCTCCTGCCGCAACTGGCCAAGGGCCTGCACGAAGCGCCTCTGCTGCAGCAGGAAATACAGCGCCAGCAGCGTCATGCCCGCCAGCCATCCTGCGATCACGAACGCCGGCCATCCGCCGAAGGCGTCAACGGACGGTCCGGGCGCGACATCCGGCGCTGCCCGCACCAGTACGCCCGGATGCAGCGCCAGGAATTCCGGTGCGAGAAGCTGGCTGGAGCGCGGCCGCGGCAGCGCGGCCACCGCCAGCGCCAGCGGCACCAGCACCCAGGCGCCATACGCCACGCGCGCGCCGAACAGCCGCCGCAGCGGGTGCCGCAGTGCCAGCACCAGCAGCAGCGCGGCACTGGCGGCCAGGCTGCCGTCGACCAGCCAGCGCAGCAGGGCGTCAGCGGCGCTCATCGTCGAGCTCCTCGATCAGGCGGCGCAGGGCGTCGATGTCGTCCTGGCTGAGCCTCCCGCGCTCGCTGAAGTGCGCCACCAGCGGGGCGACGCGACCACCGAACAGGCGGTCGAGCACGCCCGCGCTCTGGCCGTCCACCCAGGCCTCGCGGCTGAGTACCGGTGAATACAGGTAGCGTCTCCCGTCGCGCTCCGCACGAACCGCACCCTTCTTCAGCAGGCGGTTGAGCAGGGTCTTGATCGTGGGTTCCGCCCAGTCGGCGCGAGTGGACAGACGCGCCACTACGTCCTCGGCCGCGAGCGGCTGCTCGTTCCAGAGGACTTCCATCACCACGGCTTCGGATTCGCTGATCGGCATATCGATTACGTCTGTAGTTTTTATTGATTACAGGCGTAAACGAACAGACTGTCAAGCGCCGCGCGCTGGAGCGGACTCAGGCCTCGCCGAGCGGGTCCAGGCCTTCGATGTCGCCACCGGCCACGCCCGCGGCGATCACCGCATCCGGCCCAACCACGGCGATGCCGTTGCCGGCGTACAACGCCGGGGCGTAGTAGCTGTGGGCGTAGCGTTCGCCGCTGTCGCAGAGGATGGTGACGATCGAGCCGCTGCGGCCGGCGTCGGCCATGCGCTGCGCGGCGTGCAGCACGCCGACGAAGTTGGTGCCGGTGGAACCACCCACGCGGCGGCCGAGGGTCGCGCTGACGTGGCGCATCGCGGCCAGCGCCAGCGCATCGGGCACCTTGACCATGGCGTCGATGCAGCTGGGGATGAAGCTCGGTTCCACGCGCGGGCGGCCGATGCCCTCCACGCGCGAGCCGCAGGGGTGGGTGAAGTCGCGCCAGGGCTCGCCGGCGAGCGCGGCGCGGTAGGCGTCGTGGAAGACCGACTCCTGCGGATCGGCGCAGAGCACGCGCGTGTCGTGCCGGCGGTAGCGCGCGTAGCGGCCGAGCGTGGCCGCGGTGCCGCCGGTGCCGGGGCTGCAGACGATCCAGGCCGGCACCGGGTGCGGCTCCTCGGCCATCTGCCGGAAGATCGACTCGGCGATGTTGTTGTTCGCGCGCCAGTCCGTCGCCCGCTCGGCGTAGGTGAACTGGTCCATGAAGTGGCCGCCGGTTTCGGCCGCCACGCGGTGCGATTCGGCGTCGAGGTCGCAGGCGCGTTCGACGAGGTGGCAGCGGCCGCCGTGGAACTCGATCGCGGCGATCTTCTCCGGCGAGGTGCTGGCCGGGATCACCGCGATGAAGGGCAGCCCCAGCAGCCGCGCGAAATACGCCTCCGACACCGCGGTCGAGCCGCTCGAAGCCTCGACCACCGGCCGGCCCTCGCGCAGCCAGCCGTTGGTGAGCGCGTACAGGAACAGCGAGCGCGCCAGCCGGTGCTTGAGGCTGCCGGTGGGGTGGCTGGACTCGTCCTTGAGGTAGACGTCGATGCCCGGGAAACCGGGCAACGGCATCGGGATCAGGTGCGTGTCGGCCGAACGGTTGAAGTCGGCCTCGATGGTGTGGATGGCGTGGGCCACCCACTCGCGCTGCGCCATGTCCTCGCCCTCCCCTGCGCGCCGATTACAGCGCGCGCGCGGCGTCGACCACCGCCTCGACCGTGAAGCCGAAGTGCGGGAACAGCACTTCCGCCGGGGCGCTGGCGCCGAAGCGGTCGATGCCGATCACCGCGCCGTCCAGGCCCACGTACTTGCGCCAGAAATCGCTGATGCCGGCCTCGATGGCGACGCGCTTGCGGCAGGCGTCGGGCAGGACCGACTCGCGGTACGCGGCGTCCTGGCGGTCGAAGACGTCGGTCGAGGGCATCGACACCACGCGCACGGTGTCGCCGAGCTGCGCGGCGGCGTCCATCGCCAGGCCGACCTCCGAGCCGGTGGCGATGAGGATGATCCCCGGGGCGCCGACCGAATCCTTCAGCACGTAGCCACCGCGCGCGATCGCCGCGACCTGGGCCGCGTCACGCTGCTGCGGCGCCAGGTTCTGGCGCGAGAACACCAGGCAGCCCGGGCCATCCCGGCGCTCGATCGCGGCCTTCCAGCACACCGCGGACTCGACCGCGTCGCAGGGACGCCAGACGTCGTTGCCCGGGATCGCGCGCAGGCTGGCCAGGTGCTCGATCGGCTGGTGGGTCGGGCCGTCCTCGCCCAGGCCGATGGAGTCGTGGGTGTAGACGTGGATCGCGTGCGCGCCCATCAGCGCGCTCATGCGCACGGCGTTGCGCGCGTAGTCGC
>JAEWFF010000069.1 GCA_023388965.1 Pseudomonadota bacterium | reverse complement strand
CGGTCGCTCGCGCTGTGCTACGCCAACGGCTCCGCGCAAGCACCCGCCGCTTCACCCGCCCAGCAGGGCAAAACCACCGCCGGAAACGAACTCAGAACTGGATAGAAGTTGGGGGCAACGTCACGCGGAGAGCTCGTTCCAGCATTTTTCTGCCTGGAGAGTCTTCTGGAACACCGAGTTCCTCAATGACACCCCGAGCCAACTGAGAAAAACTAGGCAACCCCGCAGGGATCGAAACACCTGCACCGCAAAAAAATACGACTTCGCCATTGTCTCGAGCTTCTAGAAGCTCGTTTGGTATGATGGGGCCATCTTCGAAGAATCGCATATGGCAATTTCAGCAGATTGGTCGTCCAACGTCATACATTACGCACTGCCTACACAGACCGTTTGTCCCCCCGCTTGCCCCTCCCCCTTCTCCCTCGTAAACCAACTCCATGTCCCACAACACGTTCGGCCATCTGTTTCGCGTGACGACCTTCGGCGAGAGCCATGGGCCAGCGCTCGGCTGCGTGGTGGACGGCTGTCCGCCCCGGCTCGATCTCGACCTTTCGGAAATCCAGGGCTTCCTCGACAAGCGCAAGCCGGGTCAGTCGAAATTCACGACCCAGCGCCGCGAGGCGGACGAGGTGAAAATCCTATCCGGCACGATGGAGCAGGACGGCAGGCTGCTGACCACCGGCACGCCCATCGCCATGCTGATCGAGAACACCGACCAGCGCTCCAAGGACTATTCGGAGATCGAGGCCAGCTACCGGCCCGGCCATGCCGATTATACCTACGAGGCCAAATACGGCATCCGCGACCATCGCGGCGGCGGGCGCTCCTCCGCCCGCGAGACGGCGGCGCGCGTCGCGGCCGGCGCCATTGCGCGCAAGGTGATCCCGGGCGTCGCGATCCGCGCCGCGCTCGTCGCCATGGGCGAGATCGAGATCGACCGCGCGCGCTGGGACTGGGCCGAGGTGGACAAAAACCCCTTCTTCTGCCCGGACGCCAAGGCCGCCGACGCCATGGCCGATTATCTGGACGGCGTGCGCAAGGCAGGCTCCTCCATCGGCGCGACCGTCGAGGTCGTCGCCGAGGGCGTGCCGGCCGGCTGGGGCGCGCCGGTCTACGGCAAGCTGGACGCTGACCTCGCCGCCGCCTTCATGAGCATCAATGCCGTCAAGGGCGTCGAGATCGGCGACGGCATGGGCGTTTCGCGCCTCACCGGCGAGCAGAACGCCGACGAGATGCGCGTGGGCAATGACGGCAAGCCGGTTTTCCTCGCCAACCATGCCGGCGGCATTCTGGGCGGCATTTCGAACGGCGCGCCGATCGTGGCGCGGTTCGCGGTGAAGCCGACTTCCTCCATCCTGACGCCGCGCAAGAGCATCGACCGGGCGGGCAACGAGGTTGAGGTGTCGACCAAGGGGCGGCACGACCCCTGCGTCGGCATCCGCGCCGTGCCCATAGCCGAAGCGATGATGGCGTGCGTGCTCGCGGACCATTATCTGAGACACCGGGGTCAGGTGGGCTGATTCCAACCCTCATCCTGAGCCGGACTCATGCGGAGCATGAGCCGCGCCGAAGGATGGCGGCAGGCACTGAACTCTTGACCATCCTTCGACACGGCTCGCGGCTTCGCCACGATGCCGGCTCAGGATGAGGACTGTAGACGAACATCATGACCCAGGATCCCTTCGCCCGCGTGCGGGCCGCCATTGACGCTTTCGCCGAGGGCCGCATCGTCGTCGTGACCGACGACGACGACCGCGAGAACGAGGGCGACCTGATCTTCGCCGCAACGCATGCGACGCCTGAAAAGCTCGCCTTCACGATCCGCCATACGAGCGGCATCGTCTGTGCGCCGCTGACGTCCGACGAGGCGCGGCGGCTCAACCTCACCCCTATGGTGTCGCACAACGACGCGCCGATGCAGACGGCGTTCACCGTCTCGGTCGATGTGAAGGGCACGACGACCGGCATTTCGGCCGATGAGCGCACGCAGACAGTGCGCGCGCTCGCCAACGGCAATATGGGCGCCGGCGATTTCGTGCGCCCCGGCCATGTCTTCCCGCTGATCGCCAAGGACGGCGGCGTGCTCATGCGCTCGGGCCATACGGAAGCGGCGGTCGATCTGTGCAAGCTCGCCGGCCTGCCGCCGGTCGGCGTCATCGCCGAACTCGTCAACGACGACGGCACGGTGATGCGCGGGCCGCAGGTGACGGGCTTCGCGACGCAGCACGAACTGCCGCAGATTTCGGTCGCGGAGCTGATCGCGTACCGCCAGTCGCGCGAGAAGCTGGTGACGCGCGTATCCGAATTCCCGGTCGAAACGGCCATCGGCACCCTCAAGGGCTATGCCTATGTGACGCCGTTCGATCAGGTGCACCACATCGCGGTCGTTCATGGCGATATTTCGAGCGGCACGCATATTCCAGCGCGCCTGCACCGCGCGGACGTTATCGGCGACGTCTTCGGCGGCGGGCGCACTGTGCGCGCGGCGTTTCGCCATTTCGAGAAAAGCGGGCGCGGCGTGCTCGTCTTCCTGCGCGACGGGACGGCGGGCGTGCCCGTCAATACGCCGGGCGACGGCGATTCATCGGAGGCCAAGCGCGCGGACCAGTGGAAGGATATCGGCCTCGGCGCGCAGATCCTGAAGGATCTCGGCGTCTCGTCCATCCGGCTTCTGGCCTCCAAGGAACGCCGCTATGTCGGCCTCCAGGGCTTCGGCATCGAGATCGAAGACACGGAAAAGCTGGAGGGGTGATGTCCCCCTCTCCCGCTTGCGGGAGAGGTCGGCAGACCGCGAAGCGGTCGCCGGGTGAGGGGCTCACAGGTCCTGAATTCGCGGTTTTCCCCCTCACCTCGCTCGACGCCTTCCGGCGTCGAGTCGTCCTCTCCCGTAAACGGGAGAGGGGCACGGACCGGATGCGAGCGAACGTCCCTACTTCTCCTTCGGCCCAAATAACCCACCCGCAACCTCGCGGAGCGTCGGCGGTTTGCGCGCCGCGAACGGCAACGGACGGCACACCGCCATGGCGGCAAGGCCGATGCGCGCCGTGAGGATGCCGTTGATGACGCCCTCGCCGAGCCGTGCCGAGAGCTTTGCCGCCAGCCCCTGCCCCACGATCTGATCGAGCAGCCCCTCGCCCGCCGCCATGCCGCCGGTAACGGCAAGATGCGTCAATACATGACGCAGCAGGCGGAAAAATCCGAGCGTGCCCGGACGTCCGCCATAGACATCGGCGATCTTGCGGATGAGCGCGACGGCGGTGGCGGCGACCACGGCGATATCGATGACCGCGCGCGGGGCGACCGCGGTGACGACCGAAACGCGCTTCGCCGCGCCCGCAATCAGACGGTGCGCCTCGAGATCGAGCCCCGTCATCAGTTCGCGTTCGGCAAGCTGGATGAGATCGGAACCATCGATGATGGCCTGCCGGTCGCGCTTCAGGTTAGCACGGGCGCGCGCCGTGCGGGCATTGCGTGCATACAGCGCATCGAGGTCCGAGATGACGCCGAGCGCAAGTGCACGGTCGTCCTGCACGAGCGCCTCTTCCGCGCGGGCGCGCAGGCCGTCGATCTTTCCGAGGCGGCGCAGCGCAAAAAATTCCCGCGCAGCGAGCACGAGCAGGACGAGACCGAACACGCCCGCAAGGCCGAGGCCGAGCCAGCCCAGCCATTCGTGACGCGCGAACAGATCCTCGACGAGGCGCGTGACGCCGAGACCGAAACCGAGCGCGAGCAGTCCGCCGAGCGAGGACCAGAACAGGGTGGCAAGCGCCGAGCGTTTCGGCGGCGGCGCGGTGACGGTCGCCGCTTCCGCGATCTCGCCCGAGGACGTCGGCTCCTCGACCAGAAGATCGGCGATATCGGCATCCGCCTCCGGAAACACGAGTTCCGGATCGTCGAGCTTGAAGGTCTGAGGCTTGCGCGCCATCAGGACGTGAATCCCGGCAAAATCTCGTTCCGCACGAAATGCTGGAATTCCGGCCAGGTGATGAGGCCGAGTTCGCGGTCGTCGGACGACAGTTTGGCATTCGCCGTCATGACGAACTGCTCCTTCACATCGTCGAGCAGATAAAGCTCGTCCTGCGTGAACTCGGCACGGTCCAGGTTATCGACGTAGAAATCGTACAGCTTCTCGAAATCCTCATATGTGAGGTTTTCGACCTGCATCAGACGTTCGAGATATTGGGTGCGGAAGCTCATCGGCTCAAACCAGTTTATCCCCGATCAGAAATTCGATCACGCGGTCCATGCGGATATGGGGAAGGACGGGCTTGTCCGAAGGACCGGCCTCCAGTTTCGGCGGGCGGAATTTGAGGATGCCGACATCGGCCTCCCCGCCTCCGGCGCGGCCTTTATAGCCGCCCGGCGCGAGCGCAGCATCCGGATCGGCCGGAAGATCGCCAGGGAAGACGCCGACGTCCTCCTCGCCGGTGAAGACCTGATCGCCGGAGCGCTCGCCCGCTTCGGGCGTGCCGGCGATGACGCCAAGCTCCTGCCGGCCCTGTTTCGCCAAAGCCTCGCGCGTCGCCCGCACGGCGGAAATGGCCAGCACCTCGACCTTCGCGCCGGCAAATTGCGCACGCTCGCGGGCACGCTGGACGAGGCGGCCGAGAATGGCCTCCAGCCGGTCGTGGCTGGAATGGTGCAGATGATCGGCCTTCGTCGCGGCGAACAGGATGCGGTCGACACGCGGGCGGAACAGCGCGCTGAGCCATGTGTTGCGGCCGTGGCGGAACGCGTCGAGCACATCGGTCAGCGCGGTTTCGAGATCGGCCACGGCATCCGGCCCGGCATCGAGCGCGGCGAGCACATCGACCAGAACAATCTGGCGGTCGAGCCGCGCGAAATGATCGCGGAAAAAGGGTTTGACGATCTCGCGCACATAGGCGTCGTAACGGCGCTCCATCATCGCATGGAGCGAGCCTGACGGCGCCGCAGCATCGGCGGCGATGTCGAGCGGCGCGAAGGTCAGCATGGGCGAGCCTTCGAGATCGCCCGGCATCAGGAAACGGCCCGGCGGCAGCGCCGAGAGCGTGTCGCGCGCGGAGCGCGCGGAGCGCAGATAGGCCGTGAAGAGGTCCGCGGCTTCTTTCGCCTGCGTCTCGCTTTCGGGCGCGGAAGCGTCGAGCTTTGCCAGATATGCGTGCCAGTCCGCCGCCAGTTTCGCCCGCGCGCCGGAGCGGCTCATTGCCACCGTCTCCGCCGACCATTCGGCATAGCTCTTTGCCATCAGGCCGAGATCGAGCAGCCATTCGCCGGGATAATCGACGATATCGAGCGTCAGGAAGGTCGAGCCGCGCCGCCGCCCGAAAAAGGTTTCGGATGCGAATTCGAGCACAAGGCGGAGCTCGGCGATGCGGCGGGTCGATTCCGGCCAGCGGCGCTCTTCCAGAAGCGCCTTCAGGTGATCCTCGATGGCGAAGCGCGGCACGGAATCGTCCGGCTGGGGCGCGAGCCTCGTTCCGATCAGCCGCCCGTCCGCATAGGCGCGGAACAGAGGCAGCCGGCCGCCATTCATCAAAGTATTGACGAGCGCGGTGATGAAGACCGTCTTTCCCGCGCGCGAAAGCCCGGTCACGCCGAGGCGCACCGTCGGGTGCAGCGCATCGGCCGCCGCCTCCACGATGCTCGCGGCGGCGATCCTGGCTTCGTGCGTGAAATCGCTCACTTTCATGGGCGATCCTCAGAGCAGACGCAGGAGAAGCGGAAGGGCGAACGCATAGACAAGCCCCGTGACGAGCATTCCGGTCATGGCATAGGCGGCGCACAGAGGGCCGATTTCCAGAGCGCGCACGACGCCGAATGTATGGCTCGTGATCCCGAGCGCCAGCCCCACATGGCGCTCATCGCGCACGCCGGCCATGCGCAGCAGTGGCTCGCCGGCGATAACGACCGCGATGCCGGTGACGAAAACCGCGAGCATCACGACATCGACCGAAAGGCCGTTGGCGGCGGCAATGGCCACCGCGATCGGTTGCGTCACGGTGCGCAGGCTGAGAGCCGCGATCTCCGGCCCGGAAAATCCGGCCAGCAGCGATAAGGCAAGCGTGATCATGCCGAGCGCGGCCGACGACAGGATCGCGCAGGCCAGGATTCCGAAAAGATCGCGTACCAGCTTGCGGACATTCTCGATCAGCGGCAGCGCGAACGCCACGACGCCGAGAAACAGCGCCTCGATGAGGATGGCATTGTGCTCGATATAGGGCTCGGCGAACGGAAAGCCGCCGAGGGCCAGAAGGCCGAGCGCGGCCGCGATGATGAAGGTGCCGAGGGCGACGGGATGCAGAAGCGGGGAATTGCCGGCCCGGCGGTGCAGCCACAGGCCGGCGAGATAGCCCGCAAGGCTGAGGGAAAGCGCCGGCACGAGCGCGGTCACGCCCCGCCCTCCCCGCGCAGGCAGAACCGCGCGATCAGCCCGGCGGCAATGACGCCGAGCAGCGCGCAGACCGTAATGACGCCGATGATGAGCCAGACCGCAGGCGTCGTGAAATCGAGCACCACGATCATCCGCACCAGAAGCGGCACGAGGCACAGCGGAATAAGCGCCAGAAGGACCGTCGCGCCGGAACGAATGAATTCCTGAAAAGGCGGCCAGACGAGCATGGCGACGAGGCACAGGACGAGGCCGAAAATGGCGCCAGGCACGCCGGCATCCACGAGACCCGCCGCGAAGGTGCCGGCCATATAGGCCAGCATCAGCAGCAGCACGCCCCTCAACTGGTCGGACAGCACGCTATTTCCGCCTATCCATACACGAGCCTCAATCCTTCAGGCCGAGATGTTTGGGCGTTTCGAAGGCATAAAGCCAGCCCGTCTTTTCCTCGACCGCGGCCCACGGAATATCCTCGAAATCGAGAATGGCGACGGCGGCGGTCGGGAATTTTTTCTCAAAACGGTCGGCGACCTCCGGTTCCGCGCTCTCGGCCAGGGCCGAGGCCAAAGCCTCCATGCCGGGATTATGGCCCACCAGCATCAATGTCTGCACATCCGCATCGGCGCTGCGCACGATCTCGAACAGGGTGGCGGGAGCGGCGTCATAGACGAGGCGCTCGTAAATAAGAGCCGGTTCCGGATCGAAGGCGCCGCGCGCGGCATCCCAGGTCTGGCGCGTACGGGCGGAGGGCGAGCAGACGACGAGATCGGGCACGATGCCGTTTTCGTCCAGCCATTGCCCCATTCCCGCCGCAGCTTCGCGCCCTTCCGGCGTCAGCGGGCGGTCGAAATCGTCGTCGGTCGCATCGTGCGGCGCGGCTTTCGCATGCCGGAAAAGGATGAGACGACGCATCAAGTGTGACTTTCGGGCAATGCGGACACGGAAAAGGAACCTTTCACGAATGCAAAGCGTCTCATTAACGCCCTGTAGGTGCAACGCGCCTTAAATTCGACATGCGCGGCGGGAAAGACAGAACCCGTCACGCCGAGAGCGCGACATATAACCAGGTTCAATCAGGAAACCACGTCCCAATGTTGGTTGCACAACGCGTTGAGTCTTCGGTCTATGAGCGTCCGCTCGACCTTGTCCACCTCTCCCGTCAGACCAATGGCGACCGCCACCTGGAACGCGAAGTCCTCGCGATCTTCAGCCGTCAGGCCCGCCAGGTTCTGTTTCAGCTCGAAGCGATGAACGATCCGATGAACCGGTTCGAAATCGCACATGCGCTGAACGGCTCGGCGAAGGGTGTAGGCGCATGGCGCGTGGCCACGGCTGCTCAGGCGCTCGAAAACGCCGCCCGCGCGGGAACGACGGCGGGCGAGCAGGTCGCCGTTCTGGCCGAGTGCATCTCGGAAGTCGTCGAGGAAATCGACGAACTCCTGTCCGAGAACTAAGAATCTTTCCAGGCTCTAGCGCGGCGCGCCGTTTCGGCCTAAATCCTGCGCAGTCTTCCGAAGGGCGGCTTTGCCGCCCTTCTCGTTTGTCCAAGAGCCAATATGCCCAGCATCACGTTCATCGATTCCGAAGGCACTTCCCGCACCGTCGAGGCTGTGAACGGTTCGACCGTCATGGAAACGGCCCTGCAGAACGGCATTCCGGAAGTCGAGGCGGAATGCGGCGGCGCCTGCTCCTGCGCCACCTGCCATGTCTATGTGGACGATGAGTGGTTCGAGAAGACCGGCGGGCCGTCCCCCATGGAAGAAGACATGCTGGACTTCGCCTTCGAAGTCCGCCCCACGAGCCGCCTGTCGTGCCAGATCAAGGTTTCGGACGCGCTGGACGGCCTCGTCGTCACGACCCCTTCGCGGCAGGGTTGATCCCGCATGTCCCGGAAGGCGCGCAGCGCCTGTCCGGGACCCATATTCCCAAAATAGCAGCGATATGATCCGCACCCGTCACGGCGCATGGGTCCCGGGCTCCGCTTCGCGTTTCCGGGACACACAAGATTAGACCTCTTCCATCCTTGCGGTGCGGGCTTCCCCTCGGGGCTCGGGCGGTCTAGATAACCGCCACATTTCCGCGGGCGCGTGCGGCGCCCGCCATCCAAGCGAACGGACCAATGACTGAGACCATCAAGACCGATGCGGTCATCATCGGGGCCGGCCCATGCGGGCTGTTTGCCGTGTTCGAACTCGGCCTGCTCGACATCAAGGCCCATGTCATCGACATTCTCGACAAGGTCGGCGGCCAGTGCGCCGAGCTTTATCCCGAGAAGCCGATCTACGACATTCCGGGCCTTCCGGTCGTCACCGGCCAGGGCCTGACCGATGCCCTGATGGAGCAGATCAAGCCTTTCGAGCCGACTTTCCATCTCTCTGAAATGGTCGAAAGCCTCGAAAAGCTGCCGGACGGCACGTTCTGGCTCGGCACCAATGCGGGCAAAATCTTCGAAAGCAAGGTCGTCATCATCGCGGCCGGCGGCGGCTCGTTCCAGCCCAAGAAGCCGCCGATCTCCAATGTCGATCAATATGAGGGCCAGTCGGTCTTCTATGCCGTACGCAAGATGGACGCATTCAAGGACCGCAATGTCCTGATCGCGGGCGGCGGCGACTCGGCGCTGGACTGGACGCTCAGCCTCGCCCCAGTCGCGAAACGCGTGACGCTGCTGCACCGCCGCGACGATTTCCGCGCCGCGCCCGACAGCGTGAACAAGATGCGCGCGCTCGTGGCCGAGGGCAAAATCGACCTCATCATCGGCCAGGTTGCTGAACTCAAGGGCCCGAACGGCAAGCTCGAAGCCGCCGCCGTGAAGCTCAGCGACAGCACAATGACCGAGATCGCGTGCGACGCCCTCCTGCCCTTCTTCGGCCTCACGATGAAGCTCGGCCCGCTGGCGGAATGGGGCATCAACCTTCATGAGAACCTGATCCCGGTCGATACCGAGAAGTTCGAGACCTCGGAGCCCGGCATCTACGCCATCGGCGATATCAACACCTATCCGGGCAAGCTGAAGCTGATCCTTTCCGGCTTCCATGAGGCCGCTTTGATGTCCCAGGCCGCGGCGCGGCGCATCAATCCGGACAAAAGGATCGTGTTCCAGTACACGACCTCATCGACCAATCTTCAGAAGAAGCTGGGCGTCGCCTGAGCGGGCGGCCCTTCCGGACGCGTACGGGAAGTTTTCCACATCGGGCCGCACCAACCCTAACCGGAGGGTGCAGCCTTGGCGTTTGCCCGCTATGGTTAAAAGACCGTTAACGACGTTTACTTATTCTTTACATGTTCAGTTGAATCGATCCGTGCCAAAGTTAGGATCGAAAGGGCGGCGAACTATAAAACTCCTATGCGAACGGCCACTTCGCAAAAAGAGTTGGGGGATCAAGGGCCTGTAAAGGGTTCTCAGCGAAGATCGAAGAGCGGGCCATGGGGGGCGCGTTCCGGCTCATCGCGAGCCTCCAGGTAGAACGCGCAGCCGGTTAGTATGCGGTACGGCAGCGAGGCAGAGTAAATGGCAAACTACCCCAGCACGGCGCAGAATCCGTCCCAGGCGGCGGTATCGGCGGTCGAGGATGCGCTGAACCTCGACGGAAGCTCCGACGAGGAACTTTTCCGGGATGAGAAAAAGCCCGCTTTGACCGCGACGCGCGCGGCAAACGACGACGCCCGCTCCTTCGCACATCTGCTTTACGGCCTTCAGGGCAAGACCTCGATGATGCCCGTCGGCCTTGCCGCCGTAGGCTCCGCGATCTGGCTCGCTCTGGTGTATCTGTATGTGCAGGGCGTGATGGGCCCGAGTGCGCTGGATCTGTCCGCCCCGGGCGGCCTCGCCCAGCTCGGCATGTTGGCCATCGTCACCGCAGCCCCGATCCTGTTCTTCTTCACACTGGCCGCCCTCGCCCGCCGCGCGGCCGAAATGCGCCTTGTCGCCCGCTCCATGACGCAGGTCGCGATCCGCCTCGCCGAGCCCGACAAGACCAGCCATGCCGCCGTCGTCTCGCTCGGCGAAGCGGTGCGCCGCGAAATCTCCGCAATGGATTCCGGCCTCGAACGCGTCCTGACCCGCGCCGGCGAACTCGAAGCGACGGTGCGCGGCGAAGTGGTGACGCTCGAGCGCGCCTATCAGGACAACGAAACGCGCATGCGCGGCCTGATCGACGATCTGCGTTCCGAGCGCGAAGCTCTGGTGCACAATGCCGGCGAACTGCGCACCTCGATCCAGGATGCCCATACGGGCCTGTCGCGCGAATTGTCGGTCGCGACCGACGCCCTGACCTCCTCGATCACCGATGCCGGCGACCGCGTGACGCGCTCGCTCGGCGACAAGAGCATCCAGATCACGCAGGCCGTCGGCCAGGCCGGCGAAAGCCTGATCCAGTCCGTCACCACGCAGAGCAATGCGGTCATCGACCGCCTGACGGAAACCAGCGTCGACTTCAATCGCGGCCTGATCGATACGTCCGACCGTCTCGCATCCGAACTCGGCGCCCGCGCCGTCGGTATTCAGGACACGTTGCTGACGACCTCCAACGACATCACCCGCGCCTTCGACGAGCGCTCGCGCGCCGTCGCTGACAGCTTCACGCTGACGAGCAACCGCATTTCCGACACGCTGGAAGAACGCGCGCAGTCGATCGGCCTGACCCTGACGACGACCACCGCCAATCTCACCGCGCAGCTCACCGAGCGCGGCGAAGCCGTCTCGCGGGCGTTGATGGATTCCGGCCAGGTCGTGACCTCCGCTCTCTCCGAGCGCTCCGGCGAGATCGCGCAGACTCTCATGTCGACCGGCGGTTCGCTGACGACGATGCTCACCGACCGTGCCCGCGAAATGACGGACACGATCTCCGACACCGGCGCGCGCATCGCCGAGACGATCTCCTCGCGCGGCGAGATGGTGAACGAGACGCTGGAACGTTCGGGCCGCGAGATCGCACAGACCTTCACCGACCGCGCCGAAACCCTGACGCAGACGCTGATGATGACGAGTCAGGACGTCGCGTCCACGATCACCGCACGTGTGTCGGACGTGAACGAAACGCTCAAGACGACCGGCGACAGCCTCCTGCTCGACCTGTCTCTGCGCGGCGCAGAAGTCACCGCCAAGCTCGACGAAACCGGCGAGAAGATCACCGACATTCTCGGCTCCAAGGGCGCCGGTCTCGCCGACCGCATGGAATCGGCCTCCGTGCGCATACACGACGCGATCGTCGGGCGCGGCGACGAGCTCGAAATCACGTTGCAGGATGCCGGCAACCGCATGGTCGAGAGCATCGACAACCGCATCCTCTCCATCCGCGACACGCTGGACGCCGGCGCACGCAGCACCGAGGACCTGCTGGTGCAGCGCGTGGCCGTTGCCGAGCGCAGCATCGCCGAAGCCAGCGAGCGCGCGGCCGAGACGATTTCGGAGCGCGGCGACAGCCTGACCAACCAGATGGCGCTGACGACATCGCGTATGCACGAACTGATCGTCGTGCGCGGCGACGATCTCGAAGCGCGCATCTCGATGGCGGCGGCGAGCGCGGCGGACGCCCTGCTCCGCGGCGCCGATACATTCGAGTCGCAGCTTTCCGACCGCATCAATTCAAGCGTCGTGCATGTACGCGACACGCTCGACGGCGCCGCCGCCAGCATGGGCGAACAGCTCGTCGTCCGCGTCAGCGAACTCGCGCAGCAGGTCGCCTTTGTCGGCACCGAACTGTCGCAGTCCATCGCGCGCCGCTCGAACCGCATCAACGAACAGCTTTCCGAAACCGCCGAAGCACTCACCAGCACGCTCATCGATCACGGCGGCGCCGTGACCGATGCGATGTCGACCTCGCTCGGCGAACTCAACACGCTGATCTCCGGCCGCGCGGTCGAGATCGCCGACAAGATCGCCGCCGACAGCGCCCATCTGGAAGCGAGCCTCGGCGCCCGCGTCCGCGATCTCGCCGAGATCGTCGATGTGCGCGCCTCGAACGTCGTCCAGACGCTCGAAGCCCGCACCCAGGCGCTCGACAGCACGCTCGGCCGCCATGTGGAAGGCCTCGACGGCACGCTCGGCCGCCACGCCGAGAGCTTCGATACGCTCATTTCGCGCCGCGCCGAGGAACTCGACGCCGCCGTCGCCTCGCGCCTCGAAGGGTTCCGCGAAAGCGCCGGCTTCAAGGTCGAGGAGATCGCCACCAATCTCGACGGCCGCCTGCAGCGCATCGGCGAGGGCCTCGACTCGCGCGCCCAGAGCTTCAACGAAATGCTCGCGAGCCGTACGGTCGAGCTGTCGCGCACCCTCTCCGAGGGCGGGCGCGAACTGACCGAGACGCTCGACCAGCGCGCGGTGAAATTCGCCGCCGATGTCGCCGCCCGCTCCAATGCCGTCGTCGCCGCGCTCGAAGAGCGTGCCGAAATCGTCAATTCGGCGCTCGGCAACAAGGCCGCCGAAGTGGCCGAAAGCCTCGACACCCGGATCACGCGCTTCGAATCCGCCGTTGTGGATCGTCTGGACACCGTGTCCTCGACGCTCGAACAGCGCGGCAATTCGATCTCCGACCGCCTGACGGACAAGGTCCAGAACGTGACCGATTCCCTCATCGTGGCGGCAAGCGAGGTCGAAGGCTCGCTCGACCGCCTGTCGAAGGGCACGGTCGAGACGCTGCGCGAGCGCACCATCGGCCTTGCCGACACGCTCGGCGAACGCACCAGGGAACTCGGCCGCGTGTTCGACGAAAGCGGCGAAAGGTTCGTACAGACGCTCACCGAGCGCAGGGGCGAGCTTTCCGGCGAAGTCTCCAAGGCCGGCGAAGCCGTCGTCAAGGCGCTGGAAGACCAGACCCATATCGCCTCGACCGCCCTGTCCTCCTCGGTCGAGCGCATCAAGAGCGATGTCGCGACGACGGTCACGAACGTGACCGACACGATCTCGTCCGAGACGCTGAAGGCGGCCGCCGACCTGAAGAATGCCGGCGACCAGTTGCGCGGCTCGGTCGCGACCTCCCTGTCGAGCATCCAGACGACCTCGCACGCGATCAGCGATCTCGTCGCCCGCGCGACGGAAACGATCGACGATCTGTCCCGCTCGACCGGCGAGAAGAACGCGGCTTTGGCGAGCCAGCTCGATCAGCTTCGCACCGTCGGCCGCACGGTCGTCGCCGATCTCGCCAATCTCACCACCCGCTTCGACGAGCAGAGCCGCGGGCTGTCGACCGCCATCACCGCATTGGGTTCCACGCAGCACGCGATGGAAGACACGATGGAAAGCCGCCGCCGCTCGCTCGAGACATTGGCGCAGACCATCGACAGCCGCGCGTCCGAACTCGACGGCGTGCTGCAGGGCTTCACCCGCCTGATCGACGCCTCGCTGACGAGCGCCGAAACGCGCGCGCGCAATGCCGGCTCGATGCTGTCGGAAGAAGTCGCCAATGCGACCCGCTCGATCGAGGAGCAGCTCGGCGCGCTGCGCCAGATTTCCGATGAGGAGCGCGAGCGCACCGCCCGTTCGCTCCGCGCGACCTACGAGGACACGCTGTCGGAAATGACGACCCTGCTCAAGAATGCGTCGGAGGGCCTCGGCACCGTCGCGCAGGACATGCGCGGCATGACGAGCGCGATCCACAACGAGCTGGAAACCACGCGCGAGGAAGTGCGCCGCGGCCTGACGCAGATGCCGCAGGAGACCGAGGAAAGCACCTCGGCCATCCGCCGCGTCGTGTCCGAACAGATCCGCGCGCTCAATTCGCTGTCGGAAATCGCCGCGCGTCAGGGCGCGCATGACGTCGCCGAGCCGCGTCAGGCCGATTACGCCTACCAGAACGAGCCGGCGCGCCGGAACGAGGTTCTGCGCGAGGGCGCGCCGGACCGCGAAACGCCGCGCCAGCATCGCCGCGATGAAACGCCGGCAGCCGGCGCCGATGGCGGCTGGCTCACGGGCCTTCTCGCCCGCGCCTCGGACGGCGATCAGATGCCGGCCCCGCGCCGCATGGTGAGCCCGGCCGAACCGCGCCGCGAACAGGCCGCCCAGCGCGCGCCCCGCCCCGCCGGCGGCCCGCTCGACCACCTCGCCGCCGATATCGACCATCTGATCGACGGTCAGGCCACGCTCGATGTGTGGGAACGCTATCGCCGCGGCGAGCGCAACGTGTTCTCGCGCCGTCTGTACACGCAGGCCGGCCTTCAGGCGCTGGAAGATGTACGGATGCGCTACGGCCAGAGCCGCGAGTTCCGCCAGACGGTCGACCGCTATATCGGCGAATTCGAGCGGCTGCTCGACGAGGTTTCGCGCAATGAGCGCGATCCTTCGGTAGCGCGCAGCTATCTGTCGTCGGAGACCGGCAAGGTCTACACCCTGCTTGCCCACGCTTCGGGACGGCTGGAAGACCGCTAGGTCTCCGCGTCCTCCGGCCCGCCCGGAGGAATCGGCTGAAGGGTAAGCTGCACCGCCCTTGGGTTGGCATGATGGACGGCCGGCATATGCCGGTCGTACACGCCGGTCGGGTGCATCCGCCACAGCAGCGTCCAGGCAAGCCGCGCGCGGAACGACAGCGTCCCGACATCGCGCGCGGCAAACGCAAGCTCGACCTTCTGCCCGTCCGTCCACCCGAAGCGCTCACGCAGGCTCTCGGCGGCGACCAGTTCAAGCGCATGATAAGGGCATCTGGTCCAGCGAAGCGCCAGCATGGGCATTCCCATCGCCGTCACCGGCCAGAAGGCACGCACACCATCGCAAAGCATTGCCGTTTCCGGCCTCAGCAGCAGCGGGCGGTTGAGCAATATGTTGAGCGTTCCGAAATAGGTTCGGCATCGAGATGGGCGGCGATCGGATCGGCCAGGTTCTCGACCACGACCCTTCCCTGCCCGCGTCCCTTTACCACCCGCCCCTTCACCGTCACGGTCGCGGACGCAGTGCCTTGGCGTGGCCGCTCAGATATGGCCGCTGGCCCAGCCTACCATCTCGACCAGCACCTGGCCGAGCGCGCGGTCGAGCGCCGCACTCGCGGCAGGGCCGGAAACGTCGCCGGCCGGAGCCGTGGCGTCGAACACGCGGCCCGAGCGCACGCGGCCGGTGCGGTCCACGAGCTTGGCGGCGATCTCCACCTGCGCCCGCGCGCCAGAACCGGCGTCGATCTCGAAGGCGCGGATGTCGGTTATGAGCTGGTAATCGCCCGCCAGGCGATCCTGCGCGCGGCCGACCGAGCCGATGCGGCCGGCATTCTCGAACGCCTGCACGATGCGGGTCTGCACAAGGCTCGGCAGGCGGTCGGTCCATTGCGCGCCGGGCACATAGGAAATCTGGCCGCCGGACCGGGCCACCATGCGATTGGAATCGAGGGTGCGGATCGCGGTCGGCTCATCGACCACAAGAACACCCCGCCCCGCGGCGGCGCGTCCGGAGAAGCTCGACGGCGCTGACAGGTCATAGGTCGCGAGCGGCGCCTCGCGCAGCATGCTCGTGCATCCGCCGAGCATGGCGGCGGCAGCTAAGGCCACGATAACGCGGCCAGGTATCGGAAATGCCCGCACCCTGAAGTCTCCAGCCCCGATCTTCCCGAGAACCGCCCCTGAACGTACCCCGTCGCGAGAACGGCCTCGCGCCGGTGCATGCGACCGCAAACCGGCGACAGGATCATGCCTCAGCGCGACGGACTATACTCCGGAACGCCGCCGCCGCCAAAGATGAACCTTTGCGGGTTGTTCTCGAGATTGCGAACGACTCGATCCACGTTCGCCAAGGTTTCCCGACCAGAGGCGATAAGTCCACTGAGATCACGCAGGCCCTGCCCGGTAAACTGCGACATGTCACCCGAAAGTGACGCCGTGCGCTTGTCGAGATTTTCGGCAAGGATTCGAATGGATTCGGCGGTTTTCTTCACTTCATCGAAGACGCCGGAATTCTCTCCGTCGCCGAGCAGGCCGTCCGCTTTCGCCAGAACGCCGTCCACACGCGCCGAGGCGCCCTTGAGCTGTTCGATCATGACGCGCGCATCGGCGATCATGGCATCGACATTCTCGCTGTTGCGGGCCAGCGCGTCGGAGAACGTCACCGCATTATCGACGATCTGCTTCACCTTTTCCGGCTCGACCGCGCTCAGGCCTTCCGAAAACGTCTTGATGTTCGAAACCGATGCCTCGAGTTGCGGCTTGGCCGTGTCCACGAACTGCTCGACCTGGAACATGACGCCGTCGGCCCGAGCGAGCATTTTCTGCGCCGCGTCCATCAGGTTCTGCATCTGGCCGGGCATCGCCGTGATGACCGGCGCGCCGCCGTCCCCGGCCGCCGGAAGTGCCGGCGCATCGCCCTTGCCGCCTTCGAGCATGACCGAGGCGACGCCCGTCAGGCCGGAATATTCCAGCCTCGCTTTCGTATCCTGACGAACCGGCACCTGCTCGTTGACATTGATGGTCGCGAACATCTTGCCCGGCTCGGCCGCCGAAAAGCCGATCTCCGTGACCTCGCCGACGCCGAGGCCGTTGAACAGCACGCTCGACCCGCGTGTCAGCCCGGCGATGGAATCGGAAAACACGACGCGGTAGGCCGTGCGGCTGCCCTCGAAATTGCCGCCGAACCACCACACGAACGCGAACGCGCTCACCGTCACGATGAGCGTGAACAGGCCGATGATGATGTGGTTGGCCCGCGTTTCCATGTCGTCCTCACACCTGCGCCGTGGCGGCGGCCCGGGCGCGCGGGCCGTTGAAATAGGATTTCAGCCAGGGATGTTCGTGCTTGCGCATCTCCGACAGCGGTCCCTCCGCAAGGACCTTCTTGTTCCCCAGAGCCGCGATGCGGTCGCAGGCCTGAGCCAAACTGTCGAGGTCATGGGTTACCATGAAAACAGTCAGCCCCAAAGTACGCCGCAGCGTCAGAATCAGTTCGTCGAAATCCTGCGCACCGATGGGATCGAGCCCCGAAGTCGGCTCGTCGAGGAAGATGAGTTCGGGATCGAGCGCGAGTGCGCGGGCAAGCGCCGCGCGCTTGATCATGCCGCCCGAAAGCTCCGAAGGATACAGATCGGCCGCGCCCGGCTTCAGGCCGACGAGATCGAGCTTCACCATGGCGATCTCTTCCATCAGGCGCTCGGAGAAATCGGCGTGCTCGCGCAGCGGCACCTGAATGTTCTGCTTCACCGTCAGCGACGAGAACAGCGCGCCGTGCTGGAACAGAACGCCCCAGCGGCGCTCGACCGCCCGCGTCTCGGCAAGGCTCGCGGCCTCCATATCGACGCCGAACACCTCGACCGTGCCGCGCCGGCGCGGCACGAGCCCGATGATCGCGCGCGTCAGCACGGATTTGCCGGTGCCCGACGCGCCGACGACGCCGAGAATCTCGCCGCGCCAGACATCGAGGTCGAGCCCGTCGATGATGAGGCGGTCGCCGAACCCGGTCACGAGATCGCGCACCCGGATGACCGCATCGCGGTGGAGCGGCGGCGCACCGCGATCGACATAGGCGGAAGACATGCTCATCACATGTTAATCGCCGAGAAGAACATGGCGAAAATGCCGTCGAGCACGATCACCATGAAGATGGATTTGACCACGGACGCCGTGGTGCGGATGCCGAGCGATTCCGCCGAGCCCTGGACGTTCATGCCCTCGATGGTCGCGATCAGGCCGATGACCAGCGCCATGAAAGGCGCCTTGATCATGCCGACGAGGAAGCTGTCGAGCGTCAGCATGTAATGCACGCGGCTGATGAAGACATCGAGCGAGATGCCGCCATAGACCACGCTGACGAGCGCGCCCCCGGCGAGACAGGCCATCATGGAAATGAAGGCCAGCATGGTCAGGCCGAGGATCAGCGCCAGCATGCGCGGCAGGATCAGAACCTCGACCTCGTCCAGCGCCATGACGCGGATGGCGTCGATCTCCTCGCGCATCTTCATCGAGCCGATCTCGGCCGTGAACGCCGATCCGGAGCGGCCCGCGACCATGATCGAGGCCAGAAGCACGCCCAGTTCGCGCACCGCCAGAAGGCCGACGAGATCGGCAGCGAAGATGGTCGCGCCGAAATAGCGGAGCTGGAAGATCGCCTGCTGGGCGATGATGCAGCCGACGAGGAAGGCGATCAATGTGATGATCGGCACGGCGCGGAGGCCGACGAGTTCCAGATGATGGACGAAGCTGTTGACGCGGAAATGGCCCGGCCGGACGAGAACACGCCCGGCGGCGGCGATGACCGAACCGAGAAAGCCGATCCAGGCCTTGATATCCGTCCACGCCGATTCCATGCCCCGCCCGATATCGGCGACGAGATCGAGCAGAGGATTGAGGCGCGGCGCCGGCGGCGGAATGACGATGCGTTCGTCCTTCGATATCGCCTCGATGAGAATGCGCTGTTCGGGCCGCGCGTTCTCGATATTGGTCGCCCCGCCGGAATCGCCGATATCCTGACGCAGGCGGTCGAGCAGATGAGCGCCGACCGTATCGACCCGCGTCACATCCCCAAGATCGAGTGTCACCTGCCGCCCGGCGAGCGCCGCGGAGGTTTTGGCGACGAGGTCTTCGAGATCGTTGGCGTGCGCGGCCGTCCATTCGCCGGACAGGCGCAGGCGATGACCGCCGTCGCCGCCGGACGAAAACAGGTCACTGTCGGCCGTGAATGCCGCCACGGAAAGAATCCTGGTGGAACAAGGATGCCGCGCCCTTGTACCCGAGGCGGGGCTTCAGGTGAAGTGAAGCGGGGTTGGGGTTTGCGATGACGCGCACGCTTGCGATGAAAGTGGAAAGCTGGCCGATCGCTGGACGGTTCGCGATTTCGCGCGGCGCGAAGACCGAGGCGCAGGTAATCGTCGCCGAGATTTCGGACGGCGTGCATACCGGGCGCGGCGAATGCGTGCCCTATGCGCGCTATGGCGAAACGGTTGCGAGCGTGGCCGCGGAGATTTCCGGCATGGCCGCGCGCGTGGACGCCGGCATGCTGCGCACCGATCTGCAGAAGCTCATGCGGCCCGGCGCCGCGCGCAACGCACTCGATTGCGCGCTGTGGGATTTCGATGCGAAAGCGGCCGGCATCCGCGTCTGGGAACTGGCCGGCCTGCCCGCCCCCGCACCCGCCACGACCGCCTACACGATCAGCCTCGGCACGGCGGACGAAATGGCGGCGGCGGCAAAGGCGGCGGCGCACCGCCCTCTTCTGAAGATCAAGCTCGGCGGACGCGGCGATGCCGGACGCATCCGCGCCATACGCAAAGCGGCCCCGGATTCCGAGTTGATCGTCGATGCCAACGAAGGCTGGAGTGCCGAAAACCTCGAGGCCAATATCCGCGCCTGTGCGGATGCCGGCGTCACGCTGATCGAGCAGCCCTTGCCGGCAGCGGCCGATCAGGCGCTGAAAGCTGTGGACCATCGCGTGCCGATCTGCGCCGACGAAAGCGTCCATGACCGCACCGGGCTGGCGGCCCTTAACGGCCGATACGACGCCGTCAACATCAAGCTCGACAAGACCGGCGGCCTGACCGAAGCACTTGAAATGGTTCAGGAAGCCGAGAGGCTCGGCTTCGCCGTCATGGTCGGCTGCATGGTAGGTACATCTCTGGCCATGGCGCCCGCTTTGATGATCGCGGAGCGGGCGAAATGGATCGATCTCGACGGACCTCTCCTGCTTGCACGCGACCGGCCCGACGGGCTGAAATACGAGGGGTCGATCGTCCATCCCCCGGCGCAAACTCTCTGGGGGTAGCGGACATGACGCGGCACGCGGAAGTTGCGATTCGGGCAGGAGCTTGCAAAGCTCCGGAGCGCACTATCCTCTGCCATGTGGCTGTGGGGATGAGGAGTAGCGAGCGAGTATGACGCGGCCGCCACCGACGCCGACCGACGATTACGACCTGATCGAAGCCGCCGTGATGGACACCGCGCGCGGGCGCTGGTTTCTGGCCGAATTCCTGCGCAGGCACCGCTCCGCCGACACCGTGCTGCTGCTGGAGGCCATAGAGCGCCTCGAAACCCGTCTTGCGGCCGCAACCGCCATCGCCCCGCCCACACCGCATGAGCCCGCCGCCGAGCCCGAGCCGCACGGCACGGCGGACACCGAACTGCTCGCGATCGAGGCTCCGCCGCCGCCCGATTTCATGCTGTCGTCGCTGCCGGACGATGTGGCCTGGCTCGGCAACGACGACGATGTGCAGCCGATGACCGCCGGCGACATCGTCGAGCTCGACGACGAAAGCCTCGTTCTGCCGCCGCCTTCGCATGAAGATGTCGCCCCCGAACAGGCCGTGCCGGACGACGAGCCGCCGCCGCGATTCGCCTCCTCGCAGAGCGTCATGCTCGCCACCGCGCTCGGGCAGACCGTTCAGAGCCCGTCGATCGCGCCAGAATCGTCCTATGCCCTGCCCTCCGCCGCCGGCACGCCGATGCCGGCCGATCCGGCCGACCTCGATGCCCTGACTTTCGAGGAAAAGAGCGTCTATTTCGCCTGACGCGGCGCCGGAACAGGCGCGGGAGCGGCCAGAGGCTGAAGCTCGCTTGCTTCCTCACTCGCCGAAACAGCCGCATCGCCGCATCGCGCACGCTTCCTCTCGGCCAGGAAAATTTCGGCGCACGCCGTCCAGCTATGCTTGAGCGCGAGATCGCGCGCATCTTCCGGCTTCAGTTCCAGCGCACCGAGCGCCGCCTCGCGGAGATCCATATCAAGCACGCCGGCCTTCGTGCCGGACAGGACGTCGAGCGGACCGGTCACGGGATAGGCCGCGACCGGGAGACCGCTGGCCAGAGCCTCGAGGATCACGATGCCGAACGTGTCGGTCAGACTCGGAAAGACGAACACATCGGCTGATGCGTAAGTACGGGCGAGAACCTCTCCCTCCTGCTTTCCGAGAAAGACCGCGGGATATTTCGTTTCGAGCCGCGCTTTCTCCGGACCGTCGCCGACGACGACCTTGGTGCCCGGCAGATCGAGATCGAGAAACGCTTCGAGGTTCTTTTCCGTGGCGAGGCGACCGACCGACAGGAAGATCGGGCGCGGATGATCGAGCACGTTCTCCTCGCGTGGGCGGAAGAGTTCGGAATCGACGCCGCGCGTCCACGGCCGGATATTTGTGAAGCCGCGCGCTTTCAGATCGTCCGCGAGGGATTGCGTGGCAACCAGCATTCCGCGCCCGGCATTGTGAAAGCGGCGCAGGAAGAAGTAGCTCCAGGATTCCGGGACCGGCAGGCGCGCAGAGAGATATTCCGGAAACTTGGTGTGATAGCTCGTGGTGAAGCTCCAGCCTCGCCGCAATGCCGCCCGGCGCGCAGCCTGCCCGAGCGGACCCTCGGTCGCGATGTGCAGATGATCCGGCGCGAACTCCGCGATGCGCTTTGCCACCGCACCAGGAAATGTGAGCGCAAGCCGGATTTCCGGATAGCCGGGACACGGCAGCGTCGGGTACATATCCGGCGTCAGGAACAGGATCGTGTGGCCCAGGGCACGCAATTCCTGCGCGACGCGGTCCAGCGTACGCACGACACCGTTGACCTGGGGATGCCAGGCGTCCGTCACGATCAGAATGCGCATGATGTCGGTCTTTCTCAGGCCGCGGGAAGCATTTTCGCGGCGCGCTCGGCATCGTCCTGCAGCAGCCGCACCGAGTGCGCCCAGCGCACGATCTCGAAACTGCCGTCGAAATTCTCGACCACGGCCGTGCAGCTTTCGACCCAGTCTCCGGTATTGACGTAGCGCACCTCTCCCATGTCGCGGATCGCGGCATGGTGGATGTGGCCGCAGATTACCCCGTGAACGCCGAGGCGCTGCGCCTCGCCCGTCAGCGCCGTCTCGAATTCGGAGATGTAATTGACAGCATTCTTGACCCGCAGCTTCGCCCACGCCGACAGCGACCAATAGGTCAGGCCCAGTTTGCGGCGCGCGATGTTGATATAGGTCGAGATGCCGAGCGCGGTCATGTAGGCCCAGTCGCCGAGCAGTGCGAGCCAGCGCGCATGACGCACGACGAGGTCGAACAGATCGCCGTGGATGACCAGATAGCGGCGTCCGTCGGCCGCCTCGTGTATGGCCTGTTCGACGACCTCGATGCCGCCGAAATGCGAGCCGTAATAATCGCGCAGGAATTCGTCGTGATTGCCGGGAACATAGACGATGCGTACGCCCGCGCGCGCCTGACGCAGCAGTTTCTGCACGACGTCGTTGTGCTTTTGCGGCCAGTACCAGCTTTGTTTCAGGCGCCAGCCGTCCACGATATCGCCGACGAGATAGATCGTCTCGGCATCGTGGACCCGCAGGAAATCAAGAAACAGATCCGCCTGACAGCCCTTGGTGCCAAGGTGGAGGTCCGACACGAACATTGTGCGGACTTTGCGATTCGTGGCTCGTCCATTCATGGCCGCCATGAAACATGGCTACATATCAGCCATGTGACAGGCGAAAGAGCGCGCGGTCAGGCCTTCCAGAGCGCGTGATAATGATGGACCGGGCCGTGGCCCTTGCCGACGGCAAGAGTGTCGGAAGCCGCAATCGCGCCGGAAATATACGCTTTGGCCAGAGCCACCGCCGTCTTGAGATCCTCGCCTTGAGCAAGACCTGCCGCAATGGCCGAGGACAGGGTGCATCCGGTGCCATGCGTGTTCTTCGTCGCGAAACGGCGCCCCGAAAAGCGGTGCAGGCCGGCGCCGTCGATCAGGATATCGACGCTCTGCCGTCCCGTGCCGTGGCCGCCTTTCAGCAGCACGGCGCGGCAACCGAGTTTCATCAGCGCCTCGGCCTGGCGGATCATGCCCTTTTCATCCTCGACCATCGGCTCGCCGAGCAGGTCGGCGGCTTCGGGCATGTTCGGCGTAATGACAAGAGCCTTGGGAACGAGGATGTCGCGCAGAGCTTCAACCGCCTCGGGCACCAGAAGCCGGTCGCCGGACGCGGCGACCATTACGGGATCGACGACGACATTGGATGCGCCGTAACGCTCCAGCGAAGCCGCCACGGTCTCGATGACGGCCGGCTGCGAGAGCATGCCGATCTTGACCGCGCGGACGTCGAGATCGTCGAAAACACAGGCGATCTGCTCGGCGATGAACGATGTCGGCACGTCATGGATCGCGCGCACGCCCATCGTGTTCTGCGCCACGAGCGCGGTGATCGCGGAAGCGCCATAAACGCCGAATGCGGAGAAGGTTTTCAGATCGGCCTGAATTCCCGCGCCGCCGGACGGATCGGTGCCGGCAATGGTGAGCGCAATCGGTATCGTGGGAAATGTCATTCCCGCTTTCCTCCGCCGGCATGACCCGGATCAGGTTCGTGGGTTGGCTCAAGGCCCACTATGGACCGTTGCCTCTCAGCGTATGGCGGGCATGGCCGCATACGCACCCCAAGCAGACTGGTCACATAGCCACTTGCCCGATGGGAGGCAAGTTCAGGCCTGGCTGAGGGCCGCCTCTCGCGCCCGCGCCCGTTCGATGCCGCGGCGACGCTCGTCGCGAATGACGAGAATGCCGGACAAAATGACCACCGCGCCGCCGAGAAAGGCGAAAATGTCCGGCAGGTCGCCGAAGGCCAGCCAGCCGATCGACAGCGACCAGATCAGGGTCGTGTATTCGAACGGCGCGATCACCGACGCCTCGGCATAGCGATAGCCGGCGGTCAGCAGAATCTGGCCGACGCCGCCGAGCAGGCCGATCGCGACCAGAACTCCGGCCGTCAGCGGATCGGGCCAGACCCAGCCGAACGGAATGGTCCCAAGTCCCAGGAGGGACGAGAAGATCGTGAAGAAGAACACGACCGAGGCCGTCGTTTCCGTCTGTACGAGGCGGCGTATCTGGATCATGGCGCAGGCGGTGAAGAAGGCCCCGCCGAGCGCGAACAGCACGCCTTCCGATGTGCGCGAACTGCCGCCGGCGAATGCGCGCAGAAGCGTTCCGTCGCTGAGATGGGGAAACAGCATGACGCCGACGCCCACGAGGCCCAGCAGAACCGCGGCCACGCGCGGCAGCCGCAGCGGCTCGCGCAGGACAAGCGCGGCCAGCACCACCGTTATCAGCGGGCTGGCATAATGGATCATCGTCGCATCGGGCAGCGATATGCGCGCAAGACCGGAAAACATGCACAGCATGGCCAACGCGCCGACGGACGAGCGGATGAAATGGCCGCCCGGCCGCGATGTACGCACGGCGCCGAGCTGCCCCTGCCAGGACAGCCAGATCAGGATGGGAATAAGGGCGAAGGCGCTGCGGGCGAAGACGATCTCGCCCGAGGGGATGCCGGTGCCGATCCAGCGGATAAGAGCGGCCATCAGCGTGAAGCAGAAGGCCGATGCCACTTTCAGAAGAATGCCGGTTAACATAATCGCGCAAAAAAAAGCCCGCGCGCTGGAGGGAGACGCGCGGGCGATGCAATCTCGAAAGTGATCGTATCATAGCCCGCCTGCCGCCGTCACAGGAGCGCAATTTCTCGTGAACGGATATGCGGCCGGCGCAAACCACCCAAAAACACGAGAACGGACTGTAGGATTCAGGCAGCCGATCGTACGGTGGCGGACAAGACGCTGAAACCGTGTTGGTCCGGGCCATTAAGCGTCAACATTAAGGCAAGGAAGGCCTTGATCTGAGACCGGGACATCGTGTTAGCTTCGACTTTAGAAGGGCGGCGTTAAGCCCTTCATCAGGGGGAAACGAAGAAATGAAACATATGAAATTTGCATCGCTGGTCGCCCTCTCGCTGGCGGTCGGCGCCGGTGCTGCGCTCGCCCAGGACAAAGAGAAAGCCATGCCGAGCGATGCGGTCGTGAACTACGCCAAGGAGTTCGTGGCCAAGAACCTTACGGGCAATGAAAAGCTCAACGAGGCCATCAAGGCGTCCACGGCCAACACCAAGAAGTATTCCTTCGATGACGTGACGATCGTCGACAGCCAGTGGCGTGTCGCGAAGTCCGGCGCCGACAAGGAAAAGAAGGCCGCCAGCGCGCTCGCCGAACTGGCTCCCGATAAGGATCTCGCCGCCCACACCAAGGCCGGTGAAGACCTCATCAAGGCCGCCCGCGAGAACGACACCTCCAAGTGGCTGACCGAGCTTCAGGAGAAGGCCGAGCCGAAGGGCGCGGTCACGGAAATCTTCGTGATGGACGGCTGGGGCTGGAACGTGGCCCAGACCGGCGGCACCTCCGACTATTATCAGGGTGACGAAGGCAAGTGGCAGAAGACCTTCGCTGTCGGCAAGGACGGCATCGAAGTCCTGCCGATCGAGGAAGAAGACGGCATCAAATATGCCCACGTCTCGCTCCCGATCATGGACGGCGACAAGGCCATTGGCGCCGTCACCGTCGGCGTCGACGTTGACAAGGTGAAGTGATCCGCAAGGATGACACTGCCGAAAGGCTTTGAAGGGGCGGCTCCGGCCGCCCTTTCTCATTCGCCGTACAACCAATATCCGGGATGATGTCGATGAGGCTTACCGCCGGTCTTCTGCTCGCGGCCATGTCCGCTCTGCCCGCCGCGGCCCAATGGGCAGGCCAGGTCCCCGTCACGGGCATGGAGCACCAGTCGCGCGTCACCAGCTATGCCCGTGCCTTCGCCGCCGGCTTCATCGAGGACGACATGCTGCGCTCTGCCGTGCGCGAATCGACCAAGGCCCACAGCAAGCTCGATTGGGACGAACAGCGGGCTCTCGACCGCCAGTGGCGCGACGAACGGGCAAACCGCGACGACACCGGCCTTTATGGCGCGATCATCGGCAATCGCCTGTCCAACTGGCTGAAAGAGCAGAAAGCGGCGGCGCCGAACGGCGCTGTGACCGAGATCTACGTCATCGACGGGCTCGGCTGGAATGTCGGCCAGACGCACGACACCGCAGACTTCTTTCAGGGCGACGAGGCGCAATGGCAGGATGTCCTGCCGGGTGGGGCGGGCGCGACCTTCGTCAGCGAACTCGAGGACAACGGCGAGGGCAAGCGCACGCTCTCGCTCGTGACGCTGCCCATCGTCGACGGAACGCGCAATCTCGGTGTCATGACAATCGGCATCGATACCGGCAAACTGCCCTAGGCCCACGCACACGATTGCCGCCGTGCCTCGCTTATGAGGCACCGGCGGCGCAAGAGCGCATGACCGTACAGGAACTCGACCTTTGCGGGCTGAAATGCCCCCTGCCCGCGCTGAAAACGAAGAAGGCGCTCGCGCAGCTGTCGCCGGGCGAGCGGCTGAATGTCGTCACCACTGATCCGCTGGCGGCCATCGACATCCCCAATCTCGTGCGCGAGAGCGGCGATGTGCTGGTGGCAAGCAGCCAGGCGGAAAACCGGATGAATTTCGTGATCGAGAAGGCGTAAGGGCGCCTATCCCTTCAACTCGATCGTACGCTCCACGACATGATCGAGCGGAACGTCTTCGGAGGTGAGCGTCATCTTGAGGCGAATCGTGCCGGAGGTCTTGCCGCTGGCCCCCACCGCCCGCTCGATCTGCTGCTGGGACGTGACACCGACTTCACGCAGGAATTTGCGCAGCGCATCGTTGAAGGCTTCGTCATTCATGGAAATCTCCTGCGTCCAGCCGGGCGCGAATGCACCCTGCCCTTCATATCGGCGGCATTGCCCTGCACGGCAAGAGAACAGGCAGGCATCGCCACAGGGCGCGGCGAAAGGCCGTCCCTTCTTCTCGTTTTTTCAGGAAAACCACGAAGCCTCGGGAAGGCTTGGTGGGCGCACTAGGGCTCGAACCTAGGACCCGCTGATTAAGAGTCAGCTGCTCTACCAACTGAGCTATGCGCCCGCCTTGGCCGGAACCGTAATGTTCCGGGCGGGCCGCCGAGGTAACAGACGCGAACCGGCCTGTCTACCCCCTTCGGCGCAAACAGAAAGGCCGCCCGCAGGCGGCCTTTCCAGAACGTGTTTATACGGCCGGCTCAGCGGCAGGGATGACGGTAGCCGTCATAGCCCAGATAGGTGCCGGTCCGCGGATCGTAGGATTTGTACTTCGAGAAGCAGTAAGCATCCCAATCGCGGTCGCGGTAATCGTAGCGCGGCTGGCTCGCAATGGCGGCACCGATGCCGAGGCCGATAATGCCGGCGGCCGCAGCGGCGCCGGGATTGATGCCACGACGATGATAGTGACGGTGATGGCGGTGATGATGGCGGTACCGCCGTTGAACCTGTTCCAGCTTGACCTCATCGGCTTTGGAAGCGCCGAGAATGGTCGGGAAACTCGATGCCTGAACAGCGACAGGCGACAAAGTTGCCGCCGCAAAAGAACAAGCCAAGACGGTCGAGAGAAACTTCTTCATCAAAACAATCCTCGTTACCCACCCGCCGGTAAGGCTAGGCAATGTGGCCGGAGGACTCAATCCCGCTGTGATGCGGAACGAGCCGTTTATTCCTCTTCGACAAACACTTCCTTCCGCTTTTTGGCGACATTCGGCAGGAACACGATGACGAGAGCGATCACCGAGAGCGTGAGCAGGATCGCGCTGATCGGCCGCTCGTAGAAGTTTATGAAAATCGTCGGATCGCCGCGCGAAATGATCATCGCGCGCCGCAGATATTCCTCCAGCAGCGGACCGAGAATGAAGCCGAGCAGAAGCGGCGCCGGCTCGCAATCGAGCTTGATGAGAAGCCAGCCGACCGCGCCGAACAGCGCGATCGCATACAGATCGAACGGATTGCCGTTGACCGAATAAACGCCGATCGATGCGAACGCGATGATCGCGGGAAAGAGCGCGTGATAGGGCACACGCAGGAGCCGCACCCAGAGCCCGATCATGGGAAGGTTCAGCACGATCAGCATCAGATTGCCGAACCACATCGAGGCGATGATGCCCCAGAACATTTCCGGCTGTTCGCGCGCCACATTCGGCCCCGGCACGATGCCCTGGATAATCATCGCGCCGATCATCAGAGCCATGACCGGGTTCGCCGGAATGCCGAGCGTGAGCATCGGAATGAAGCTCGTCTGCGCGCCGGCATTGTTGGCGCTTTCGGGTCCGGCGACGCCCTCGATGGCGCCCTTGCCGAATTCTTCCGGGTGCTTCGACACCTTCTTTTCGATCGTATAGGAGGCGAAGCTCGCGAGAATGGCGCCGCCGCCGGGTAGCACGCCGAGCGCCGAGCCGAGAGCCGTGCCGCGCAGGATCGGCGCGATCATGCGCCGGACATCTTCGCGCGTCGGCATGAGGCTGGTCACGCGCGTCACGATGGGCTCGCGGTCGCCCTCGCCTTCCATATTGCGCAGGATTTCGGCGATACCGAACACGCCCGCGGCGACGGCGACGAAATTGATGCCGTCCGCAAGTTCCAGCCGGTCCAGCGTGAAGCGCGGCGCGCCGGTATAGATGTCCGTACCGACGAGGCCGAGCATGAGGCCGAGCACGATCATGCCGAGCGCCTTCAGCACCGAACCGTGCGCCAGCGCGACCGAGAATACGAGACCGAGCACGACGAGCGAGAAATATTCCGGCGGACCGAATTTCAGCGCCATTTCCGTCAGCGGCGGCGCCAGCAGCGCGATCACGAAGGTCGCGACCGTGCCCGCGAAGAAGGAGCCTATCGCCGCTGCGGCAAGCGCCTGCCCCGCCCGTCCCTGACGCGCCATCTGATAGCCGTCGATGCTGGTGACGGCCGACGAGCTTTCGCCCGGCAGATTGATGAGAATGGCCGTGGTCGAGCCGCCATATTGCGCGCCGTAATAGATACCGGCCAGCATGATGAGCGCCGGCGTCGGGCTGAGCGCGAAGGTGATGGGCAGCAGCATGGCCGTCGTGGCCGTCGGCCCGAGTCCCGGCAGCACGCCGACCAGAGTTCCAAGCAGGACGCCGAGAAAACAATAGCCGATGTTTTCCGGCGAGGCGGCGGTGGCGAGACCGAGCGCGAGATTGCCAATCAGATCCATCACCAGAACCTCACCCACGGGCCGAAAAGCTGGATCGGCAGGCCAAGGCCCCAGACGAAGACCCCGGCGCAGAACACGGCGAGCGCCGTGGACAGGGCAAGAGCCAGCGGCAGTTTCATGCGGTTCGATGAAAAGGCCGCGGCGAAGGCGACGACGAACACCGCCGGGATGAGGCCGACGCCGCGCACCGAATAGCCGAAGAAGACTGTGGCCGAGACGATGAGGATCATTGCGCGCCACGGAATGGCGCCGAACGGCTCGTCCGGACGGCGGAAAGCGCGCGCGCCGATGATGAGACCGATCAGGATGAGAAGGCCGCACAGAACGAGCGGGAAATAGCCCGGCCCCATGCGCGTCGCGGTGCCGAGATCGAGTTCACGGCCCTGATAGATGAATACGAACCCGATCAGAATGAAGACGAGGCCGCAGAGAATATCTTTGCGATTTGCGGTCACGGGCGGAACTCCGAGCACGAAAAAACCGGCCCGCTGGGAGCGGGCCGGTTGCACCTACAATCAGTCGGCGTATTCGCCGGCCGCGTCGATGACGGGCTTCCAGCGCGCGATCTCGGACTTCAGCTTGGCCTCGAGCGCGGCGGGTGTCGCCTCCTCCTGCGTCACCGGCGCGGTGCCGAGCGAGGCGAAGCGCTCGACCACGTTCGGGTTCTCAAGCGCCTTCTGCAGCGCGGCCGTGAGCTTGTCGATCGCCTCCTTCGGCGTGCCCTTGGGCGCGTAGATGCCGTGCCAGATGCCGAACGTCATGTCCGGCAGGCCGGATTCGGCGGCAGTCGGAATATCGGGCAGCGCGTCGAGGCGCTTTTCCGTCGTCACGGCGTAGGCCTTGATCTTGCCTTCCTTGATCTGGTTCGTCGTGTTCGTGGTCTGGTCGCACATGAAATCGACCTGGCCGCCCATCAGATCGGTCAGCGCCGGGCCGGTGCCCTTATAGGGAACCGTCGTTACGCGCGTCTCGATCGAGGACATGAACAGCATGCCGCACAGATGGGAGGCCGCGCCGATGCCGGCATTGGCGTAGTTCACCGTGTCCTTGTTGGCCTTCACATATTCGATGAGGCCCTTCATGTCGGTCGGCTCGAATTTGGGCTTTGCGACCATGACCATGGGCACTTCCGTGACGAGGCCGACATAGTCGAAATCCGCCAGCGGATCGAAGGCGAGCTTGCGGTAGAGCGTCGGCGCGGTGGACATGCCGATATGGTGCAGAAGCAGCGTGTAGCCGTCCGCCTCGGCCTTGGCGACACGCCCGGCCCCGAGCGTGCCTCCGGCGCCGCCCACATTCTCGACCACGATCTGCTGGCCGAGATCCTTGCTCATGCTTTCCGCCACAAGGCGGGTCACGGTGTCCGTGGGGCCGCCGGCCGAGAACGGCACGATCATCGTAATTGCGCGTTCCGGATAATCGGCCAAAGCGGGTGAGGCGAAAAATGCGGCACCGAGCGCCGCGACAAACAGCTTACGCATATGGTCGTTCCCTTCCCTAACGGGACATCTATCCGGCTCCGGCGAGCCGCCGCGTCCCCGGGGCAAATGATGAGACGAAACCGCAATATGTTGCAAGGTCTTCGGACATTCATTCAGCCGCCCGCCCACACCCCGCTCCACCCGGGCATGGTTAATCCCGAATGCAATTGCCGTGGGTTTCATCAACCCGGCTTTCACGAACCTCGGGATATCTAAAATTAGAACGGCCCGCATATCCGAGCATCATGATCCGCAGTACCACTTTCACTCACTGGTTTTCGCGGCGCGCCGTGCCGGCCATCGTCTCGATCATCGCCCTCATCTTCATCGTAACGACGATCGCGCTTCTGCATATCGGCTTCCAACTCGACCGGCAGTCGGCCGAGCGGGCCGAAGTTTTCATCAACCATGCGTTGAATTCCAAACAGTCCGAGATCGAACGCACGCTGCGCGATTACGCCGCCTGGGGCGCAGGCTATACGCACATGCACCCCAAGGTCGATGTGGACTGGGTGTATGGAGCCGACAATGCCGGTTCCACGCTCTATCGGGAACACGGCCTGAACTTCATGTTCGTGATCGGTCCGGACGGAAGCACCAATTACGCGCAGGTGAGCGGCGAACTCAGCGACGAGCATATCGATGACGTTCTCGATGGCGGCGTCGAAGAACTGATCGAACGGGCGCGTGAAAGCGGCCGGCAAACCTCGCCCGTCACCAGCATGCTGATGCAGGGTTCCAATCCGGTGCTTGCGAGCGCCGCCGTGATCTCGCCGGGGAAGGACCACGGCGTGGAACCGTTGCCGGGCCCGTCATCCATCCTCATCCTCGGTTATACACTGTCGCCGGCCCGGCTCGCGGCCATCGGCGTCGATATGTACGCTCCCGAATTGCGGCTTGGCGATCTGAACGGCGTGGGCGCCAAGGCCAGCATGCCCGTTTTCACTGCGGACGGATCGCATATGGCCACTTTGGCCTGGACGCCGGAACGCCCCGGCCTGCACCTGATGCGCAACACGCTACCCTGGCTTGCGGCCGCCGCGCTGCTGATCGCCACGCTGACTTTCCTGGCACTGCGCCACGCCTTCCAGACCGCCACGCTTCTGGATCGCAGCGGGCGGAAGCTGGCCGAGGCCCATGCCAAGGCCGAACATCTCGCAATGCACGATGTCGTTACGGGCCTTCCCAACCGCGCAATGCTGATGACCCGCCTCGACATGCTGCTGAACGACCGGCGGAATGGCTGCACGACCGTGCTGTACATCGATCTCGACCGCTTCAAGCCGGTCAACGATCTGTTCGGGCACGAGGCCGGCGACCGCGCCCTGATCGAGGTGTCGCATCGCCTGAAATCGGCGGTGCGCGAATCCGATCTCGTCGCGCGGGTCGGCGGCGATGAATTCATCATCGCGACGACCTCGATCGCCTGCATCGAGGATGCCGAAGGGCTTTGCCGCCGTCTGCGCGAATGCGTCGAGCAGCCCATCGGCATCGAGAACAGCGAGGTCCAGGTCGGCATCTCCATCGGCGTCGCCATCGCGCCGCAGGACGCCACGACATCCGAGGAATTACTGCGCCACGCCGACACCGCAATGTATCAGGCCAAGGCCGACGGACGCGGCGGCCATCGCTTCTATTCGCAGGAGATGAACCTTGCCGCCCTCACCCGGCGCGCGCTGGAAATCGACATCCGGCGCGCCATCGACAATCGCGAATTCGAACTCCATTTCCAGCCGCGTTTCGATACCGCCACTCTGAAGATCCGCGGAATTGAGGCTCTGATGCGCTGGCGGCATCCGCAGCGCGGCCTCATCCAGCCCGCCGAATTCATTCCCGTCGCGGAAGACAGCGGGCTCATTGTCCGCCTCGACACATGGGCCTTGAAAGAGGCCTGCAGGACGGCGGTTCGCCATACCGATATCCACGTATCGGTGAATCTCTCGCCGGTCCATTTCCGGCGGGGCGACGTCATCGGAACGGTTACCAACGCGCTGGCCGAAAGCGGATTGCCGGCACATCGGCTCGAACTGGAAATCACCGAGAACGTGTTGATCGACGACACCGAACGCGCGCGCTCGGTGCTGGACGAGTTGAAGAAGATCGGCGTCAATCTCGCAATGGACGATTTCGGCACCGGCTATTCCTCGCTCGGCTATCTGCAGAGATTCTCCTTCGACCGGCTGAAGATCGACCGCAGCTTCGTCGCGGCAATGCCGACCGATAGCGGCTCCCGCTCGATCGTACAGGCGATCCTCGGCCTTGCCCGCGCGCTCGGCGTGGAAGTCACGGCCGAGGGCGTGGAGACGGCCGAGCAATACATGCTGCTTCGCGCCGAGGGATGCCCCGAAGTTCAGGGCTATCTGTTCGCACGGCCGATGCCCGCGCACGATCTGCAGCGTTTCATCGAAATGCCGGCCGAAGAATTGCGCGAGATCGGCGCCGCATGAAAAAAGCCGCCCGAAGGCGGCTTTCTCACATTCTTTTCGGAAACGCAGCTTAGGCTACGGCCTGAGCCGTCTGCGACTTGCGCTTGAGGATGAGCTTGTTCAGCGCCGACACATAGGCCTTGGCGGAGGCGACCAGAGTGTCCGGATCGGCGGCGCGGCCCGTCACGGTCTTTCCGTTTTCCGTCAGGCGTACCGACACCTCGGCCTGCGCATCGGTGCCTTCCGTGACGGCGTGGACCTGATAGAGATCCAGAACCGCCTCGTGCGGCACCAGTTCCTTGATCGAGTTGAAGATCGCATCGACCGGGCCATTGCCGGTCGACTGCACCTTCTTCTCCTCGCCCTCGATGTCGAGCACCAGGGTCGATTGCTGCGGCCCTTCCGTGCCGGCGATCACGGCCAGCGACCTGACCTTGATGCGGTCGTCCGCGTGCGCGATTTCCTCATCGACCAGCGCCTCGATGTCCTCGTCGTAGACATTCTTCTTGCGGTCGGCGAGCGCCTTGAAGCGGGTGAACGCATCCTGCAGGGCATTCTCGCCCAGTTCGTAGCCCAGTTCGCGCAGCTTCTCGCGGAAGGCGTGGCGGCCGGAATGCTTGCCCATCACCAGCGAGGTCGATTTCACGCCCACCGATTCCGGCGTCATGATCTCGAAGGTCTGCGCGTTCTTCAGCATGCCGTCCTGATGGATGCCGCTCTCATGTGCAAAGGCATTACGCCCGACAATGGCCTTGTTGTACTGCACCGGGAAATTCGACACGGCCGAAACGAGCTTCGAGGCCCGGGTCAGATAGGTCGGATCGACACCCGTCACGTAGGGGAAGGCATCGCCGCGCGTCTTGATCGCCATGACGACCTCTTCCAGCGCCGCATTGCCGGCGCGCTCGCCGAGGCCGTTGATCGTGCATTCGATCTGGCGCGCGCCGCCCGCGACACCCGCCAGCGAATTGGCGACCGCCATGCCCAGATCGTCATGACAATGGGTCGAGAACGTCACCTTCTCGGAACCCGGCACATGCTCCAGCATGTAGCGGAACATGTTGCCGTATTCCTCCGGCGTGGCGTAACCCACCGTATCGGGCAGATTGATCGTGGTCGCGCCCGCCTTGACGGCCTGCTCCACGCAGCGTGCCAGATAATCGAGCGGCGTGCGCGTCGCGTCCATCGCGGACCATTCGACATCGTCGATCAGATTGCGCGCCTGCGCCACGGTCGCGGCGATGATCTCGATCACCTCGTCCTGGCTGCGGCGCATCTGATGCGCCAGATGGATCGGCGAGGTCGAGACGAAGGTGTGAATACGGCCGCGACGGGCAACGCGCACCGCCTCGCCCGCACGAGCGATATCGGCCGGAATGGCGCGCGCGAGGCCGGCGATGACGGCCTTGTCGGCACGGCGCGCGATTTCCTGCACGCTTTCGAAATCCCCGACGCTCGCGATGGGGAAACCGGCTTCGATGATATCGACGCCCATCGCTTCCAGCAGTTCGGCGACTTCGAGCTTCTCTTCAAAGGTCATGGTCGCGCCGGGCGATTGCTCGCCGTCGCGCAGTGTGGTGTCGAAAATGACGACGCGGTCGGCGCCGCTGGTGGAAGTGGTCATCGGATTGTGCCTTCTGGGATCATGCCCGGCTGAGCGGGCATCGGGTTCATCTTCGTTGCGGTAAAAGCCCCCTGAACGCCCAGGCAGAAGCCCGGCCGGCGATCAGGGGCGGCTAAGAAGAAGGAGCCCGGAAACAGGGCGCGCGGCGACGACGGCGGAAAGCCGTTCATCCTTGCCGTTCATCTTGGTGCGGACCGTCATGGCCGTCACACTCCGATTGCGCCTGACCCACTCTGAAGGCCTGCTTCTTACCAAAAGGTGAGCCGCGATGCCAGAGAGACCGCGGATTTTGTGTCGCCGGGTCACGTCGCACCTGCAAAACAACGACGGCCAAAGCACTTGGACCCCCCGCCGCCCCCTGCCGCAGGCCCGAATCTCTGCATAACCTTCCCCTGCCGGTTGATACCGGCGGCGGGTTTTTGCAGGTTCGCTCCATGCTACGCATGCTGATCATTGCCGCCGCCCTGGCCGTTCCGGTCCCGGCGCTGGCCGATTGCGGGGCGGATATCGCCCGCTTCCAGAAACTCATCGATGGCGATCTGAAGACCGGCTTCATCGCCGGAAGCGTCCACGCCAAGGCCAGCGAGGCGCTCAAACAGGCCTCCGCGCAGTGCAAGGCCGGTCAGGATGCCGCCGCATCCGCCGCCGTGGCCGCGACCCGGACCCGCCACGGCTATCCGCCCTAGTCAGTCCAGCACCTGCGCCGCAAGCGCAAGCGCAAACGCCGGAACCTGACCGGCCGGCAATTCGTCGAGATCGCGGACAAGCAGCACGCGCCCCAGCTCCGGCTGCTTCTGGGCTGCGCGATGCGCCTCGACCAGATCGGCCAGGTCCCGCGCGCCAAGCGGGGAATCAAAGCGCCGCGCACAGCAGAACAGGGGCCCGTCACGCACCATCCAGCGCGCGTCTGCGGGAACCAGATGGCCCTCCCCGAGCCCCGCCTCTTCCTCGAGCTCGCGGCGCAGCGAATGTTCGAGATCGAGCCTGCCATCCACGACATCTCCGGTATCGGGCGTGCCGCAGGGAAAGTAGATCTGACCCGCATTGGCGGTATGTGCCGCCATCTCACCCATCAGGACCGCACCGTCAGAACTGACGACAACTCCAGCGCCGAACAGGTTGAACGCATCGGCGGGCGGAAAGCCGCAATTCTTCCAGAAGTTCAACGCGGCGTAATCGACCGGCGTACAGACGGCCGAGAGGCGCGAATATTCGATGCCGATTTCGGTCGCGATCAGGACACGGCCATTGAACATGCTCGGCTTGCGCTCGACGGCGGCTTTCCAGTGCGCCGCGATGGCCTCGGCATTCTCCTCGGCCCAGGGCCAGCCGCCCTCCTCCACCGTGCAATCGAACCCGGCGACATCGCCGACGAGCGGCAAACGCCCCGAGGGATTGAGCACATTCACAGCGGCACGGCCTCGAAGCGCGCCGTCGGCGTGACGAATTCATCCTGCGCCGCGACCGACAGGATTTCGCGCGAGCCCGCTTCGGCGGTTCGTTTCAGGAGGCCGTAGACCGAGGCGGCGGTCAGCGCCGTTGCCTCGCCCGGCGTGCGCCCTTCCAGAAGATGCACGAACAGGAGCGCGGCCGTCGCATCGCCGGCACCGCTGACGATGATCGGCAGAAGCGGCTTGCGGACGAGCATCCGCTCGCCCTCGACCGAGATGATGAGATCGAGACTGTCGTCCGGCGTTTCCTGCGTATGGACGCTGGTCGCGAGGATGATGCGCGGACCGAGCGCATGGACGGCGTCGAGCGCGCGCTTCAGCGATGTATGGTCCTTCGCTTCATGCCCCGCCAGATATTCCAGCTCGAAATGGTTGGGCGTGATGATGTCGGCCGCCGGAACCGTATGCGCCTTCATGTATTCGGGAATGCCCGGACGCACGAACATGCCGCGCCCGACATCGCCCATCACCGGATCGCAGCAATAAAGCGCCTTCGGATTGGCCGCCTTGACGCGCGCCACGGCATCGAGAATGGCTTCGCCGATCTCCGCATCGCCCATATAGCCGGACAGGACGCCGTCGCAGGACGGGAGCACGCCGCGATCGGCGATGCCGTCCACAACCTCGCGTATGGCCTCGCCGGAAAAGACCTGCCCCTTCCACGCGCCATAGCCGGTGTGGTTGGAAAACTGGACGGTGTTGACGGCCCACACTTCGTGGCCGCGCCGCTGCATGGGGAAAACCGCCGACGCATTGCCGACATGGCCGTAGGCGACCCAGGACTGGATGGAGAGGATATTCATCGGCAATGGCTTAATCGAAGACGGGCGCCACGCCAACTGTCTGCCAGCGCGGCATTATCCCGTAACGGCGGCGCCGGTTCGTCTGGGCCGCGCCTCGCCGGATTGCACGATGCGGTTGCGTCCGCTTTCCTTGGCCCGATAGAGCGCCCCGTCGGCCTCGCGCATCATGTTTTCGAGGCGTCCACGCGTGCCGCTGAAGGCCAGTCCGACGCTCACCGTCACCTTTTGAGCTGCCGCCCGTCCTCCAATTGAACCGGCGTCTTCGCGACCTGAGAGCGAATGCGCTCGGCGATGGCCCGCGCGTGACATCCGGCAGGACGATCGAGAACTCCTCGCCGCCGACACGCCCGAAAATATCGCGCTCGCGCAGGACTTCGCGCACCAGTCCGGCGAAGGTTTTCAGCACGAAGTCGCCCGCCGCATGTCCGTACCTGTCGTTGATGGCCTTGAAGCGGTCCAGATCGAGCATGAGCGTGGAGACGGGACGCCCCTCGGCCGCCAGCCGGTTCAGCATGCTCGTTGCCTTCGCCACGAACGCGCTGTGGGACAGGGCATCGGTTAGATAATCGTGGCTTGCCGCATGATTGAGGCTCGCCAGGAGATCGTTGCGCGCGGCGTTGACGCTGGCGACGGTGAGCGGCCCCAAGGCGACAAGCGCGATGCCGAGCCGCACGGACAACGATGCCTCCATCATGTCGCCCGCCATCGGAAACAGGATGAAACCGCCGACAATGGCGATCATCTGCCAGGAGCAGACGAGAAGCGTGATGAGCGCTGTCGCAAACAACGAATAGCTCAGCGCACACAACAGCAGCGCGGGCACGGGAAAGGCGATGATGCCCGGCCCGCCGACGACATGGCTGAGAGCAACGGACAGAACGACCAGAAGGGCCGGCACCAGGGCCCGGAACGAGATATGCCTGCGCGCCTGCTCCAGGAATTCTTTTCGCGATGGAGCAGCGAGAACAAGCGGAACGATGATCGCCGCATTCACGAATTCGGTGGTGAACCAGAACCCCGCGCCGGTGATGAAATCGTGCTGGAAAATCCGGACAGAAGCAAAGCCGCCGACCAGACATGCTGCCAGAGCCGCGACTGCGCATATGGCGAATATGTACAGCATGGCGCGCGGGCGGCGCAGATCGCGTTCATCGACAAGCAGAAAGCGGGACATGGCAAATCCGGCAGCCACGCCGATCAGATTTGCCACCGTGAGCCAGACGGTTTTCGGAACATCTCCGCCGGTTACGAGATCCGCCGCGAGATAGCCCACGGTCGCGGCGATCCAGCCGGCCGGCGAGGCGAGTCTCGGAAAGCGTATGAACAGCGCCAGAAGAAGGGCGTTCGCCGGCCAGAACGCGGCCAGGAATCCCACCGGACGCGTCGTGATGCCGAACAGCGATGCAAGAAACACGACCGCCGAGATGATGAGGACATCGCGCATATACCGGGTAGCGGCATTTCCATCGGCGGCAATGCTTTGCATGACTGACACTAACTCCGGAAACTCCGGACCTTTCCTGCAAGGACATAGCCGCAACACACCTTGTAAGTGTAAAGTGGCCGCTGAAAAACCGGAGGAAGTGAAAACACGGTTACCAAAAAGCAAAGAAAAAGGGCCGGACTGATGTCCGGCCCAAATTCACGCAAAGCGTTCCTGGACTTCAGTTGCGCTCTTTGTCGACGAGCTTGTTCTTGCCGATCCACGGCATCATGCCGCGCAGCTTCTCGCCGACTTCTTCGATCTGGTGCGCATCGTTCACGCGGCGGATGCCTTTGAAGCGGGCGGCACCGGCACGGTATTCCATCATCCAGTCGGACGTGAACTTGCCGGTCTGGATGTCGCGCAGGATCTTCTTCATCTCCGCACGGGTCTCGTCCGTGATGACGCGCGGGCCCGAAACATATTCGCCCCATTCGGCGGTGTTCGAGATCGAGTAGTTCATATTGGCGATGCCGCCCTCATAGATGAGGTCGACGATCAGCTTCACTTCGTGTAGACACTCGAAATACGCCATTTCCGGCGCATAACCGGCATCGACCAGAGTTTCGAAGCCGGCGCGGATAAGCTCGACCAGACCGCCGCACAGCACGGCCTGCTCACCGAACAGATCGGTCTCGCACTCTTCCTTGAACGTGGTTTCGATGATGCCGGAACGGCCGCCGCCGACGCCGGACGCATAGGCCAGCGCGACATCGAGCGCGGCGCCCGACGCATCCTGATGGACCGCCACGAGGCACGGCACGCCGCCGCCCTTCTGGTATTCGCCGCGCACCGTATGGCCGGGGCCCTTCGGCGCGATCATGATGACATCGACCGTCTTCTTCGGCTCGATGAGGTTGAAATGGACGTTGAGGCCGTGCGCGAACGCAATGGCGGCGCCGTCGCGGATGTTCGGCGCGATTTCGTCGCGATAGATGTCGGCCTGAAGCTCGTCGGGCGTCGCCATCATCATGACGTCGGCCCATTTGGCCGCATCGGCGACCGACAGCACTTTCAGCCCGTCCGCTTCCACCTTCTTGGCGGTGGTCGATTCCGGACGCAGGCCGATGGCGATGTCCTTCACGCCCGATTCTTTCAGGTTGAGCGCGTGGGCGCGGCCCTGCGAACCATAGCCGATGACGGCGACCTTCTTGCCCTTGATGAGGTTCAGGTCGGCGTCGCGATCGTAATAAACGCGCATTGGATTTCCCCGTGAAAGCTGAGGGCCGCATCCGCGCGGCCGGTAAGGACTGGAGGTTTCCCCGTCGGGCTTCTAGCGCCCGCGGGGCTTTCTGGACAAGAGGCGCTTACATCCCCTTCGGGCCGCGCGAAATGGCGGCAACGCCGGTGCGCGACACTTCGACAAGACCGAGCGGCATCATCAGCACGATGAACTGGTCGAGCTTGTCGGGCTTGCCGGTCAGTTCGAACACGAAGCTTTCCGTGGTCGCGTCCATCACGCGGGCGCGGAAGGCATCGGCAAGCCGCAACGCCTCGGCGCGGGCATCGCCCACGCCAGCCACCTTGATGAGCGCCAGTTCGCGCTCGACCGAGGGGCCGGAATTGGTGAGATCGACGACCTTGTGAACCGGCACGAGCCGGCCGAGCTGGGCCTCGATCTGATCCACGATCGCAGACGTGCCGGACGTCACGATCGTGATGCGCGAGCGATGCTTGTCCTGCTCGATCTCGGAAACGGTGAGGCTTTCGATGTTGTAGCCCCGGCCCGAGAACAGGCCGACCACGCGGTTGAGGACGCCGGGCTCGTTATCGACGAGTACCGACAGAACGTGGCGCGAAACGGGTTCGTTCTTCGCAAGCATCAGACGAGCACCTTGCCTTCGTCGGAGATGACCGAGCCGATGTCTTCGGCGGCGGCGGCATCGCCCAGGATCATGTCATTATGCGCCTTGCCCGACGGGATCATCGGGAAGCAGTTCTCGACCTTCTCGACGCGGCAGTCGAACAGGACAGGCGCATCCACCTCGATCATTTCCTTGATCTTGGCGTCGAGTTCGGCGGGGTCGTCGCAACGGATGCCGTAACAGCCATAGGCCTCGGCAAGCTTCACGAAGTCCGGCAGCGATTCCGAATAGGAGTGAGAATAGCGGCTGCCGTGCAGAAGCTGCTGCCACTGGCGCACCATGCCCATATATTCGTTGTTCAGGATGAAAATCTTGACCGGCAGGCGGTGCTGCGCGGCGGTCGACATCTCCTGCATGTTCATGAGCACCGAAGCCTCGCCCGCAATGCAGCAGACGAGCGCGTCGGGATGCGCAACCTGCACGCCGAGCGCCGCCGGCAGGCCATAGCCCATCGTGCCGAGGCCGCCCGAAGTCATCCAGCGGTTCGGCTCCTCGAAGCCGTAATACTGGGCCGCCCACATCTGATGCTGACCGACCTCGGTCGTGATGTAGGTATTCCGGTCCTTGGTCAGCTCGTACAGACGCTGGACGGCGTATTGCGGCTTGATGATCTTGTCGGAATTCGTGAAATTCAGGCTCTTGCGCGCGCGCCAGCGGTCGATCTGCTTCCACCACGCGGCCAGAGCAGTCGAATCCGCCTTCTTCTTCTCGGCCTTCCAGAGACGGACCATCTCCTCGATGACGCCGCCGACATCGCCGATGATCGGAATATCCGCCTTGATGATCTTGTTGATCGAGGACGGGTCGATATCGACATGGATCTTCTTCGAGCCCGGCGAGAACGCATCGACCCGGCCGGTCACGCGGTCATCGAACCGCGCGCCGAGGCAGATCATCACGTCGCAATCGTGCATCGTGTGATTGGCTTCCCAGGTGCCGTGCATGCCGAGCATGCCCAGCCACTGCTTGTCCGTATGCGGATAGGCGCCGAGCCCCATGAGGGTCGAGGTGATCGGGAAGCCCGTCAGCCGCACGAGTTCGCGCAGGGCGGCCGAGGCCTTCGGGCCGGAATTGATGATGCCGCCGCCGGTGTAGAACACCGGCTTCTTCGCGGATGCCATCAGTTCGACCGCGGCGCGGATATTGTCCGCATCGCCGACGGTCTTCGGCTGGTAGGTACGATGCTCGACGTCTTCCGGCCCCGTATAGGTGCCGCTCGCAAATTGCAGGTCCTTCGGAATATCGACAAGGACCGGACCCGGGCGGCCCGAACGCGCGACATAGAACGCCTCGTGCAGGATACGCGGCAGATCGTCGACGTTCTTGACGAGATAATTGTGCTTGGTCGCGGCGCGGGTGATGCCGACGGTGTCGCATTCCTGGAAGGCGTCGCTGCCGATCAGGTGGGTGGGCACCTGGCCGGTAATGACGACGAGGGGAATGGAATCCATCAGCGCATCGACCATGCCGGTCACGGCATTGGTGGCGCCCGGCCCGGACGTGACGAGAACGACGCCGACCTTGCCGGTCGAGCGCGCATAGCCTTCGGCCGAATGGGTCGCACCCTGTTCATGGCGGACAAGGATGTGCTGCAGCTCGTTCTGCTGGAACAGGGCGTCGTAGATCGGGAGTACCGCGCCGCCGGGATAGCCGAAAATGGTGTCCACGCCCTGATCGAGCAGAGCCCTGATGACCATTTCGGCGCCGGTCATTGTGGCGCCAGACCTCAAATCCTTCATCGCTACCTCCACCCACCTTCCAAGAGGCCCGCCCTGAACATTCGGTGGCCGATTGTCCAGGTTCGTGCGCGGGCAATAAAAAAGGGGCTTCCGAGAGCCCCTGCATGCGCCACCACTCGCGACGGCCCAAGGCCGTTACGTTGATGGCGCTCCCGATACGAGAATGAGCGTGCGCACGGCCCGCATCTCCTTAGTAAATCGTGGCAGAGGGAATAGTCCCCTCCCTTGGCCCGGTCAAGCGAAACCGCCCGGATATTTGGCTGCGGGCAAGCTTGCCCGCCTCAGGAAGCAAAAACCCCGCCCGATTGGCCGGACGGGGTTTTATTTGCTTGGGGGAAAACCCGGATCAGAAGTGATAGGCGATGCCGGCGCGGACGATATGGCCGTCGATATCGACATCGACGGGGCCAGCGGCGGGCAAGGTCACGTCGCTCTCGATGTCGAAATAGATGTATTCGAGACGGGCGGACCAATTGTCCGCAAGCTTCGTCTCGATGCCCGCGCCGATGGTCCAGCCGAAGGCCCAATCGTCATCCGACTCGCCGGGCGCGGACACGTCGACAATGGTCGTCGCCAGACCGCCCGCCACGAAGAGCAGGATATTGTCCATGGCATAGCCGAGTTTGAGACGGCTCAGGCCGAGGAAATTGGCTTCGACATCGACAATACCGGGAGCGATAGCGACCTCATCGAGGCCCATATACGAGATGCTGCTGTCGAGACCGTAGACCCAGTTTCCGGACTGCCAGTTGCGGCCGTAATAGAGGCCGCCGACGAAATCGTCCGCCTCGATCACCGTCGTCACGGCCGGAGTCACCTCGGTGACATCGACATCTTTCAGGCCATAACCCGCCTGAAGACCGACGAAGAAGCCCGACCAGACATCGACCGGTGCATAGATATCCGGCATGTCGGCAGCGAAGGACGATGAGGTCAGCGCGGCAAACGCGGCGCCAGCAAGCAGAAACCGTTTCATGGGAGCCCCCTAGAATCGCCATCAGTATGACGAGCGCCCGCCCCGATAGCTGTAGCGCGCGCGCCACAACCGGATCGAAACCGCGATTATCGGGGGAAAAAGAAAAACCCCGCCCGGACTGGCCGGACGGGGTTTATTGCTTCGGAGGAAGCCCGATCAGAAGTGGTAGGCGACGCCACCGCGGATGACGTGCATGTCATCCACATTGATCTGATAGGTGTTGCCGGTAACCGTGCGCTGTTCGGTATCGTAATTGAAATACATGTATTCGAGACGCGCCGACCAGTTGTCGACCAGCTTTACGTCCGCGCCGGCGCCGACCGTCCAACCCTTGAGCCAGGCGTCGTCGGAGCCTGTGGCGTTCTCGACTTCCGCGCGGGCGAGAGAGAAGCCGGCGGCGGCGAAGATCAGAACATTGTCGAGCGCGTAGCCGATGCGAACGCGCGACGCCGAGAAGCCGTCGATCGTCACGTCCGGGTCCGTGACCAAGGGACCGAGCGGATTCTGATCCTCGATCGAGGAGAACGAAAGGCTGCCGTCGAGGCCGAGGACGATATTGTCGAACTGCCAGCTGCGGCCCCAGTACAGACCGCCGACAGGACCTTCGATATCGCTTGTGTAGGCAGCACCGCCGGACACATCGAGATCGCCGAACGCGTAGCCGCCCTGAAGGCCGGCATACCAGCCGGACCACGTATCGACCGGCGCCACAAACGCCTGTTCGACCGGATAGGCCGCCGGCATGTCGGCGGCGAAGGACACACCCGCCATGGCAATCACGGCCGCTCCGGCCAAAAGAACACGCTTCATCACCGCACCCCTGAAATTTCCGAGTCGGCCGGAAAATACCGTTTTCTGGCCGCCATGACTGTAACGCATGCACCACAGCGGTAAATTTATTCCTGCGTAGAGCCTTGCTGCACAGCAGAAATTGCCTTCTCGGCAATCTCGAGCGCCCTATCCGGCGGCACATGGCGCCAATCCCCCAGCCGGTTGCGGAACCAGGTTTCCTGGCGTTTGGCGAACTGGCGCGTCTCGGTAATCGCGCGATCCACCGCCTCGTTTTTATCCATCGTCCCCAGCAGATATTGCGCGAGAGGCCGCACACCGATCGCCTTCATGACGGGCAGATCCGGCGCAAGATCGCGGGCGAGCAGCGCACGGACCTCGTCCAGCGCGCCCTCCTCCATCATCTGTGCGAAACGTCGGGCGATCCGCTCGCGCAGAACGGGCCGGTCCGGGGTCAGGACGATCCTCGTCCCCTCGCCCGGCCCGATAAGTGGCGTGCCATCCTGTTCCTGCCAGCGCGCCAGCGACAGGCCGGTCGCGTCCAGAACCTCAAGCGCGCGCACCAGCCGCTGGGTATCGGTCGGCTGCAAGCGGGCGGCCATTTCAGGATCGCGGACACCGAGTTCGGCATGCAGAGACCCGGCCGGTTCGGCCCTCGCCCGCTCCCGCCAATGGCTACGGACCGCCTCCGGAACCGGCGGTACGGTGGATATTCCTTTTGTGAGAGAGTCGAAATAAAGGCCTGTTCCACCGACGAAAATGAGCGGAGACCGCGCCTCCGAAATCACCTTGGCGGCATCGGTGAGAAAACGGCCCGCCGAATAGGCCTCCGCGCCATCGACATGGCCATAGAGCAGATGCGGAACCCGCGCCGCGTCCTCGGCCGGAGGCCGCGAGGTCAGGACATGCAGGTCGCGATAGACCTGCATGGAATCCGCATTGACCACGGCCCCACCCAGCCGCTCCGCGATTTCGAGCGCGAGCGCCGACTTGCCGCTGGCCGTCGGCCCGGCAATCAGGATCATGCGCGGGCGATCGGCCATGCTCACTCTCGACTCCTCGGCGCAAGCCTTTATAGCCGCTTGGCCATGCTGACCATCGCTTCGCTCATCGCAAATCCCGGCAATCCGGTTCTGACGCCCACCCTCGCCGCCCGGGTGGCTTCCGCCCTGCCCGGCGCGCAATCGCCGGTCTTTCTGGCCGAGGGCATTGCGGCCGACATCGCCTTCACCGGCCCGGCCGAGCGCAAAGCGGCGCTGGCCGCCCTCGACGGCGCGCCCGTCGATCTGAACTTCCTGCCGTCCGAGGGGCGCCGCAAGAAACTGCTTCTGGCCGACATGGACTCCACCATGATCGAGCAGGAATGCGTGGACGAACTGGCCGATCTGGTCGGGCTCAAAGAGCCTGTGGCCGAAATCACCGAGCGCACCATGCGCGGCGAACTCGATTTCGAGCCGGCACTGATCGAGCGCGTCGCCCTCCTGAAAGGCCTGCCGCTCGACAGCGTGGACAGGCTTTCGCGCGAACGCATCACCGACATGCCGGGCGGGCACACGCTCATCGCCACCATGCGCGCGCACGGCGCCTATACGGCTCTGGTGTCGGGCGGCTTCACCCTGTTCACAGCCGCCGTCGCGCGCCGGATCGGCTTCGACGAACACCGCGCCAATAGTCTCGGCGTGGAGGACGGTGCGCTGAGCGGCACCGTCGAGCGGCCGATCCTTGGCCGCGAGGCCAAGCGCGACACGCTGATCGAGCTGCGTATGGCGCACGGCCTCGGCGCGCGGGACACGCTTGCCGTCGGCGACGGCGCGAACGATCTCGCAATGCTGTCGGAAGCGGGGCTCGGCGTCGCGTTTCGCGCCAAACCCGCGGTGGCGGAGGCCGCCGACGCGCGGATCGACTACGGCGATCTGACCGCGCTCTTGTATCTACAGGGCTATCGGAGCGACGAATTCCGCCTCACCTGAGCGGAAAGCGCACATAGCGCATCTTGCCCTTGGGATCGGAGACGAGCACGCTCGCCGTCTCCTCGCCCTGGTTGCGCAGCTCGGTCAGGCGATCCTCGAAGGCTTTGGCAGAGGCGATCTGAAGATTGTCGACGTCCTGAACGACATCGCCCACGCGGATGTCGAGCGATTTGAACGGCGAGTCCGGCTGCACGGCGAGAATGACGAGACCGCTGACGATCGTCTTGTCGATGCGGAACGCCGCGCGCGTCTCGTCGTTCAGCGGCGCGACATCCACGCCGAAGACGCGGCCTTCCGGCTCGGGAATCTTTACCGGCGGCGGCGCTTCGGTGGCGGGAGCCCTTTCCTCCAGCCGCCCGATGCGGATGCGGGTGCGGATTTCCTGACCCTCGCGCCAGATCAGCGCATTGACCTCGCGGTCCGGCAGCACGTCCGCGACGAGGCGCTGAAGCGAGCGCGATGTCGTCACCGGCTTGCCGTCGAAGGAAATAATGACATCGCCCTTCTGGATGCCGGCCTGCGCGGCGGGGCCGTTCTCGACCGTTTCGGCGATCAGCGCGCCCATCGTGTTCTTGAGCGCGATGCGCCGCGCGATCTCATCCGGCACATCTTGAATCCGCACCCCGATATAACCGCGCCGCGCCTCGCCATATTCGAGAAGCTGGGCGACGACGGTGCGGAAGGTCGAGGACGGCACTGCAAAGCCGATGCCGACCGAACCGCCCGTCGGCGACAGGATCGCCGTATTTACACCGACGACCTCGCCGGCGAGGTTGAACAGCGGCCCGCCCGAATTGCCCTTGTTGATGGAGGCATCGGTCTGGATGAAATTGTCGTATTTACCGGTGCGCATGTCGCGGTTGCGGCCCGACACGATGCCCGATGTCGCCGACAGGCCGATGCCGAACGGATTGCCCATCGCCAGCACCCATTCGCCGACGCGCAGTTTTTCCGGATCGCCGAACGTCACGGGATTGAGCGGCTTGTCCGGCTTGACGCGCAGCACCGCGATGTCGATTTCCTTGTCGAGCCCGACGATTTCCGCCGGCAGTTTGGTGCCATCGTTGAAGACGACCTCGACCCCGTCGGCGCCCTCGATCACATGGTTGTTAGTGACGATGATGCCGGAAGCATCGACGACAAAGCCCGAGCCTTCGCCCACCGTGCGCTGCTGGCTTTCGCCGCGCTGCTGACGTTCGAAGAAATCCTCGAAGAACTCGTCGAGCGGCACATCCTCGGAAAGCTCCGGAGGCGCCTGTTTCTCGTCGCCCGATCCGGTGGCGAGATTTTGCGAGGTGGAGATCAGAACGACGGAATCGATGACCTGATCGATGACATCGGCAATCCCTTCGGGGCCGCGCGGAACCGCACCCTGCGCGCCCGCATCGCCAAGGGCGCCCAACGCAACAAACCCGCTCAGGATGACCGCGAAGCGGAAACGTCTGGAAAATACTGCCAGCATCGACCCAAGCCTAACCAAGGCGCGCGAGGCTTGGAAGGGCCGAGACGTCTACCCCCGCACAAGCCAGACAATCCCGACGCCGATCGCCGCCGCCACGACGCCGGTTATGCGCAGCCGGTTCGACGGCACCTGCGCCGCCGTCAACATGGCCGTCCTGGTCATGTTGGGAAAGGCTGCCGAAACGACGCCCTCGATCACAAGAACGAGACCGAGGGCGGCGACGAAGTCGGTCACGGCGCGGTTCCGGCCGCTCCCGGTGCGTTGCCGCCCGGGACCTGGAAATACCGGAAGAACTCCGAATCGGGAGACAGAAGGAACCGCGTGTCCGCGGGCTTCAGCCCGTTCTCGTAGGCCTGCATCGAGCGGTAGAAGGTGAAGAACTCCTGATCCTGATTGTAGGCCTGCGCAAAGATGTTGTTACGCTCACCGTCACCCTCACCTCGGACGCGCTCGGCCTCGCGGTTTGCTTCGGCGACGACGACGACGACATCGCGGTCGGCCTTGGCGCGGATGCGCTGCGCGGCCTCGGCGCCCTGAGCGCGGATTTCCGCCGCCTCGCGCTGACGCTCGGTCTGCATCCGCTCGTAGATCGCCTGGCTGTTGGCCTGCGGAAGGTCCGCACGGCGGATACGCACATCGACCACTTCGATGCCGAGATTCTTGGCCTGTGCGTTCACCTGATCGCGAATGCGGTTCATCAGCCCGGCGCGCTGATCGCGCACGACCTGCTGGAACGAGCTCTCGCCGAGAACGCGGCGGAGACCCGAGTTCGTGAAGGTCGCAAGCTGTTCATTGGCCCGCTCGACCGTGCCGAGAGCCTGATAGAACAGCAGCGGATCGATCACGCGGTAGCGGGCGAACGCATCGACAAGCAGACGCTTCTGGTCGTTGGCGATGACTTCCTGCTCGGGCAGATCGAGATCGAGGATGCGCTTGTCGATGCGCACGAGGCCATCGACGAACGGCAGTTTGAAGTTGAGGCCCGGCTGGCGGACGATCTTGACGGCCTCACCGAAGCGCAGGACGAGAACCTGCTCGGTGGGGCTGACGGTGAATACCGAGCTGACGCCGACAAACGCGGCGACGGCCAGCAGAATCAGCACTGCGCCGCTGACAAGACCCTTCATTGGTTGGCTCCCGTGGGCGCGGGCTGCGTTGCGCCGCGGTTCAACTGATCGAGCGGCAGATAGGGCACGACGCCCGTTCCGCTCGCGGACGAATCGAGGATGACCTTGTCCGTGCCGGCGAAGACGCGCTCCATGGTTTCAAGGAACATGCGCTTGCGCGTGACTTCCGGCGCCTTCTGGTATTCGGCGAGGATCGAGCCGAAACGGTCGGCCGCGCCGCTCGCTTCGTTGACGACGCGCTCGCGATAGGCTTCGGCCGATTGCAGGACGCGCGAAGCATCGCCTCGGGCTTCCGGTACGACGCGGTTGGCATAGGCCTGTGCTTCGTTCTGCAGGCGCTCCTGGTCGGCGCGCGCCGCCTGAACATCGCGGAACGCGTCGATGACCTGCGACGGCGGGTCGACCTTCTGGAGCTGGACCTGAACGATCAGGACGCCCGCGCGGTATTCGTCGAGCGTGCGCTGCATCAGGTCGAACACGGCCTGCTCGATCTCCTGACGGCCCTGGGTCAGGATCGGCTGCAGATCGTTGCGGCCGATTTCCTCGCGCATGGCGCTTTCGGCGATCGCGCGGATCGTGCCTTCCGGGTTCTGGATGTTGAACAGGAAGTCGGCCGCGCCGCCCGGCTTCACCTGCCAGACGACGGCGAAGTTCACGTCGACGATGTTCTCGTCGCCGGTCAGCATCAGGCTTTCCTGCGGCACTTCGCGCACGCCGACATCGCTGCGCGCGACGGCGCTCTGCATGCGGATGCCGACTTCGAGACGGCGATTCTCCGTCACATTGGCGATGACGACGCGCTCGATGGGATAAGGCAGGTGATAGTGCAGGCCTTCACCGACCGAGCGGACATGCTGGCCGAAACGCAGCACGATGCCCTGCTCGCTCGTCTGGACCTGGAACCAGCCGGAAAAACCCCAGATGGCCAGCAGCACGACGAGCGCGAGGAAGATGCCCTTCTTGCCCGAGAAGAAACCGCCCGGCATGACTTTGCGGAAACGGTCCTGACCGCGGCGCAGAAGCTCGTCGAGATCGGGCGGACGCGGGCCGCCACCGGACGGACCGCTGCCCCACGGGCCCGGATTCGGACGCCACGGGCCACCGCCGCCGCTTTGATTACTCCAGGGCATTGAAATCCTTCCCTATCGGACGCTGCGCACATGCGCGCCTCTATCTGCGGATGCTTTTAGAGGACCGCAAGGCGAAGGATCAACCGAGCCGGTCAAAAATAGGTCAGGTGACGTCCGAAGTCGCGCGCGGGACGTAAGTGACGAAGGAATAGGAATGGTCGTCCTTCTCGCCGGGATCGTGCCGTTCCCGGCTTTCCTCGACCCATTGGCCGGGATCGAGATCGGGGAAAAAGGCGTCGCCTTCGGGCCGTGCATGAATGACTGTGACATGGATCCGGTCGGCGCGGTCGAGCATCTGGGCGAAAACCTCGCCGCCGCCGATGACCGCGATCTCGTCGGCGTTCAGCTCGACACAGAACTGGCGGGCGCGCTCGACCGCGGCTTCCAGCGAATGCACGACATGCGCGCCCTCGGCCCGGAAATTGGGGTCGGAAGTGACGACGACGCTCTCGCGCCCCGGCAACGCCTTGCCGATCGACTGAAAGGTCTTGCGGCCCATGATCATGGGCTTGCCCCAGGTCAGCGCCTTGAATCGCTTGAGATCGGAGCGGACATGCCAGGGCATTTCGTTGTCGCGGCCGATGACGCCGTTCTCGCCCATGGCTACGACGAAAACGATGGCAGGTTCATTCATGCTCCGCGCTCCGCTAGCGCCTTCAGCGCGGTCCCGGACACACGGCAAACCGTCCAGCCGTCCATCAGTTCCGCACCCATGGCCTTGTAGAAATCGATTGATGGGGTGTTCCAGTCCAGCACCGACCATTCGAACCGCGCCAGATTTTCATCGACGCAGCGTCTGGCAAGCCGCGCGATGAGCGCCGTGCCGATGCCCTTCGCGCGCAGATTCTCGCGCACATACAGATCTTCGAGATAGATGCCGAGACGGCCTTCGAAGCTCGAAAAGCCGTAATACCAGAGCGTCAGTCCGGCGGGCGCGCCGTCCCATTCGGCGATGTCGCAGAAGACGCGCGGATTTGGCCCGAACAGCAGATCGTTCATCATCGCCTCACTGGCGACGACCTCGTGTTCGAGCTTCTCATAGACCGCAAGCTCGCGCACCAAAGTAAGCACAAGGCCGGCCTCTCCCGGCCGGGCGGGACGGATGACGAGACTCACGCGCCGTCCCGGAAGAGACGGCCCATCTTTCGCCACCAGGGCGTTTTCTGCTTGCGAACCGCCGACGGCGTGACGCGCAGGAGATTGACGAACGCCTCCTTCCAGCGCGGCGGAACGCGATAGATCACGTCCTCATGGATGGCGATGAAATCATCGGGGCGCTTTTCGGTCAGCGCGGCAATGGTTTCCGTCAGGCTCGGCCAGAGCGGCACACGCAAAGGCGCCGGCGCGGGCGCGGTGAAAAGCCGGGCGTCGTCGATCATCACGATGTGCTGGTGCGGCGAAGCGTCGATGGCCGCGATCTCGGCCAACACCGGACATTCGGATTCCTGCCCGCCGGTGTTCTCCCCGGAATAATGCCCGTCAAGCCAAAACAGAGCCGGACCATCGAGCGAGGCGACGATTCCCGGAATTTTAGCGGCGCTATCGCCCAGCACCGATTCGATGGTCGTGCCAGCGAGACGTTCGACGGCCTTGTGGTATAGCGGCTCGTAAATCTCGATCGTAACAACGCGCGCGAAATGGCGCGACGCCCACAGCGCGGTGCCGCCGCGAAAGGTGCCGGTTTCGACGAAATTGCGGATGTCCGCCTCGGCCGCCAGTTGGACAGCGATGGTCTGCGGAATGCCGGAATGAAAAAGACCCATGCCCCTGCCCTAAAAATGCCCGCGCGGCTGACGGCCTCTAGCAGATCGCGCGGCGGGATTACACCGCCACCGGCGCCTTGATCGGCGGATGCGGGTAGTAGCCCTCGAATGAAATGTCCTCGAATTTGAAGTCGAACAGCGATTTCACCGTCGGATTGAGCTTCAGTGTCGGCAGTGGGCGCGGCTCGCGGGAAAGCTGCTCGCGCGCCTGATCCAGATGGTTCAGGTACAGATGCGCATCGCCGAAGGAATGGATGAACTCGCCCGGCTTCAGGCCCGTGACATGCGCGATCATATGGGTGAGCAGCGCATAGGAGGCGATGTTGAAGGGCACGCCCAGAAAGATGTCGGCGGAGCGCTGGTAGAGCTGGCACGACAGTTTTCCGTCCGCGACCGCGAACTGGAACAGACAATGGCACGGGGCCAGCGCCATCTGGTCGAGTTCGCCCGGATTCCAGGCGGTGACGACGAGGCGCCGCGAATTGGGATTGGTTCGGATGTCGTTCAGCACCTGCGCGATCTGGTCGATGACGCGCCCGTCCGGCGCGGTCCATGAGCGCCATTGCCGACCATAGACCGGGCCGAGATCGCCGTTCGCATCGGCCCATTCGTCCCAGATGCTGACGCCGTTCTCGCGCAGATAGCGAACATTGATGTCGCCGGCGAGGAACCAGAGAAGCTCGTGAACGATTGAGCGCACATGAACGCGTTTCGTCGTGACGAGCGGAAAACCCTTCGCCAGATCGAAGCGCATCTGGTGGCCGAATACCGACAGGGTTCCGGTGCCCGTGCGGTCGCCCTTCCGGACACCCTCATCGAGCACATGCCGCATCAGATCGAGATAGGTCTGCATCCGAATCTCACTTTGCCGGAGCGGCTTATAACGGGCACGGCGCGCCGTGTCGCGGCTGCCCGGTTGCGCAAAAAGTCGGGCATTCAGCCTTTTCACGTTCAGTTTTCGTTCAGCCTCAACAGGTTACTGGCTTGTGGCACGGGGGATAAGTGAGATGGAGAACCATTCATGAAAAAGATCATCGGTACCGCTTTGCTTGCGGCGACCTTGGGCCTCGGCCTTGCGAGCGTGACCGCGCCGGCTCCGGCGAGCGCCCAGGGCATCGTCATCACGCCCGAGGGTGTCCGCATCTATCCGGGCGACCGCGATTATAACCGCTGGGACCGTCGCCACCGCCGCAACCTCGACCGCCGCGATGCGATCCACATCGCGCAGCGTCAGGGTGTCGGCCGCGTTCGCGACGCCGACCGCCGCGGTTCGCGCTGGATCGTGACGGGAGAGAATCGCCGCGGGCCGGGCATGCTTCGCGTGAGCATCGATTCGCGCAGCGGCCGCGTGCTCGGCGTCGAGCGCCTCCGCCGCCGCTGAGGCGAGGGCAGCGCCGAAATGAAAGGGCGAGCGCATCCGCGCTCGCCTTTTTCGTTTAAAGGGGCGGCGGAAGACCCGGCACACGGAACCGATAGCCGGCGCAGTCCCGGCCGATTATGCGAATATCGTTCAAACTCTTCGCTAAATTGACCGGCGCGCTTTGCTTTGCCGGCCGCCTGCTCCTATATTTCGTTCTGCCGGTGCAAGCCGGCTATGGCGATAAATGGCCTTCGTAATAAGCCATTCGGACCCGGGGGCAGTACCCGGCGCCTCCACCAAAACCTCGCGCGTTGGCGGGTTTCACGGGGGCGAAACAGGATCGACGAGGGTGTAAAAGTCGTGTTTTCGCTCGGCATGGTTCCGCCGTTATCGGGCCGTTTGCATAGTTGCCAACGACAACTACGCTCCGGTCGCCCAGGCTGCGTGAGCAGTTTAGGTACCGAAACTAAAGCCCTGACTGGCTAGCACCTTTCAGGCGGGGTTCGGAGGCACCTGGCAACAGAAGCCTCCACTTCGTTTCCGCTTCGGCCCGCCGGAGCACCTGTTCCTGAACTTGGGTCCAGTCGCACGCGGCCAGGCATGAGCACCGATCTTATCCGATACGATCTTCTGGCCCAGGAAGCGCTGCGCGGCGTCGTGCGGCGCGTGCTGCAGGACGTTGCCCGCACGGGCGTTCCGGGCGAGCATCATTTCTATATCTCGTTTTCGACGCAGTTTCCGGGCGTGCGCATCTCGCCTCGCCTGCGCGAAAAATACCCGGACGAGATGACGGTCATCCTCCAGCATCAATTCTGGGATCTCGTGGTGAGCGACCACGGATTCGAGGTCGGGCTGTCGTTCTCGAACATTCCCGAGAAGCTGTACGTACCCTACGACTCGATCACCGGCTTTTTCGACCCGAGCGTGAAGTTCGGCCTCAAATTCGAGCCGCTCGACCAGGCGATTGCCGAGCCTGAGCCCGAAGCGGAAGCCGAGCCGGAGAAGACACCGCTGCGCGAGGCGCCGAGGGGCGCAGGCTCCGAGCCGTCCATCGAACCGCCCTCGCGCAAGCGGGCGGCGAAATCCGACACCTCGGCCGAGGACGGCGAAAAGACCAGCGGCCCGGGGGCCGAAGTCGTCAGCCTCGACAAATTCCGCAAGAAATAACGCCGCCGCGGAGGGGCGGATCAGCATGTCCACGACCCGCACCGAAACCGATACCTTCGGCCCCATCGAGGTCGATTCCACCCGCTATTGGGGCGCGCAGGCACAGCGCTCGCTCGGCAATTTCAAGATCGGCTGGGAGAAGCAGCCCCAGCCCATCGTGCGTGCGCTCGGCATTGTGAAACGCGCCTGCGCCGAAGTGAACATGGACCTCGGCAAGCTCGATCCGGCGGTCGGCAAGGCCGTGGTGCAGGCCGCGCAGGAGGTGATCGAGGGCAAGCTGGACGAACATTTTCCGCTCGTTGTCTGGCAGACGGGTTCGGGCACGCAGTCCAACATGAACGCCAATGAGGTGATCTCCAACCGCGCCATCGAGATTCTGGGCGGCGAGATGGGCTCGAAGAAGCCGGTCCACCCCAACGACCACGTCAATATGAGCCAGTCGTCCAACGACACCTATCCGACGGCAATGCACATCGCCTGCGCCGAAGAGATCGTGCACCGGCTCATCCCAGCTTTGCAGACATTGCGCAACGCGCTGAACGACAAGGCGCAGCAATGGGCGCACATCATCAAGATCGGACGTACGCACACGCAGGACGCGACTCCGCTGACGCTCGGCCAGGAATTTTCCGGCTATACGCGGCAGGTCGAGAACGGCATCGAGCGCATCGAGCAGACGCTGCCCAAACTGATGGAACTGGCGCAGGGCGGCACCGCGGTCGGCACCGGGCTGAACGCGCCGAAGGGCTTCGACGTGGCGGTCGCCGACAGGATCGCCGCCATCACCGGCCTGAAATTCACCACCGCGCCGAACAAGTTCGAGGCCCTGGCCGCCCATGACGCGATGGTGTTCAGCCATGGCGCGATCAACACGGTCGCCGCCTCGCTGTTCAAGATCGCCAACGACATCCGGTTCCTCGGCTCGGGCCCGCGCTCGGGGCTCGGCGAGCTCTCCTTGCCGGAAAACGAGCCGGGGTCCTCGATCATGCCCGGCAAGGTGAACCCGACGCAGTCGGAAGCGCTGACGCAGGTCTGCGTGCAGGTGTTCGGCAATCAGGCCGCCATCACCTTTGCCGGCAGCCAGGGCCATTTCGAGCTGAACGTGTTCAACCCCGTAATGGCCTACAATTTCCTGCAATCGGTGCGGCTTCTGGCCGACGCGGCGGTGTCCTTCACCGAAAACTGCGTGACCGGCATCGAGCCGCGCGAGGACAACATCAAGGCCGCGCTCGACCGCTCGCTGATGCTCGTCACCGCGCTGGCGCCGAAGATCGGCTACGACAACGCCGCGAAGATTGCGAAGACCGCGCATGCGAACGGCACGACCTTGCGCGAGGAGGCGGTCGGCGGCGGCTATGTGACGGACACGGAATTCGACGCCGCCGTGCGCCCGGAGAAGATGATTGGGCCCAGCTGATTGTCCCGCATGGATCATGCGCATATATTATGCGCCTGATCTATGAGGACCACATGGGAAAGAAACGCGCCGTCAACCTCTCCCTCGACTCAGATTTGCTCGATGAAGCAAAGAGTTACGGGATGAACTTGTCAAAAACCGTCGAGACGGTGCTGCGCAGCGCGCTAGAGGAAGAGCGCGCTCGGGCATGGCAGAGCAAAAACGCAAAGGCCGTGACGGCATGGAATGAATGGGTCGAGGAGAACGGCGTGCCGTTCTCGTCCCTTCGGCCATGGTAAGGCCTCGCCAGTTCGATATTTGCCGCGTTACCGGCCAGCAATCAGGCTCATCGGTCGATCTCGCCGTGGTTCTGCAGCACGACATATCGTCGACGCTGGCGACTCGCATTGTCGCACCCCTGATACCTGCCGATGAAAGTCTGCGCGCCGGACATGCGACGCCAGAGATCGTATTCGAGGGCAGCACCTATATCGTGGCCATACATCTCCTTGGTGCGGTACCCGTCCGCAACCTTGAGATCATGGCGAACATAGAACAGCATGAGGCGCTGCTGAAGAAGGCACTCGACTTCATGTTCCTCGGAGTATGAGCCGGCATGTCCAAGATCGTCGATCTCAACCGCTTCCGCAAGGAACGCGAACGTGCGGAGAAGGAAGCAAAAGCTGCCGAGAACCGCGCCGCCTTCGGCCGGACCAAGGCGGAAAAGACCGCCGACAAAACGCGTCAGGACAAGGCGAAGGAGATTCTCGATCAGCACCGGCTCGACCACGGCGATGACGACGGCCCCGGCGCCGCATGAGCGGCGTCATCAAACGCTCGATCGAGATCGCCGGTCATCGCACGAGCATCACGCTTGAAGACGAGTTCTGGAGCGCGCTGCACGAGATCGCGGATGCGCGCGGCAAGACCCTGCGCGGCCTGATCGGCGAGATCGACACGAAACGCGGCGACAACAATCTTTCCTCGGCGGTGCGCCTGTATGTGCTGCGCACTTACCGCGAGGCTTCGGGCACCGTCTGACGGCGCAGGAAATCGAGCGGCGACTGGCCATCCGACGAACGCGACGGGCCGCCCGCCGACGGCGCCGGCTTTTTCGGCGGCACGATTTCGATGGGCGGCGGCAGCGCGCCGAGCGGCACTTCGCCGGTCGCCTCGCGTATGGCTTTCAGCCGGGCGGCCTCCGCCTCCTCCGCCGCGCGCTTCTCCTCTTCGAGCTTGCGCAGGGCCGCCTCTTCCGCCGCCTTCGCCTCGCGCTCACGGCGTTCGGCTTCCATCTTTTCGACGCGCTCGATCTCGCGCTCCACGGCGCGCACGGCCAGCACATTGGCAAAGGCTGTCGTCTCCGCCGAGCGCGCGGGCGCGCTCCATTTGCCCTTGAGCAGGAGATCGACCTGCGGCGTCTGCGTCTCGGACAGTTCGGCGAGCACTTTGGGGCGCATCGTCATCTGCGCGTCCACAGTGCCCGTTTTCAGATTGAGCGTGCCGGAAGCCGATGCATTGACGAGCGGCGCGGACATCGCGGCATTGCTGATGCGCACAATGCCCGACGCGATGGTGAAGGCGGACGAAATCTCGGAAACCTCGAGATCGGCCATCGCCAGTTCCTGGCCGAACCGGCGCGCGATATCGTCCGCGCCCGCCGGCTCGGTGCCGGCCTCGACCGCGATCAGGGTCCGTTCGAAAGCGCCGGCATCGACCGCGCCGAGAGCCGCATCGTGGATCGTGAAACTGCCGCTGCCGGTCAGGTTTTCGACCACGGCCGCAATTGTCTTGCCGGTGCCGAGCATATCGGCCGTCAGGTCGATGCGGCCGGTTGCCGCCGGGCCTCCCCCACTCTGCCAGACAAGTTCCGTGAGATCGGCCTGTTTCATGGCAAGGCGCACGGCAAACGACACATCGCCGCCGGCGCGGCGGATGGCGGCGCTGCCGGTCGTCGTGCCGCCGGCAAATGCCGCCGATATGTCCTGCACGGCGAATTCGTTGCGGCCGAAAACGAGATTGAACGATGTTTTTCCAGCGGCCTGCCCGGGCGTTATGTCGAGCCTGTCCGTGCGTACGGCAATGCGCCCTTCCAGCCCTTTGAGCATTCCGGGCCGGAGCGCGCCGCGCGGCCAGCCCGAAACGTCCTCCTCGGCAATTGCGAGCGGGCCGAGCGCCATTCCGGCAAGTTCCGCAAGCCCGAGCGATGATGTTTTCAGTTCGCCGCCGAGACCGGCCTCGCCGTCATAGGAGAGACGGCCTTCGACCGCCCTGCCCTGCACCAGAGCCGCGATGCGCCCGATCTCGAATCCGGCTCCCCTCGCGCTGAGATCGCCACCCGCCGTCAACGGAATCTGCGGCAGGCTGGCCGGCGGCGCGCGGCCGAACAGAACGACATAGCGCCCGGCATCGTCCAAAGCGGCGTCAATACGGCCCTTCACGGCGCCGTCCGCCGCTTTGCCCTTGAAAACGAGGCTGTCATTGCCGGCATGCATGTCCACAGCGACCCGGGCGTCCTTTTGCGGATCACCGGCGAGCGAAGCCTCGAGCCGCGCGCTGCCCGAAGCGTCGATGGAGATGGCCGGAATGCCGAGCTGGCTGAACAGGCGCGCCGCATCGTCGGACGATGCCGTCAGCCGCGCTTTCATGTCCCCCGCCAGCGCAAGACGGGGCGCGGATGCCTCCAGTTCAAAGGCCGTGCCGCCGAGCGTGCCCGAAATATCCACGCTCGCACCCGTCGTGGTGCCGCCGGAGGAAGCGAGAACCGCCGTGAAGGCCGCCGGAGCGATGACATCCGCACGCTCATCGAGCACATCGATCAGAGAAGGCGGCAGCGCGCTCGCACGCAGAACCGCAACGAGACCGCCGAGCTTTCTGGCGTCAACACGCGCTTCGAGCCGTCCGGACGGCTGATCGCCCTCGCCGGCAAGGCGGCCGGAGGCGGCGATCTTCGCGCCACCGAGATCGGCGATGGCGAGGCGGCGGATATCGACGCCGTTATGCGTCGCGCTGAGATCGGCATCGACGCCCGACCAGGCGACGTCGGCATATTTCAGCTTCGTGGCACGCAGGGTCAGGTCGATGTCCGCGCCCTTGGATATTCCGGTCAGACGCGACAGCCGCGCCAGATCGAGCGCATCGAGATCGAGCATGTCGGCATTCAGCCGCGCCTCAATCCGGTCGCGGGCATCGGGCACATCGGTGAAGGCAAGCCGTCCCTTGACCTCGGCGCCGTCCACATTGGCGGCCAGATCCTCGAAGGCGAAGGCGCCCGCGCGCGCGGTCAGCGCCGCGTCGAGCTTCAGCGCTTTCAGCGCGATTGCGGGCCGCTCGCCGTCGAGGCCTTCGACCCAGTGCATCAGCGCCGGAACATTGGGCGCGTCGATATTGACCGGACCGCTGAAGCGCAGCCCGTCGCTCTCGCCTTCGCCCGCCATGACCGCGCCCGACAGGCTGGCCGACGCATTGCCCGGCAGTTTCGCGACGAGATTATCGACCGTCCATCCGCCCGGCGTGGAGATGATCGCGCCCTGAAAGCCCTGCACGAAATCGCCGCCGATCCCGACATTGCCGATATCGGCAACAACGCGCAGCGGAATGTCCGGACGCGCGGCGGCGGGAAAACGCCCGGCCAACGCGGCCAGAACCTCAGCGGGCGGAAGCGGCGGCGCGTCCTTGTCGCGGCCGAGCGCGCGGTCGAGATCGATCTGACGGCCCTGAAGCGTGACCTCGGCCGAGGCTTTGGGGCCGAACACGACACCGAGCGCGCCCGCCAGCCGCAATTCGCGGCCGGCCTCGCCATATTCGAATTCCACCTTCGCGGCATCGAGCCGGCGCACATCGGCGATAACCTCGCCCGCGATGCGCCAAGGCTCGCGCGGCGGCTCGCCTTCGGCTGCCGGCGTGCGTACGATCGAGCCCGTGCCCTCGAACCGCGGCTTCTTCGCCAGCAGAAGCCCGCCATCGAGTGCGATATCCGGCGCATCGGGGCTTGCGATGGCGAGCTTCACGCGCCCGGCGCCGGAAGTTTCGAACCGCCCGGTCGCGGCGTGCAGGCTGTAGTCCCGACCATGGATCGTGCCCGTGGCGTCGAATTTCATTGGCCCGGCGAGCGAGGACGCTTCGCCCTTAAGGCCGACATTTTCGATGACGATCTTCTGGTTCGCCGCCGGATCGGCGATCGCGATGCGCGAATTGCGCACTTCGAGATCGGTGATGGCAACGGCGTCGAGATCGGCGCGCGACATGCCGCCGGCCGCGACCGGCAGCATGACCTCGCCATCGGCGGCGAGGCTGACCTGAAGATCGGCGCCCTCGACGCGCAGGCTGGTCACGCGGAATTCGCCCGCCAGCATGGGCATCAGCGCGATGTCGAGTTCGAAGCTTTCGGCGGTGAGTCTGGAGGCGGCCCATTCGTCGCCGGCGACGACCTGATCGAAACGGATGCGCGGCGACGGCAATATGCGCGCCTCGACCTCGCCCAGAACCCTGACCGGCACGCCGAGCAGATGCGAGGCCTGCGCCTCGAAGGCCGCGCGATGGTCGTTCCAGTCGATGAAGAACGGGCCGATGAGCGCCGTCACCAGTGCGACGACGAGCGCAATGCCAAGACCTGTCAGAGTGCCGTTCAAGTTGACGCCCCCGGACGCGGCGCTCCCAGGCCGCGTTCACATCGAGATTATGCAACCAAGATGGTCAGAAAGCGACGGCGGTGACACGAAGTTCATTCCCTCTCCCGCTTGCGGAGAGGTCGGCACGCCGCGTAGCGGCGGCCGGGTGAGGGGTTTTCTTTCTTCTCCCTGACAGAAGAAAGTCGACTCGCAACGTCCGCGGACAACGGGATGAGGGTCTTCCTTGTCGGACCAGACCCCTCACCTCGCTCATGGCCGTTGGCCATGAGTCGTCCTCTCCCTCAAGGGGAGAGGATGGACACCGTGTTCACGTTACGGGCAGCGGGGGCCACCCCACTGTCATTACTCTCCGCACTATGAGGGTCTCACCGCGTGCGGACCGCATTCACGACATCGAAAATGGATTTCGCGCCGAACAGCACGAACATCGCACCCGTCAGGCGGGTGATCGGCCCGTGATAGCGCGACATGACCGAACGCACGACCGGCCAACCCGCCATCCACAACAGCAGCGCATAGGCCGGCACGAAACCGATCATGGCCGCGCCCATGAAGACCGGCGCATCGGCCCAGGTGAGGTTCTTGGCGAACGGAGCCGTCAGCGCCGTGAACATGGCGACCGCGACCGGATAGGCCTTCGGATTGGTCAGCCCGAAGACGAGGCCCGTGCGCGCCGGGTTCAGGAAACCGATCGGCCGGGCCGTGCCGTCGCCGGGCGTGCGGATCGCCTGCCAGCCGAGCCAGATCAGATAAAGGCCGCACAGAACGCCCAGAACATCGAACAATGTATGGCCAAGCTGGCTGACGCCGACGAGCGAGAGGATGGCCAGCGCGCACCACAGAGTATCGCCGAGAAGATGCGCGGTGATGAACCGCGCGCCGTGGCGGCGTCCCGAAATGGCCGTCAGCGTGAACAAAGCCAGCACCGCCGGGCCCGGCGTGACGGCGTAGATGAAGCCGGCCGAAAAGAAGGCGATGAGAGCCTGTATGGACATGAAGAACCCTCAGGCGCCGTGCAGGCGCGAATAGATGCCGTTCTTCTCCAGAAGCTCGCCATGGGCGCCCTGCTCCGCAATGCCGTCCTCCGTCACCACGATGATGCGGTCGGCGTTGCGGATGGTCGCGAGGCGATGCGCGATGACGAGCGTGGTGCGCCCCTTCGCCAGTTCTTCCAGCGAGGCCTGGATGGCCTTTTCGGTTTCGGTGTCGAGCGCGGAGGTCGCCTCGTCGAGAATGAGAATCGGCGGGTTCTTGAGGAACATGCGCGCGATGGCGAGGCGCTGCTTCTGCCCGCCCGAGAGCTTGACCCCGCGCTCGCCGATGATCGTGTCGATGCCGAGCGGCAGGCTGGCGATGAGTTCGTCGAGCTGGGCGCGGCGCGCGGCTTCGAGGATGTCCGCCTCGGGCGCGTCGAGCCGGCCATAGGCGATGTTCTGGCGCATCGTGCCGGCGAACAGGAAAACGTCCTGCTGCACGATGCCGATCTGGCCGCGCAGCGAAGCGAGCGTGATGTCGCGGATGTCCGTACCGTCGACGGTGATGCGGCCGGAGGTGGCGTCGTAGAAGCGTGGCAACAGTGCGCAGATCGTGGTCTTGCCCGCGCCCGAGGGACCGACAAACGCGACCGTCTCACCGGCCGAGATCGCAAGATCGATATTCGTGAGCACGGGGCGGCCGTGGTCATAGCCGAACGAGACATTCTCGAAGCGGATATCGCCCTTCAGATGATCGGCGGCGCGCGCGTCCGGGCGGTCCACGATGTCCGGCTCGGTCTCCAGCAGTTCGAGATAGGAGCGGAAGCCGGCGACACCCTTGGGATAGATTTCGAGCACCGAATTGATCTTCTCTATCGGGCGGAAGAACACGGTGATGAGAAGAAGGAAACTGACGAAACCGCCGTAGGTGAGGTCGCCCTTGATGACGAACCATGTGCCGGCCAGCATGATGACGACCTGGATCAGCCTCATGCCGAGATAGGAGAGCGAGGTCGAGGCCGCCATCAGGCGGTAGGCGTTCAGCTTGGTTTCGCGGTAGCGCAGATTGTCCTCGGCGAACAGTTCGCGCTCGTAATCCTCGTTGGCGAATGCCTTCACCACGCGGATGCCGCCGACATTCTCCTCGATGCGGGCGTTGAACGCGCCGACGCTGCGAAACAGCGCGCGGAAATTCTGCGTCATGCGCCTACCGTAGCGGCTCGTCAGCCAGGCGGCGAGCGGCACGATGGCGCCGGTGATGAGCGCAAGCTCGACATTCACCGTCATCATCAGCGCGAACGCCCCGATGAACGTCATGACGGCGATGAACACGTCTTCCGGCCCGTGATGCGCGACCTCGCCCACCTCTTCCAGATCCTTGGTCACGCGGGCGACGAGATGGCCGGTCTTCTGGTTGTCGAAGAAGGAGAAGGACAGCTTCTGGAGATGGTCGAACGCCTTGCGGCGCATCTCGGTCTCGATGTTGATTCCGAGCATGTGGCCCCAATAGGTCACGACGACCATGAGCCCGGTGTTGAGCAGATAGATCAGCAGGAGGCCGAACGCGGCCAGCAGGATCATGGTCCAGTCGGCGCGCGGCAGAAGCTCGTCCACGAACAGCTTCACCGCCATGGGGAAGCCGAGTTCAAGCAGGCCCGACAGGACCGCGCACGAAAAATCAAGCGCGAACAATCCCTTATAAGGGACGTAATAGGCGGAGAAGCGTTTTATGAGGTCCATGACAGTCCGGGCCGGGGCCTGCTTGCGCAGCCGGCCCTAGATAGGCCTGTCCTCGCGCCGCCGCAACGCGCCCCGCCTCAGCCGTTCGGCGCAGGGCACTGAAATCGCAGGCGGGAGGCTCGCAATCGGCTCATCGAGATGCCATTTTGTTCTCATATCCGAATCGCCCCTGAGCCGATGCGGCCGGGCGCCGTTCTCCCGACCGCGAAGGAAGCATTTTGGCCGATCCCAACGCCGTCCCTTTTTTCGACGATGACGAACCGCACCAGTCCGGGGGACTGGAGGTCGGCGGCGGCATTGCCGCGCGCGCGATGGGCCATGTCATGCGCGGCCGCATCCAGGCGGGCGATTATCTCGAAGGGCTGAACCCCGAACAGCGCGAGGCGGTGGAAACGCTCGACGGCCCCCTGCTCGTCCTGTCCGGTGCGGGAACGGGCAAGACGCGCGTGCTGACGACGCGCATCGCGCACATACTCGCCACCAACCGTGCGCGGCCGTCCGAAATACTTGCCGTCACCTTCACCAACAAGGCGGCGCGCGAGATGAAGATGCGCGTTGCGAACCTTGTCGGCGATGTGGCGGAAGGCATGCCCTGGCTCGGCACCTTCCACGCCATCGGTACGAAGATGCTGCGCCGCCACGCCGAACTGGCGGGCCTGAAGCAGAGCTTCACCATTCTCGACACCGACGACCAGATCCGCCTCATCAAGCAGATCCTGTCCGCCGAAAACATCGACGAGAAACGCTTTCCGGCGCGCCAGCTCGCCTGGGCGATCGACGGCTGGAAGAACCGTGGCCTCGCGCCGAAGGACGTGCCGGCGGGCGACGGCGCATTGTTCGCAAACGGAAAAGGCCGCGAGCTTTACGCGGCCTATCAGGAGCGGCTGAAGGTTCTGAACGCCGCCGATTTCGGCGATCTGCTGCTCGAGCCGATCCGCATCTTCCGCGAGAACCCGGACGTGCTGGCGCAGTACACACAGCGCTTCCGTTTCATCCTCGTCGACGAATATCAGGACACCAACGTCGCGCAATATCTGTGGCTGCGGCTGCTCGCGCCTGCGAGCGGGCCGCGCAATCTGTGCTGCGTCGGCGACGACGACCAGTCGATCTATGGCTGGCGCGGCGCCGAGGTCGACAACATTCTGCGTTTCGAGAAGGATTTCCCGGGCGCGAAGGTGATCCGGCTGGAGCGTAACTACCGCTCCGACGCGCATATCCTCGGCGCGGCCTCGCACCTCATCAGCCACAACCGGGACCGGCTCGGCAAGACCCTGCGTCCGCAGGGCGAGGACGGCGAGAAGGTCACCGTCACCGGCTCGTGGGACTCGGGCGAGGAAGCGCGCTCGATCGGCGACGAGATCGAGGCCCTGCAGGTCAAGGGCGCGAACCTCAACGATGTTGCGATCCTCGTGCGCGCCTCGTTCCAGATGCGCGAATTCGAGGACCGGTTCGTCACGCTCGGCGTGGACTACCGCGTCATCGGCGGCCCGCGCTTCTACGAGCGGCAGGAAATCCGCGACGCGCTGGCTTATCTGCGCTGCGTGAATTCGGCCGCGGACGATCTCGCTTTCGAGCGCATCGTCAACGTGCCCAAGCGCGGGCTTGGCGGCGTGACCGTACAGGCACTCCAGAAGATCGCACGCTCGGCGCGCGTGCCGCTGATGGAGGCGGCGCGCATCGCCTCCGACACCGAAGAACTGAAGGCGAAGCCGCGCGAGAGCCTGAAGACCCTGGTGGGCAATTTCGACCGCTGGGCGCAGGCCTCCGACACCATGAAGCACACCGAGCTTGCCGAGATGATCCTCGACGAGTCCGGCTATACCGAGATGTGGCGGCAGGACCGTTCCGCCGATGCGTCCGGACGGCTCGAAAACCTGAAAGAACTCGTGCGCTCGATGGATGCCTTCGAAAATCTTCAGGGCTTCCTCGAACATGTGTCGCTCGTCATGGACGCCGAGAGCAATGCGGACGCCGACGCCGTGACCCTGATGACGCTCCACGCCGCCAAGGGCCTCGAATACGACAATGTGTTCCTGCCCGGCTGGGAGGAAGGCCTGTTTCCGCACCAGCGCTCGCTGGACGAAAACGGCACCAAGGGCCTCGAAGAGGAGCGCCGCCTCGCCTATGTCGGCATCACGCGGGCGAAGAAGCGCGCCAAAATCTATTTTGCGTCCAACCGGCGTATTCACGGCATGTGGCAATCGTCCATACCGTCGCGCTTTCTGGACGAACTGCCGGAAAAGCATGTCGAGGTGACGGAAGCGCCCGCCGCCTTCTCCAATCGCGGTTTCGGCGAAAGCCGGTTCGACCGCATCGAGCCGTTCCAGACCTCGACCTACAACACGCCCGGCTGGCAGCGCGCGCAGGCCCGCAAGGAAGCCGCCGGCTTTGCCGAGCGCGGCGCGGCCTATTCCGCCCGCCGCGGCGGACCGATGGTGATCGAGGGCGAGCTCGTCGCGAAATCGACCGCGAGCGCCGCGAGTTTCGAAACGGGCGAGCGCGTGTTCCACGACAAATTCGGCTATGGCGAGATTCTGGACGTCGAGGGCAACAAGCTGACGGTCGCGTTCGACAAGGCCGGCCACAAGCGCGTCATCGACAGTTTTGTGAGGCGGGCTTGATATCCTCTCCCGTTTACGGGAGAGGACGACTCGGCGCCGGGAAGGCGCCGAGCGAGGTGAGGGGAAAGTTGCAGATGATGACGGTCTTATTGCCCCCTCACCCGGTCGCGCTTCGCGCGACTCGGCTTCTCCCGTAAACGGGAGAGGCACCATGCCCACCTCCGTCACCCGCATATTCGCGCCGCAGAAACAGGCCGAAGACATCGCCGCCATTGCGAGCGAGCTTCTGCCGCTCGACGAACTCTCCGTCGCTGTGTCCGAAACGAAGCCGGACGATCCGCTCTGGCGCGTCGATATTTACGCGGGGCCGAACACGCCACCGGAGGATCTCGAAGCCGAGGTGCGGCGCATTCTCGGCGAACGGATCGCGGGCCTCGACGTGGTCTCCCAAACCATCGAGGACGCAGACTGGGTGGCGCAATCGCTGGCGGGGCTGGATCCGGTCGAGGCCGGGCGTTTCCTCGTCCACGGCGCGCATGACGCGGACCGCGTGCCGGACGGCGCCATCTCCATCCAGGTCGAGGCCGCGCTCGCTTTCGGCACCGGCCATCACGGCACGACCAGAGGCTGCCTCCTCGCCTTCGACGAACTGATCGCGGAAACCACGCCGCAGCGCGTGCTCGATCTCGGCACGGGCACCGGCGTTCTCGCCATCGCGGCGGCCAAGGCGCTGGGCATTCCCGTTCTTGCCAGCGATATCGACACGACTTCGGTCGCGATCGCGCAGGCGAATGTCGACATCAACGGCGTGGCGGACCGCGTCGCGGCCATCGAGGCCGACGGCTTCGCGCATCCGGACATCGCCGCGCGCACGCCGTTCGACCTGATCTTCGCCAATATCCTCGCCGGGCCGCTGATCGGCCTTGCGCCCGACATCGCCCGTGCCACCTCCCCCGGCGGCCATGTCATCCTGTCGGGCCTCATGGCCGAACAGGCCGACGACGTGCGCGCCGCCTATCTTGCCGAAGATTTCCGCGTCGTGCGGGAAAACCGGCTCGACAATTGGGTCACGATGACGTTGCGGCGCTGACCGGGCAGCGTCCGTACGGCGGCTCAGAAACCGCCGAAATGCCGATGACGCAGGGCGAGATCGCGGCCGAAACCGCTATGGGCATCGGTGCCCGCGAAGCGGTCGAGCAAGGCGAGAACGCGGGCGATGAAGGACCGGGGGCGGGCCGAGGCGGCGGAAAGAGTTGCAACAGTCATCTTGTTCTTGCTCCTTTCGTCTCTGGTATACTGTATACCAGATGGGAGCTTATTTATAAAAATCAATGGGTTCGACGGTCCCTTCCCCGCCTACCTAACTATCAGCGCATCGCAGCGAGATTTTCCGCAGCTCGTCCACCGGCTTTGTCGTCCGAACCTTTTGTTCCCGTGAAGAGCACCTTCTAGACTGACGCCATGTTCGAATCCCTTTTCCAGACTTTCGAGGACGAGGCCGACGGAGACCGCGCGAAGGCACGGATCGACGTGCTGCGCGCCGACATGAAACGCCTCGGGCTCGACGGCTTTCTCGTGCCGCGCGCGGATGCGCACCAGAACGAATATGTGCCGCCCGGCGACGAGCGGCTCGCCTGGCTGATGGGCTTCACCGGCTCGGCCGGCATGGCGCTGGTCACGCAGAATGATGCCGTTCTGTTCGTGGACGGGCGCTACACCGTTCAGGCGCGCGAGCAGACCGACAGCTCTGTCATTACGCCGGCCAACAGCGGCGAGACGTCCCCCTCTACCTGGATACGGACCCGGTTCGGCGCGGGAAAGAAACTCGGCTTCGATCCCTGGCTGCACACGGCCGATGATGTGGAAAGGCTGCGGCGCGCGGCGGAGGATGCGGGCTCGCAATTGATCGCCGTTTCCGAGAACCCAATCGACATCATCTGGACCGACCGCCCCGCCCCGCCGCTCGCCCCCGTTGTCGAGCAGGCGGCGAAATATGCCGGCGAAAGCGCCGAGAAGAAACTCGGCCATGTGCGCGAGGAGATCGTAAAGACGAAATCGAGCGCGCTCGTCCTGACGGACCCGCACGAGATCGCCTGGCTGTTCAACATACGCGGCGGCGATGTCGCCCATACGCCCCTGCCTTTGTCATGGGCCATCGTGCCGGCAAAGGGGCGGCCCTCGCTTTTCATCGACGGACGCAAACTGTCGAATGCCGTGCGCGCCGCTCTGTCGAATGTCGCGGAACTCGATGAGCCGGCTGGCTTCGGCACCGCTCTCGGTGCGCTCGGCGGCAAGCGCGTTCTGTTCGACGGCGCGGCGGCGGCCGAGGCCGTCCGTTCCATTCTGGACGAGGCCGGAGCCGAACTCGTCAAACGCGCGAGCCCGATCGCAAAGCTGAAAGCGCTCAAGAACCGCGCCGAGATCCGCGGCGCGCGTGAAGCGCATCTGCGCGACGGCGCGGCATTCGTGCGCTTCCTCGCCTGGTTCGACGGGGAAGTGAAGAAGGGCAAGCTCGACGAGATCGGCGCGGCCGAAGCATTGGAAAGCTTCCGCCGCGACACCGACGCGCTGAAGGACATCTCGTTCCCGACGATTTCCGCCGCCGGGCCGAACGCCGCTTTGCCGCATTACCGCGTGACGCGCAAAACCAACCGCACCATCAAAGCGGGCCTCTATCTGGTCGATTCCGGCGCGCAATATCAGGACGGCACGACGGACATCACGCGCACCATCGCCGTCGGCAAGCTGACGAAAGACATGCGCGCGCTTTATACGCGCGTGCTGAAAGGCCATATCGCGATCGCGACCGCGCTCTTTCCCAAGGGCACGTCCGGCGCACAGATCGACGCCTTCGCCCGCCGTGCTCTGTGGGACATCGGCACCGATTTCGACCACGGCACGGGCCACGGCGTCGGCTCCTATCTGTCGGTACATGAAGGGCCGCAGCGCATATCGAAGCTCGGCCACACGCCGCTCGAGCCAGGTATGATCCTTTCCAACGAGCCCGGCTATTACCGCGAGAAGGCTTTCGGCATACGCATCGAAAATCTGGTTCTGGTGGAAAAATCCGCGCTCAAGGGCGCGGAGCGGACCATGTATGGCTTCGAGACGCTGACGCTCGCCCCCATCGACACCCGCCTCATCGACAGGAAACTCCTGACGCAGGAGGAGCGCGCCTGGCTGAACGCCTATCACCGCCGCGTGCTGAAGGAGATCGGCCCGCAGCTCGATCCGAAAACGCGCGCCTGGCTGAAGAAAGCCTGCGCACCCCTGACATAAAAATGCGGGGCCGGAGCCCCGCATCCGTACATATTTCCGAAAATTATCAGGATTTCATCGTCAGAAGCGATGCGATCTCCTGATTGGCGGGCACGCGGCCGCCCGGCGTCATCTTGTCGACCATTCCGGGCAGGATCGCGGAAAGCTGCTTCAGCAATTCCTGCTCGCTGATGCCGGCCTGACGCGCGAGATCGCTGATCGTCGTATTGCCGATGGCCGCGCCGAGATCGTCCGGCTGCACGGGTTTGTTGGTACCCGGTTTCACCCAGCTATCGGCGATCTCGCCAAGGCCGCCTTTCTGGAGCTTTTCCAGCAGGCCGCCGAGCCCACCGGCAAGGCCACCATCGGCATCCTGATCGGGTATCTGTGCGGGAGTTGCGGCGCCGTCGGGCGCCTTGTTCGCGAACATGCGGCTTACGAGCAGCGCGCCGAGCGCAATGAGAAGCGGTTTGGAAATACTGCCGCCGGGAACGGCATCATCGAACAGGCCCATGGGCGCCTCCTTAAAACGCACAAGCCACCCACCCGCGCGAACATTTGCGGTTCGGAATGCGTTTTGCAAGCCCTGACGAATTGCCAGGAATGCGAAGCTGCGCAACACTCCGTGACGGGGCATGGAGGAACGCACAATGTCGATTATCGGATGGATCGTTCTGGGCCTGATCGCCGGCTGGCTCGGCAGCAAGATTTTCGGCACCAGCAGCAGTCAGGGCGTATTGATGGACATCGTCCTCGGAATCGTCGGCGCGGTCGTCGGCGGGTTCGTGTTCAGCCTTGTCGGTCTTGGCGGCGTGACCGGCTTCAACATCTGGAGTCTGGTCGTCGCGACCATCGGCGCGCTGATCGTGCTGTGGCTCTACCACAACGTCATCGACAAACGCGCCTGACGCCGGACAGGCCTACAAAGGCTATGCCGCTCCCAAAAGCGGCATAGCCTGTTTATAAGTACGGTGGAGCTTTACCGGCGAAGGAACTTCACCGGGGCGCGGGCGTTCTTTCCGGGACACAGCACGGAGAGACTGAATGTCCACGATCCTGATCATCATCCTGATCCTGCTCCTTGTCGGCGCCCTGCCGAGCTGGGGCTATAGCCGAAGCTGGGGGTATGGACCGGGCGGCATTGTCGGCGTCATCCTCATCATCGTCATCATTCTTGCCCTGATGGGCCGCCTGTAAGCGCAAATCCCCGGGCGGCGCATCGCGTCGGCCCGGGGCCGGCTTTCATTCCCGGCCGGTCAGATCGAGCCATTCGTCCTCGGTCATTACCTGGATTCCGAGTTCCGTCGCCTGCTTGAGCTTCGATCCCGCGCCCGGACCGGCCACGACGATATCGGTCTTCCGGGAAACGGAGCCCGACACTTTCGCCCCGAGGCGTTCAGCCTGCGCCTTGGCCTCGTCGCGCGTCATGCGCTCGAGCGTCCCTGTAAAGACGACCGTCTTCCCGGCAACGGGCGAATCCTGCACCGCTTCGTCCATGGCCGCGGGTTCGAGTTCGGCCAGAAGCGCATCGAGTGCGGCGTCGTTCTTCGGCTCCTGAAAGAATTCGACCACGGCATGAGCGACGATGGCGCCGATACCGGAGACGGATGTCAGCTCCTGCCAGTCCTCATTGCCCTTGTCCGCGGGAACGCCATCCTGCGGCGCATGAGCGGCCTTGGCGGCGGCGCGCAAAGCGTCGATCGTCCTGTAATGGCGCAGCAGCCTTTTGGCGTTGATCTCGCCGACATGGCGGATGCCGAGGCCGAACAGAACACGGTGCACCTGCCGTGTCCGCGCGGTCTCGATGGCGTCGAACAGATTTCGCGCCGACACCTCACCGAAACCCTCGCGGTTCTTCAGGAACTGAAGATTTCCCTCGCGCCTCTCATCGCGCTCGATGCGGAAAATATCGGCAGGCTCGCGGACGAGCCCCCATTCGTAGAGCGCCTGAACCTGTTTCTCGCCCAGTCCCTCGATATCCATCGCATTGCGAGATACGAAATGGCGCAGCCGCTCGACCGCCTGCGCCGGACAGATCAGCCCGCCGGTGCAGCGGCGATCCGATTCCCCCTCCTCGCGCACCGCATGGCTGCCGCAGGCCGGGCAAACGGTGGGGAATGCGTAAGGACGCGCGTCTTTCGGGCGCTTTTCCACGACGATGCGCACGATCTGCGGGATGACATCGCCCGCGCGTTGCACGACCACCGTGTCACCGATGCGGATGTCGTTGCCGTCGCGAACGGGGCTGCCTTTCGAATCCACGCCGTGAATGAAGTCCTCATTGTGCAGGGTCGCGTTCGAGACGACGACGCCGCCGACCGTGACCGGTTCGAGCTTGGCGACCGGCGTCAGCTTGCCGGTCCGGCCGACCTGGATCTCGATGTCGTTGAGGATCGTGAAGGCCTGCTCGGCGGCGAATTTGTGCGCAATGGCCCAGCGTGGCGAACGCGAGACGAAACCGAGACGGCGCTGGAAATCGAGCCGATCCACCTTGTAGACCACGCCGTCGATGTCATAGCCGAGCGTCGCGCGCACCTCGCCGATCCCGGCGTGATAGGCGGTCATCTCCTCGACCGTACGGACGCAGTTCATATGCGGATTGGTCGTGAAGCCCCAGTTCGCGAGCGCCTCGACAATGCCCATCTGGGTATCGGCCGGAAGCGCCGAGGCTTCGCCGAGGCCATAGGCGAAGAAATGAAGATTGCGCGCGGCCGTGATCTTCGGATCGAGCTGGCGCAGCGAGCCGCCGGCGGAATTGCGCGGATTGGCATAGACCGGCTTGCCCTCTTTCTCCTGCCGCTCGTTGAGCGCGCGGAAATCGGCATGCGACATGTAGATCTCGCCGCGAATCTCGATCACATCCGGAACATCGCCGCCTTTCAGCGTCTGGGGAATTTCCGAAATTGTGCGTATGTTCGCGGTGACGTTTTCGCCCACTTCGCCGTCGCCGCGCGTCGCGCCGACGGTCAGCCTGCCCTTCTCGTAGCGCAGATTGGCCGACAGGCCGTCGATCTTCGGCTCGACTGTGAAGACGGGTTCGTCGTCCTTCAGGTTGAGAAAGCGCCGCACGCGCCCGACGAAATCCGCGACATCTTGGGCGTCGAACGCATTGTCGAGCGAGAGCATGGGCACGCCATGGCGCACCTTTTCGAACTTCTCCGACGGCGCGCCGGACACTTTCTGCGTCGGGCTTTCGGCGGTGACGAACTCAGGAAACTTCGCCTCGATGGCGACGAGACGCGCACGCAACGCGTCGTATTGCGCGTCCGAAACGACCGGCGCGTCTTCCTGATAATAGCGTTCGTCGTGCGCACGGATTTCCTCGACAAGGCGCGCATGTTCGATCTGCGCTTCGAGCGGGGTCGTGGGGATGTCGGTTGCTTGTGTGGTCATCGTCCTGAAACGCGCACTGTGTGTCCCGGGGCGCACGAAGTGCGCACCCGGGACCCATACTCCGTGAAATCTCGACTCGGAATGCAGAGGCCGCGGAATATGGGTCCCGGACAGCGGCTTTGCCGCTTCCGGGACACACACGCAATCACGCCGCGCCTTTCATCAGGCGCTCGGCGGCGGCGCGAGCCTCGTCGGTCACGGCAGCGCCGGCCAGCATGCGCGCGATCTCCTCGCGGCGGTGCGTATCTTCGAGCGGGGTCACGCGCGTGGCCACCCTGTCCTCGCCGGCGACAGAATCCTTCGCGATCAGCATGTGATTGTTGGCCCGCGCGGCGACCTGCGGCGCATGGGTGACGGCGAGAACCTGCACCCGCCCGCCGAGCCGCGACAGCCGCGCACCGATGGCATCCGCCACCGCGCCGCCGACGCCGGTGTCGATCTCGTCGAAGATCAGAGTCGGCGCCGAGCCGCGATCGGCCAGCGCGACCTTCAGCGCCAGCAGGAAACGCGCAAGCTCGCCGCCGGAGGCGACTTTCAGGATCGGCCCGGCGCGCGTGCCCGGATTTGTCTGTACCCAGAATTCGACGCGGTCGATGCCGTCCGGTCCGGGCGCGCCATCGCTCGAAATCTCGGCGGAGAAACGGGCGCGTTCCAGCTTCAGATCGGGCAGTTCCTTCATCACCGCCTTGGCCAGCGCATCCGCCGCCTTGCGTCGGCGCTTGGACAAAGCCTCGGCCGCGGCACGATACTGCTTTTCGGCATCGGCGGCGGCGGCCATGAGCTTTTTCAACTCGTCCTCGCCGTTTTCCAGCGCCTGCAATTCCGCGGCGAAACGCGCCGCCGTGGCGGGAAGACCCTCGACATTCGTCTCGTATTTACGCGCGGCCGCGCGGAGCGCGAACAGCCGCTCCTCCGAACGCTCCAGTTCGCGCGGGTCGAACGCCGCAATCTCCAGCGCCTTTTCGAGATGATCGTGCGCCTCGTCCAGGGCAACAAGCGCGGCGTCGAGCGCCTTCATCGCCGGCTCGACAAAGCCCGGCAGCGCGCCCGCACGCCGCTCCAGACGGCGGATGGCGGCGGCAAGCTCCGGCACGGGCGAGCCCGGCCCGGCGACGGCATCGCGCACCTCGCCGAGATCGCCCGCGATCTTTTCGGACTGCATCATCAGCGCGCGCTTTTCGGCGAGTTTCTCTTCCTCGCCCTCTTCCGGCGCAAGCTCGGAAAGTTCCTTGTGCGCATGGCGCAGATAATCGGCTTCCTTGCGCACGCGCTCGACCAGAGCCTGCTGATATTCGCGGGCGGTTTCGGCCGTGCGCCACGCATTCCAGAAGGCGGCCACGGCGCGCGCCTCGGTTTCCAGGCCGCCGAACGCGTCGAGCAGCGCGCGGTGCTGCGCCGGATCGACCATCGCCCGGTCGTCGTGCTGGCCGTGAATCTCGACAAGCGCGGCGCCGATCGCGCGCAGAACATGCACGCCGACCGGCTGATCGTTGACGAAGGCGCGCGTGCGCCCATCCGCCAGTTGCAGGCGGCGCAGGATGAGATCGCCATCGTCCGGCAGATCGTTTGCGGCCAGAACCGTGCGCGCCGGATGGCCGGGCGGAACGTCGAACGCCGCCGTCACCTGCCCCTGCGTGGCGCCCGTGCGGACAAGGCCCGAATCGCCCCGCCCGCCCAGCGCCAGAGTCAGCGAATCGAGAAGGATGCTTTTGCCTGCGCCGGTTTCGCCCGTCAGCACGGTCAGTCCGCCGCCCGCCGAAAGGTCGAGGCGTTCTATCAGGACGATGTCGCGGATCGAGAGCTGAACCAGCATGGCCCGCGAGCCTATATCAGCCCACGATGCCCTTGAATGCCTTCGATATCCACGATCCCCCATCTTCGCGAGGGGTCATGCCTTTCGACTGCATGAGCGCAAACGTGTCTTTATACCACGGGCTGCGTGGGAAGTTGTGGCCGAGCACGGCGGCCGCCGTCTGCGCTTCGGTGACGACGCCGAGCGCCATATAGGCCTCGGCCACGCGGGCCAGCGCCTCCTCGACATGGCGGGTCGTCTGGTACTTCGTCACCACGACCTTGAAGCGGTTCACCGCGCCTATGTAGTTACCCTCTTTGAGGTAGAAGCGGCCGATCTCCATTTCCTTGGCGGCGAGCTGGTCGGTCGCGATCTGGATGCGCTGGCGGGCCGGATCGGCATATTCGGAATCGGGATATTTGCGCACGACCTCTTCGAGCGCGCCGAGCGCGGATACCGTGCGCGCCTGGTCGCGCGAAACGTCCTGGATCTGGTTGTAATAGGACATGCCGATCAGATACTGGGCATAGGCGGCATCGGCGCTGGCCGGATGCAGCGAAATGTAGCGCCTCGCCTCGGTGGCGGCCGTGTCGTATTCGCCCTGCTTGTATTTCGAATAGACGGCCATGAGGTTGGCCTTGCGCGCCCACTCCGTATAGGGGTGCTGCTGATCGACTTCCTTGAACTTCTCATCCGCCTTGCGGAAATTGTTCTCGTTCAGGAAGTACAGGCCCTCATTATAGAGTTTGTCGGCCGGATCGGTCGAATAGACGATGGCGTCATCGTCCTTCTTCTTCCCGAACAGACCGAACAGCGCCGAGGCCGGCGCGGCGGATACGCCAATCGCGACGCACGCCAGCAGCACGACGCGCGGCGACGGAAGCAGATTGATCCACGGCTTCATGGAACCCCCGAAAAGATGGCGGCCTTTGCACAGCATTCCGCCGCCTTCTACCGCATTGCGCGATTAACCGCCACGGTGTGGCGAAGTCGAGGCCAAAAAGCCGGAAGGCTCAGTTCATATCCGGGGAAAAGGCCGGCTGCAGCGCGGGAATGAACTCGCCCGCCGCAAGAGCCGGAACCGGAGCCTCGATCGCCCATGCCGTCGGATCGGCATAAAGCGCGCGGACCATGGAGACGTTGAGCTTGTGGCCGCCGCAATAGGACCGGTAGAGGCCCTGAAGCGGCAGGCCCGCAAGCGCGAGATCGCCGACCGCATCCATGGCCTTGTGGCGGACGAATTCGTCCTTCCCGCGCAGGCCGTCCGGGTTCATCACGCCCTCGTCTCCGATGACGACCGTGTTGTCGAGCGCCGAGCCCTTCGCAAGGCCGAGCTTCGAGAGCTTCTCGAAATCCTGCATGAAGCCGAAGGTGCGCGCATAGGAAAGCTCGCGGCGGAAGCTCTTGGGCGTCAGATCGACGGCGATGGCCTGACGGCCGATGATGGGATTGGCGAAATCGATCTCGACTTCCATGCGGAAGCCCTTGGCGGCCGGCAGCAATTCGCCCCAGGCCTTGCCCTGCTCCACACGCACGGGTTTGAGGATTTTCAGGACGCTGCGGGGCGCCGAAAGGCGCGCAATGCCGACCGCATCTATGGCTTCGACGAAAGCGCGCGCGCTGCCGTCCATGATCGGCATTTCCTCGCCATCGACCGAGACGACCGCATTGTCGACGCCAAGGCCGCGCAAGGCCGCCAGAAGATGTTCGACGGTCGAAACCCGGCCCTTCTCGTCGCCGAGCACGGTGCACAGATCGGTCTGCCCGACATGATCGGCATGGGCGCGGAAGGTGCGGGTCGCCCCTCCGGGAAGATTGATGCGGCGGAACTGGATGCCGGTGCCGGCAGGAGCGGGAAAGAGAGTGATCCGGACCGATTCGCCGCTGTGAACCCCGATTCCGGCAATCGAGATCGATCCGCCGAGCGTCGTCTGTTCAGTCCCCATAACCCCGTCTACCTTCATGCTTCCCGCGGAACGTTCGTGCGGGATTCCCCCGATGAAGCGCGGGATTCGTGTCCCCGACCGCGCGCTTCCGATGGCTGCAGAATAGATTCCGCAGCCTGCCCTCTCAAATCACGCTTGATGTCGGACTGTTACACCTGCTTGAGGCAAGGTGTCGACTGCTCTGTTCAAGCCATTGATTTCAAAAGAATAACGGGCCGGCTTTCGCCGACCCGCCGAGTGTCACCAATGTAACACAATGGACTGGATTGTCCGCTCAATTGGCCTGACGGCGCAGGAAAGCGGGAATCTCCAGATCTTCTTCCGGCCGGGCAGCCTTTTGCGGCCGACCATGCGAATCGACGCTGCCGGCGCTGCGCTCGCGCGCGAAACGCCGAGTGTCGGCGGGTTCAGCCGAACGCTCCATCATCGGCTCCTCGCGGTCGTCGGAATCCGCCCTGCGGCCGAGACCGACTTCGGCCAGCCGCTGGAGAAGCGTGGCGCGCTTCCTTTCCGGGTTATGGCCATCACCCAAAGCGCCGTCGCGGTGCAGAAGCTGGTTCTGCGCGGGGATCGGCAGATCTTCCAAACGCGGCATGCGCGGAGCGCGCGGCACCGAGCGCTCGGGCGCCGGCGGAATGAAGGACTGCGGGTCCATGTAATCTTCCGCCGCTTCCGGCTCCGGATTGTCGTCGAAGAATTGCGGCTTCGGCAGCGGGCCGATGACGACGTCATCCACCACGGCCTCTTCCTGATAATAGGTCTCTTCTTCGTAATCGGCCTCGTCCAGCACCGGCTGGAACGACATGCCCGTCGGGGCCGGAGCCGTGGTGGTGGGCTTCGGGCGCTCGGCGAGTTCGGCCAGACGCTCTTCCGAATAATCGGCCGCGGTCATGCCGGTGGTCTCGATGCCGGTCGCGACAACCGACACGCGGATCGTGCCCTCGAGTTTGGCGTCGAAGGTGGCGCCGAGAATGATGTTGGCGTTCGGATCGACTTCCTTGCGGATGCGCGAGGCCGCTTCATCGACCTCGAACAGGGTCAGGTCCTCGCCGCCGGTGATCGAAATCAGGAGGCCACGAGCACCCTTGATGTCGACATCGTCAAGCAGCGGATTGGCGATTGCGGCCTGAGCGGCGGCGGTCGCCCGGCCCTCGCCCTTGGCCTCGCCCGTGCCCATCATCGCCTTGCCCATTTCGCGCATGACGGCGCGCACGTCGGCAAAGTCGAGATTGATGAGGCCTTCCTTGACCATCAGATCGGTGATGCAGGCAACGCCCGAATACAGAACCTGGTCGGCCATTTCGAAGGCGGCGGCGAACGTCGTCTTCTCGTTGGCGATGCGGAACAGGTTCTGGTTCGGAATCACGAGCAGCGTGTCGACGTGCTTCTGCAATTCCTCGATGCCGAGATTGGCCATGCGCATGCGCCGGTCGCCCTCGAACTGGAACGGCTTCGTAACGACGCCGACCGTCAGGATGCCGAGCTCCTTGGCCGTCCGCGCAACCACCGCCGCCGCGCCCGTGCCCGTACCGCCGCCCATGCCGGCGGTGATGAAGGCCATATGCGCCCCTTCGAGGTGTTCGCGGACTTCGTCGATCACCTCTTCCGCCGCCGCACGGCCGACTTCAGGCTGCGATCCCGCACCGAGGCCTTCCGTCACCTGCAGGCCCATCTGGATGATGCGCTCGGCCTTGGACATTGTAAGCGCCTGCGCGTCGGTATTGCCGACCACGAATTCGACGCCCTGCAGGCCCGCTTCGATCATGTTGTTGACGGCGTTACCGCCGGCGCCGCCGACGCCGAATACGGTGATCCGCGGCCGCAGCTCCCGGATGTCGGGCAGTTTCAGGTTCATGGACATGGGTTGCCTCTCGGGTGTTACGCGCGTGCGGGGCGCGCTCATGGTTGCCTTTTTGGCGGGTTGCTTTTTCGCGGCCGGCTTCTTCGCGACGGGTTTCTTCACGGAGGGCTTTTTCGCGGGTGATTTCTTCGGAGCCTGCTTTTTGGCAGGCGTTTTCTTGCCGGCCATCAGAAGCTCTCCTTCAGCCACTGGCCCATACGGGAGAAGTAGCCATTGGTTCCGGTGGCGCGCAGAGGACCGCGCGCCGTTTCGAAATGTTCGTCGCTTGCGCGCTGCGGGTAGACGAGAAGGCCGGCGGCAACGGCGAAGGCCGGGCCCTTCGTATTGTCCTGAAGCCCGGAAATGCCGAGCGGACGGCCGATGCGGACATGGCGGCCCAGAATCCTGGACGCGAGCTCGGACAGGCCGTTGAGCTGCGAGGCGCCGCCCGTCAATACGATGCGGCTGCCCGCCTCGCGGTCGTAACCGGAGGCCTGAAGCCTGTCGCGCACAAGCTCGAGCGTTTCCTCGACGCGCGGACGCACGATGCGCACGAGCTGCGAGCGCGGCACCTGCTGGCGCGAAAGGATGGATTCCTCGCCGACCGGCGTGATGCCGATCATATCGTGCTCGTCGGTCATGCCGGTGAAGACCGAGCCGTGCAGCGTCTTGAGGCGCTCGGCATCCTCGACGCGGATCGACAGGCCACGCGCCAGATCGAGCGTGACGTGATGGCCACCGAGAATGATCGAATCGGTATGCACGAAACGCCCGGCCGAGAACACGGCGAGCGTGGTCGTGCCGGCGCCCATATCAACGAGCGTGACGCCGATTTCAGCCTCGTCGTCGGCCAGAGCGGCAAGGCCCGCCGCGTAGGGCGCGGCCACGACCGTCTTGACCGACAGATGGCAGCGCTCGATGCACAGGACGAGATTGCGCACCGGCGCGGAATCGGCGGCGACGACATGCATGTCGAGGCCCAGCTCTTCGCCGACCATGCCGCGCGGATCGAGAATGCCGGGCGCCGCATCAAGCGCGAAGCTCATCGGCATGGAATGCAGCACGCTGCGGTCGGCGCGCACCGAATGTTCGGAACTCGCGCGCAGCACGCGCTGGATGTCGCTGTCGCTGACCGGGCGGCCGGCCACCGGAACATTGGCGCGGTAATGCTCGCTCGAAAGCCGGCCCGCGGAAACGGACACGATGAGCCCTTCCACGCGGCAATCGGCCATGCGCTCGGCGGCATCGACCGCGTGGCGGATCGCCTGCTCGGCAGCCTCCATGTCCACGACCGCGCCGGCCTTGATGCCGCGCGCGCGCTGATGGCCGATGCCGAGCACCTGAACGCGATGGGTGCGCCCCGGCAGGAGCGGCCCCGTCTCGATGGGCTTGAGGCGGCCGATCAGGCAGACGATCTTGCTTGTACCGACATCGAGAATCGAAAAGTCGATGGCGCGTTTGGGCGGCATCGGCTTCAGGCGGGGCGTAACTGCGTAAGGAAAACGTCTCATGTGCCGGCCGCCCTGTTCTTCTGGCGCGCGGCGATTTCCGCGACCGATTCATCCGACAGGCGGACTGTGGTCATTCCGGGGCGACGGAAGTCGATTTCCGTAATATTGCGATCCTTGATCTGGTGAAGCTGATCGAGCCGTACGAACAGCGCGAGCGCATCGCGATAGCCTTCCTGCGGCAGCTTGACGTCCATGCCGTTCGTCAGGCGCAGATTCCAGCGGCGGTCGCCGACGCGAACCATGGCATAGATGTCGTTACGAAGTTCCGGATAGGGTTCGAGCGCGGCGAGAATGTCCTTCGCCGCGACATCCGCGCCCTGCCCGACCAGCATCGGCAGGTTTGCGAATCGGCCCTCTTCCACGCCGTCGATCACCGTGCCGTCGGATGCGATGACGGACAGCTTCTCGCCACGCTGCCACAATGCGTAAGGCTCGCGCTCGACAACCGAGACCGCAATCGTGTCGGGGTAGATCTTGCGGACCTTGGCTTCGAGAACGAGCGGATTTTCCAGCAGACGTACGCGCGCCGCCGCCGCATCCAGCATGACGAGCGATTGCCCGGAATCGTGATTGATCGCGGACATGATCTCGGCATCGGTCAGGATCTTGCGACCTTCGACCTGAAGGTTCGCGATGGAAAAGCCGGAGCCGCGGGCAAACGCATCCGGCCCAGCGGCCAGCGTCGCGCCGAACTCCTGCCAGCGCTCGCCGATCGTGGCACCGTAGATGCCCGTCGTTACAAACAGGGCGATAACGCCAGCCCATCCGATACCCGGACGCGTGAGCTGCCTGACGAAATTACGGGATTTGGCCGCCTTGCGGGGTTTGACGGCTGGACGCGCGGGCGCGCGACGGGCGCGCGGCTCGCGATACGCAACAGGTTCAGCACGCGGAACGGGCGTCGCGATGGGCGCGGAAAGCGGACGGCTGGAATAGAATACGCGCCCGCCGCCGGCACCAATGCCGCCGGCTCCGCCGACGGCCTTCAAGGGGCCGTCTAGCGATTCAAGCTTGCGTCTTCCACCATCCATTGCACGAGCTCATCGAACGCAAAACCGGCATGCGCCGCCAATTCGGGCACAAGGCTCGTCTGCGTCATTCCGGGCTGCGTGTTGACTTCAAGACAAACGAGCGCGCCGGTTCCCCCCGGCTCGTCGTCGTATCTGAAGTCTGCACGGCTGACCCCGCGGCAGCCGAGCGCCTGATGCGCCTTAAGCGTGGATGATTGAACAAACTGGTAAACGGACGGTGAAAGAACCGCCGGAAGAATGTGTTTTGAGCCGCCTTTTGCATATTTTGCGTGATAGTCGTACCAGCCCGCAGCGGGCACGATATCGATGATGCCGGTGGGCTTGCCATCGACCACCGCACAGGTCAGCTCCCTGCCCGCTATGTATTTCTCCGCCAACAATAAATCGCCGTGCGGCCAATCCTCGCGCGTCAGCTCCTGCGGCGGGTATTCCTGGTCTTCCCGGACGATGAAAATGCCGACCGAGGAGCCTTCCGAGACCGGCTTTAATACATAAGGAGGAGTTAACGGGTGCGCTTTGGCTGCATCCTGCCTGTTAACCACCAGCCCCTCGGCAACGGGCACGCCGGCCGTCTCCAGAACCTTGCGCGCCGCGTCCTTGTTCATGGCCAGCGACGAGGCCAGAACGCCGGAATGGGTATAGGGAATGCCGAGGATTTCGAGCACGCCCTGGATCGTGCCGTCCTCGCCATAGCGGCCATGCAGTGCGTTGAACGCGACATCGGGCTTGAGACGAGCCAGAACTTCGGCCACGTCGCGGCCGACATCGACCCGCGTGACCCTGTAGCCGGCGCGTTCGAGGCCATCGGCGCAGGCCGTGCCCGAATTCAGCGAGACCTCGCGCTCCGCCGACAGACCGCCCATCAGAACCGCGACGTGTTTTGGCATTCTTGCTCCTTTTTCCCTCTCCCGCTTGCGGGAGAGGACGACTCGAAAGCCGGGAGGCTTTCGAGCGAGGTGAGGGGGAAGTTCCCGCCCACCGACCTTAATGTTTCCCCTCACCCGGCCGCGCTTCGCGCGTGCCGACCTCTCCCGCACCAAGTCGGGTGTTCCCGACTTGGTGATTTGAAATCCGAACTCGGCAACAGCCGAGTTCGGCGGGAGAGGTGCGTTTACACCGCGCCCGTAAACACCTCTCCGTCGAGGAATTCGCGCACGTCGCGTCCTTCAACGAAATGGCCCATACGCCTGATTTCCCAGCGAAGTTCGACTCCGGACGTCGCCCGTACGCGGTTGCGCACCGTCTCGCCCAAAGTTTCGAGATCGTGGGCGGTGGCATCGCCCGTGTTGATGAGGAAATTGGCGTGCAGTTCCGACACCTGCGCACCGCCGATCTTCAGCCCGCGGCAGCCCGCGGCGTCGATCAGCTTCCAGCTCGACTGCCCGTCGGGATTCTTGAAGGTCGAACCGCCGGTCCGGGACTTGATCGGCTGGCTCGCCTCGCGCCGCTCCGTGATCTCGCGCATGGCCCGGCGGATCGTCTCCGGCTCGCCGGGCACGCCCTGATAGACTGCGGAAACGAACACCGCGCCGCGTGGCCCGTTCGATTTGCGGTAGAGATAGGCCATCTCGGCATTGGTCAGCGTGACGATCTCGCCGGAGCGCAACACGGCGCGCAGTTCGACCATTCTGTCTTTCGTTTCCGTGCCGTAGCAGCCGGCATTCATGTAAAGCGCGCCACCCACGCCGCCCGGAATGCCGCTGTAGAAAGTCAGGCCGTCAATACCGGCATCCGCCGCCGCCGCCGCAACGCGCGCATCCGGCAGCGCCGTGCCGACACGAATGCGATTGCCGTCGAGCACCTCGACGCCGCCGAAGCCTTTCGCCGACAGACGGATGACGACGCCGTCGAGTCCCCCATCGCGGACCAGGAGATTGGAGCCGAGGCCGATCGTCGTTACGCGAATATCGTTCGGCAAATTGCTGAGGAAGAAGGAGAGATCGTCCTCGTCCGCCGGCTGGAACAGAAGCTGCGCCGGCCCGCCGACGCGAAACCAGGTGATGTCGGACAGAAGCTGGTTCGGCGTGAGCCGGCCGCGGACTTTTGAGGTCCAGTCGCCGAGGGCGAGTTCGGGGAAGGTCATGGACACACACCGTATGTCCCGGGGACGCGAAGCGGAGCCCGGGACCCATACGCCGTGACGCCTCGGCTCAATACGGATGCTGCGGAGTATGGGTCCCGGACAAACGCTGCGCATTTTCCAGGACACACGAGAAGCGCCCTCACTTCCCGCCCCCCACCGCCTCAAGCTCGCCCGGCAGCGCGTAGGCCCATTGGGTGATCGAGCCGGCGCCAAGGCAGATGACGTAATCGTCCGCTTTCGCGAAGCCTGCGATGTGGTTCGCAAGCTGTTCGGGCGCGGCCAGCGGAATGACGTTGCGGTGGCCGCGCGCCTTCAGCGCGGCGGCGAGATGGTCCCTGTCGACGCCCGGGATCGGCTGTTCGCCGGCCGGATAGACATCGGCGACGATGACCGCGTCCGCGTCGTTGAAGCAGGTCGCAAAACCGTCGAACAGAGCCTGCAGGCGCGTATAGCGATGCGGCTGCACGACGGCGATGACGCGGCCATCGGTCGAAGCGCGCGCGGCCTTCAGCACGGCGGCGATCTCCACCGGGTGGTGGCCGTAATCGTCGTAGATCGCCACGCCCTTCCATTCGCCCGTTTTCGTGAAGCGCCGCTTCACGCCGCCGAAACGCGACAGGCCCTCGCGGATCATGTCCGGCGAAATGCCGAGATTGCAGGCGACCGCGATCGCCGCCGTGGCGTTGAGCGCATTGTGGTGGCCGGGCATCGGCAGTTCGAGGCCGGCGATCTCGATGTCCTTGCCGCCGTTCTCGCGATCGCGGATGACGACGCGGAAACGGCAGCGCCCGCCCTTCAGGTCGATGTCGAGCAGGCGCACATCGGCCTGCGGATTCTCGCCATAGGTCACGACGCGGCGATCCTCGATCTGGCCGACGAGATCCTGCACGACGGGATGATCGAGGCACATGACCGCGAAACCGTAGAACGGCACATTCTCGACGAAGGAGCGGAACGCCGCCTTGATGGCGTCGTAGGTATGGAAATGGTCGAGATGTTCGGGGTCGATATTGGTGACGACCGCGATGTCCGCCGGCAGTTTCAGGAACGTGCCGTCCGATTCGTCGGCCTCGACCACCATCCAGTCGGAACCGCCCATGCGGGCATTGGTGCCGTAGGCGTTGATGATGCCGCCATTGATGACGGTCGGGTCGAACCCGCCGGCATCGAGCAAGGTCGCGACGAGCGAGGTCGTCGTCGTCTTGCCATGCGTGCCGCCGATGGCGACGCAGGTTTTCATCCGCATCAGTTCGGCCAGCATTTCGGCGCGGCGCACGACCGGCAGCCGCTTCATGCGCGCCGCCGCCAGTTCCGGATTGTCGCGCCGGATGGCGGACGACACGACGACCACCGACGCATCGCCGAGATTTTCAGCCGCATGGCCGAGCGCGATCTTCACGCCCTTTTCGCGCAGGCGGCGGACATTGGCGTTCTCCGCCGCATCGGAGCCCTGCACCTTATAGCCCTGGTTCACCAGAACCTCGGCAATGCCGGACATGCCGATGCCGCCGATGCCGATGAAATGGATGGCGCCGATCTCGCTCGGGAGTTTCATGAAACCTCGAAAAACTTCAGTAGGCGACGGCGCCGGCTTCCAGGACGAGATCGGCCAGGCGCGCGGCGGCGTCGGGGCGGGCATAGGCCGAAGCGGCCTCGGCCTGACGGGCGAGTGTTTGGGGCTTGTCGAGCAGGTCCGTCAACAGGCGGGTCAGAAAGGCCGGCGTGAAGCCCGATTGCTCGGCCATGGTCGCCCCCCCGGCCGCCGCCAGCGCCCTGGCGTTCTCGAGCTGGTCGTTATCCAGCGAATGCGGCAAAGGTACGAGGATCGAGGGCCGGCCGATCACCCCGAGTTCCGCCACCGTCGAGGCCCCGGCGCGGGCGATGACGAGATGGGCGTCGGCCATGCGGACGGGCAGGTCGCGGAAAAAGGGCGTGATCTCGGCCTGAACGCCCGCTTTCAGATAAAGCGAGGTCACATAATCGATGTCCTCGGACCGCGCCTGCTGCACGACCTTCATCCTGGTCAGCAGCCCCCGGTCGAGCGCGGCGATGGCGGGCGGAACCGTGACCGACATCACCCGCGCGCCCTGGCTGCCCCCGAAGACGAGAAGATGGATCGGGTCGCGCCCCTCGGGCGGCACATAGGGGCTGGCCGCCGCCAGCACCGATTCACGCACCGGATTGCCGACATGGGCCGCCTTGCGGACGATATCGGGCTTCGCCTTGACGAGATCCGGAAAGCCGGTCGCGATGCGCGTCGCGCGCGCGGCAAGGAAACGGTTGGCGCGGCCCATCACCGAATTCTGTTCGTGAATGATGGTCGGCACACCGAAAATCTGTGCAGCAAACAAAGGCGGCAGGCTCGGATATCCGCCGAAGCCGACCACGGCGCGCGGCTTCATCGCGCGGATGAGGCGTAGCGACGCGCCGAAACCGGAGCCGAGCTTCCACGCCGACCGGAAGATCGCCATCGGATTCTTGCTGCCGAAGGTCGCGGAATCGACCGAGTGAATGGCGCGTGCGGGAAACGAGGAGGTGTATTCCTTCGCCCGCGGATCGGTGACGAGTTCGACCGGCACGCCGCGCCGGGCGAGTTCGGACGCAAGGGCTTCTGCGGGGAAAAGATGTCCTCCGGTGCCGCCGGCGGCGAGGAGGACGGGACGCGATTGAACCATTACCCGGGCTGCCCGGCCGGAAGCGGATTGGCGCCCGCTTCGAGTTTGGCTCGCGGCCGCCGCCGCGTGAGGGCGAGCAGAAAGCCCATTCCGAGCGCGAGCGAGATCAGCGAGGAGCCGCCATAGGACACGAAGGGCAAGGTCATGCCCTTGGCCGGCATGAGCTGCACATTCACCGCCATATTGATCGCCGATTGCAGGCCGAACAGCATGGTAATGCCGGCGACGGCCAGCCGCGCGAACGGCTCTTCCTCGTTCATCGCATGGCTCAGCCCGCGCAGCACGACGAAGGCGAACAGCGCCAGAAGGATCAGGCAGAAGAGGATGCCGAATTCCTCGCCGGTGACGGCGAAGATGAAGTCCGTATGGGCATCGGGCAGGATGCGCTTGATTGTGCCCTCGCCCGGCCCCTTGCCGAGCCAGCCGCCGGTGACGAAGCTCTCGAACGCGCGCTCGGACTGGAAGTTCTCGCTGCCGCCCGGATCGAGAAATTTGGCGATGCGCTCGCGCACATGCGGCACGACCTCATAGGCCACGAAGATGCCGAGTATGCCGATGCCGCCGAGACCGGCCATGTACAGCCAGCGCAGGCCGGCGAGGAAAAACAGCGCGCCCCAGACAATGCCGATCAGCATGGTCTGGCCGAAATCGGGCTGCACGACGAGCACGACGACGACCAGCCCGAACAGAAGGATCGCCATTGCGTGGCCCGGCACATCGTCGCGCCGCGCGCCTTCGGCAAACAGCCAGGCGGCGAGCACGATGAAAGCGGGCTTCACGAATTCCGACGGCTGGACGCCGAACGGGCCGATCTGCAGCCAGCGATGCGCGCCCTTGATCTCCGGTCCGATGAACAGAGCCGCGATCATGGCCGGCCAGAAGATCAGGAAGGCGACGAGCGCGACGCGCCGCACGCCGCGCGGATTGAGCATGGAGACGCCGAACATCACCGCCGCGGCGGGGATGAGGAACATCACCTGCCGGTTGACGAAGTGAAAGAGTTCGAGGTCGAGCCGTTCGGCGACCTGCGGGCTGGCGGCGAGCGAAAGCACGACGCCGCCCAGCATCAGCGCGATGACGGCGAACAGCAGCGGACGGTCCACCGTCCACCACCATTCGGAAATCGGCGTCCGCTCGACGCGGGAGATCATGTCCGCTTCTCCACAAGCTCGGTCGCGTTCCCTGTCCCGGATCGCGAGAGGATCAGGATGAGGGAGAAAATCTCAAGGATGGCGACAGCCCCCTCACCCGGCACGTCGTGCCAGCCTCTCCCGTAAACGGGACGAGGCAGGAATCGCCGTGCGCTCACAGCGTATCCTCAACCGCCTTTATGCTTTCTTGCGCGAGTCGGCGGAAGTGGTCGCCGCGCAGTTCGAAGTTGCGGTACTGATCGAAGCTGGCGCAGGCGGGCGACAGAAGAACGACCGGCTCGGCGGCATCCGATTGCAGAGCGTCCGCCACCGCGCGCTCGACCGCACGATCCATCGTCTCGACGATCTCGTGCGGCACGGCGCCGAGCGTGTGTGCAAAATCCGGCGCGGCCTCGCCGATCAGATAGGCCTTGGCGACGCGCGGGAAGTATTTTTCCAGCCCCGCAATGCCGCCCGTCTTCGGCTTCCCGCCCAGTATCCAGAAGATATCGCCGGCAAAACTCGCCAGCGCCTGCTCGGTGGAATCCACGTTCGTCGCCTTGGAATCGTTGACGAGCAGCACCTTCCCGGCATGGCCGACCTGCTCCATGCGGTGCGCGAGACCGGGGAAAGTGTGCAGGCCGCGCGCGACGATATCCGCATCCATGCCGAGCGCGAGGCAGGCGGCCATGGCGGCGGCGGCGTTCTGCGCATTGTGCGCCCCGCGCAGTGAGCCGATGCCCGCCAGATCGGCCAGAACCTCGCCCGTCTGCCCCCGGATGAGTTCGCTGCCGCGCGCATGGATGCCGATACCGACCGGCGTTCTCTGCGAAATGCGCTCGACGGTCCTGCCCGACGCACTCAGACGCTCGGCGATGGCCGCGCTCAACGCGTCGTTCGTACCGACGACCGCCGTGTCCGCCTGGGCGACCAGCCGCTCCTTGATCGCAGCATAGTTCTCCATCGTGCCGTGACGATCGAGATGGTCTTCCGACAGGTTGAGCAGAATGCCGACCGTCGGCGCCAGTGAGGGCGCGAGATCAATCTGATAGGACGAGCACTCGACGATATGGACGCAGCCCGCCCCCGGCGGTTCGAGCTCCAGGACCGGCGTGCCGATATTGCCGCCGATCTGCGCGTTGAGGCCGGCCTGTCGCACGATATGCCCGATCAAAGCCGTCGTGGTCGATTTGCCGTTGGTGCCTGTGATGGCGATGAACGGCGAATCCGGATCGAGCCGCGCGCGCTCGCGTGAAAAAACCTCGATATCGCCGATGATCTCGACGCCCGTATCATGCGCCATCCTCACCGTCCAGTGCGGCTCCGGATGCGTCAGCGGCACGCCGGGCGACAGGATGAAGGAGGCGAATTGCGCGAAATCCGCATCGCGCAGATCGGCGACCGGAATGCCGGCGGCCTTCGCCTTCTCCACCGCCTCCGCGCCGTCATCCCATGCGACAAGCTCCGCACCGCCCGCAATCAGCGATCTTGCGGTGGAGAGGCCCGAACCGCCAAGGCCGAACAGAGCGACGCGCCGGTCGCGGAAGGATGTAGCGGGGGTCATGACGCGCATGTCCCGGGGCCGCGAAGCGGAGCCCGGGCCCCATAATCCCGGTATTCCGGCTCAATCGCCAATGCTGCGGAGTATGGGTCCCGGACAGGCATTGCACGCCTTCCGGGACATACGATGCACGATCGCGTTCTCATCTCAATTTCAGCGTCGACAATCCGATCAGCGCCAGCACGACCGCGATGATCCAGAATCGGATCACGACCTGCGGTTCGGTCCAGCCGAGCTGTTCGAAATGATGGTGGATCGGCGCCATCTTGAACACGCGCTTGCCGGTCAGTTTGTAGGACACGACCTGGATGATGACGGAAGCGGCTTCGAGCACGAACAGGCCGCCGACGATCGCCAGCACGATCTCGTGCTTGGTCGCGACCGCGACCGAGCCAAGCAGGCCGCCGAGCGCGAGCGAGCCCGTATCGCCCATGAAGATCTGCGCCGGCGGCGCGTTGAACCAGAGAAAGCCGAGGCCGGCGCCAAGGATCGCGCCGCACATCACCGCAAGTTCGCCGGTGCCGGGCGTGAAATGTATTTGCAGATAATCCGCAAACACCGCGTTGCCGGCGAGATAGGCGATCAGCGCGAAGCTCATCGTCGCGACGATGACCGGCACGATGGCAAGGCCGTCGAGCCCGTCGGTGAGGTTCACCGCATTGCCGGAACCGACGATGACGAAGGCGCCGAACAGCGGGAACAGCCAGCCGAGATCGAACAGCACGTCCTTCAGGAACGGAAAGGCGAGCGCGTTGTCGAGCGGTTCGGGGCTGACGATCTGCATGAGATAGACCGCGATCCCCGCGATGACGAATTCGAGCCCGAGGCGCGTCCTGCCCGAAAATCCCTTGTCGGTCTGCTTCGTGATTTTCAGATAATCGTCGTAGAAGCCGATCAGGCCGAAACCGAGCGTCACCGCCAGCACGACCCAGACATAGGGGTTGCGCAGATTGCCCCACAAAAGCGTCGCGACGATCAGGCCGAGCAGGATCATCAGCCCGCCCATGGTCGGCGTGCCCTTCTTGGTCAGAAGATGCGTCGGCGGCCCGTCCTCGCGGATCGGCTGTCCCTTGCCCTGATGCAGCCTGAGATAGGAGATGATCGCCGGCCCGAACATGAAGACGAACAGAAGCGCCGTGATGACCGCTCCGCCGGTGCGGAAGGTGATGTAGCGGAAGACGTTCAGGAACGGGAAGGTGCCGGAAAAGTCGGCGAGAAAGGCGAGCATGCGGGTTTCCCTCAGGCGGCCGCGGGCGCGAATCGGCCGAGCAGCGCGGTCACGATAGGACCCATGCGGCTGCCGAGCGAGCCCTTGACCATGACCACGTCACCGGGCCGGATTTCTTCCAGAACCTTCTCCTGAAGGTCATCGGACGACAGCGCCCAGCCGCCACGCCGGTAGGCGGGCAGCGCGTCGTAAAGCGCGAGCATGTGCGGCCCCGCGCAGAAGACGAGATTGATCCGCGCCTCTTCGAGTGTGGACGCAAGCTCGCGGTGCATGTCCTCGGACCGCGCGCCGAGCTCCAGCATGTCGCCGAGCACGGCAATGCGCCGCCCCGTGCCCACGGCCGAGCCGCCGAGCAGCTCGATCGCCGCGCGCATCGAGGCCGGATTGGCGTTGTAGCTCTCGTCGAGCAGAAGCGCGCGCCCCGTACCGACACGCAGAGTGTGGCGCTGGCCGCGCCCCGCCGGCGGCCGGAAATCGGCAAGCGCCACGGCGGCGGCCTTCACATCCGCGCCGGCAAGGCGGGCGGCGGCGAGAACCGCGAGACTGTTCTGCACGAGGTGCCTGCCCGGCGCGCCGAGGCTGTAGGCGATATCCGTGCCGAGAATGCTTGCCGTGACTGCCGTGCGATCCGACAATACGCTGTGCATCAGCAGGCGGCCCTCGGCCTCGGGCGCGGTGCCGAAGGTCACGATCTGCGCATCCGCCGCCTGCGCCGCCTGCGCCGCCGCCGCAAGCCGGTCCCTGTACGGACTGTCGCCGTTGATGACGGCGAAACCGTCCGGTTCCAGCCCCGCGAAAATCTCCGCCTTGGCGTCGGCGATGGCCTCGACGCTCTCGAAATGTTCGAGATGCACCGCCTCGACATTCATGACCATCGCCACATGCGGACGCACGAGTTTCGTCAGCGGCGTGATCTCGCCCGCATGGTTCATGCCGATTTCGAAGATCGCGAATTGCGCACTTTGCGGCAGACGTGCCAGCGACAGCGGCACGCCCCAATGATTGTTGAAGCTCGCGACCGAGGCATGAACCTCGCCCGCCGGCGACAGAGCGAGCCGCAGCATTTCCTTGGTGCTCGTCTTGCCGACGCTACCGGTCACGGCGATCACTTTGGCGTCGGAGCGCGCGCGCGCGGCGGCGGCAAGCCTGCGCAGCGCTTCCAGCACATCGGGAACGACGATGACGGGGCGCACGCGCCCTATTTTCGAGGCCCTGGCCTCGGCGATGACCGCGACGCCCGCGCCATTGTCCATCGCCGCGCGCACGAAATCGTGGCCGTCCATCCGGTCGCCGGTAATGGCGAAGAACGCCTCGCCGGGCTTCAGCGAGCGGCTGTCGATGGAAATTCCCGTAATGCCGGGCACGGTGCCGGATACGCGGCCGCCGAGCGCCTCCGCGAATTCCTGCGCTGTCCACAAAATGCCGGACATCCCCTACCCCTCAAGCGCCGCCCGGATCGCCTCGTGATCGGAAAACGGCAGAACCTCGTTGCCGACGATCTGTCCCGTTTCATGGCCTTTGCCGGCCACCAGCAGGACATCGCCCGGCATAAGCTCTTTGACGGCGGTGTCTATAGCAGCTCCGCGCTCGCCGATCTCGCGCGCACCCGGCGCGGCGGCAAGGATCGCGGCTCTTATCTTCGTCGGCTCCTCGGAGCGCGGATTGTCGTCGGTGACGATGACCGCATCCGCCTTGGCGGACGCGACCTCGCCCATCAGCGGCCTCTTGCCCGGATCGCGGTCGCCGCCGGCCCCGAACACGACGATCAGGCGGCCCCTGGCATAGGGGCGCAGCGCATCGAGCGCATTGCCGAGCGCATCGGGGGTGTGGGCGTAATCGACCAGAACCACCGCGCCGTTGCGCTCGCCCACGCGCTCCAGACGGCCTTTTGCGCCCTGCAGATTTTCGAGCGCTGAAAAGACCTTCGCGGGCTTTCCTCCAGTAGCGATTGCAAGGCCCGCCGCCACCAGCGCGTTCTCGATCTGGAACGCGCCCGCCAGCGGCAGGATCAATGTGTAATCCTCCTCGGCGTGGCGGACGGTCAGCTTCTGGGCAAAGCCCGCCTGCTCCACGTCGAGAAGATGAATGCCGAGCCCGTGCGCACCGACGGTGATCAGCTTCAGCCCGCGCGCCCGTGCGGCGGCGATGAAATCGCCGGCCCCCGGCCCGTCCGCCGCGATCACGGCGGGCGCCTTCTGCGGCAGGAGGGTGGTGAACAGTTTCAGCTTGGCGTCGCGGTAATCCTCGAATGTCGCATGATAATCGAGGTGATCGCGCGTGAGATTGGTGAAGGCGCCGGCCGTGAGCCGCAACCCGTCGAGCCGATGCTGGTCGAGCCCGTGCGAACTGGCCTCGAGCGCGAGATGCGTCACGCCCTCGCCCGCCAGCCGGTCGACCAGACGGTGCAGCGCGATGGGATCGGGCGTCGTCAGATTGGAATATTCCTCGCCCTTCGGCGAAACCATGCCGACCGTGCCGACGCTCGCGGCCGGATGGCCGAGCGCCGCCCAGATCTGGCGCACGAAGCTCGCGACCGATGTTTTGCCATTGGTGCCGGTGACGGCGACGATTGTTTTCGGCTGGCGCGGATAGAACCGCGCGGCGATCCCGGCCAGAGCGGCGCGGGCATCGGGCACGCGGACGAACACGGCATCGAGCGCCTCAGCCGGCGCACGCGTACCGACGATTGCGGCCGCGCCCCTATCGGCGGCGGATTTCGCAAACGCGATGCCGTCCGCCTTTACGCCGGGAAGCGCTGCGAACAGGAAGCCCGGTTCGACGGCGCGGCTGTCGGCGGTGATGCCGTAAATGGGGATGCGCCGCTGCTCGGCGGTCAGTCCGGCATCGGGGAGAAGCTCGCCGAGAGGAACGGCGGGCCGCTCGGGCGTTTCGTTCACCGGACCTCGCCGAGCGCGGCCGCAGCGATACCCGGCGGCAGGTTCGGCGGCGGATCGAAGTCGGGCACGACGCCAAGCAGCGGCGCGATGCGGGCGACGATCTTTCCGGTCACCGGCGCGGCGTTCCAGCCGGACGTGCGGAAGCCGTGAGTGCCCTCGGCGGGCTTGGGTTCGTCGAGCATGACGAGCAGAGCGTAGCGCGGTCTGTCCATCGGGAAAACCGCCGTGAACGCGGTCATCACCTTTTCCGAGGAATAGCGGCCGCCGACGACCTTTTCCGCGGTGCCTGTCTTGCCGCCGATGCGATAGCCGGGAACATCGGCTTTCCGGGCCGAGCCCTTCTCGGCATTCAGCCGGAACAGATAGCGTATCTGGTCGGATGTCTGCGGCTTGATGACCTGTGTTGCGAGGGCCCGGGCCTGTTCGCGGTCGCGCTTCATGAAGGTCGGCGGAATGAGAAGCCCGCCATTCACCAGCGCGGACGTCGCCATCAAAGTCTGGAGCGCGGTGACCGACAGGCCGTGGCCGTAGGAAATGGTCACGGTGTTCAGCTCACCCCAGTTCTTCGGCACGATGGGATGGGCGCTTTCCGCAAGCTCCGTGCGCAGCCGGTCGAGCTGGCCCATCTTTTTCAGGAAGGCCTTGTGGCCCTCGACGCCGACTTCCAGCGCGATCTTGGCCGTACCGATATTCGAGGAGTGTATGAACACTTCCGGAACCGACAGGACACGGTTCTGCCCCCGGTAATCGGTGATCGTGAAACGTCCATACCGCAGCGGATGGCTGGCATCGAAGCGGTCGGTCAGCCGGACGCGGCCGGAATCGAGCGCCATCGCCAGGGTGAGCGCCTTGAAGGTCGAGCCCATCTCGTAAACGCCGACCGCGACGCGGTTGATATTGTCCGGCTTCAGCGCATCGGCGGGATTGTTCGGATCGAAATCGGGCAGCGAGACGAAGCCGACGACCTCGCCGGTATCGACATCCATGACGACGCCGGACGCGGCGATGGCCTGGAACCTTTCCTTTGCCTTCACGAGTTCGTCGCGCACGGCGTGCTGGACGCCGAGATCGAGCGCCAGAGACATGTCCGGAAGCGGCGTCTTGCCGTCCGGCGATACGCGGCCCTGCACGTCGATGTATTTTTCGAGACCGGAAATTCCCTTGTTGTCGACATCGACGGCGCCGAGCACATGCGAGACGACCGGGCCGTTGGGATAGACGCGGCGCTTCTCGTTGAGGAAGCCGATGCCGGGAATGCCCAGACGCTGGACGCCCTGCTGCTCGCGCGGCGCGATCTCGCGCTTCACCCAGGCAAAGCCGGCTTTGCTCTCGAACTTCTTGCGCAGATCGCCCGGATCGAGTTCCGGCATCACCTTCAGAAGCGCCTCGGCCGCCTCGTCGGAATCGAGCATGCGGCGGGGTTCGGCATAGATCGAGGATGTCTGGACATCGGTCGCGAGCTGGCGGCCGTTGCGGTCCAGAATTTCGGGGCGGCTCGTGGCCAGAGCGGCCTCGGCATCGGTGCGGGCCCGGACTTCGATGTCGGGCACCATTCCGAGCCAGACGAGACGCGCGCCGATGGCGAGAAAGAGCGCGCTGAAGGCGAGGATCGCCAGCCGGACACGGCCCTTGGCGCGGCGCGCATTCATTGTGCATATCCCGGATTGAAGGGATCGGCGGGCGGCACGGCAAGCCCCATATTCTCGATGGTGCGGCCGATCAGATCCTCGCCGGCCAGCGCGCCGGGGCTTTCGAAAATGGCATCGTCCATACCGAGCGAGGCGATGGTTTCCGCGATGGCATCGACCTCGACGGGCCGCAGCGGCAGATCGGCAAGCGCGATGCGCTGGTCGGAGCTGGCGGGCTTCAGGTCGAGATGGTTTTCAGCGAGCTTCTGGATGCGGTCGGGACGGCGCAGATGCGCCCACTCGACGTGAAGTACATTGATCGCGACCTTTTCGCGGTCGATGGCTCGGTGCAGCCGCTCGATCTCGGCGGCCTGCCAGGTCGCCTGATATTTGATGCGGTAGACATAGACCGCCGACCCGATGACGAGCAGAATCGCCAGAATGTTGAGCGCCCGCGTCAGCTTCATGCACGCGCCATGAACTGGTTGAGCGCGGCGAGCTGCGGCACGCCATACGCCAGGGGATCGGACGCGCCGCGGGCGGGGGCCTCGGTCCGCTCCGCGGCGCGAAGGCGCGCCGAACGGGCGCGCGGATTGCGGGCCATTTCCTCATCGCCCGGCGTGGCCGAGCGGACGATCGGGATGAAGGTCGGAGACGCCGCAAAGGTTGCGGGCGCGTGGCGCGAGACGTTCGGCGTCGTGCGCGTACGCTCGGCGAGGAATGTCTTGACGATGCGGTCTTCGAGCGAATGGAAGCTGACGACGGCGAGACGCCCGCCCGGTGCCAGCACCTCCTCCGCCGCAAACAGCGCGCGCAGAAGCTCGCCCAGTTCGTCGTTCACCGAAATGCGCAGCGCCTGGAAAGTGCGCGTCGCCGGATGGATCATGTCGGGCGAGCGGCCGAGCACGCTTTCGCAGATTTTCGCGAGCTTGTCGGTCGTCTCGATGCGTCCGTTGGCGCGCTCGGCGACCACGGCTTTCGCAATCCGGTTGGCCTGACGCTCCTCGCCGAAGGTGCGGATCAGCGCCGCCAGATCCTTCTCGGCCAGTTCGTTCACGAGGTCCGCCGCATTGGGCCCTTCCCGACCCATCCGCATATCCAGCGGGCCGTCGAAACGGAACGAGAAGCCCCGTTCGGCCGTGTCGAGCTGCATGCTCGACACGCCGACATCGAGTACCACGCCCTCAACGCGCTCGATGCCGTGATCCTGGACGATGTCCTTCAGATCGCCGAACCGGCCCTCAATCAGCATGAGGCGGCCCTCGGCCTCCTCAACCAAAGTCGCACCGGCGGCAATCGCCGTCACGTCGCGGTCGATGCCGACCACCTTGCATTCCGCAATGTCGAGAAGGGCGCGGCTGTAGCCGCCGGCGCCGAACGTGCCGTCGATGTATGTACCGCCATCAATGGGCGCGAGCGCCGCCACAGCCTCGTCGCGCATGACCGAAAGGTGGCGCTGGGTGCCGGCGGGCGTTTCAAGCTGCTGCAGCGCCATCATTGCCGCGTCTCCACGGCTTTGACTCCCGCTGCGCGGCGAAGATCGCGCGCCTTTGCGCGGGCGGCGTCGAGATGGGCGCGAAATGTCTCGGGCTCCCAGATTTGGAACTTGTGACCGTGGCCGACGAAGGTCACCGAATCCGTGATGCCAGCATAGGACTTCAGGCTCTCGGTGAGAATGATGCGGCCCTCGCCGTCCGATTTCAGGATCTCGCTCTGCCCGTAAAGGGCCGCGGACAGGTGGTCGCGCTCCTCCGAATAGGGCGCGAAGCCTTCGAGCAGTCGTTCGATCTCTCCCACGAGCGCATTCCCTCCCGCGTCGAGCGCCATCTGATCGAGGGAAGGCAGAACCATCAGGCCTTCATGCCCGTCACGAGCCAGCACGGAGCGGAAGGACGCGGGTATCGACACCCGCCCCTTGGCGTCCAGCCTGTTCGTGAAATTGGACACGAAGCGGTCCATCGCACCCTCGACTCCGCCCTCGGGACAACCGCTTCGCCAATGCCTTCGGGCAGTCCCCCGACCGCCTCCTGGCTACTCGTGACGAAACGCCTTCCAAGGGATGATTTGGGATAGCATGGGATAGCATGGGGGTCAAACCATATTTAGCCACAATTAACCATTCCAACGGCCCTGAACACTGCCCCGCAAGGCAGCTAAACCACTGATTAATAATGCGCGTTAACCATGTTTGGCAGGAAAATGGCCGCGTCCCATGCGATCCCATGAAAACGCGATGTTAAGCCCGCCCCGGCTCAACTTCCGGCTCCCAGAACCTTTGGCGAAGAGATGCCGACCGACCTTGCCCGCAGGCATTCATTGATCAGGCCGCTGCCTTATGCGGGAACGATCCTGCTGGCGGCGCTGCTCGCGGCCGGCTTCTTCGCCCTTGGCGGACACGAGCGCCTGCCGGCGGGCGAAACGCCCCTCCTCTCCGGTCGCGGCGTCGCTGCCCCCTCATTCGGCGTCTGCGCCCGGCCTCCACACATCAATTGCGTAATGGACGGCGACACCTTCTATCTGGAGGGGGAATCGATCCGCATCGCGGATATCGACGCGCCGGAAACCCATCCGGCACGCTGTACCTACGAGAAGGAACTCGGGGAACGCGCGACGCATCGCCTGCGCACGCTTCTCAATGCCCGGCCGTTCGAGATCAGGCCCTATGAGCGCGACCGCGACATGTATGGCCGCAAATTGCGCGTGATCGCGCGCGACGGCCAGTCCATCGGCGGCATATTGGTGTCCGAAGGCCTCGCCCGGCCCTGGGGCGGCAAGCGCGAGCCGTGGTGCGGGTGAATCCTTCTCCCCTTGAGGGAGAAGGACGACTCGCATGCGCAGCATGCGAGCGCGGATGAGGGGCCGCGCGAAGCGCCTGTCAATTCATACCCCTCACCCCGGACGCGCCGTCGGCGCGTCTCGGCCCTCTCCCTCAAGGGGAGAGGGTAACTACTTCCCTACCCCATCGATCAAATCCGCGAACCGTTTGAACAGATAATGACTGTCCTGCGGGCCGGGGCTCGCTTCCGGATGGTACTGCACTGAAAACGCCGGGCGGTCGGTGAGCTCGATGCCGCAATTCGACCCGTCGAACAGCGAGACATGCGTTTCCTGCGCATTGTCCGGCAGCGTCTCGCGGTCGACCGCAAAACCGTGGTTCATCGACGTGATCTCGACCTTGCCGGTCGTATTGTCCTTCACCGGATGGTTCGCGCCGTGATGGCCCTGATGCATCTTCGTCGTCTTCGCGCCGATGGCGAGGCCGAGAAGCTGGTGGCCGAGGCAGATGCCGAAGGTCGGGATCTTCCTGTCGAGCACGGCGCGGATGACCGGCACCGCATATTCACCGGTCGCCGCCGGATCGCCGGGGCCGTTCGAGAGGAACACGCCGTCCGGCTTCAGCGCCAGAATATCGTCCGCCGTCGCGGTCGCGGGCACGACGATGACATGCATGTCCTGCTGCGCGAGCTGGCGCAGGATGTTGCGCTTGGCGCCGTAGTCGACGGCAACCACACGGCGCTTGCCCTCGCCCGCTTCGCCGTAACCACTCTCGAAGTTCCAGCCGGTCTGCGTCCAGGTCAGGTGCTGCGCGCTCGTCACGCCCGGCACGAGATCGACGCCCTCCATGCTCGGAATGGCGGCGGCCGCTTCGCGCAGCGCCGCCACATCGAACCGGCCCTCGGCATTGTGCGCGATGACCGCGTTCGGCATGCCCTTTTCGCGGATCAGAGCCGTCAGCGCGCGCGTATCGACGCCGGTGATGCCGGGAATGCCGCGCGCCTTGAGCCAGACGTCGAGGTCACGGCTGGCGCGCCAGTTCGACGGCTCGGTGATCGGCGCGGCAAGCACCGCGCCCCGCACGCCCGAAGGCGCGGCGAGGCTGACCGTCTCGATATCGTCGTCGTTGACGCCGACATTGCCGATATGCGGGAAGGTGAAGGTGATGATCTGGCCGGCATAGGACGGGTCGGTCAGGATTTCCTGATAGCCCGTCATCGCCGTGTTGAAGCAGACTTCGCCGGTGGCCTGCGTTTCGGCTCCGATGCCCTGCCCTTCGATGATTGTGCCGTCGGCCAGCACCAATAAAGCGGTCGGCCTGGGTTCGGCCCAGGCTTCTCCGGTTCCCCGGGGGGCTTGTTCGGTCGTCATGTCTGCCTTAGGTCTGGCGCGCGAAAATACGCGGGTCAGAATGGCTAGCTAAGGCTCGGCCGCGTCCCGGTCAACATCACACCCCTATTCTCCGGAGCAAAACCGCCATGCCTCTTCGCGAGGACATCAACGCCGCCCTGAAAGACGCCATGAAAGCGGGCGATAAATGCCGGCTGGCGACGATGCGGCTTATCAACGCCGCCATCAAGGATCGCGACATCGAGGCGCGCGGCAACGGCAAGGACCCGCTGTCGGACGAGGAACTGCTTCAGCTGTTCCAGAAGATGGTCAAGCAGCGCCAGGAATCGGCGAAGATCTACGAGGATAATGCTCGTCCCGAACTCGCCGCGCAGGAGCGCGAGGAGATCGGCCACATCCAGAGCTTCATGCCCAAGCAGATGGACGAGGCCGAGACGAAGGCCGCCATTGAGACCGTGGTCGCCGAGCTCGGCGCCTCGGGCCTGAAGGACATGGGCAAGGTCATGGGCGAGCTGAAGGCGCGCTATCCCGGCACGATGGATTTCGGCAAGGCCAACGGGGTCGTGAAGGCGGTTTTGAGCTGAACGCGTGTCCCGGACAAGCGAGGCGAAGCCGAGCGCCGATCCGGGACCCAGGAGTGAATCGCGCCGAAGGCGCTCCCAATGGGCGGCTGCGCCGCTCTTCTTGCGCTGGACCCCGGATCACGCGCTGCGCCCAACCCGGCTGTTGCCGGGTTGGGATTCTGAAATCTGAACTCGGGCAGGCCCGAGTTCAGCGCACGCGGTCCGGGAAACATCAACGCCGCTCGAGCATGAACCCGGCAATGGCATCGGCCACGCCGGGCGCGAGCGGCAGATCGGGATCGGCATAGGTCGCGATGTTCTCCGCGCGATCGTCCGCGGACGCCTCTTTCAGCACATGATTGACGCCTGAAAGGCGTTTCAGCCCGATGCCGGGCCGCGCTGACGACAGGCGCTCGGCATCTTCCGCCGTCACCTGAATATCGGCATCGCCGTGCACGACGAGCACCGGCCCGGCATAGGCACGCAGCAAAGCGGGCAGATCGTATGTCATGACATCCATGACGAAGCCCTGCACCTGCGGCGGGAACAGCGGCTGCGCGGCAAGCGGCATGTCGGCCGCATTCACGCGACGCTCGGCGCGCAATTCGTCCAGCACACCCAGCACCTCGTCCCGGATCGCCGGCTGCGGCACCGCCGCCTCGATCTGCGCGCTGAGGACATCGGCCATGTTGCGGCCCATGCCTGACACGAGAACAAGTCCGCACACGCCCTCGCTTTGCCCGGCCGCCACGGACGCAACCAGCGCACCCTCGCTATGGCCGAGCAGGAAGACACATTGCAGGCCGCTGCGCGCGCGAAGCTCACCGGCCCATGCACGCACATCGGCGGCGTAATCGGCGATTGTCACCGCATTGGCGTCGGGAATAGCGCCCGCACTGCCGAACATTCCGCGCTTGTCGATGCGTACACTCGCAATGCCGCGCTCCGCCAGCGCCTCGGCCAGAAGCCGGTAGGGCGCGGCGCTGACGCCGAGCGGGTTGTTGCCGTCGCGGTCCGTCGGGCCGGAACCGGGCACGATGACGGCCGCCGCCTTCGCTCCTTCCGGCGCGAGATAGGTGCCGCGCAGCGGCCCTTCCGGACCTGCAATCCCGATATCCGTCATCTGTCCCATCGCGGCCGATATTCCCCAGACAAGCCCAACGAGCGCCAGCGCACCCGCGCGAAGGCAATCCTGTCTCATCCGCCCCCCTCCGCCAGCGTCAACGCCCCCTTAACAGAATAGACGGCATTGTCGCGCCCCATGAAGACCCGTGTTGCGTATGGTCTCATCGTCGTCGCTTTGTGCGCGTTCGCGACGGCCTGCGGAAGGCTCGATCTGTTCGGGCCGGACCGCGAGCCGTGGCGCGATGCCGAGGAAGCGCGCTGCCTGCGCGATGGCGGCCTGCAGCCCACGCCCTTTGCCGAGCCCCTGCCCTCGATCCGCCAGAAGGGCGTCTGCGGCCTCGAAAACCCGTTCAAGGTCGCGGCCCTTGCCGGCGGCCAGGTCGAGATCAAGCCAGCGGCGCGGCTCGGCTGCCCGATGAACTGGGCGCTGAACAAATGGCTCCATGAAGTGGTGCAGCCCGCCGCCTATGCCAATTACGGCCAGCCGGTCGTCGGGCTGAAGAACATCGCGTCCTATGGCTGCCGCACCCGTAACAACAGACCGGGCGCGAAGCTTTCCGAACATTCCTTCGGCAACGCGCTCGACATCAAGGCGTTCTATCTTGCCGATGGGCGCGAGGTGGATATCCGCTCGCACTGGTATCGCGGCACGCCGCACGATCAGGCCTTCCTGCGTCAGGTCCAAAGCGGCGCCTGCGGCACGTTCCGGACCGTGCTCGGCCCGGGCTCGGACGGCTTTCACGAAGATCATTTCCATGTGGATCTGGCGCGGCACAAAAGCGGGCGCGCCTATTGCAATCCACGCCCGCAGAACGTGCCGAGCGTGCCGCCGCCGCAATTCTACCCGTCCGGCCAGCCGGGTTACGATGTGCCGCCGATGTCCTACACCGACGAGCCGCGCTGGCCGATTGCGCGCGTCCCTACGCCTTACGTTTCTCCGCGCTAGCGTCCAGTATCGCGGACGTCGATGACGCCCGACCCGCCCATGATCGGCTTGGTGCCGAGATAGGCTTCGGCGCAGTTGCGGTTCATCGTCTGCGCGCTGCTGGTTCCCGAACCGAGCGTGTTGCGCGAGCCCTGTCCGTCGCAATCGCCGGCGCGCGAGCGTTCCGCGGCTTCGGCGATCGGCCCCGACGCGTCCTTCGCGCCATAGAGCGGAACCGCCGTCTCCGCGCCCGGGCTCGATGTCACCGGCACATCACCGCCGCCGCCCGGCAGGGTGGCGGCACTGTGCGGCACCTGCGCGTTCGGCGCATTGGCGGGGTCCGGGGTGGACGGGGAAGCGGGCGCGGGCGTTTCCGTCATCGTCGACGATGTGCCGAGCGCGCGCGGAGCCTGCGAAGTCCCGGACGACGTTCCGAGACTGGTTGTCTGCGCAAGCGCCAGGGCGGAAGAGCCCGCCAGAAACAGGGCTGCGAGCAGCGGCGTGTTTGGGGTCATGGCGTGCCTCCGGGCTACATCCACTCAACGAACCAGACGCATTCCGGTTCCCGCCATTGCCCGCGCGCGCGCGCTGTGGCACCGCTGGCCCATGACTTTCCATCCCGACAGCCCGCACGTCACATCCGTCGCCCCCTCGCCCAATCACGATACGCGCGACGAAGACACCGCAATCGACATCCTGCTTCTGCACTACACCGGCATGAAGAACGCGGACGAGGCCGTCGCCCGGCTCTGCGATCCCGAGAGCAAGGTGTCGTGTCATTACCTCGTCCATGAAGACGGCCGGATCGTGCAGATGGTGCCGGAGCGGCGCCGCGCCTGGCATGCCGGCCTGTCGGCCTGGGACGACGAAACGGACATCAATTCGCGCTCCGTCGGCATCGAAATCCACAATCCCGGGCATGAGCACGGCTATCGCGATTTTCCCGACGCCCAGATCGACGCCGTGATCCGGCTCGGGCTCGATATCTGCGAGCGCCATCTCATCCCGCGCCACCGTGTGCTGGCGCATTCCGATGTCGCGCCGCGCCGCAAGGACGATCCCGGCGAGAAATTCCCGTGGGACCGGCTCGCCGCGCAGAAACTCGGCCATTGGCAGAAGCCTGCGCCGCTGACGACCGAAGGCGATGACAGCTTTTTCGAAGGCGATAGCGGCGAGCCCGTCGAGGCCATCCAGTCCCTGTTTGCGATGTATGGCTACGGCATCGAGATCAGCGGCACATTCGACGCCCAGACCAAGGCCGTCGTCACCGCATTCCAGCGTCATTTCCGGCCGGAAAAGATCGACGGCGCTGTCGATCCATCGACAATCGCGACCCTGCGGCGCCTTCTGAAGGCTTTACCTAAAGTATAAGCGTTAAGTTATTGCCCGCGAATAGCCTGAATATCTCCAGCTTCCGGCCCGATTAGCCTCTAATCGAGGCCCGATTCTTCGGCCAATGCCGTCGCTTCGATTTCGATTCGAGGGTTTTTCCGATGATCCGAGTTCTCCTTGCGGGCACGCTTGCAGCTGCCTGCCTGTCCGCCCCGGCTTTCGCAGAAAGCCCGATCGAGTTTCTTCAGAACGAGGCTGCGCGCACGAGCGGCAGCGCTTCCACCGTGGAACCCGCGGCCCTGAAGGAAGGGCGCTCCTCGGTGAACGGCGAGGTCCGCAATGAGGTTCCGCGCGGCAGCGGCCTCGATTCCATGGTCCGGCATTACGCCGCCCGGCACGGCGTGCCCTACGATCTTGCCCATGGCGTCGTCATGGTCGAGAGCCGCTACCGAGCCAACGCCACCGGCAAGGGCGGCTATATCGGCCTCATGCAGATCGGCTACCGCACCGCCAAGGGCATGGGCTATTCCGGCTCGCGCAAGGCGCTCTACAACCCCGCCACCAATCTCGATTACGGCATGCGCTATCTCGGCGAAGCCTATCGCCAGGCCGGCGGCGATTACTGCCGCACCGTCTCCAAATATCAGGGCGGCCATGGCGTGCGCGGCGTCACGAAAGCCGGCTCCGTCTATTGCGGCAAGGTGAAGAAATACATGGCGCAGAGCGTCCCCGCCTGGGGTCGCGGAACCCAGGTCGCCAGCATCGACGGCGAGAAGTCGTAAGGACACCTCTCCCGTCTGAAGCCGGCTGTTGCCGGGTTCAGCTATAAAGTGGCCAAGTCGAGAACACTCGACTTGGCTCGGGAGAGGTCGGCAGACCGCGGAGCGGTCGCCGGGTGAGGGGAAACAGATAGACTCCGAACCCGCGCTCTCCCCTCACCTCGCTCGACGCCTCCTGGCGTCGAGTCGTCCTCTCCCGCAAGCGGGAGAGGAAACTACTGCCGGGTCGCCAGCGCCACACCGAAAGCGGCAACCGCCATGCCGCCGATCTGCACCAGATTCATCGTCTCGCCGAAGCCGATCCAGGCCATCAGCGCGGTGACGGGCGGCACGAGATAGAGCAGGCTCGCCGTCTGTACGACCGCGCCGCGCTTGATGAGCACTAGCAGCAGCATGATGGCGCCGATGGACAATCCCGCCACCGCCCAGAACAGACCGATGAACAATTCGGCGGTCATGTCGAACCGGCCGTCTTCCAGCACCAGCGCCAGCAGCGCGGTCGGCACGAGAGCCGCGGTGAACTGGACGACATTGCCGGTGCGCAGATCCATCCGCGCCCCGGTGCGCTTCTGCCAGATCGTGCCGGCGGTGAACCCGGCAAAGGCAATCGCCGCCACCGCGAGCGCGATGCCCGGAATGGCATCCTCGCCCGAGCCGAGTTTCGGCGACAGGACGAGCGCCGCGCCGCCGAAGCCGAGCACGATGCCGATCCAGCGCCGGAAGCCGACCTGCTCGCCGAGCAGGGGCTTGGCCACCAGCGCCGTGACCAGCGGCTGAAGGCCGGAGAAAAGGCCCGCGATCCCGGCCGGAAGCCCGTGCTTCACCGACCAGAACACGCCGCCGAGATAGATCCCGTGCAAGAGAATGCCGGACACGATGTTCGAGCCCACTTCGCGCCGCGATGACGGCCATGGCGCGCCGGAAGCGACCGCCAGAACCAGAAGGAAGGCGATGGCGGCGGCATAGCGCGCCGTCAGGAAGGTCAGCGGATCGGCATGGGGCGCGACAAGGCGGGCGACGATGAAGCCCGACGACCACAGAACGACGAAGGCGAGCGGCGCCCCATAGGCGAACAATGCGGATGGCGGGGCGGAGCTTTTCATGGCGCGCTGGCCTAGCCCGTACGCGAAGGCTCCACAACCGAGACTTCCTGCCAGTGCGCCCGTTGTCCCAATGCTTGCGCCGGTCTCCCCGTCCTCTTAAGTGAAAGGGCCAGCCGGCTGGATGGCCGCTTCCGCAAGGGAGAGGAAAGTCCGGGCTCCATGGAGGCACGGTGCCGGGTAACACCCGGCGGGGGCGACCCCAGGGAAAGTGCCACAGAAAGCAAACCGCCGCCGGCTCGCCGGCGGTAAGGGTGAAAGGGTGCGGTAAGAGCGCACCGCGCGACTGGCAACAGGAGCGGCACGGCAAACCCCACCGGGAGCAAAACCGAATAGGGACGGCGCGGGCTCTGCCCAGATCCCGCCTCCAGATAGCCGTCCGGGTTGGTTGCTCGAGGCGTCCGGCGACGGACGCCCCAGAGGAATGGCCGTCGCGTCGCATCCGCAAGGATGCGGCCCTACAGAACCCGGCTTACAGGCCGGCTGGCATTATGTTCCCCCTCTCCCGCTTGCGGGAGAGGACGACTCGAAAGCCGGGAGGCTTTCGAGCGAGGTGAGGGGAAAGCCCCGTACACCGTCGTTGTTAAATCCCCTCACCCGGCCGCGCTTCGCGCGTGCCGACCTCTCCCGTAAACGGGAGAGGCGTCCCCTATCCCTTGTTCAGCTTTTCTCACCGCGCCGCACGGCTTCCGTACGCACGCGCCCGACGAGTTCGCCGACCGGGGATTGAGGCTTTGCATGTCCCGAGGCGGCGCGCAGCGTCTCCGGGACACAGGTTGCGCTTTTTTACGTTCCCGGGCGCAACGACCGGCGGCCCAGAAACACCGCAAGCGCGAGCGCCGCGAGGATCAGGCACGCCGAGAACGCAACAAGCGCAGCCCACGCGCCCTCATACCAGAACCAGCCGCCCACCGTGCCCAGCACGCTGGAGCCGATGTAATAGGCGAGCAGGTAAAGCGATGAAGCGTGGCTCTTGTGCTGCGCCGCCAGACTGCCGACCCAGCCGCTCGCCACCGCATGCATGGCGAAGAATCCGGCGGTGAGGACGCCGATCCCCACAATGACCCACACAAGCGGCGTGGCGAGAGTGATGCCGAGCCCGACGAGTGTAAGTACCGCGCCGGCGCCAAGCACGCGCGCCCGGCCGAACCTGTCCGCCAGTCCGCCCGCGATCGATGACGACATGATGCCGAATATATAGGCGAGGAAGATGAAGCCGATCTGACGCTGGTTGAGATTGTAAGGCGGCTCGATCAGGCGGAAACCGGCGTAATTGTAGACGGTGACGAACGCCCCGCAACTCAGGAAGGCGATCAGGAAAAGCCAGGGCAGATCGCGGTTCTTGAGATGGCTGCGCCATGCGCCGACATGGAACCCCATGCTGATGCCTTTCTGGCGCACGAAATTGCGCGATCTCGGCAGAAGAAAAACAAACAGGATCGCGACTGCGAGATCGAAGAAAGCCATGGCCCCGAGCGCAACGCGCCAGGACATGTATTCGGTAAGGGCGCCGATGGCGACGCGGCCGACCATGCCGCCGAACGCCGTCCCGCTGACATACAGCCCCATCGCAAAGCCGAGCCTGTGCCGCGATGTTTCTTCGGACAGATAGGCCATGGCCACCGCGGGCACGCCGCCGAGCACGAAACCTTCGAGCCCGCGTGTGACAAGAAGCGCCGTCCAGTTCGGAGCCGCCGCCGAAATCAGGTTCAGGATCGCGGCAACGGCCATGCAGACGAACATCAGGCCGCGCCGGCCAAGCGTCTCCGACAGCGCGCCAGCGAAAAGAATGGAGACCGCGAGCCCGCCGGTCGTGACCGACAGCGCGAGCGAACTCGCCGCGGGCGTGACGCCGAACTCGCGCGCGAATTCCGGCAGCAAGGGCTGCGTACAATAGATCAGGGAAAACGTGGCGAACCCCGCCATGAACAGCGCCGGGCCGATACGGTGGAGATCGGAGCGCGTGGCGGGGGATTTCGGCTTGCGGCTCATATGGTGGCTTCGCGCACTCTAGTTCTTGTTGAGCTTCCTGACCGCGCCACGTGGCACGGAGCGCGGAACAAGGCGCTCCATGAATATCCCGAGCCGGTTGAAGAAACCCGGGATGAAGATCGCTTTGTTGGCGCGGTACGCCTTGTAGCCCTCGCGCGCGACCCAGTCGGCGGAGGGCGCACTGTCGAAACGCGGGCGGCCTTCCAGCCCCGCAATCCCGACGAATTCGGTCTTCACCGGGCCGGGACACAGTGCCGAGACCTTCACCCCGAACGGCTTCGCTTCCTCGTGCAGCGCTTCGGAGAACGACAGCACATAGGCTTTCGTCGCGTAATAGACCGCCATGTACGGACCGGCCTGAAACGCCGCCATGCTGGCGATGTTGAGAATGCCACCCTCCCTGCGCTCGATCATGCCGGGAAGGAACAGGCGCGCGAGATTGGTGACGGCGGCGACATTGAGCTGCACCATCTCGTTCTGCCGGCTGGCATTCAGCTGGTCGAAACGTCCGCGAAGGCCGAAGCCCGCATTGTTGACGAGCGTATGGACGTCGATCTTCCTGTCCCGCGTCCAGGCGAACAGGTCTTCCGCCGCGTCGTCGTCTGCGAGATCGAGTTCCACGACCTCGACCGGCACGCCATGCGCGGCCCTCAGCTCTTCCGCCAGCGCATCGAGCCTTTGCTTGCGCCGCGCGACGAGGATGAGCCCGTCGCCATCGGCCGCGAACAGCCGCGCCAGTTCGAGCCCGATGCCGGCGGAAGCGCCCGTGACGAGAGTCCAGCGCAACGTCCCACTCACGATCCGAGGTCCACGAGTTCGACACGGCGGTTCTTGGCCCGGCCCGCCTCGGTGCGGTTGGTGGCGACCGGAGCGGCCATGCCGACGCCGACGGGCGAGAGGCGGTTCGCGCCGATGCCGAAATCCTTGACGAGCGCGTTGACGACCGAGCGTGCCCGGCGCGCCGACAGGTCATGATTGTAGTCGGCGCTGCCCTTGGCGTCGGTATGGCCGACGATCATCACGTTCAGGCCGGGCGAAGATTGCAGGAGCTTGGCGATCTCGTCGAGTTGGGGCCGCGAGTCCGCCGTGATCGTGTCCTTGTCGAAGTCGAACATCACGCCGTAGACCGCAACGCGCCCTTCCGCCGTAATGTCGCTTTCCAGCGCCTTGGCGTCGAGCACGACCATCTTCGACTCCATCGGCCTGGCCTCGACCACGTCGAGCCGGATGTATGGACGATTCGCCGGATCGAAGCTCGTGACATAGAGCGAGATATAGGCATCGCCCTCCGGGCGTTTCAGACGTGCCGACAGAAAACGCTGCTCCCCGTCATAAAGCAGGCCGTCATAGCGCGCGCCGGGATTCATCTGGGTCCGGAACAACGGCCCGCACTCCTTGCGGGCGCAGGTGAACAGCACCTCGAAGCCAGCCTCGGCAACCGCCGTCTCGTAATTACGGAAAACCTCGAGCGCGGAACGTCCGACCGGCGCGCGGTACAGCATATGCGTCACCTTGCCCTCGAGATCGATGACGCGCTCGGGGTCCGCCGCCGTCACATTGGGCTTCATCACCGTCGGGCCGGCGACGAGCGGAAATTCATCGAACTCGGTCACGGTGTAGGCGCGAATCTCCGACCCCTCATAGCGTGGCAGAAGCGAATGATCCGCACTGCCCTTCACGTCCTGCGCGGCAACCGATCCGGCACTGAGCACAAGCGCCGCGAAGCCCCAAACGAAATGTCGCATTCAATTCCCCTTGTTCAAGAATCCGGCGAAGGTGCCAGAGCTTTGTTGCCCGTATGTTGCGTCAGGTTCACAGGAATCGCGGGACGCGCCGAAGATGTTCGCCGACAGGGCTTCCCCTCACCCCCCCGCCCATGTAAACGACGCCTTTAGCCTACAAACCTGACGACCTCGCCGCCACCGCGTGCCCACGCGCGTGCGCGCGTCCCCGGGAGCATGCCTACGTGCCGAAGCGCCAAGACATAAAATCCATCCTCGTCATCGGCGCCGGCCCCATCGTCATCGGACAGGCTGCCGAATTCGACTATTCCGGCACCCAGGCGGTCAAGGCGCTCCGGGAAGACGGCTTCCGGATCGTGCTGGTGAATTCCAACCCGGCGACGATCATGACCGATCCGGATTTGGCGGATGCGACCTATATCGAGCCGATCACGCCCGAGATCGTCGCCAAAATCATCGAAAAGGAACGGCCCGACGCTTTGCTCCCGACCATGGGCGGGCAGACGGCGCTGAACTGCGCGCTGTCGCTGCGCCGCATGGGCGTTCTCGAAAAATTCGGCGTCGAGATGATCGGCGCGACCGCCGAGGCCATCGACAAGGCCGAGGACCGCGAACTCTTCCGCGAGGCCATGACCAAGATCGGCCTCGACACGCCGAAATCCGCGCTCGCCAACGGTTCCGACATCAAGCATGCCGACCGCGAGCGCTATCTGACCGCAATCGCCGACATCAAGGCGAAGAATCTTTCGGCGGACGAGGAAAAGAAGGCGCTCGATGCGTTCGAGATCGCCTGGCTGGCCGGCGAGGCCGACCGCAAGAAGAGCCATGTGAAGAAGGGCCTCGCGGAGGCTCTCGAAGCCCTGCCCGAGATCGGCCTTCCGGCCATCATCCGCCCCAGCTTCACCATGGGCGGCACCGGCGGCGGTATCGCCTACAACGAAGACGAATTCATCGAGATCGTCACATCCGGCCTCGACGCCTCGCCGACCACCGAAGTCCTGATCGAGGAGAGCGTGCTCGGCTGGAAGGAGTTCGAGATGGAGGTCGTCCGCGACAGGGCGGACAACTGCATCATCATCTGCTCCATCGAAAACCTCGACCCGATGGGCATCCACACGGGCGATTCGATCACGGTCGCTCCGGCGCTGACGCTGACGGACAAGGAATATCAGCGCATGCGCGACGCCTCGATCGCCGTGCTGCGCGAGATCGGGGTCGAGACCGGCGGCTCGAACGTGCAGTTCGCCATCGACCCCGAAACCGGACGCATGATCGTCATCGAGATGAATCCGCGCGTCTCGCGTTCCTCCGCGCTGGCCTCCAAGGCGACGGGCTTTCCCATCGCCAAGGTCGCCGCCAAGCTCGCGGTCGGCTACACGCTCGACGAGATCGAGAACGACATCACCGGCGGTGCGACTCCCGCGAGCTTCGAGCCGACCATCGATTATGTCGTCGTGAAAGCACCGCGCTTCAATTTCGAGAAATTCCCCGGCGCCCAGGACAATCTGACGACTTCGATGAAGTCCGTCGGCGAGGCCATGTCCATCGGCCGCACCTTCAACGAGGCGATGCAGAAGGCGCTGCGCTCGCTGGAAACCGGCCTCACCGGCTTCGACGAGGTCGACATCCCCGGCCTCGACCAGGGGGACGACCGGAACGCCATCATCGCGGCCCTCGCCGCGCCCAAACCGAACCGTGTCGTTACATGCGCGCAGGCCATGCGCCACGGCCTCACCGTCGATCAGATCCATGACGCCTGCAAGATCGACAAATGGTTCCTGCGCCAGGTCGAGGACATCGTCACCGCCGAGGAGCGCGTGCGCGCGCATGGCCTGCCGAAAACGGCGGGCGCGCTGCGCGGGCTCAAACAGATAGGCTTTTCCGACGCGCGGCTGGCGAAGCTCGCAAACGTGCCCGAGGCCGATGTGCGCGCGCTGCGCCATTCGCTCGATGTGCGCCCGGTGTTCAAGCGCATCGACACCTGCGCCGCCGAATTCGCCTCGCCCACGGCCTATATGTATTCGAGCTATGCGCCGCTATTCGCCGGCGCGCCGGCCGATGAGGCCGATCCATCGGACCGCAGGAAGGTCGTCATTCTCGGCGGCGGGCCGAACCGCATCGGCCAGGGCATCGAGTTCGATTATTGCTGCTGCCACGCCTGTTTCGCGCTGCGCGATGCCGGCTACGAGACCATCATGGTCAACTGCAACCCGGAGACGGTCTCGACCGATTACGACACCTCGGACCGCCTCTATTTCGAGCCGCTGACCGCTGAGGACGTGCTCGAAATCCTGCACACCGAGAAGACGAACGGCACGCTGCACGGCGTCATCGTCCAGTTCGGCGGCCAGACGCCGCTGAAGCTCGCGCAATCGCTCGAAGATGCCGGCATTCCGATCCTCGGCACCTCGCCGGACGCCATCGATCTCGCGGAGGACCGCGACCGCTTCAAGCAGCTTCTGGAGCGCCTCGATCTGCGTCAGCCGCAGAACGGCATCGCCCATTCGACCGAGGAAGCGCGCGCCATCGTGGACCGGATCGGCTATCCGGTCGTCATCCGCCCCTCTTATGTGCTCGGCGGCCGCGCGATGGAGATCGTGCACGATGCCGGCCAGCTCGAACGCTATATGCGCGAGGCCGTGGTCGTGTCCGGCGACAGCCCGGTCCTGATCGACCGGTACCTGTCCGATGCCATCGAGGTCGATGTCGACTGCCTGTGCGACGGCAAGACCGCCTTCGTCGCCGGCGTCATGGAACATATCGAGGAAGCCGGCGTGCATTCGGGCGATTCGGCCTGCTCGCTGCCGCCCTATTCGCTCAAGCCGGACATGATCGCCGAGATCGAGCGCGAAACCCGCCAGCTTGCTTTGGCGCTGAACGTCGCCGGGCTCATGAACGTCCAGTACGCCATCAAGGATGGGGACATCTACGTCCTGGAGGTCAATCCGCGGGCCTCGCGCACCGTGCCCTTCGTCGCCAAGACCGTCGGCTGGCCCGTCGCCAAGATCGCTTCGCGAATCATGGCCGGCGAGAGCCTCGACAGCTTCGATCTTTCATCGAAGAAACTCGACCATATCGCTGTCAAGGAAGCGGTTTTCCCGTTTGCCCGTTTTCCGGGGGTCGATACGATCCTGGGGCCGGAAATGCGCTCGACCGGCGAGGTCATGGGCCTCGACAGGGATTTTGCAGCCGCTTTCGCCAAGAGCCAGATCGGCGGCGGAACGCGGGTGCCAAAATCGGGCACCGTGTTCGTCTCGCTGAAGGACAGCGACAAGAAACGCATTCTGCCGACCGTCAAACTGTTGGCCGGGCTTGGTTTCCGGATCATCGCCACGACCGGCACCCAGCGTTTCCTCGAGGAAAACGGGGTGGCCGCGGCCAGGATCAACAAGGTTCTTGAGGGCCGCCCCCACATCGTGGACGCCATCAAGAATGGCGAGGTGCAACTGGTGTTTAACACCACCGAGGGGGCGCAGGCCCTTATGGACAGCCGTTCGCTCCGGCGCGCGGCCCTCTTGCACAAAGTTCCCTACTACACCACCCTAGCAGGCGCGATCGCTGCGGCGCAGGGCATCCGGGCTTATCTTGAGGGTGAGCTGGAGGTCCGGGCGCTGCAGTCTTATTTCGCGGGTTAGGTCCGGGCCAACCGGACCGCCACCCAAACCGAATGTCTACGGCGTGTCGGGCGTTGTCGCGTCCGCGTGCCGCAACCTTTTGCGTTCTGAGAGAGAAAAATGGACAAGATTCCGATGACCGCGGCAGGCCACTCCATTCTGGAGACGGAGCTCAAACGGCGTTCCGTAGAGGAGCGTCCGCGTATCATCGCAGCCATCACCGAGGCGCGCAGCCACGGCGATCTGTCCGAGAACGCGGAATATCACGCGGCCAAGGAGCAGCAGAGCCACAACGAAGGCCGCATCGCGGAAATCGAGGCCATCCTTGCGCGCGCCGAGATCATCGACCCCTCCAAGCTCAAGGGCGACACCATCACTTTCGGCGCCACGGTGAAACTCGTCGACGAGGACACCGACGAGGAAAAGACCTACCAGATCGTCGGCGAGGTCGAGGCCGATGTGAAATCGGGCCGCGTCTCGATCACCTCCCCCATCGCGCGCGCGCTCGTCGGCAAGCGCAAGGGCGATCAGGTCGAGGTGACGGCGCCGGGCGGCGCCAAGAGCTATGAGATTCTCGACGTCCGGTTTGCGTGACGATTCAGGACTTTGCAACGTTCCGCGATCTAGGGTGCCGACATTGACCCGGTGGAGGAGCGGCTACTCGGAGACGGTGCAACGTCTTTCCAGCTCCGGTTCGAGTCCGGAGCCGGGTCTCCAGATCGCAGCGCCGCGGGCGGATCATCGGCGATGAACGTCCGCGGCGACCTGCGCACCATCCACGTCGTCGCGTCCAATATCGGCCGGCGTTATTCGGGCGTCACCACGTCCATCCGCTCGGTCGTGCCGCATCAGGCACCGATCCTGCCCATTGCGACCTATGGCGCGCGGCCTCTGCCCGGCGTGCCGGGAATCGGCCTTTGGCAATTGCTGCGCCATGGCTGGGGGCCCCCACCCGGCAAACAATTCCGTATCTGGCACGGACGCCGCAACATCGACCTGATCACCGGCATTTTTCTACGCGACGTCCTGCGCCAGCCCTGGAAGCTCGTCTTTACATCCGCCGCGCAGCGCGACCATAGCAAGTACACGAAATGGCTGATCCGGCGCATGGACGCCGTGATTGCCGCCTCGCCCGAGGCCGAGCGCCATCTCGAAGTTCCCTCGATGGTCATCCCGCATGGCGTCGATATCCGGCTTTTTCATCCGGCGGACGACCGCGCGGCAGCCTGGGCGGAAACCGGGCTTCCCGGTAAATACGGCATTGGCGCGCTCGGCCGTGTGCGGCCCCAGAAAGGCACCGATCTTTTTGTCGAGGCCATGTGCCGCCTCTTGCCGGAACACCCCGATTTCACCGCCGTCGTCATCGGCCTCGCGACGAAACGGCATCAGCCTTTTCTGCGACAGCTCCGCATCCGCATCGCCCGCGCCGGCCTGCAGCACCGCATTCTCATTCTCGGCGAATTGCCGCCCCGCGACATACCGGCATGGTTCCGCCGCCTGACCATACATGCCGCCCCGCAGCGGCAGGAAGGTTTCGGCCTGACGCCGCTGGAAGCCATGGCCAGCGGAACCGCCGTCGTCGCCACACGCGCCGGGGCCTTCGAAAGCCAGATCCTCCACGGACAGACCGGGCTGCTCGTCAACGCCGATTCCGCGGACGAACTGACGAGCGCGATCGGCGAATTGATGGCGGATCCAGCCCACACCGAACATATGGGCCGCGCGGGACGCGAGCATGTGGAAGCCAAATTCTCGGTCGAGCACGAGGCCCGCGCCATCTGCGAGGTCTACGACTGGCTCTGGGCCGGCGCGCCGCGTCTCGTCCCTGCCCGCGCGGAGGCCGACAGCCACAGCGAATTCCACTTCCGTCCCGAAGATCTGAAGATCGGCGAACGCAAGCCCGGCATCAGCGCCTTCATGCGCATCCGCAACGGCGCCGATTTCCTCGAAGCCACGATCCGCTCGCATATCCCCCATTTCGACGAGATCGTCGCCGTCCATAACCGCTGTACGGACGAAACGCCGGACATCCTCGCCCGCCTCGCGCAGGAATTCGGGCCGAAGCTGAAGGTCCATCACTACCTGCCCGAGGTTTTTCCGCAAGGAAGCACGGGCCACAGGACCGAGCCCGCCGGCTCGCCCCGCAGCGTCGTCAATTACAGCAATTACGCCCTTGCTCGGACCAGCCATCAGGTGGTTGTCAAACTGGACGACGATCACCTCGCGATCGAGCCGGCCGTCGCCAGAACCGTTCAGAAAATACGGGCCGGAGAATTGCGGCCCGGGGAATTGCTGTGCTTTTCCGGCTTCAATCTGATGCAGGATGGGCAGGGGCGGCTGGGCATTCGCTACGCCGAACCGTTTTCAGGCAGCGGCGATATCGGGTTTTTCCATATTTCCCCGACGACCTATTTCGTCCACGATCCGCGTTTCGAAACCTTTCAGCGCAAAGGACTGGAACGGCGGTTCGCAGACTTCCTGTACTGGCATCTGAAATACATGAAGCGCGAACACGGTTTCGGCAATTACGATTTCAAGGACAATCCGAAAAGCCGCTATCTGAAAAAACGCGCGGAGTTCATCGCCGACCGGACCATCTACGCCATGGACGAAAAGGTTCTCATAGGCGGCGCTCAGGGGCAGGCTCTCGCCAGGATCGTCGCCGCAATGCCCGTACCCGAAAAGCTGCGGCTTGTCGCCGACCGGCTGCTGGGCGCGGATAAGGCATTCGGCGGAAAACCGCCCGTCGAACTGCTGCGCCGCAGCGCACCTCACGCGGAGGAATTCCTGCACGGGATTATGAAAGAGGTAAATACCGAGCGTCAGCGGGATTCTGATCCGTGAATATGATCGAATCCGGTCCGCCCCATGCTTCCTGAAATCAGGCCGGAGGCGCGTGCGAAATTCCGTACGGCATTCCACATCACGGGAGCGCCCGCCACCGGGCTTACTGCGAGCAGAATGATCGCCCATAAATAACGAAACGCCGCTTCGGAAAATACTTTCAGAATCCCAATCGCCCACGGTGACGACATCTTTGCCTCACCCTTTAAAACTCCGAAATTAAACTGACGGCGGTATTGATAGGTGTAGGTTAAACGCGCGGCGGGTATTGTTTCATCAATCAAAGCTTTCTGCGCCCATCCGCACTCTGCTCCGGCTAGCTTAGCTCTTTCGAAGAAATCAGAATCTTCACCACCCGATTGGTTGAATTTAGGATCAAACCGTAATCCCTTCTGCTCGATCCAAGGTATGTCTCCAAGCCAGTTCTGGGTTGAGACCTTCGGAGAATCGCCAGCGGCAAACCGGTCGTGGTTGCGCTTTGCATGCCGGGCTGCACTGGCTGCAATAGTGTCAAGGATTTTCTGTTGTCGAGGAGTTATTGCGTCCAACGTTCCAAATACGACCGGACCGCCAGTAAATTGGAGTTCCTGTTCACGAGCGACGTTCACTAGGGCCACGAGCCAGTCAGGTCGCGGGGCAGCATCATCGTCAAAAAAAGCCAACCATCGCGCCTTACGTGAAATCGCAAAATCAAGCGCACGATTGCGGGCATTGGATAGACCCTTTTCGGGTTCGCCAAGATAGTGGATTTTGATGTCGTTCGGCCGGACAGCACCGACAATTTCCCGTGCACTTTCACCCCGATCATTATCGACAACGATAATCTCGACCGTGCTATAGGATGGCGCCGTTAGCTTACTTGCGGCGCTTAGCGCGGCCGCGAGCAAAAGCGGCCTTTCAAATGTCGCAACCGCGACGCAAATCAGTTCAGGCTTCTCCTCTCTTGCGACCTGGGTCATCGCCAATGCGTTCCAGTGTTACCGTCAAGCTGTCCGGAGGACTGGGAAACCAACTCTTTCAGTATGCAGCCGGGCGGGCCTTGGCAATTCGCCAAGATGCAGGCCTCTATCTCGACACGCGCTTTTTCTCAAAAGGGCGTCACCGGGAATTTGCGCTAGCCGATTTCCATATCGCGGGCGCAATCGCGCCATCGGGGCTCGGCGGCTTTTTGCATCGCGCGATGGATGGGTTAGTATCCGGACGAGCAGTAAAGTTCAAGGAACATCAATTCACCTTCGACAGCGCCGTTCTTTCGTTGGCCGGGAACGTGTTTCTGGATGGCTATTTTCAAAGTGAGAAATACTTCGCTGACGTGGCGCATCACATCAGGAGGGAACTCACGCCTATAAAAGGCTTCTCGTCTTCGGCCGAGGCTCTTGATCACGAAATCGATCAGTCCGAAAGCATATCGCTGCATATCCGCCGCGGGGATTATGTAACCAATCCGAGAGTAAACCGTACGCATGGCGTGCTGGGAGCTGACTATTATCAAAACGCAGCTAGCCTGATTGCCAACCGCTGCGCCGGAAATCCTACGGTTTTTGTTTTTAGCGACGACCCTGTTTGGGCCAGGAACCTGGACATTCCCTACAGGAGGGTAATGGCTGCCGATTATTCAGGCCTCCGGGATGTCGAGGAGATGATCCTCATGTCCCGCTGTAAGCATCACATCATCGCCAATTCCAGCTTCAGCTGGTGGGGAGCTTGGCTCAACCATCGCGAGAGCAAGATCGTAATCGCGCCGCAGCCGTGGTTTGCCGACCCCAGCTTCGTAGACCGCGATCTTGTCCCGACAGATTGGCTGAGGATCGAAGCAGCCATGGAAAGTACAAAGTTATGACGTCGATAGAATCTATAATCTCACGCATTAGGCGTCTCTTCACCCCCCGGCTCGTCTCAGCTCCTTTGACGTTGCCCCCAACTTCTATCCAGTTCTGAGTTCGTTTCCGGCGGTGGTTTTGCCCTGCTGGGCGGGTGAAGCGGCGGGTGCTTGCGCGGAGCCGTTGGCGTAGCACAGCGCGAGCGACCGTCG
>JAEWFF010000057.1 GCA_023388965.1 Pseudomonadota bacterium | reverse complement strand
TGGCGATGAGCTACCTGAAGGCTGCGATCCCGGTGCTGGCGTCGATCAGCGAGCGCCGCCTCAACAAGCTGGTGGACCCGGCGACGAACGACGGCCTGCCGGCCTTCCTGATCGGCAACGAGGACGGCACCGAGTCGGGCTTCATGATCGTGCAGTACACCGCCGCGGCGATCGTCAACGACCTCGCCAGCCGCGCGCATCCGGCCAGCGTGTACTCGGTGCCGACCAGCGCGAACGCGGAAGACCACGTGTCGATGGGCGCCAACGAAGCACGCCACGTGCTGGCCATGGCCGAAGACCTCGGCAAGGTGCTGGGCCTTGAGCTCTACACCGCCGCCCAGGCCCTGGACCTGCGCCGCGACATGATCAACGCCGCGCGCGACCTGGCGCGGCGCGGCGACGCGGCGGCACTGGCGGCCAAGGTGTCGGGCGCGCCGGCCGCGGGTACGCCGGAGCATGCGCGCTTCATGGAGGAAGTCGAGGCCCTGCGCGTCGAGCTCGCGGGCAGCGAACCCTTCCATCCCGGCAGCGCTGTGGACGTCGCGCACGCGGTGATCCGCGGCCGCATCGACGGCATGGGCCGTGACCGGGCGATGGATGGCGACGTGGCCGAGGCCGTGCGCCTGGTCGGCGACGGCGTGCTGCTCGCGGCCGTGCGCGACGCGGGGCAGGGCGCTTGAACCTGCCCCTGCACCTGGGCTGGCCGGGTGCGCTGGAAGCGGGCCTGATCGCGCTGCTGGTCGGCCTGCTGGCCTTCGCGCTGTTCCACGCCATCGGCACGCGCGCGCGCTGGCCGCACGGCCACGCGATCGGCTGGTCCAGCCTGGTCGCGGTGGTGGTGGGCGCCGGCATCGATGCCTGGCACCTCTTCTACATGGGCGTGGTCAAGCTCGAGTCGCCGGTGTACGCGCGCATCGCGCTGTCGAAGATCCACGACCCCGACGGCCTCGGCATCCGCGTGCTGATGGAAGTCATCGGTGCGCTGTCCGGCGTCGCGCTGGGCTGGCTGCTGGCGGAGCGCCGCCGGGCCTGAAGCCCCCCTTGGCCGGCGGCGGCGCGCGCCGCCGCTGCCGACTGGACCCGTCGCTCGTCACTCCTCACCTGTCACCGGCTGCCCGCCTGCGCGCGGATGCGGCCACGGGCGACGATTGCCGCCATCCGCACGACGCTGCGTCGCCGACCCGCGCGCCCGCGGAGGCTTGCGCCGCCCTCCGGGCTGTGCATAATGTATTAACGCATTAATACATTGGTCCAAGTGAAGCAGCGTCCCGCCCCCGTGCCGAAGAAGGACACCGATGCCGGTTTCAAGGCATTGGCGAAGGCGCTGGCGTCCCTGCAGGACCCCGCCGAGGTCGCCGCGTTCCTGCGCGACCTGTGCACACCGGCCGAACTCGAGGCCATGACCGATCGCTGGCGCGTCGTGCCGCTGCTGCTCGAAGGCGTGCCCTACCGCGAGATCCACCAGCGCACCGGCGTCAGCGTGACCACCGTGGGCCGCGTCGCCCGCACCCTGGAGCACGGCGAGGGCGGCTATGCGGCCGCCGTCCGCGAGCAGTTCCCGCGCCTCCTCGACCGACACTGAAGGTCCCATCCCATGAGTCCGATCTCCTCCGCGGCACCGCGCGAGCGGCTGCGCATCGCCATCCAGAAGTCCGGCCGCCTGGCCGAGCCCGCGCGTGCCCTGCTCGCGTCCTGCGGCCTGTCCTGGCGCGAGGGCCGTGACCGCCTGTTCTGCCACGGCGAATCGCTGCCGGTCGACCTGCTGCTGGTGCGCGACGACGACATCCCCGGCCTGATCGCCGAGGGCGTCTGCGACCTCGGCATCGTTGGGCGCAACGTGCTCGACGAGACCAACGCCGGACGCGAGGCGCTTGGCGCGGCCGCCGCGGCGCGCGAGCTGCGGCCGCTCGGCTTCGGCGACTGCCGGCTCGACATCGCCATCCCCGACGGCGTCGAATGGACCGGCCCGACGCAGCTGTCCGGCCTGCGCATCGCGACCAGCTATCCGGGACTGCTGCGCCGCTGGCTGGACGGGCAGGGCATCGACGCCGGCGTGGTCACGCTGTCGGGCTCGGTCGAGATCGCGCCGCGGCTGGGGCAGGCGGACGCGGTCTGCGACCTGGTGTCGAGCGGCGCCACGCTGGCGGCCAACCGGCTGCGGCCGGTGCTGACGCTGCTGCGCAGCGAGGCGGTGCTGGCCGGTCCTCTGCGGGCCTTCGGCGACGCCCGCGACGAACTCGCGCAGATGCTGCAGCGGCGCATGGACGGGGTGCTGAAGATCCGCGACAGCCGCCTGCTGATGTTCCAGGCCACCCGCAGCGCGGTGCCGGGGCTGCTGGCGCTGCTGCCCGACGCCGAGCCGCCGACGGTGATGCAGGTGGACGGCAAGGACACGCTCGCGCTGCAGGCGCTGTGCCACGGCGCGATGAGCTGGCAGCGGCTGGAGGACCTGAAGCTGGCCGGCGCGCGTGGGCTGATGGTGCTGCCGATCGAGAGGACGCTGGCATGAAGCGGCTGGACTGGAACGCGCTGGATGCGGCAGGGCGCGCGGACGCACTGCGCCGGCCGGTGCAGGACACCGCGGCCGCGGTCGCCGCGACCGTGGCCGGGATCATCGATGCGGTGGCGGAAGGCGGCGATGCGGCGGTGCGCGAATTCGGCCGCAGGTTCGACGGCGTCGACCTCGAGGATGCGCGCGTCGGCGAGGACGCGTTCGAGGCCGCGATGGCGTCGGTGGCGCCGGCGCTGCTCTCCGCGCTGGGCGCCGCGGCGTCGCGCATCGAGGCCTTCCACCGCGCCGGCATGCAGGCCGACTACGCGCTGGAGACCGCGCCCGGCGTGCGCTGCGCGCGCATGGCGCGGCCGGTCCGCCGCGTCGGCCTGTACGTGCCCGCCGGCAGCGCGCCTCTGCCGTCGACGGTGCTGATGCTCGGCGTGCCCGCGCGCCTGGCGGGCTGCCCCGAAGTGGTGATGTGCACGCCGCCGCGCGCCGACGGCAGCGTCGATCCGGTGGTGCTGGCGGCCGCGCGGCTGTGCGGGATCACCCGCGTGCATCGCGTCGGCGGCGCGCAGGCGATCGCGGCCATGGCCTGCGGCACCGACACCATCCCGGCCTGCGACAAGCTGTTCGGGCCCGGCAACGCCTGGGTGACCGAGGCCAAGCGCCAGGTCGCGCAGCGCGGGTTCGCCTCGATCGACATGCCGGCCGGGCCGTCGGAGGTGCTGGTAATCGCGGACGCGGGCGCGAACCCCGACTGGGTCGCCGCCGACCTGCTGTCGCAGGCCGAGCACGGGCCGGACTCGCAGGTGCTGCTGCTGTCGGACAGCGATGCGCTGCTCGACGCCGTCGCCGTGGCGATCGAGGCCCAGCTTGCGGACCTGCCGCGCGCGGCGATCGCGCGCGAGGCGCTGTCGCGCTCGCGGCTGATCAGGGTGGACGGACTCGCGCAGGCCTTCGACGTCAGCAATGCGTACGCGCCCGAGCACCTGATCCTGGCGCTGCGCGAGCCGCGCGCGTGGCTGGAGCGCGTGCAGGCGGCGGGCTCGGTGTTCCTCGGCGACCACACACCGGAGGCCCTGGGCGACTACTGCAGCGGCACCAACCACGTGCTGCCCACCGCCGGCGCCGCGGCCGCGACCAGCGGCGTGTCGGTGGCGAGCTTCCAGACCTTCATCAGCGTGCAGGAGGCCACGGCGGCGGGCATCGCGGCCATCGGCCCGGACGCGCTGGCCATGGCCGACGCCGAGGGCCTCGGGGCGCACGCCAGCGCCGTGCGCCTGCGGCTGGAGCAGGCGGCATGAGCGCGCTCGCGCTGCTGCGTCCGGACCTGCGCGGCTTCGCCGGCTACCGCTCCGCGCGCTCGGATACCGTCCGCGGCGAGGTCTGGCTCAACGCCAACGAATCCGCCTGGGCGAACGCCGCCGATCCCGCGGGGCGCTGCCGGCGCTATCCGGAGCCGCAGCCGGAAGCACTGCGCGCGGCGCTGGCGTCGCTCTACCGCTGCGCGCCGGAGCAGCTGCTCATCGGCCGCGGCAGCGACGAAGCGATCGACCTGCTGGTGCGCGCGCTGTGTCGCCCGGGCCAGGACGCCGTGCTGGTGACGCCGCCCGTGTTCGGCATGTACGCGGTCAGCGCGCGGCTGCAGGGCGCGCGCCTGGTGGAGGTGCCGCTGGAGGAGGCGGGCGGCGGCTTCGCGCTGGATCCGGAGGCCGTCATCGGCAAGGCGCTGCGCACCGGCGCGCGCATCGTGTTCCTGTGCTCGCCGTCGAATCCCACCGGCGGCCTGGTGCCGCACGCGGACATCGAAGCCATCGCCCGCGCGCTGGAGGGCCGAGCGCTGGTGGTGGTCGACGAGGCCTACATCGAATACGCGGACCAGCCTTCGGCGGTGGGCCTGCTGCCGCGCCTGCCCAACCTGGCGGTGCTGAGGACGCTGTCCAAGGCACATGCGCTCGCCGCCGCGCGCATCGGCTGCGTGATCGCGGACCCGGCCCTGGTGGCGGCGCTGCGCGCCTGCCAGGCGCCGTATCCGGTGCCCGGGCCGTGCGCGGCGCTGGCGTTGGCGGCGCTCGCGCCCGATGCGCTCGCGGCCACGCGCAAGCGCACCGCCGAGGTGGTCGCGGCCCGCGAACCGATGCGCACCGCGCTGGCCGCGCGGCCCGGCGTGCGCCGGGTGTATCCGTCGCAGGGCAACTTCCTGCTGGTGCGCTTCGAGGACGCCGGTGCGGCGCTGGCGGCGCTGCTGGCCGCAGGCGTCGTGGTGCGCGACCAGCGCGGGGCCGCGGGCCTCGACGATGCGCTGCGCATCACCCTGGGCACGGAGGCGGAGAACGCGCGCGTGCTGGCCGCGCTGTGGGCGCAGGAGGTGGCGGCATGACCCCGATCCTCTTCATCGACCGCGACGGCACCCTGATCGAGGAGCCCGACGACTTCCAGGTCGACGCCCTGCACAAGCTGCGCTTCTGCCGCGACGTCGTGCCGGCCCTGCTCAGGCTGCGCGACGCCGGCTACGCCTTCGTCATCGTCAGCAACCAGGACGGCCTGGGGACGCCGGCGTACCCGCAGGCGGATTTCGACGGTCCGCAGGCGCTGATGCTGCAGGTGCTCGAGAGCCAGGGCATCACCTTCCGCGACGTCCTCATCGACCGCAGCCTGCCGGAGGACAACGCGCCCACGCGCAAGCCCGGACTCGGGCTGGTGGTGCCGCTGCTGCGCGACCGCGGCATCGACTGGGCGCGGTCGGCGATGGTCGGCGACCGCGACACCGACCTCGAGTTCGCTGCCAACCTCGGCATCCGCGGCTTCAAGCTGCGCGGTCGCTTCGGCGGCGACTGGGACTGGCCGGCGATCGCGCACGCCCTGGTGGACGCACCGCGACAGGCGCGGGTGGAGCGCGTCACGCGCGAGACCCGCATCCGCGTCGAGCTCGACCTGGACGCGGCCGCGGCGCCGCGCATCCGCACCGGCCTGGCCTTCTTCGACCACATGCTCGAGCAGATCGGCACCCACGGCGGCATCGCCCTGGCGATCGACGCCGACGGTGACCTGCACGTCGACGAGCACCACACCGTCGAGGACACCGCGCTGGCGCTGGGGCAGGCGCTGCGCGAAGCGCTGGGCGACAAGCGCGGCATCGGCCGCTACGGCTTCACGCTGCCGATGGACGATGCCCTGGCGAGCGCCGCGCTCGACTTCGGCGGACGGCCGTGGCTCGAGTTCAGCGGCAGCTTCCGCCGCGAGCGCGTGGGCGACCTGCCGACCGAGCTGGTGACGCACTTCTTCCGCTCGCTCTGCGACGCCGCCGCGCTCAACCTGCACCTCGAGGTGCGCGGCGAGAACGACCACCACCAGGTCGAGGCCTGCTTCAAGGCCTTCGCGCGCGCGCTGCGCCAGGCCGTCGCGCGCACTGGGCGCGACCTGCCCAGCACCAAGGGGGCCCTGTGAGCGCACCGGTCGCGGTGATCGACGCCGGCGGGGCCAACCTCGGCTCGGTGCGCTATGCGCTGGAGCGCCTGGGCGCGACGCCGCGCATCGTGCGCGATGCCGACGGCCTGCGCGGTGCCGCCCGGGTGATCCTGCCCGGGGTGGGCGCGGCAGCGCCGGCGATGCGCCTGCTGCGCGACGGGGGCTTTGCCGACGTACTGCCGGCGCTCGACGTCCCGCTGCTCGGCATCTGCCTCGGCATGCAGCTGCTGTTCCAGCGTTCGGAAGAGGGCGACGTGGAGGGCCTCGGGCTGCTGCCGGGCGTGGTCCGCCGCATGGTGCCCGCGCCGGGACTGCGCGTGCCGCACATGGGCTGGAACCGCCTGCGCCTGCGGCGCGCCTCTCCCCTGATGGCGGGCATCGACGACGGCGCATGGGCCTACTTCGTGCATGGCTATGCGGTGGAGCCAGGCGCGGACTGCGTCGCCGAGACGGAGCATGGGACGGCGCTGGCCGCCGTCGTCGAGCGCGGTCGCGTCGCCGGCGCGCAGTTCCATCCCGAGCGCTCGGGCGCCACCGGCGCGCGCCTGTTGCGCAACTTCCTGGAGGCCGCATGAGCTTCACCGTGTATCCCGCGATCGACGTGCGCGAAGGACGCGTGGTGCGCCTGGCGCAGGGCGACTACGCGCGCGAATCGCGCTATCCCGCCGATCCACTGGCGCAGGCGCTGGCCTATGCAGGCCAGGGTGCGCGCTGGCTGCACCTGGTCGACCTCGATGCCGCGCGCGCCGGCGGCTACACGCTGGCGCCGCTGCTGCGCGCCATCCGCACCAACAGCGCGCTGCAGGTGCAGACCGGCGGCGGCGTCCGCCACGAGGACGACGTCGCCGCGATCCTCGATGCCGGGGCCGCGCGCGTGGTCGTGGGCTCGCTGGCCGTGCGCGAGCGCGAGCGCATGGCCGGCTGGATCGAGCGCTTCGGCGCCGAGCGCATCGTGGTCGCGCTCGACGTGCGCCGCGGTGCCGACGGCGCGTGGCGTCCCGGGGTGCACGGATGGACGGAGGAGGGCAGGGAGCGGCTCGAGGAGCTTGCCGGCTTCTTTGCCGGTGCCGGCCTGCGCCACCTGCTGTGCACCGACATCGGGCGCGACGGCATGCTCGCCGGGCCCAACCTGGCGCTGTACGACACCCTGCGCGCCTGCGCCCCCGGGCTGCAGGTGCAGGCCAGCGGCGGCGCCCGCGACGCCGGCGACGTCGCGGCCGCGCGACGCGCCGGCTGCGCCGGCATCGTGCTCGGCAAGGCCCTGCTGGAAGGCCGGGTCGAGCTGGCGGAGGCGCTGGCCGCGGGGGCGCCCGCCACCGTCGGCCGCGACGCCGGCTTCGGCGAGCCGCCATGCTGAGCCGTCGCATCATCCCCTGCCTCGACGTGCGCGATGGCCGCGTGGTCAAGGGCGTGCGCTTCCGCGACCACGTCGACGCCGGCGACATCGTCGAGCTCGCCACGCTGTACGCGCGCGAGGGCGCCGACGAACTGGTGTTCTACGACATCACCGCGAGCCCCGCGGGTCGCACCGTCGACGTCGGCTGGGTCGAACGCCTCGGGCGCCTGCTCGACATTCCGTTCTGCGTGGCCGGCGGCATCCGCAGCGTCGCCGACGCGCGCCGCGTGCTGCATGCCGGCGCCGACAAGGTGTCGGTCAACACGCCCGCGCTGGAGCGTCCGGCGCTGGTGTCCGAACTCGCCGACGCCTTCGGCCGCCAGTGCGTGGTCGTGGGCATCGACTCGCTGCGCGACGACGACGGCCACTGGCGGGTCCGCAGCCACACCGGCGACGCCACCGCGATGCGCGCCAGCGGCCGTGTCACCCTCGACTGGATCGGGGACGTGCAGGCGCTGGGCGCGGGCGAGATCGTCCTCAACTGCATGGGCAGCGACGGCGTGCGTGCCGGCTACGACATCGCGCAGCTGCGAGCCGCGCGAGCGCACTGCGAAGTGCCGCTGGTGGCGTCCGGAGGCGCGGGCGCGGCCGAGCACTTCTCCGAGGTGTTCGAAGAGGCGGACGTCGACGGTGCGCTCGCCGCGAGCGTCTTCCACTCCGGAGAGGTCCGGATTCCCCTGCTCAAGCGCGGGCTGCGTGCCCGCGGGATCGAGGCGCGCGATGACTGAGCCGCTCGTGATGCCGGCGCTGGACTGGGACAAGCAGGGCGGCCTGGTGCCGGCCGTGGTCCAGGACGCGGCGAGCCATCGCGTGCTGATGCTGGGCTACATGAGTCCGGAATCGCTGGAGCGCACGCTCTCCACCGGCCTGGCCACGTTCCACAGCCGCAGCCGGCAGCGACTCTGGACCAAGGGCGAGACCAGCGGCCACCACCTGCGCGTGGTCGCGCTGGAGGCCGACTGCGACGCCGACGCACTGCTGCTGCGCGTGGTTCCTGAGGGACCCACCTGCCACCTTGGCCGCACCAGCTGCTTCCCCGGCGCCGCCGGCAGCGCACTGGGCGCGCTGGATGCCGTGGTCGCCGCACGCGCACGCACGATGCCCGAAGGCCGCTACACGACGAGGCTGCTGGCCGCGGGTGTGCGTCGCGTGGCGCAGAAGGTCGGCGAGGAGGGCGTGGAGACCGCGCTTGCGGCGGTCGCCCAGGACGACGAGGCGCTGCTGGGCGAGGCCGCCGACCTGGCCTATCACCTGCTGGTGCTGCTGCGCGCCCGCGGGCTGGGCCTGGCCGACGTCGAGCGCGTACTGGCCGACCGCGCGGCCTGAGGCGCCGACGCGTCGCCGCGCGCGGGCGCCGACCAGTCAGGCCGCCGAAATCGAGGTGCGCACGCAGTCGCGGCCGTTGGCCTTGGCCGCGTACAGCGCCTGGTCGGCCACCTGCAGCGCGTCCTCGATGTCGTCCACGGTGCCCGGCACCACCGTGTGCACGCCGACGCTCGCCGATACCCGGACCGGCAGGCCGTGCTGCGACTCGCATGGGGAGTCGGCGATGGCGCGGCGCACCGCCTCGGCCACCGCCACCGCGGCGTGCAGGTCGGTGCCTGGCAGCACGATCACGAACTCCTCGCCGCCGAAGCGGGCCAGCAGCGCATCGCGGGGCCGCAGCGCCATGCCGATGCGCTGCGCGGCGGCGCGCAGTACGTCGTCGCCCACCAGGTGGCCGTGCTCGTCGTTGATCGACTTGAAGTGGTCCAGGTCGACCATGAGCAGCGACAGCGGGCGCCGCTCCCGGTTGCACTCCAGCAGCAGGCCTTCGAAGGCGTCGTGGAAGTGGCTGCGGTTGTAGAGGCCGGTGAGGCCGTCGAGCCGGCTGGACTCGTGCAGGCGGGCATGCGCCTGCTCCAGCTGCTCCAGCGTGCCGCGCAGCTCCTGCGTGCGTTCGGCGACCTCGCGTTCCAGGCGCACGTTGGCTTCGCGCACGATGCGCCCGTTCTCGTTGCGCAGCGCGGCATACCGGTAGCTGAGCGCCACCGACAGGAACAGCATCTCCAGCGCCGAGCCCAGCTGCACGCCGTACTCGGTGAAGAAGTTCTTGGGGATCACGCCGAAGGCCACCAGCGTGTAGATCGCGGTGCCGGCGAGGAACATCGCCCACGAGAGCAGGAACAGCCGCGCTGGCGCGTAGCGCTTGCGCACCGAGTCGATGCTGGCCACGGTGATCCAGACGATGCTGGCCAGCACCGCCAGCGACACCGCCGGCGTGATCAGGCGGTAGGGCACGAACACCGCGGCGATGCCGAAGCAGACGAAGGCGACGATCGCGACGATGCTGACGCGGTTGCCCAGCGGCCAGCGTTCGTGGAGGCCGAGGAACACGCGCGCGAACTGGTGCATGCCGATCAGGGCCAGGCTGATCGACAGCGGCACCGATTTGTCGGCCAGCCAGGTGTTGTCGGGCCAGAGGTATTCGAAGCCCAGGCCGTTGAGGCAGAACAGCACCAGGCCGAAGGCGCCGATGTGGAACAGGTACCAGAAGTAGCTGGCGTCGCGCAGCACCA
>JAEWFF010000011.1 GCA_023388965.1 Pseudomonadota bacterium | reverse complement strand
GATCACGTCGCGCTCGGGCGGCGAATCCGACAGCATGAACCAGCGCGCCGTGTCGGCGCCGTAGCTGGCGATGATGTCGTCGGGATCAACCACGTTCTTCTTCGACTTCGACATTTTCTCGATCGAGCCGATCTCGACCGGCGCGCCCGACGCGGTCATCACTGCGCTGCGCCGGCCATCGGCTTCCGAGATGGTGATCTCGGCCGGCGTGACCCAGCCGCCCGGACCCTTGTAGGTTTCGTGAACCACCATGCCCTGCGTGAAAAGGCCTTCGAAAGGCTCCTCGACCGCGTTGAGATGACCCGTCGCCTTCATGGCGCGGGCGAAGAAGCGCGAATAGAGCAGGTGCAGGATCGCGTGCTCGATGCCGCCGATATACTGATCGACCGGCAGCCAGTGATCCGCGATGGCGCGGTCGAGCGGAACGTCGGTACGGTCCGGCGCGGTGAAGCGCGCGAAATACCACGACGAATCGACAAACGTGTCCATCGTGTCCGTCTCACGCCGCGCGGGCGCGCCGCAGGACGGGCAAGGCACGTTCTTCCAGCTCGGATGATGGTCGAGCGGATTGCCCGGCCGGTCGAATGTAATGTCGTCCGGCAGCGTCACCGGAAGCTGCTCGTCGGGCACCGGCACCGCGCCGCACGCTTCGCAATGCACGATGGGGATCGGGCAGCCCCAATAGCGCTGGCGCGAAATGCCCCAATCGCGCAGGCGGTAATTGGTCTGGCGTTTGCCGACCGGGCGCCCGTCCAGCGTGGCCGTTTCCAGCTTCGAGGCGACCGCGTCCTTGGCCTCCTGTACGGACATACCGTCGAGGAATTCGGAATTGACCATGATGCCGGTCTCTTCCGGATCGGCCTCCAGCAGCGGCACCTGGGCCTCGTCCTCCGGGCCGTTCTTGACGACGCGGACGATGGGCAGGCGGTATTTGGTGGCGAATTCGAAGTCGCGCTGGTCGTGCGCCGGGCAGCCGAAAATGGCGCCGGTGCCGTAATCCATCAGGATGAAATTCGCGACATAGACCGGGACCTTGCGCGATGGATCGAGCGGATGCACCGCCGCGATGCCCGTGTCGTAGCCGTGCTTTTCCGCGGTCTCGATGGCGGCGGCGGAAGTGCCGGTCTTGCGCGCTTCCTCAATGAAGGCGGTGAGCTTCTTGTCCGAGGCGGCGGCCGCCCTTGCGATCGGATGATCGGGCGCGACCGCGACGAAGGCCGCGCCGAACAAAGTGTCGGGCCGCGTCGTATAGACTTCGACTTCCGTCAGACCATCCGGCGCGCCTTCGAGTGCGAAGCGCGCCAGAAGGCCCTCGGATTTGCCGATCCAGTTCTTCTGCATCAACCGGACCTTTTCCGGCCAGCGGTCGAGTTTATCGAGCGCCGACAGAAGCTCGTCGGAATAGTCCGTGATCTTCAGGAACCATTGTGTCAGTTCGCGCAATTCGACCGGCGCGCCGGAGCGCCAGCCATGGCCGTCGATCACCTGCTCGTTGGCGAGCACGGTCTGGTCCACCGGGTCCCAGTTGACGCGCGATTTCTTGCGGGAGACCAGGCCTGCCTTGAGGAAATCGAGAAACAGCTTCTGCTGGTGCTTGTAATAAGTGGGATCGCAGGTCGCGATCTCGCGCGACCAGTCGAGCGACAGGCCCATGCTTTTGAGCTGGCCGCGCATGGTGGCGATGTTCGAATAGGTCCAGTCGCGCGGATGGACCTTGCGCTCCATCGCGGCGTTCTCCGCCGGCAGGCCGAACGCGTCCCAGCCCATTGGGTGCAGGACGTTGAAGCCCTTGGCCCGCTTCACCCGGGCAACGACATCGCCCATCGCGTAATTGCGGACATGACCCATATGGATGCGCCCCGACGGATAGGGGAACATCTCCAGCACATAATATTTGGGGCGCGGATCGTCGTTGCTTGTCTCGAATGTCTTTGCCTCGTCCCAGGCCTTCTGCCATTTCGGCTCGGCGGTCCGGGCGTCGTAGCGCTCCGCTGTCATGGTTCCCAATTCTCTGCCGGAAAAGAGCCGGGAAATTGGCCGCAATGCCGCGCCGGGTCAATGCCGTGTGTCCCGGGGCCGCGAAGCGGAGCCCGGGACCCATACGCCGCGTCCTTTCGGTTTCAATCGCCGGGCCCACGGAGTATGGGTCCCGGGCAGTGGCTGTGCCACTTCCGGGACATATGATGACCATCGCCTCAAATCTCGAAGAAACCCGCGCCCGCATCGCCGCCGCCGAAAAGTCCGGCGGGCGCGACCCGGGATCGGTCAAGCTGATCGCCGTCGGAAAGACTTTCGGGCCCGACGACATGCGTGGCGCGATTGCGGCCGGCCAGCGCGTCTTCGGCGAAAACCGGGTTCAGGAAGCTCAGGGCAAATGGCCGGCGCTCAAGGCCGAATTCCCCGATCTCGAACTGCATCTCATCGGCCCGCTGCAGACCAACAAGGCGAAGGATGCCGTGGAGCTTTTCGACGTCATCCATACTCTGGACCGTCCCAATCTCGCGAAGGAACTGGCGAAGCTGAAGGGGCGGGGGCTCGCTTTGCCGAAACTGTTCGTTCAGGTGAACACGGGTGCCGAAGAACAGAAGGCCGGCATTCTGCCCGAGGCGGCCGATGCGTTCATCGCCGAATGCCGGGAGACATACGGGCTCGATCCGGCCGGGCTGATGTGCATTCCGCCCTTCGATGAAAACCCCGCGCCGCATTTCGCGCTGCTCGACAAGATCGCCGGACGCAACGGCCTTGCGGAATTGTCGATGGGCATGAGCGGCGATTACGAGAGCGCCATCGCCCTCGGCGCAACCTCGGTGCGGGTCGGCAGCGCGATTTTCGGGGCGCGGTGAGCCTCTCTTCCAAGGAAGAAAACGGCCGGGACGGCCTGAGCCATCGATATGTCCCATGGCAGGCCCGAATACCCGCCATGACAAAACATTGTTTCCCCTGACCGCGCCGTACAGGCACTCTTGCGCCCGATGATTGCCGGCCGCACGGTTCTCCTTCTCGGTTCCTCGCTCCTCATATCCTGGGGCACGACCTATTATCTCGCCGGCGTGCTCGGCGAGCGCATGGCGCACGATCTCGATTGGCCGCTCTCGACCATACATGGCGGTTTCACCCTCGCTCTGCTGATCATGGCGGCGCTGTCGGCGCCGGCCGGCCGCCTGATCGATCGCCATGGCGGGCGCTGGATCATGATCGCCGGCGCTTTGTGCGGCGCGGCGGGGTGCGCTCTCATGGCGTGGGCGCAAACGGTGCTGCCGCATTACGCGGCCTGGGCGCTGATCGGGATCGCGATGCGCCTGACCCTGTATGACGCGGCGTTCGCCGTGCTGGCGCGGATCGGCGGACCGGACTCCGGCCCGGCCATGTCGAAGATCACGCTTCTCGGCGGTCTGGCCTCGACCGTGTTCTGGCCTTTCGGCCATGTTCTGGCGGAGCATTTCGGCTGGCGCGGCGCGCTTGTCGTTTATGCGCTGTGCCTGCTGGCGACGATCCCCCTGCATCTGGCTTTGCCGCAAAGCCGTTTCGAGGCGCCGCCGGGCGACGAAAACGGCAGGGATTTTGCGCCGCCGCTCGATGCCCGCAAAACGCTTGCCGCCGGGCGTCTGTACGCGATCATTTTCGCCCTGTCGCATTTCCTGTCCTCGGCCATGGCGGCGCATCTCGTCACGCTTCTGACGGGGCTCGGCGTCGCGCTCGGCGCGGCGGTGACGATCGGGGGCCTGCGCGGCATCGGCCAGGTCGCGGGACGCTTCTGGCAGGTCGTCTGGGGTACGCACATACATCCCGTGCGCCTGACCATCGGCGCGATGGCGGTGGCAGCCCTCGCCTTCGGCGGCGCGCTGACGGGCGGCGCGTCATGGATCGCTGCCGCCGTCTTTGTGCTGTTCTACGGCGCGGGCCACGGAATATTGTCGATCACGCAGGGCACGCTGCCGCTCCTGATGTTCGATCACCGCATCTACGGCGCACGCACGGGCGCGCTGCTGATACCCGGTTTCGTTGCGGCGGCGCTGGCGCCGTTCCTGTTCGCTTTGCTGATCGAGCATTTCGGCACCCGCGCGGCGCTCATTGCCTGCATCGCGCTTGCGCTAGGCGCGATGTTCGCGGCGCTCGCGCTCCGGCGGCTGCTGCGCTGAGGCGCGGAGGGCAGGGACGATAACAGGTGCTTGCGCGCGGGCGCGGCCCGCGCGACGATCAACAGACCGGAGGACGCATGGCCGTCGAAAGCCAGGGTGCGCAGCTCGTCCATATCGTGTCCCTGCTCGGCGCGGGCGTCCTTGCAGTGCCGGTCTTCCGCCGGCTCGGCCTTGGCAGCGTGCTCGGCTATTTCGCCGCCGGCCTCGCCATCGGCCCGTTCGGCCTGCGCCTGTTCACCGATCCTGATGCGATCCTGCATGTCGCCGAGCTCGGCATCATCATGCTGCTGTTCATCATCGGGCTTGAAATGCAGCCGTCCCGCCTGTGGAAGCTGCGGGCGGCGATCTTCGGCCTCGGCCTGTCGCAGGTCTTTCTGTGCACCGCGCTTCTGACAGTGGCCGCCATCTATCTCTTTGGCCTGTCCGCAGAGGCAGCGTTCATCGCCGGCGCGGGTTTCGTCATGTCCTCGACCGCGGTCGTCATCCAGATGCTGGAGGAGCGCGGCGAGATCGGATCGGAAGAAGGCCAGAAAGCGGTCTCGATCCTTCTGCTCGAAGACCTGATGATCGTTCCCCTGCTGGCAGCCGTTTCCCTGCTTGTGCCCGGCGGCGATGACGGCGGCCTGCAATCGCACATACGCGAGGTCGTGACCGCAATGCTCGCCATCGGCGGGCTCGTCATCGCCGGGCGCTTCCTGCTCAATCCGCTGTTCCGCATCCTTGCCGCGGCCCATGCCCGCGAAGTCATGACGGCGGCGGCTCTGCTCGTCGTGCTCGGGGCGGCGCTGCTGATGGAGACCGGCGGCCTTTCCATGGCGATGGGCGCATTTCTTGCCGGCGTATTGCTGTCCGGCTCGACCTTCCGCCATCAGCTCGAAGCCGACATCGAACCGTTCCGCGGCCTTCTTCTCGGCCTGTTCTTTCTTGCGGTCGGCATGTCGCTCGATCTTGTCATCATCGCGCGCGCGTGGCCGCTCATCCTCGCGGCGACGGCGGCTTTCATCGTCATCAAGGGCGTGGGTGTTTACATTGTCGCCCGCCTGTTCCGCTCGACGAACCGCGACGCCATCATCCGCGTCAGCCTGTTTGCGCAGGGCGGCGAGTTCGCCTTCGTGCTCTATGCCGCCGCGCTCGGCGAAGGCATCCTGTCGCCGGATCAGAGCGCCGTCTTTACATCGGTCGTCATCCTGTCCATGGCGGCGACGCCGCTGATGGCGCTTGCGCTCAATCAGATGCTGCCGGGGCAGAAGCCGTCGCTCGAAGGCATCGCCGAGCCGGACGGGCTGAAGGGTTCGGCGCTCATCATCGGCTTCGGCCGTTTCGGTCAGGTCGCCTCGCAGGGCCTGCTTGCGCGCGGCTTCGAGGTGTCGATCATCGAGAACGATGTCGACATGATCCGCGCCGCCGCCGATTTCGGATTTCTCGTTCATTACGGCGACGGCACGCGTCTGGACATTCTTCATGCCGCCGGAGCGGGGCGCGCGGGCGCGGTGCTGGTCTGTGTGGACAGGCGCGAGGCGGCCGACCGCATCGTCGAACTGATGCAGTCGGAATTTCCGCTGGTGAAATTGTTGGTGCGCGCCATCGACCGCGGCCATGCCATCGATCTCATCCATAAGGACGTCGAGTTCCAGGTCAGGGACACGTTCGAATCGGCTCTCGTTTTCGGGCAGGCGGCGCTGCGCGGGCTCGGCGTGCCGGAAGAGGAGGCGGTGGAGGTCATGCGCGATGTGCGCCGCCGCGACGAGGAGCGGCTGGATCTGCAGATTACCGGCGGCTATCTCGCCGGACGCGATCTCATGATCGGCAATGCGCCGCGCCCCGGCCCGCTGATCCCGCCGCGCCGCAAGGGGGAGATTCTCGGCAATGCTCCCTCTCAGGATATAACCTGAACTTTCCCGCCCCGGACTGTGTGTGTTAGACGAGCCGCCACCATGGCCGTGCAAAGGGCCATCCCATCAGCCCCATCCCATCAGCCAAAGACCGGAAAATGGAATGAACGCCCGCAAATCCAGCTACGATTACGAGGAACTTCTGGCCTGCGGGCGCGGCGAATTGTTCGGCCCGGGCAATGCCCAGCTGCCCGTTCCGCCGATGCTGATGTTCGACCGCATAACCGAGATTTCCGAGGAGGGCGGCGCCCATGGCAAGGGCCTGGTGCGCGCCGAACTCGATGTGCGCCCCGATCTGTGGTTCTTCGACTGCCATTTCATCAACGATCCGGTCATGCCGGGCTGCCTCGGCCTCGACGCTCTGTGGCAGATGGTGGGCTTTTATCTCGGCTGGCTCGGCGCACCGGGGCGCGGCCGGGCGCTGGGAGCCGGCGAGATCAAGTTCACCGGCCAGGTGCTGCCGGGCGTAAAAAAGGTCGTCTACGGCGTCGATTTCAAGCGCGTCATGCGCTCTAAACTGACCCTCGGCGTCGCCGATGGCTGGCTTGAAGCCGATGGCGAGGTTATCTATCGGACTCAGGACCTGAAGGTCGGCCTGTTCACGAGCTGACCGGCAAGTTGAAGGGCGCGGACAAAGCGCGCGGCGGGAGAAGATTATGAGGCGTGTCGTCGTCACCGGGATGGGCATTGTCTCGTCCATCGGCAATTCGGCCCAGGAGGTCACGGCCAGCCTGCGCGAGGCCCGTTCGGGCATTTCGCGCGCGGAGGACTACGCCAATCTTGGCTTCCGCTGTCAGGTCCACGGCGCTCCCGATATCGATGTCGAGGAACTGGTCGACCGCCGGGCCATGCGTTTCCACGGCCGGGGCACGGCGTGGAACCATGTCGCGATGGATCAGGCCATCCGCGATTCCGGCCTCGAGGCCGCCGACATCTCCAATGAGCGCACCGGCATTATCATGGGCTCCGGCGGACCCTCGACGCGCGCGATTGTCGATGCCGCCGACATCACCCGCAAGAACACCAGCCCCAAGCGCATCGGCCCGTTTGCGGTGCCGAAAGCCATGTCCTCGACCGCGTCCGCGACGCTTGCGACCTGGTTCAAGATCAAGGGCGTGAACTATTCGATCTCCTCGGCCTGTGCGACCTCCTCGCACTGCATCGGCAATGCGGCCGAGATGATCCAGTACGGCAAGCAGGACGTCATGTTCGCCGGCGGCTGCGAGGATCTCGACTGGACGCTCTCCAACCTGTTCGACGCGATGGGCGCCATGGCGTCGGCCTATAACGACACGCCGCAGACGGCCTCGCGCGCTTACGACAAGAACCGCGACGGCTTCGTGATCGCGGGCGGCGCGGGCGTGCTCGTTCTCGAAGAGCTGGAACACGCGAAAGCGCGCGGCGCACGTATTTACGCCGAACTCGCCGGCTACGGCGCGACATCGGACGGTCACGATATGGTGGCACCTTCGGGCGAAGGCGCGGTCCGCTGCATGCGCCAGGCGCTGTCCACCGTGAAGACGAAGATCGATTACATCAACCCCCACGCCACTGCGACGCCGGTCGGCGACACCAAGGAAATCGGAGCCCTGCGCGAAGTGTTCGGCAAGGACTGCCCGCCGATTTCGGCGACCAAGTCCCTGACCGGCCATTCGCTGGGCGCGGCCGGGGTGCAGGAGGCGATCTATTCGCTCCTGATGATGAACAACGGCTTCCTCGCCGAAAGCGCGCATATCGAGGAGCTCGATCCCGCTTTCGCCGATATGCCCATACTTCGTGAGCGTAAGGACAATGCCGAGATCGGCGCGGTCCTGTCCAATTCGTTCGGCTTCGGCGGCACCAACGCCTCGCTCGTCTTCAAACGACTGGATGCATGATGGGTGTTGCAGGTCTTCTCGCCGGCAGGCGCGCGCTCGTCATGGGCGTTGCCAACGATCATTCGATCGCCTGGGGCATCGCCAGAAAACTCGCCGAGGCCGGGGCCGAGATCGCCTTCACCTATCAGGGCGATGCGCTGAAGAAGCGCGTCGGCCCGCTCGCCGCAAGCCTGGGCTCGGATACGGTTCTGCCCTGCGATGTCGAGAGCGAGGACTCGGTGAACGTTCTCTTCGACGCGCTGAAGGAGAAATGGGGCCGTCTGGACATTCTCGTCCATGCCGTCGCCTTCTCCGACAAATCGGAACTGAAGGGCCGCTACGCCGACACGACGCGCGCGAATTTCTCGCGCACCATGGTCATCTCCTGCTTCTCCTTCACCGAGATCGCGCGCCGCGCAGCCGGGCTGATGCCGGACGGCGGCTCGATGATCACGCTGACCTATGGCGGCTCGGTGCGGGTGATGCCCAATTACAATGTGATGGGTGTCGCCAAGGCCGCGCTCGAGGCTTCGGTGCGGTATCTGGCCTCCGATTTCGGGCCGCAGCAGATCAGGGTCAACGCCATTTCGGCAGGGCCGGTCCGCACCCTCGCTGGCGCCGGCATCGCCGATGCCCGTCTGATGTTCAATTTCCAGACCCGTCATGCGCCCCTGCGCCGGACCGTGACCATCGATGAGGTCGGCGGCGCGGCGCTCTATCTGCTGTCCGATCTGTCTTCGGGCGTGACCGGTGAAATCCACTATGTCGATTCCGGCTACAACATCATCTCCATGCCGCAGCCGGACGCGCTGAAAGTCGTCGATGCCGCTGAGGAAGCGGCCGGACGCGATACGGCACCGCCGCACGCCGCGGAGTAAGTGGCGCGGCGGCCACAGGCGCTGCGTGGCTTCGGAACGGTCTCGTCTTTTGTATTTTGCGGCGCAGGCGAACAGGCGTAGGGTGCAACCCGATTTGGGGGAAATCACCAATGCTCAGAGCGCGTTCGACTTTGCCGCTTGTCAGCGCGCTGGCGCTCGGCCTGTCCGCCGGACTTGCCCATTCCGCCGATCTTTATGCCCCCGCTCCCGTATCGGACTGGTCCGGTTTCTACGCCGGCTCGCTCGTCGGCTATGGCTGGACGGACGCTGAAGCCTCGCTGTCCGGCGCGCCGGGCGTCACGGGATCGGACACGGTCGATGGCGCCACCGGCGGCGGTGTGATCGGGTACAATTGGCAGAACGGCGCCTGGGTCTTCGGCGTCGAGGGCGACATCACGCTGCAGGAAATCCGCGGCGAAGTTCCCGTATCCGGCTTCGGCCCGGTGTCGGTCGATGTCGATACGCTCTATTCGGCGCATCTGCGCGGCCGCGTCGGCTATGATATGGGCCGCTTCCTGCCTTATATCGCCGGCGGTTTCACGGCGAACGAAACCTATGTCCGCCAGACCTCAACCCCTCTCGTCGGTGACAACCAGAGACTGTTCGGCTGGAATCTGGGCGCCGGCGTGGACTGGAAGCTAGGCCAGACCTTTATCGGGCCCGTCATCATCCGTGCCGAATATCTCTATGAAAGCCTTTCGGACGAGCAGTTCGTGGTCGGCCCGACAATGGACGTCGAACACGGCACCCATTTCATCCGTCTCGGTCTGATCTCCTATTTCGGCGGCGAGCCCGCCCCCTTCAATGGCGATGTCGTGGACTGGTCCGGCGCCTATGGCGGCGTGATGGTCGGCTTTAGCCGGCACAATGTCGATACGTCCCTCCCGGGCGTAATCTGGCAGACAGAAGCCGACGGCGTTCTTGGCGGTATTTACACCGGCCGCAACTTCCAGTTCGACCGTATCGTGGTCGGCTGGGAGGGTTCCGCGGCGCTCAGCGATATCGAAGGGTCCGGGCAGTATCTGGGTGCGCCTTCGGAATATCGCGCCAATGTGCAGGCCGATTTCCGCGCCCGCCTCGGCTATGCGTTTGGCGATGTGCTGCCGTTCGTATCGGCGGGCGTTTTGTGGACGCGCAGCGAACAGCAGGTTGCCGGCGGCGGCCCGCACGACGGTCGGGTTCCCATTCTGGCGTGGACCGTTGGTGCCGGACTCGATTATCGTCTGAGCGAAAACTGGTCGCTGCGCGGCGAATATCTGTACGCGCTGGACAGTGACGCCTCGACGATCGGCCTTGGCGCCGAAGAGCAGGAAGTCGAGATGCATCAGGTCCGTTTCGGCACCGCCTATCATTTCTGAAAGCTGCCCATACGGCATGAAAAAGGGCGCCCTGGGGGCGCCCTTTTTTGATATGGGTTCGGCATGATGTTTCCCGCATTCGGCACGGGTTTCGCGCTCGGCGGCTCGCTCATCGTCGCCATCGGTGCGCAGAACGCGTTCATCCTGCGCCAGGGGCTGGCGCGGTCGCACGTCTTCATCCTGTGCCTGATCTGCGCGCTGTCGGACGCCGTTTTGATCGCGGCGGGCGTTGCCGGGCTCGGCACTCTGGTCGCGCAATCGCCTACGCTCATTTCCGCCGTTACATTGGGCGGTGCGATCTTTCTCGCCGTTTATGCCGTCTTTGCGTTCCGCCGCGCCTTTCATCCCGGCGCGCTGGAGGCTGGCCGGCGCGAGAGCGATCTGTGGTCTGCGATTCTCGCCTGCCCCGCCTTCACCTTTCTGAACCCGCATGTCTATCTCGACACGGTTGTGCTTGTCGGCAGCCTGTCCGCACAGTTCGAGGGCTCCGCGCGCACGGCCTACGCGCTCGGCGCGATGCTCGCATCCTTCGTCTGGTTCTTCTCGCTCGGCTATGGCGCGCGGTTTCTGGCGCCGCTCTTTGCGAAGCCCGCCGCCTGGCGCGTGCTCGATGTCGTCATCGGCTGCGTGATGGCTGCCCTGTCGCTTGGCCTGCTGTTACGCTTCGTACGGACGGCATAAAAAAGGGCGCCCGAAGGCGCCCTTTTGTTGTTGCGTGTGTCCCGGGCGAGCGAAGCGAGACCCGGGACCCATAATCCCGGTGCTTCGGCTCCATCGCCTGTGCTGCGGAGTATGGGTCCCGGATAGCGCACCGAACTCGGCTGTTGCCGAGTTCGGCATTAATGCTCAACCCGGCAACAGCCGGGTTGAGATGCCACTTCCGGGACACGCAGTTCACTCAGCCGCGGGCGCGGCCTCTTCCTTCTGCTTCTTCTCGAGGTCTTCGCCGGTTTCCTGGTCGACGACCTTCATGGACAGGCGCGTCTTGCCGCGGTCGTCGAAGCCGAGCAGCTTGACCTTGACCTTGTCGCCTTCCTTCAGAACGTCCGAGACCTTCTCGATGCGCTTGGGCGCGATCTGCGAGACATGGACGAGGCCGTCGCGCGAACCGAAGAAGTTCACGAAGGCGCCGAAGTCCACGACCTTCACGACCGTGCCGTCATAGATCGTACCGACTTCCGGCTCGGCGACGATGGAATGGATCCAGTTCAGCGCGGCCTTGATGGCCTTGCCGTCGCTGGACGCCACCTTCACCGTGCCGTCGTCCTCGACATTGATCTTCGCGCCCGTCTTCTCGACGATCTCGCGAATGACCTTGCCGCCGGTGCCGATGATGTCGCGGATCTTGTCGGTCGGAACCTTGATGACCTCGATGCGCGGCGCAAATTCGCCAAGCTCCGGACGAGCCGCCGTCAGCGCCTTGCCCATTTCGCCGAGGATGTGGTTACGGCCGTCCTTCGCCTGCGCGAGGGCGACCTTCATGATCTCCTCGTTGATGCCGGCGATCTTGATGTCCATCTGCAGGGAGGTGATGCCCTCGGTGGTGCCGGCCACCTTGAAGTCCATATCGCCGAGATGATCCTCGTCGCCGAGAATGTCGGAGAGGACCGCGAAACGGTCGCCTTCGAGGATCAGGCCCATCGCGATGCCCGCGACCGGACGCTTCAGCGGAACGCCCGCATCCATCGCCGCGAGCGAGGTGCCGCATACGGTGGCCATGGACGAGGAGCCGTTCGATTCCGTGATTTCCGACACGACGCGCAGCGTATACGGGAATTCGTGGTTCGGCGGCAGCATCGGATGGATGGCGCGCCAGGCCAGCTTGCCGTGGCCGATTTCGCGGCGGCCGGGCGAACCCATGCGGCCGGTCTCGCCGACCGAATAGGGCGGGAAGTTGTAATGCAGCATGAAGGCTTCCTTGTAGGTGCCTTCGAGCGCATCGATGAACTGCTCGTCCTCGCCGGTGCCGAGCGTCGCGACGACCAGCGCCTGCGTCTCGCCGCGCGTGAACAGCGCCGAGCCGTGCGTACGCGGCAGAACGCCGACCTCGGAGAGGATCGGACGCACCGTCTTCACGTCGCGGCCGTCGATGCGGATGCCGTCATCGAGAATGTTCCAGCGCACGATCTTGGCTTCGAGATCGTGGAACACCGAGCCGACAAGCGTCGCCGACGGCGCGTTCTCGGCGCCTTCGGGGCAGAGCTTGGCGACCACCGCGGCGCGGATTTCGCCGACGCGGTTGTAGCGATCCTGCTTCGTCTGGATCTTGTAGGCATCGCGCAGATCCTTTTCCGCGATGTCGCGGATCTGCTGCTCGAGCGCCGAATTGTCGGCGACTTCCATCTCGCGCGGCTCCTTGGCGGCGCGCTCGGCAAGACGGATGATGGCCTCGATGACCGGCTGGAAGTTCTTGTGGCCGTGCATGACGGCGCCGAGCATGATTTCCTCGGTCAGTTCCTTGGCTTCGGACTCGACCATCAGCACCGCGTCCTGCGTGCCGGCGACGATGAGGTCGAGATCGCTCTCCTTGACCTGATCGACGGTCGGGTTGAGCACGTACTCACCGTTGATATAGCCGACGCGCGCGCCGCCGATCGGGCCCATGAAGGGCACGCCGGAAAGCGTCAGGGCGGCGGAGGCCGCGACCATGCCGACGATGTCCGGATCGTTTTCAAGGTCGTGCGACAGGACCGTCACGGTGACCTGCGTGTCGCAGCGCCAGCCGTCGACGAAAAGCGGGCGCACCGGGCGGTCGATGAGACGCGAGGTCAGCGTCTCCTTTTCCGTCGGGCGGCCTTCGCGCTTGAAGAAGCCGCCGGGAATGCGGCCGGCGGCGTAGAAGCGCTCCTGATAGTTCACGGTCAGGGGCATGAAATCCACGCCGGGCTTCGGCGCCTTGGCGGCGACGACATTGGCGAGCACGGTCGTGTCGCCATAGGTCGCCAGAACCGAGCCGTGCGCCTGACGCGCAATGCGGCCGGTCTCAAGGGTGAGCGTGCGCCCGCCCCATTCGATCTGTTCACGTTGAATGTCGAACATGATGTTCTTCTCTATGGTCTGCGGCGTTTGGGCCGGGCCACGAGCAGAATGGCAAGGGACTAAACCGTCGTCCCGGAAATTGCGGAGCAATTATCCGGGACCTTGTCCATACGATCCCGGATAAGGCTTCGCCTTTCCGGGATGACGACCAAGTCCCTGACGATCCTGCCCGTGGAGATGTGGTGGCCCGCATCGCCTCGGTCAGGCGCGGCATCCCCATGACGCCGCTACCCAAAGCAAAAACGGCGCGCCGTGGGGCGCGCCGCGCGAAAGATCAGCGGCGGATACCCAGCCGTCCGATCAGGTCTTCGTAACGCTTCACATCCTTCGACTTCACATAGTCGAGAAGGCTGCGGCGCTGGCTGACGAGCTTCAGCAGGCCGCGGCGCGAATGGTTGTCCTTCGCATGGCCCTTGAAGTGCCCGGTCAGATTGGTGATGCGTTCGGTGAGGATCGCGACCTGGACTTCCGGAGAACCGGTGTCGCCCTCTTTGGTGGCATATTCTTTCACGAGCGCCTGTTTGCGCTCCGCCGTAATCGACATCGGGCATCCTTTCTTGCCGCCGGGCGCGCCGGCTGGCGGTAAATCGGGCCTCAGCCCAGGTGGAACACGCGCTTGGGATGAATCTCTCCGCCTTCGGCTTCCGCCAGCGCGACGAGCGCGCCTTGGGATGTGACATAACAGGTGCCGAAGAGCGGCGGCGCATCGCGTCCGCGCAATAAGACGGTCTGGCCCCTGCGGAGCCGTGCCGCATCCGCCCCGCTGACGGCCAGCGCCGGGATGTCGTCCAGCGCGGTCTCGACGGGAAGGAGAACGAGGTCGCCCTCGCCGGGGGCAGATAACCCGAGACGCTCGATCTCGTCCAGCGAAATAAGAGTGTCCTCGCCGAAGGGGCCGACCCGGACCCGGCGCAGCGCGACGACATGGCCGAGGCAGCCGAGCGCGCGGCCAAGATCGCGGGCAAGCGCCCGGACATAGGCGCCCTTGCCCGTTTCGGTTTCGAAAATGGCTTCGTTTTCAGTGGCTTCGATCAGGTCGAGGCGATGCACCTCGATCTCGCGCGGTGCCAGCTCGACGTCCTCGCCCTCGCGGGCGAGATCGTAAGCCCGCTCGCCCTGCACCTTGATGGCCGAATATTTCGGCGGCGTCTGGAGGATACGGCCGCGAAAAGCCGGAAGCGCGGCCTCGATCTCCGCCTGCGAGGGGCGCTTAGCCGATGTTTCGGTGGCCTGGCCCTCGCTGTCGTCGGTGTCGGTCTCGACGCCCCAGGCGACGGTGAAGCGGTAGACTTTCCGCCCGTCCATGGCGAAGGGCACGGTCTTGGTCGCCTCACCGAAGGCAATGGGCAGGCAGCCGGTCGCCAGCGGGTCGAGCGTGCCTGCATGGCCGGCCTTGCGGGCCGCGAAAACCCGTTTCACCCGCGCCAAAGCCTGCGTCGAGGTCATGCCCTCGGGCTTGTCGAGGATGAGCCAGCCATGGACATCACGCTTTTTCGGGCGCGGCGGCTTCTGCTGAATGGCCGTGTCGTTCACTCGCCCTTCTCCCACTCGCCCTTCTTCACGTCGCGGCGCACTTCGGGACTGTCGAGCAGCGCGTCCATCTTCGCGCCGGAATCGAAACTCGTATCGACGCGGAAACGCAGTTCCGGCACCGAGCGCAGTTCGACCCTGCGGCCGACCTCGCCGCGCAGGAATTTCTTGTGCTTTTCGAGCGCGGCAACCGCTGCCTCGGCGTTCTTGCCGCCGAGCGGCATCACATAGGCGGTGGCCAGTTTCAGGTCCGGCGACATGCGCACTTCCGGCACCGTAATGACGGCGCGCTCGAGTTCCGGCGCCGGCACGTCCCCGCGCGACAGAATCTCCGCCAGCGCATGGCGCACGAGTTCGCCGACGCGCAATTGCCGCTGGGACGGGCCGGAGGCCGCGGGTTTCTTTGCCATCTGTGTTTTGAGCCTCGTTGTTGGGAGCGTCGCGGGATCGGACCGCGAAACTCTCGAACCCTCATCCTGAGCCGGACTCGCGGCAGAGCCGCGAGCCGTGTCGAAGGATGGTTACACGCACCGGGCCCATCGCCCATCCTTCGAGACGCCCGCTGCGCGGGCTCCTCAGGATGAGGGCCGGTAATTACAGCGACCGGATGACCTCCGTCACCGAGTAGCACTCGATGACGTCGCCGGCGCGCATGTCCTGATAGTTCTCGAACGCCATGCCGCATTCCTGGCCGGCCTGCACTTCCTTGACCTCGTCCTTGAAGCGCTTGAGCGTCGAGAGCTTGCCTTCGTGGATGACGACGTTGTCGCGGATGAGGCGCACGCCCGCGCCGCGCTCGACGCGGCCGTCCGTGACCTTGCAGCCCGCGACCTTGCCGACCTTCGAAATGTTGAACACTTCGAGGATTTCGGCATTGCCGAGGAACTCCTCGCGCCGCTCTGGTGCGAGCAGGCCCGACATCGCCTTTTTGATGTCGTCCACGAGATCGTAGATGATGTTGTAATAACGGATCTCGGTTCCGGTGCGCTCGGCCTGTTCGCGCGCTTCCTTGAGCGCACGGACATTGAAGCCGAGCACGGCGGCGCCGGAGGCGCTTGCAAGCGTGATGTCGGATGCGGTGATGCCGCCGACGCCCGCATGCAGCACGCGTGCCGCGACTTCGTCGTTGCCGAGCTTGGCGAGCGCCTGAATGATGGCCTCGACCGAGCCCTGCACGTCGCCCTTGATGACGAGCGGGAATTCCTGCTTGCCCGCTGCGATCTTCAGGTTCGACATCATCTGCTCGATCGAACCGCCGCCGCCGCGTCCGGCGCGGGCCGCAGCAAGATCGCGGCGCTGGCGCTGGCGGTAATCGGCGATCTCACGGGCGCGCGCTTCGTTCTCGACGACGGCAAGGCGGTCGCCGGCATCCGGCGCACCCTGGAAGCCGAGAATTTCGACCGGCATGGAGGGACCGGCCGATGTCACGGCCTTGCCCTGATCGTCGATGAGCGCACGTACGCGGCCCCATTCGGAACCGGCGACGACGATGTCGCCGCCCTTCAGCGTGCCGCGCTGCACGAGTACGGACGCAACCGGGCCGCGGCCCTTGTCGAGCTTGGCCTCGATGACGATGCCTTCGGCCGCACGATCGGGATTGGCCTTGAGATCGAGCACTTCGGCCTGAAGCTGGATCGCGTCCAGAAGCTTGTCGAGATTGGTCTTTTGCGTGGCCGAGACCTCGACCTCGAGGATATCGCCGCCCAGGCTCTCGACCTGGATCTCGTGCTGCAGCAGCTCCGTGCGTACGCGCTCGGGCTTGGCCGTCGGCTTGTCGATCTTGTTGATGGCGACGATGATCGGAACGCCCGCCGCCTTGGCGTGGCTGATCGCCTCCGCCGTCTGCGGCATGACGCCGTCATCGGCCGCAACGACGAGCACGACGATGTCGGTCGCCTTGGCGCCGCGCTGGCGCATCGAGGTGAACGCTTCGTGGCCGGGCGTATCGATGAAGGTGATCTTGCCGCCGGACGGCGCCGTCACCTGATAGGCGCCGATATGCTGGGTGATGCCGCCGGCTTCGCCCGCCACCACATTGGCGTGGCGCAGGGCGTCGAGCAGCGAGGTCTTGCCGTGGTCGACATGGCCCATGATGGTGACGACCGGCGGACGCGGCTGGGCCGCGCCTTCCTCGTCCTTGACGTCGAACAGGCCTTCCTCGACGTCCGATTCCGCGACGCGGCGGACCGTATGGCCCATTTCCTCGGCGAGGAGCTGCGCCGTGTCGGCGTCGATGATGTCGTTGATCTTCTTCATCTCGCCCTGCTTCATCAGCAGGCGGATGACGTCGACCGCGCGCTCGGCCATGCGGTTGGCGAGTTCCTGGATCGTGATCGTTTCCGGAATGACGACTTCGCGCTGGATCTTCTCCTTCGGCTGCGCCGAGACCTTGCCGGTCATGCGCTGCACGCGGCGGCGGAACGAGGCGACGGAGCGCGCACGCTCCTCCTCGGATTCGAATGCGGTCGTCAGCGTCAGCCGGCCACGCTGCTTTTCCTGACCGGCCTTGGTGCGTTCCGGCTTCGGCGGCACGACGGGCCGGCTCGGCAATCCGCCGGGGCGGCGCACCGGGCGCGGCGCTTCTTCCTCGTCCTGCGCCTTGGCGCGGCCGGCAGGAGCGGCGGCGGGTTCGCCAAGACGCTGCTTGGCGGCGGCCTCGGCCTTCTTGCGGGTTTCTTCCTCGGCGAGGCGGCGCTGGTCTTCCTCGCGCTTGCGCGCTTCGGCGGCTTCGCGTTCGGCTGCGCGGCGCGTGTCCTCGGCGGCGCGGCGGCGCGCATCTTCCTCGGCCTTCTGCCGGTCCTCATGCTCGCGCGAGCGGGCATCGGCGAGCGCGCGGTCGCGTGCCTCGATCTCGTCGGGCGTCAGCGTGCGCAGCACGACGCTCGGATTGCGGGGCGCCTTCGGCGCAGCGGATCTCGGAGCGGAAGCTGTGGGCGCGCTCGCTGCGGCAGGAGCGGCAGGCTTCCTTGCGGCAGGAGCCGGCGCAGCGGCGTCCTTTTCTCCGGCCGGGCCGATGACGCGCCGCTTCACCTTCTCGACGACGACCTGCTTGGTGCGGCCGTGGCTGAAGCTCTGCTTCACCACGCCGCCGTCGACCGGCCGCTTCAGTGTCAGCGTCTTGCCCAGGCCCAGAGTCTTGTCGCCCGGGTTTTTCGTATCCGTCATTCCTGATCCATCTCCGCGGGTTGCCCCGGTTCTTCCTGCCTGTAGCGCGACAGCAGTTCGGCCCGCGCCAGAAAAGCGTCACTCACGGGGTCCGCGAGCAATGCTGCGTGTATCACATTCTCCCGTCCGAGGGCCAAATCCATTTGCCCGGACGTAAAAACCTCGAGCGCCGGCACCTCGGACCCCGTGCGCCGGAGCACCTGGGCCAGCTTGCGCTTGCCGTCCGCCGCGCCGTCGCGCGCATGCAGCACGGCCGCCGTCTGGCCCTTGCCGAGCGCGGTTTCGACCTTGCCGAAGCCCGCGACCACCTTCCCGGCCTTGTTGGCCATGGACAGCATATCGAGCGCGGATTGCTCGATCAGCCCCTCGACCTCCCGCGCCAGATCCGGCGACGGCTGCGTCTTCTCCTTGAAGCCGCGGGCGAAGACGCCCTTCTTCGCGGCCTCGGCGATCCTGTCCCTGCGCGCCTCGATCCACACGCCCCGGCCCGGAAGCCGGCGCCTGAGATCGGGCACCACGGTTCCGTCCGGCGCCCGGACGAAACGGATCAGTTCATCGACCGGATGCGTCGCGCGCGTCAGCGCGCAACTGCGCTCGGCGGCGCGCCGGTCGTCCTTTGCGCCGTTCCCGCTCAGACCGGAGCCTCCTCCTCGGTGCCGGCCTCGCCTTCGGTTTCATCCTCCGGTTCGGGCTCCGGCTCGGGCAGCGAATCGATCCAGCCGGCCTTGAGGCGCGCCTGCATGACGAGCGCCTCGGCCTCTTCCTTGGAGACGGCAAAGCCTTCGAGCGCGCCGGGGAAGTGCTTGACCTCGCCGTCCTTGCGCTCGCTCCAGCCGAGCAGATCGTCCGTCGCCGACCCGGCGAGGTCCTCCACCGATTTGATGTCGTTCTCGCCGAATGCAACCAGCATCGCGGTCGTCACGCCCGGAATTTCCCTCAGCTCGTCGGCGACGCCAAGCTCGAGGCGGCGCTCGTCCTGCTCGGCCTCGATGCGGGCGAGGAATTCGCGCGCGCGGCTCTGGATTTCGTTGGCCGTGTCCTCGTCGAAGCCCTGTATGGACGAAATTTCGGTGATGTCGACGAAGGCGATTTCCTCGACCGTGTCGAAGCCTTCGGCGGCGAGAAGCTGGCCGACGACCTCATCGACATCGAGCGCATTCATGAAGTTCTGCGTGCGGTCGTTGAATTCCTTCTGGCGGCGTTCCGATTCCTCGGCCTCCGTCATGATGTCGATGTCCCAGCCCGTGAGCTGGGAGGCAAGACGCACATTCTGGCCGCGGCGGCCGATGGCGAGCGAGAGCTGATCGTCGGGAACGACGACCTCGATCTTGCCCGAATCCTCGTCGAGCACGACCTTGACCACTTCGGCGGGCTGCAGCGCGTTGACGATGAACGTCGCCTCGTCCTGCGACCACGGAATGATGTCGATCTTCTCGCCCTGCAATTCGTTCACCACCGCCTGTACGCGCGAACCGCGCATACCGACGCAAGCGCCCACGGGATCGATCGAGCTGTCGCGCGAGATCACGCCGATCTTGGCGCGCGAGCCCGGATCGCGGGCCACCGCCTTCACCTCGATGATGCCGTCGTAGATTTCCGGCACTTCCTGCGCGAACAGCTTGGACATGAACTGCGGATGCGTACGGCTGAGGAAGATCTGCGGGCCGCGCGGTTCCGAGCGCACATCGTAGACATAGGCGCGGATACGGTCGCCGGGGCGGAACATTTCGCGCGGCAGAAGCTCGTCGCGGCGTACGATGGCCTCACCGCGGCCGAGATCGACGATCACATTGCCGTATTCCACGCGCTTGACGACGCCGTTGACGATATCGCCGATGCGGTCCTTGTATTCGAGGTACATACGCTCGCGCTCGGCCTCGCGCACCTTCTGCACGATCACCTGCTTGGCGGATTGCGCGGCGATGCGGCCGAAATCGAACGGCGGCAGCGGCTCGGAAATGTAATCGCCGGCCTGGGCCGCCGGATTGCGCTTGCGCGCCTCTTCGAGCGCGATGTCGGTCGAGGTGTTTTCGACCTCGTCGACGACATGCAGCAGACGCGACAGGCGGATTTCGCCGGTCTTGGAATGGATTTCGGCGCGCACTTCCGTCTCCGCGCCATAGCGCGCGCGGGCGGCCTTTGCGATCGCGTCTTCCATCGCCGCGAGCACGATCTGCCGGTCGATCACCTTCTCCCGCGCGACCGCGTCCGCGATCTGCAAAAGCTCCAGACGATTGGCGCTAACGGCCATGGTCCTATCTCCGTCCCTTGCGTTGCCGTGGCTCCTCGAGCGCATCGACATCCAGTTCGATTCCATCCTGAGCCGCCGTCTGCCCGGCAAGCTTTTCAGCCATCTTGCCGCGCTTCAGCGCCTCGTCGATCAATGCGTCGGTAAGGACAAGCCTCGCCTCGGCCATGTCGGCAACCGGCAGAAGCACCTCGCGGTCCTCCGCGCCTTCCTTGACATCGTCGCGCACAAGGCGCGCGCGATCGCCCTCGAGCCCGGTCAGCGTTCCGCGAAAGCGTTTGCGGCCCGCGTAAGGCACGTCCATTTCGATCTTGGCGACATGCCCGGCCCAGCGCGAGAAATCCTCGAGCCGCACCAGCGGCCGGTCGATGCCGGGCGATGACATTTCAAGGTAATAGGCGCGCTCGATCGGATCTTCGACATCAAGGACGGGGGAGATGGCCTTGGAGGCTTCCTCGCAATCCTCGACCGTCATCGTGCCGTCCGGACGCTCGGCCATGATCTGGACCGTGCAGCCGTTCTGGCTCGTCACCTTCACCCGGACGAGACGGAATCCGAGATCGCCGAGCACCGGCTCGACGATATTGGCCACGCGCGCGGCCACGCCGGTTTCCCGGATCAGGCGGTCGTCAGGGGCGGGTGCGTCGTCCATAAGGCTCCAAATGCCAAAAGAGCGGGCCCCGGTTGGAGCCCACCCCATGAAGTTGGTCATGAGAAGGATGTTGAGGCCAATATAGAGAAACCGCGTCCGCCGCGCAAGTTGTCGGGAAGAGGCGGAACGGCGGCCCCCGCTCGCGGGTTCGTCGTTCAGAAAATCCTCACGGAGACGCCCAATGTTCACCCGACGCGCTTTGCTCATCGGAGCCGGCGCAGGCCTCGCCGCTTCCGCCGTGGGCCTGCCCCATATCGCCGGGGCCGCCGCGCCCTTCCCGCAACCCGATCTGCCCTTTGCCGAGGATGCCCTCGCCCCGGTCATTTCGGCCCGCACCGTGAACCTGCATTACGGCAAGCATCACGCGGCATATTTCAAGAATCTCAATGAACTCGTCGCCGGCAAGCCATATGCCGAGATGAATCTCGCGGAAATCGTCAAGGCAAGCCGGGACAAGGCCGAGGACCGCAAGATCTTCAACAATGCCGGCCAGGCCTGGAACCACGTCTTCTACTGGGAGCAGTTCAAGCCCGGCGGCGCCAAGGCCCCGGCCGGCGATCTTCTCGCCGCTATCGACAAGGACCTTGGCGGCCTCGACAAGATGAAGGCCGACTTCACTAAGGCGGCGGGCGATGTTTTCGGCTCGGGCTGGGCCTGGCTGACCCTCGACGGCTCGGCGCTCAAGATCGAGGCCACGCCCGGAGGCGACAGTCCGTTCGCGGCCGCGGGACGCCGCTCCTCGGCGTGGATGTCTGGGAGCACGCCTATTATCTCGATTACGAGAACCGGCGGACCGAACATGCGAAGGCGGTTCTCGACGGCATCGTGAACTGGGATGTCGTGGCGGCGCGCATGACCGCGTGATCGTATAGCGCCCGTTGGAGGCGGCGCCGCGCCCTGATATGGCTGGCGCGGCCCGCCCCATGACCATTCCGCCCCGCTCCCGCTGGCGCGTTCTCACCCGCCAGGAACTCGTTCTCGTCTTCATCACCATGATCTGGGGTGGGACCTTCCTCGTCGTGCATCGGGCGATGGAGGTCTCGGGGCCGTTCTTCTTCGTCGGCATGCGTTTCGTTGCGGCGGGGCTTGCGACCGCCCTGCTGTTCCGCGGCGCCATGCGGAGCCTCACCGCGCGCGAACTGCGCGGCGGAACGCTCATCGGAATTTTCCTGTTCCTCGGCTATTTCCTGCAAACCTGGGGCCTGCAGACGATTTCGAGCTCCAAATCGGCGTTCATCACCGCGCTCTACGTTCCCTTCGTGCCGCTCTTGCAATGGGCCGTGCTGAAACGGCCGCCCGGCCTCTATAGCTGGATCGGCGTCGCGCTGGCCTTTGCCGGTCTCGTCTTCGTCACCGGGCCTGAAGCGGGCGCATCGTTTTCGCTGTCCCCGGGCGAGATCGCGACCGTGCTGTGTGCCCTGGCGGTCGCTTTCGAGATCATCCTGATCGGGCGTTACGCGCCCGGCACCGATGCCCGCCGCCTCTCCGCCGCGCAGCTTCTGGTCGCGGGCGTGCTGTCGCTGGCCCTGATGCCGGTGTTCGGCGAGGAGGTGCCGCCCTTTTCGTGGTTTCTGCTCTTCAGCGTGCTCGGCCTTGCGGCGGCGAGCGCCGGCATCCAGCTTGCGATCAACTGGGCGCAGAAATCCGTATCTCCGACCCGCGCGACCCTGATCTATGCCGGCGAGCCGGTCTGGGCGGGGGTCATCGGCCGTATCGCCGGCGAACGATTGCCGGCTCTCGCGCTGTTCGGCGCGGCGCTCATCCTGTGCGGGGTGCTGGTGTCGGGCCGCACGCGGGAAATCGCCGAGGACGGTGCCGAGGCAAAGCCCTAGACGCGGCGGAAGATCAGATAGGCCGGAACGCGCCCTTCCCGCTTGGCCTTGGCTTCATAGCGCGTGCCCGGCCAGCCGCTCCATGGCAGGCGCCAGTCGTCGGCGCGGTCGGCCGTCCATACGAGGCGCGGCTCGCGGCGCATATGCGCCAGGGTCCATTCGACATAGCTCGCAATGTCGCTGGCGAAGCGGAACTCGCCGCCCGGTTTCAGCACGCGCGCGATGCGGCCGAGATTTTCCGCCGAGACGAAACGGCGTTTCCACTGGCGCTTTTTCGGCCACGGATCGGGATAGAGAAGATCGACGCGCGACAGGCAGGCATCGGGCAGCCAGTCGAGCAGGAATGCGGCGTCACTGTCGTACAGACGCATATTGGCAAGGCCGCGCTCCTCGATCCCGGTCAGCGCCTTGGCAAGGCCGTTGACGAAGGGCTCGACGCCGAAAAAGCCGGTGGCCGGTTCGCCTTCGGCTTCGGACAGAAGATGCTCGGCACCGCCGAAGCCGATTTCGAGACGAAAGTCCGTGACCTTGGCCTCGAACAGGGTGGCGAGGTCGTTCGGCGCCGGTGCGCTCGGATCGAGCCTCAGCTTCGGCAGCAGGGTCTCGTAACGCCCGGCCTGCGCGGCGCGCAGCGGCTTGCCCTTGCGGCGTCCGTACAGAGCCGGGCGGGAACTATGATTTGGAATTTCGGGCATATCAGCTACGGGCGCCTCTTGCTCCCTCTCCCCGCGCGCGGGGAGAGGGCCGGGGTGAGGGGCATAAATTTGTAGACCGCCCCTCACCCGGCACTGCGTGCCGACCTCTCCCCGCTTTGCGGGGAGAGGTAAATTACGAAACCGCCGATTTCAGCTTGTCCACGAGATCGGTCTTCTCCCAGGAGAAGCCGCCATCGGCGTCTGGCGCGCGGCCGAAATGCCCATACGCGGCGGTGCGCGCATAGATCGGCTTGTTGAGCTTGAGATGTTCGCGAATGCCGCGCGGCGACAGGTCCATGACCTCGCCGAGCGCCTTCTCGATCTTCTCCTCGTCGGCCGTATTGGTGCCGTGCGTGTCGATATAGATCGACAGCGGCTTGGACACGCCGATCGCATAGGCAAGCTGGATCGTGGCGCGGTCGGCAAGGCCGGCGGCCACAACGTTCTTCGCCAGATAGCGCGCGGCGTAAGCTGCCGAACGGTCCACCTTGGTCGGGTCCTTGCCCGAAAACGCGCCGCCGCCATGCGGTGCCGCGCCGCCATAGGTGTCGACGATGATCTTGCGGCCGGTCAGGCCGGCATCGCCGTCCGGACCGCCGATGACGAATTTGCCCGTCGGGTTGACGTGCCATTCGGTATGGCCGTTGATCCAGCCTTCCGGCAGCGCCTTGACGATGTAGGGCTCGACGATGGCGCGCACATCCTCAGAGGTGAGGGTTTCGTCGAGATGCTGGGTCGACAGCACGATCGAGGTCGCCTCGACCGGCTTGCCGTCTTCGTAGCGGATCGTGATCTGGCTCTTGGAATCGGGGCCGAGCTTTGCGGCATCGCCTTCCTTGCGGTGGCGCGCTTCGGCGAGCTTGCGCAGGACGAGATGCGAATAGTGCAGCGGCGCCGGCATCAGTTCCGGGGTCTCGCGCACGGCATAGCCGAACATGATGCCCTGGTCGCCCGCGCCCTCGTCCTTGTTGCCGGCGGCATCGACGCCCTGCGCGATGTTCGCGGACTGGGCGTGCAGAAGAACATCGATCTGGCAGTGCTTCCAGTGGAAGCCGTCCTGCTCGTAGCCGATCTCCTTGATGGCGTCGCGCGCGATCTGTTCGATGTAGTCCTTGGTGACGCTGTCGGGGCCGCGCACCTCGCCGCCGATCACCACGCGATTGGTGGTGGCGAAGGTTTCGCAGCCGACGCGGCTTTCCGGGTGGGCCGCCAGATAGGCATCGAGAACGGTGTCGGAGATGCGGTCGCAAATCTTGTCCGGATGACCTTCAGACACCGATTCGCTGGTGAAGAGATAGGATTTGCGAGCCACGGCCTTGCCCCCGATTTGCACATATGCCGCGCACCGCGCGGCGGCGTGGCGTTCTCGCAAGCTCGCGGCGGACGGTCAAGGTGCGGAGAAACGCTTTATTCCCCGGCGGCTTCGTCGGCGATCGAGGCAACGAGATCGACGATGCGGCGGCGCACCTTGGGGTCCTTGACCTTCATGAAGCTCTTGGTGAGCTGCAGGCCCTCGGAAGTGGCGAGAAAATCGGCGACGTAATCGCCCTTCTTGTCGGCAAAACCCGAATTCGACAGCGCCTCGCCCTGCGCGTCTTCGAAGAAATAGGACACGGGCACGCCCAGCACGCCGGAAATCTGCTGCAGGCGCGAAGCGCCGATGCGGTTGGTTCCCTTCTCGTACTTCTGGATCTGCTGGAAGGTGATGCCCAGCGCGGTGCCGAGTTTCTCCTGGGACATTCCGACGAGAAGCCGGCGCATGCGGACCCTCGCGCCCACATGCTTGTCGATGGGGTTCGGCGCCTTCGTGGCGATCATCTAATATGCTCCTCAACCCGTGTCCGCGGGCTCATTGCCGAGGTTTCATCAAGCCGCTGGGATGACACGGGCGAAGGCCCGGTTTCCGCGCAGACTGCGCTACTTTACCGCGCGGCGAGAATGGTTGCGCGGCCGGGCAATGTCAAACACGCAGACGCGGCGTGAATACCCCTACGATAGTTGCAAGGTAAAGAACCAACACAAGAATTTGGCCAAATCGTGCATAGGGTGTGACCGGTCCCGGAAGCGGGAGCAGAGCGTCGATCACGCCGTCGACGCCCACCGGCAGCGAGGCCTGAACGCGGCCCCACGGATCGATGACGGCCGAAATGCCTGTATTGGCTGCGCGGATGAGCGGCAGCCCCTGTTCCACGGCGCGCATACGCGCCTGGGCGAAATGCTGATGGGGGCCGGCGGTGTCGCCGAACCAGCCGTCATTGGTGACGTTGAGGAGCGCGCCGGGCCGCGTGTCGGGATCGATCGTGCCGTTCGGAAAAATGGCCTCGTAGCAGATCAGCGGTCCGAACACGGTGCCGTTCGGCAGCGTCATGTTGCGCGGCGCGTCTCCGGCGGTGAAGCCGCCGGGCAGGCGCGTAACGACGCGCAGGCCGAGCGTGTCCTCGAAAAAGCCCTGGAACGGAAAGAACTCGCCGCCGGGCACGAGGCGCACCTTGTCATAGGTGTCGATGATCGATCCGTCGGGGCCGAGCGCGTGGACGGAATTGTAGATCCTGGGCGGCTTGACCGAATCCTCGGCGCGCGCCGCTCCGGTCAGAAGCACCGTGCCGTCCGGCAGAAGGCCGCCGATCTGCGCCAGGGCATCGGGTGCTTTAGACAGCAGGAAAGGGAAGGCGGATTCGGGCCAGATCAGGATATCGGTATTCGCGAGACCCTCATGCTCCGGCGATGTCCGCCGGTCCGACAGCGCGAGATAGCGCGCCATGATCTCGTTCTTCAGCGCGGGCCTGAATTTGTCGTCCTGCGGCAGGTTCGGCTGCATGATGCGCAGCCGTACATCCGACAGGGGCGCCGGCCCGGCTAGAGCGAGCCGCGCGGCGCCGAATGCGGCGAATGCCGCAAGGACGAGAATCGCCGCAATGACCGGGCGGTACCGGTTCGGACCCTCGTCGCCCAGCACGGCCGGCATGGCGAAGATCGCAATCGTGAGCGGCGTCAGCCCTTCGACGCCGACGATGGAGGCCATCTGGCCGACAAAGGGCAGATTGGCGAGCGCATAGCCGAACTCGTTCCAGGGGAAGCCCGTCAATACATGGCCGCGCAGCCATTCGGATACGCCGAGCCCGAACGCGAGCGCCAATATGCGCGCCGGGCCGGCCGACCAGACGAGCCGGGCGAGGGCGCAGCCCAGTGCGGGAAACAGCGCGAGGAAGGCCGGAAGGCCAAGTACCGCGAACGGCGCCAGCCATTGGTAATTGTCGCCCGGCACGAAAAAGGCCGCGCCGATCCACCACAGGCCGGCAAGGAAATAGCCGAAGCCGAAGGCAAAGCCGGTCATGGCCGCGCTTTTCAGCCCGTCCCGTCCCGCGCCGGTCCCGTCGAGCAGCCAGACGAGAACCGGCAGCGCGACGGCAAGCGCCGGCACGATGCCGAAGGGCGGCATTGCAAGCACGGCGAGCGCGCCCGCCAGCCCCGCCACCGCGAATCTCCGCCAGCCGTCGAGCAGGATGACGCGGTGGGCCGGCAGCGCAAACGCCAATGTCAGCTCGCGTCCGCTTCGAGGTTTTCGGACGCCCGCGCCTTGCGCGGGATGATGCGTACGCGCTTGACGCGCCTCGGATCGGCGTCGAGCACCATGAAATCGAGATCGCTCGGCCCGGCTATGACTTCGCCGCGCACCGGCACGCGGCCGGCAATCGTGATGAGAAGGCCGCCGAGCGTATCGACATCCTCATTGGCGCCGAGATCGGTCGCCTCGCCGAGCTTGCCCTGCACATCCTCGATGGGCGTGCGGCCCCGGGCGATCAGCGATCCGTCGCGCAGGCTGCGGATCATCGGGCCTTCGCTCTCGTCGTGCTCGTCCTCGATATCGCCGACGACGATCTCGATCAGATCCTCGATGGTCACGAGACCGTCCGTGCCGCCATGCTCGTCGATGACGAGAGCCATGTGAATGTGCCGCGCCTGCATCCGCGCCAGAAGATCGGTCGCGGGCATGGAGGGCGGCACGTACAGAACGTCGCGCACGAGTTTGGCCTCGACCACGGACGGCTTGAGATCGGCGCGCGAAAGATCGAGTTCGTCCCGCACGCGGCCCTTCGTCGTCAGATAGCGCAGGACGTCCTTGATATGGACCATGCCCTTCAGATCGTCGATCGTCTCGCCATAGACCGGAAGGCGCGAATGTTCCGCTTCCTCGAACCGGAACAGCACATCCGAGAGCGACATATCGGCCGGAACCGCGACGATATCGGGCCGCGGCACCATCACATCGCTGACATCCTGCTCGCGCAATGTCAGGACGTTCTGCAGCATGGCCCGCTCTTCCGGAGAGAAATCGGGGTCCGCCGTGCCGGCATCCTCGGTCAGCGCGTCCTCGATCTCGTCGCGCAGGGTCGCCGGTTTCTTGATGTGCAGCAGCACCTTCAGACGGTCGAGCCAGCGAGGTTCGCTGGAGCGTTCGTCCGATAATCGTCCGTTGGACGTATGGTCTTCGTGTGACATGGCAATATCGCCCGCAAGGGCTTCAGTCCTCCTGATAGGGATCGTCGATGCCGAGCCGCGCGAGTGCGGCGCGTTCGGCGTTTTCCATGGTCTCGGCTTCGCCATCGTCCTCATGGTCGAAGCCGAACAGATGCAGCGTGCCGTGCACGACGAGATGGGCGAAATGCGCCGCGAAGGTCTTGCCTTCGCTTTGCGCCTCGCGCGCGACGGTCTCGTAGGCGATGACGACATCGCCGAGAATATCGGTGGTCGCGATCTCCGCGCCTTCGGCGCCCGGAAAGGACAGGACATTGGTTGGCCTGTCCTTGCCGCGCCAGATATTGTTGAGTTCCTGCAGGCGCGCATCGTCAGCAAGAACGATCGCGATCTCCGCGCCCCTGCTGTATGTGCGGCCGGTTTCCGCGAGCGCGGCGAGGGCCGCGCGCCTGGCAACCTCTTCGCTGTCGGGCTCGCCCGACCAGAGTGGCGATTGCGCCACTACATCGATTGCGGGGCTCATGGCATCCTGACGGTTCTGGCGCGGTCGGCGGCCTCGTAGGCGCGCACGATACGGCCGACCAGTTCGTGGCGCACGACATCGGCCTCGCCGAAGCGGCACACCGAAACGCCCTCGACATCGGCCAGCAGATTCGTGGCTTCGATCAGTCCGGATTTCTGGCCCGAGGGCAGGTCGATCTGCGTTGCGTCACCGCACACGATCATGCGCGAATTCTCGCCGAGACGCGTCAGAAACATCTTCATCTGCATCGCGCTCGCGTTCTGCGCCTCGTCGAGAATGACGACGGAATTGAAAAGCGTGCGCCCGCGCATGAAGGCGAGGGGGGCGATCTCGATGACGCCCGACTGCAATCCGCGCTCGACCCGCTCGGGCGGCAGCATGTCGTAAAGCGCGTCGTAGAGCGGCCTGAGATAGGGATCGACCTTTTCGCGCATGTCGCCCGGCAGAAAGCCGAGCCGTTCGCCGGCCTCGACCGCCGGGCGCGACAGGACGATGCGGTCGACCTCGCCGCGTTCAAGCAGGGCGACCGCGTGCGCGACCGCGAGATAGGTCTTGCCGGTGCCCGCCGGGCCGACGCCGAAGACGAGTTCGCGGCTGTTCAGGGCGCGGATATAGGCGTCCTGCGCCGGTGTGCGCGCGGTGACCGTTTTCTTGCGCGTCGAAATGACGGCGAATGCGCCGCGCGCACCACCCTCGGCGGGGAAGAGGCTGCCCTGATCGGCGCTCATGCGGATCGCGCCGTCGACATCGCCGAGGCCGACATCCTCGCCGCGCCGCACGCGGGCCTGCAGGCTTTCCAGAACGCGGCGCGCCTGTTCGGTGGCGTCGGCCGGGCCGCGGATCGAGACATGATTGCCGGACGGCGTGATTTCGACGCCGAGGCGCCGCTCCAGAAAAGCGAGATTCTGGTCATGGCTGCCGAAAATGCCGGAGGCGAGCCGGTTGTCGTCGAATGTCAGGACGAGTTCGGATGGGGGAGGGCGTTCCGGCGCGGGCGTCGTCATGCGATTTCCATCCGCGCGCCTTCGGAGACGATTTCGCCGAACAGGCTGTTGGTGCTGTTGCTCACCATGCGCACCCTCGCAATGTCGCCGATCCCGATGGAGCGCGACTCGATCTGTACCGGCTGAAGATAGGGCGACCGGCCGGCGATCTGACCCTCAAACCGGCCCTTGCGGTCGAACAGGACGTCCATCTCGCGGCCGACGCACGAACGGTTGAAGGCCTGGCGCTGCTCTTCCAGCACATCCTGCAGGATAAGCAGCCGCTCCGAGCGCACGGCTTCGGGCACCTGATCCATGTCGGCTGCGGGCGTTCCCGGCCGCGCCGAATATTTGAACGTGAAGGTCGAGGCGAAGCCGACCTCGCGCACAAGCGCGAGCGTCGCCGCAAAATCCTCGTCGGTCTCGCCGGGAAAGCCGGTGATGAAGTCCGAGGACAGAGCAAGATCGGGCTGCGCGGCGCGGATTCGCTCCACAAGCCGCAGATAGTCGTTTGCGGTGTGGCCGCGGTTCATCGCGTCCAGAATGCGGTCCGAGCCGGACTGCACGGGAAGGTGTAAATACGGCATCAGCGCCGGCAGGTCGCGATGGGCCGCGATCAGCTCCTCGTCCATGTCGCGCGGATGGCTCGTCGTGTAACGCAGCCGCGCAACGCCCGGAATTTCGGCGATGCGCATGAGAAGCCGGCCGAGGCCCCAGACCTTTCCGTCCGGCCCTTCGCCATGGAATGCATTGACGTTCTGGCCGAGCAGCGTGATCTCGCGCACGCCATGCGCCGCCAGCCTTTCGGCTTCCGCCACGATATCGGCGACGCGGCGCGAGACTTCCGCACCGCGCGTATAGGGCACGACGCAGAAGGTGCAGAACTTGTCGCAGCCTTCCTGCACGGTCAGGAATGCGGACGGGCCGCGCGCCAGAGTCCGGGCGCGGCTTGCCGCCGGCAGATGGGCGAATTTGTCTTCGAGCGGAAATTCGGTGTCGACCACTTTCGCCGTCTTCGCCCGCGCCACGAGATCGGGCAGGCGGTGATAATTCTGCGGGCCGACGACGAGATCGACGCCCGGTGCACGGCGCATGATCTCCGCGCCTTCGGCCTGCGCCACGCAGCCGGCAACCGCGATCATGGTCTCGCGTCCGGCCTCGCCGCGTTCGGCTTTCAGCGCGCGCATGCGCCCGAGTTCGGAATAGACCTTCTCGGCGGCCTTTTCGCGGATATGGCAGGTGTTGAGGACGATGAGGTCGGCATCTTCCGGCCTGTCGGTTTCGGCATAGCCTTCCGGCACCAGCGCATCCGCCATGCGCTGGGCGTCATAGACGTTCATCTGGCAGCCATAGGACCGGACGAAGAGCTTCTTTGGGTGTGATTTCATCACAATCTGGATGCCGCTCCGGGGCGCGCCGCCCCTGTCCCTTTCGTCCACCGAATGTACTCGCCGAGCCTCCAACTTAGCCGGTTTGGCCGCCGGAGAGAATAGGAGATGTGCCGCGAAGCGCCGCTATGGTGAGTGTACGGACCTGGTGCTCGGCCTGCGCCGCGATCTGCTTGCGGTCCGCGCCCTGCGTTACCGGGATCGGCGTTCCGAACGCCACCACGGCCTCCGGCCCGCCGGATTTCAGCATGTCCCACAGATGGTTGGCCAGGGTCATGCCGCCATACCAGGCGATTTGCGGCTTTTCGCTGCGCAGCAGAGGAAGGCCGTGACGGCGCGGATAGGCGATGGAAACCGGCTGCACGAAAACGGAGCCTGCGTCCGTTTGCGCCAGCGCCGCTCCCGCCGCGCCCAGCAGAGCGGGCCGGAAGGCGAGAACGCGGTTGTGGTCAGAGGAGGTGCCTTCGGCGAACAGAACCACCGCATCGCCGCCCGAGATGCGGCGGCCGATTTCGGCGGTCGTGGCGCCGGTTGCGCTGCGTTTGCGGCGATCGACGAAGATCGTGCGCTGGAGCCTGGCGAGGCGGCCGATCCCCGGCCAGTGCCCGACCTCGCTCTTGGCGACGAAGCTGACCGGCATCACCGCCGACAGGACGACGATATCGAGCCAGGAGCAGTGATTGGACGCGATCAGCAGCGGGCGGGAGGCGTGGGCCGTGCCCCGCACATCGAGCCTGACGCCGAGTACGGCGCAGGCGGCGCGGTGAAAAAGGTGCGGAATGACAAGCGCGCGTTTCGGCCACAATGCCGAGACGAGGATCTGGGCCGGCAGCCCCAATCCGATCAGCGCGCCGACCGCCCCGGCGCGCAGAACGGCGATCAGTCGCCGTCCCCGTCCTTGATCGGCACGCCGTAGAGTTCCATGCGGTGATCGACGAGCCGGAAGCCGAGCCGTTTGGCAATTTCGGCCTGCAGGCGCTCGATCTCCTCGTCGCGGAACTCCACGACCTTGCCGGTGCGAAGATCGATCAGGTGGTCGTGGTGCTCGTCGGGCACCTGTTCGTAGCGCGCGCGTCCGTCGCGGAAATCGTGACGCGCGACGATGCCGGCGTCCTCGAACAGTTTGACCGTCCGGTAGACGGTCGCGATCGAGATCCGGCTGTCGATTTTCGCCGCGCGGCGGTGCAGCTCCTCGACGTCCGGATGATCGGTCGCGGCCTCCAGCACGCGCGCGATGGTGCGGCGCTGGTCGGTCATGCGCATGCCCTTCTGGGCGCATTGCTCTTCGATCGATTGTTCCACGTCTGCCGCTTCCGGACGGATTTGCCGGGCCTCTATATCAGGTGAGGTCGCGGGCGAGAACCTTGGCCGTGCCGCGCGTTCCGTCGCGGCGGGCATAATAGGCAGGCCTCTGGCCGACTTCGGAAAACCCGAACCGTCCGTAAAGGTGGAGAGCGGCGGCATTGTCCTCGTCCACTTCGAGCACGATGCGGCGCGCACCGGCGGCCGCGACCCGCGCGAGATGGCGCGCGAGCAGCCTTACGCTTCCGCCTTTTCCGCGACGCCGCGATGACACGGCGATGGACAGCAGTTCCGCTTCGCCGCCGGCCACGCGCGACAGCGCGAAACCGTCGATATTGCGGCTGCGCGCCCGGGCGCGGAGCACATCGGCCACGGTCGTGCGGTCGGCCATCAGGGTCTCGATCTCGTCCACGGACCAGCCGCGCGCGAACGAGGCCGAATGGATGTCGGAAATCTGCGCCGCGTGATGCCCCGCCGCGGGATCGACGCGCCATTCCATTTTGCGGAAGAAATCGAAAAGGCCCATCAGGCGCGCCGGACCTCGATGGGAGAGGTCGACCTGGTCACGTCGGCGGGGCGCAGATAGACCGGGCGCGGCACCCGTTCGGGCACCGGCGCTGCGGCGCCGAGGCGCGCCAGCCAGACCGGATCGGGCACCACGCTACCCGCCACGATTTCATGGGGCACGCGCGAGGCGGCGATCACCGCATTGGCGCCGGAGCCGGTGATGCGGATCGGGCCTTCGCCGGCCATGCGTGCCGCCTCGGCCGCCGTCAGGACGCGGGCCGGGACAAGCCCGAGCCCGGACGGCGCAAACACCTGAAAGAAGACGCGGCCATGGCGCGCATCCACCGCGGCGGCGACCGCGCGTCCGTCGCCGGTCGCCAGTACGGGAGCAACGAGCGCGATCAGGGTGGTGACGCCGATCAGCGGCTTGCCGGTCGCAAGCGACAGAGCGCGTGCGGCCGAAAGCCCGACGCGGATGCCGGTGAAGGAGCCGGGGCCGGTGGTCACGGCGATGCGGTCCAGGCGCGAAAGGCCCGCCGCGCCGCCCGCCGCCTGATCGATCATCGGCAGCAGCGCTTCGGCATGGCCGCGTTCCATCGGCACGGTCTGGCGCGCCAGAACGGCCTCCGGCTGGGTGTCGATCAGCGCGACCGAACACGCCGTGAGCGCGGTATCGATGGCCAGTATACGCACGCACGTACCCCTGCCCCCGGATCGAGGCTTCTAGATCGAGGCTTCTTATACTGGCCTTCGTGACTCGCGGAAGGGGCTTAGACCGGCCTGACTTCGCTGACTTCGGGAACGAAGTGGCGGAGCAGGTTTTCGATGCCCTGTTTCAAAGTCGCCGTCGAGGACGGGCAGCCGGCGCACGAGCCCTTCATGTTCAGGAAGACCACGCCTTCCTTGAAGCCCTTGAAGGTGATGTCGCCGCCGTCCTGCGCCACGGCGGGCCGGACGCGGGTATCGAGCAGTTCCTTGATCGTGCCGACGAGGGCGGCGTCTTCCGGATCAAAGAATTCGCCGTCCTCATCGGTGCCGGAGACGGCGGTGACGCCCTCGGCCAGGATCGGCTTGTTCTTGAGGTAATGATCCATGATGGCGCCGAGCACGGCCGGCTTCAGATGCTGCCAGTCGAGATCGCCACGTTTGGTGACGGTGATGAAATCCTGGCCGAAAAAGACGCCGGTGACGCCGGGCACGGAAAACAGCCCCTCGGCGAGCGGCGATTTCCTGGCTTCTTCGGCGTCGGTCACTTCAAGCGTGCCGGACGGCAGGACATCGCGTCCGGGCAGGAATTTCAGGGTCGCCGGATTCGGCGTGGCTTCAGTCTGGATGAACATCTCCGCTCCGTCAGGCCGCCGGGTTCAAGGCGCGGGGCCGGGCGCTCTCCAGATATGGGAGATTTGGCGGCGGTTGGAAAGGGTGGATTGGAGCCGTTCCAGCGGGCGGCGGTCAGTCGACCTTGATGCCGCTCGGGCTGACTTCGATGTCGAGCGTGTTCTGGTCGCGCTCATAGGCCTGCCAGGCGAAGATGCCGGCAATGACCACGAGCACGGCGATGATGGCGATCAGCGTATTGTTGTTCATGGGAACCCCCTCCGCATCAGGTGCGAAGGGGAATTCACCGTCGGCCTGTTTCGTTCCCCGTGCCGGTCAGCGGACGAAGCCCATAATGTCCTTCACCGCCTCGAAATTCGGGCGGGCAATGGCCTCGGCGCGCTCGGCACCCTGCTTGAGGATGGCGTCGATCGACGCCGGGTCCGCCACAAGGCGCTTCATTTCGCCGCCGATGGGGCCGAGCTTTTCCACGGCGAGATCGACCATGGCGTTCTTGAACGCCGAGAACTGGCTGCCGCCGAACTGGCGCAGGACCTCGTCCTTCGAGCTTGCCGCCAGAGCCGCGTAGATGCCGACGAGATTGTCGGCTTCCGGGCGGCTTTCCAGGCCCGCCACTTCGGAGGGCAGCGGTTCGGGATCGGTTTTCGCCTTGCGCACTTTCTGCGCGATCGCGTCGGCGTCGTCGGTCAGGTTGATGCGCGAAGCGTCCGAGGGATCGGATTTCGACATCTTCTTGGTGCCGTCGCGCAGGCTCATCACGCGCGTCGCCGCGCCCTGGATCAGCGGCGCGGGCAGCGGGAAGAAGGCGGAACCGAAGCTGTGCGCCTCGATGCTCTTTGCGAAATCGTTGTTGAATTTCTGGGCGATGTCGCGCGCCAGTTCCAGATGCTGCTTCTGGTCCTCGCCGACCGGAACATGGGTCGCCTTGTAGGCGAGAATGTCGGCGGCCATCAGCACGGGATAGGTGTAAAGACCGACCGAGGCGTTCTCGCGGTCCTTGCCGGCCTTTTCCTTGAACTGCGTCATGCGGTTCAGCCAGCCGATCCGCGCGGTGCAGCCCAGCACCCAGGCCAATTCCGCATGAACCGAGACCTGGCTCTGGTTGAAGATCGCGTTTTTCTGCGGATCGACGCCGGCGGCGATGAAGGCGGCCGCGACTTCGCGGATCGTGCGGCGCAGCTCGTCCGGGTCCTGCGCCACCGTGATCGCGTGCATGTCGACCACGCAATAGAGGCATTCGTGCTCGCTCTGCAGCGCGACGAATTTCTGGATCGCGCCGAGATAATTGCCGAGATGCAGATTGCCGGTCGGCTGGACGCCGGAAAATACGCGCGGCGGGAATTCGGGTTTGGTGGGTGTCGTCATGACTCGGAGGGCCGTTCGGATGTGCGGGCCTTATCGCGCCCCGGCGCGCAAGGCGCAAGCCGCTTGCCCACATCCTGAGGAGCCCGCGCAGCGGGCGTCTCGAAGGAGAGGGCAGCATGACGGCCGCATGTCCCGGGGCCGCTTAACTCGGCAGCTGCCGAGTTAAGTCTCCTATCGATCGTAACTCGGGCAAGCCCGAGTTACGCGCGGAGCCCGGGACCCATACGCCGTGACCTCACGGATCTAATCTGTGACGCCGCGGAGTATGGGTCCCGGACAAACGCTGCGCGTTTTCCGGGACACGGCTTGCCGCCCGCATCCGGCCCCGCTACGCCCTGCGGCCCATGACCATGCTGATGCCGTTCCAGACCTCGAAGATGAAACTCGCGCGCGCCAGGCACCACGCGGACATGTTCCGTGCACGGGCCGCGGCGGGCGAGGATGCGAAGGTTCGCGGCGTGTCGCTCCGCAGTTTCGTCCGCGAACTTCGCGCGGCGCTGGACAGCACCGTGGTGGACATCGCCCGCGTGCGCGCGCTCGATTCGGAAAATGTGCGGTTTCCATTTGCCGAAAGCGCGCAGCAGCTCTCGGACCTGATCGATGTCGAGATCCGCCGCATCGACGAGGAACTGGCGGAGCATCTGAAAAGCCTGCGGCTCCACAAGGGCGGAAACCGGCTGTATCTGCTCTGCGAACTCGCCACGGACCCCATGCCGGACGAGACGATCGCACCGATGATGGACGAGCTTTTCGAGGCCGTCAGCGAGACCGTCGCCGAGCTTGGCGCCCGTTTCTGGGCCCGGCCGTAACGGGCCGCCGGGGCCTGTTCGATCCGGCATGAACTTGTGGCGCGCCGATTCGCCCGTTAAGCCCTGCCCCTTCCTCCTCCTTCTTCTCCAGCCAAAGCGGGACGCCCCATGACTTCTGCGAAATTCGACGTTCTCGGCCTCGGCAATGCCATTGTGGACGTGCTGGCGCGCGTCGATGACGATTTTCTCGTCCGGGAAAAGCTTGCCAAGGGCACGATGCACCTGATCGACGAGCCGCGCGCGAAATCGCTCTATGCCGCGCTCGACAATCCGCTGCTGATCTCGGGCGGCTCGGCCGCCAATACCTGCGCGGGCGTCGCCTCGCTCGGCGGCAAGGTCGCGTTCATCGGCAAGGTCAAGGACGACGAACTCGGCCAGGGCTTCACCCGCGACATCCGCGAGGCCGGCGTGCATTACGCCACCACCCTCGCCAAGGACGGCCCGACCACCGCCTCCTCCACCATTCTCGTGACGCCCGACGGCGAGCGCACGATGAACACCTTTCTTGGCGCGAGCCAGAACCTGACGCTCGATGATGTGGATGCCGATCTGATCGCGGCCTCCGGCACGGTCTATCTCGAAGGCTATCTGTGGGATCCGCCGGAGGCGAAAAAGGCCTATCGCCGCGCGTCCGAACTGGCGCATGCGGCGGGCCGCAAGGTCGCGCTCTCACTCTCCGACACATTCTGCGTCGAACGCCACCGGCCCGAATTTCTGGAACTGCTGCGCTCGGGCGCAGTCGATCTCGTCTTCGCCAATCTGCACGAGGCGCAGGCGCTCTACGAGACGTCGGATTTCAATTCCGCCGTTTCCGCGCTGCGCAAGGACGTGAAGGCCGCCGTCATTACGCGCAGCGAAAAGGGTGCGATCTTCGTCAATGGCGGGGCGACGGCCGAGGTCGAGGCCCATCCGGTCGAGCGCGTGATCGACGCCACGGGAGCCGGCGATCTGTTCGCCGCCGGCGTATTGACAGCCCTTTCGCGCGGTCAGGACAATGCGACAAGCCTGCGCCTCGGTGCGCTCTCAGCGGCCGAGGTCATTTCGCATATGGGCGCGCGGCCGCAGCGCAGCCTTGCGGCCTTCGCCGCAGAGGCCGGAATTCTGTAACGCCTTTAAATCCGGCCTGCCGCATCCTAGCTGTCCGGTACGAAGTATGCGGCCTCGGGCATGCTTGCGGAACGGCCTGCATTCTCCCGTGCAGGAAAGTTCGCTTCCCGCTTACCTTGTCCTGCCCGGGAATCCGACCAATGCCGGGGAGGCATAATTCGTAACGCTTCGGTAAGCTGATGGAGCTGAGAATGAAGGGGTGATTGTGCGATATCTCCTGATCGCGGCGCTTTGCGCCGTCCTGACGCCTCCGGCGTTTGCCCAAAGCGTGCGTACGCCTGCGGGCGCCGCAAATCTGTGCGCCGAATATCCGTGGGCCTGCGATGCGGCAGGCAGCACGAGCGCCCTTCAGGGCGCGGCTCTGTTCAAGCTTGCCCGCTCGGTCAATCGCGACGTGAACCACCGGATCAAGGATCTGGGCGATCGTGCGCAATACGGCGTCGCGGAAAAATGGACGCTGCCGGTCAATGCCGGCGATTGCGAGGATTTCGCCCTGCTGAAAATGCGCCTTCTGATCGACAAGGGCGTGTCTCCCCGCGATCTGCGCCTGGCGCAGGTGATGAAAAGGAATGTGCCGTCGCACGTCGTGCTGCTGCTGCGCACGGGTCCGTCCGAGGAGTATGTGCTCGACAGCCTTTCCAGCAAGGTTACGCGGCGCTCGGCGTCGAACTATGTGTTTCTGAAGCAGCAGAACCGTACCGATCCGGCACAATGGGAAGCGGGAATCTGACTCCCGGCTGATCGCCGTAAGGACGTGTGAAAGCGGGGGATTTCTCCCCCGCTTTTGTTTTTGAAACTGTCTGGCTGCAACAGGTTAACGGCCGCCGCCGGGACCGCCGCCGCCGCCGCCGGGACCGCCGCCGCCGCCACCGGGACCGCCACCGCCGCCGCCGGGACCGCCGCCGCCGCCACCGGGA
>JAEWFF010000014.1 GCA_023388965.1 Pseudomonadota bacterium | reverse complement strand
CGGTCGCTCGCGCTGTGCTACGCCAACGGCTCCGCGCAAGCACCCGCCGCTTCACCCGCCCAGCAGGGCAAAACCACCGCCGGAAACGAACTCAGAACTGGATAGAAGTTGGGGGCAACGTCACCCCTTGCCGATCAGCCGTGCCACCCCTCCGAGACGGCGCTACACGCCTCCTTAGGATGAGGTTTGAACATGTAGCCTTCGAGACGCGCCTTCGGCGCTCTTTGGGATGAGGGCGGAGTAACCTGCCCTCTCCCCTTGCGGCAGAGATAACGCGCTCGGCCCCCCTTTTGAACCTCCCGCCACCTCGCGCGTTTATCCGCGCCAGATGCGCGGAGTGTTCATGGAGCGGGCTCTTCTCAAACCCGAAGACGATGTCTGCCCGGCGCACGATCCCATGCTCTCGGCGGAGAATGCGGGCCTTCTCTATGTGACCGACGACGAGCCGGGCATTACGCGCCGGAAGGCCGGCACCGGCTTCGGTTATTACAAAGAGGGCGAACTCGTTCGCGACGAGAAGCTGCTGGCGCGCATACGCGGCCTCGCCATCCCGCCCGCTTGGACCGATGTGTGGATCTGCGCGAAAGCGAGCGGCCATATCCAGGCGACGGGACGCGATGCGCGCGGCCGCAAGCAGTATCTTTATCATCCGAAATGGAACGAGGTACGCGACGAGACGAAATATGAGCGCCTCGTCGATTTCGCCGAACGTCTGCCGCGCATACGCCGCCGCATCGACAAGGACCTGTCGGCACGCGGGCTGACGCGGGAAAAGGTGCTGGCAACGGCAGTCTATCTGCTCGACACGACTTTGATCCGCATCGGCAATGAGAAGTACACACGCGAGAACAACAGTTTCGGCCTGACCACCTTGCGCAACAAGCATGTCGAGGCCGGCACCGAACGGCTGCGCTTCGCCTTCAAGGGCAAGAGCGGCAAGAGCTGGAAGCTGACGGTGCACGACCGCCGCATCGCCCGCGTGGTGCGGCAATGTCAGGACATACCCGGCCAGAACCTGTTCCAGTACTGGAACGGCGACGGCCATCCGCACGCCATCACCAGCCAGGACGTGAACGATTATATCCGCGAGCTGGCCGGAGACGGCTTCAGCGCCAAGCATTTCCGCACCTGGGCCGGGACGGTGACGGCGGCCCATGCGCTGAACGAAGCCGGAGCTCCGGCCACGAAGACCGAGGCCACGCGCAAGCTGAACGCCGCCATCGACAAGGTGGCGGAACGCCTCGTCAATACGCGCGCGATCTCGCGGCGCTGCTATGTCCACCCGTCCGTCATCGAAAGCTTTCTCGATGGCTCCCTGCCCCGCGCCTTCGAGCGCGCGGAAAAGAACGCCGCGCGTCTGCGAGGATTGCGAGCCGAGGAACGCCCTGTCCTCGCCTTCCTGCGCGCCGGACAGAAGCGGAACAAAAAACGCGCCGCCTAGTTGGCCCTCATCGACCGACAGGAGCCGACAATGGGCCAGCCCGCGCAGAAACAGGACCGTCAGCCCGGCCGCGAACACAAGATGACGCCGCCGCCGGACTACGAACCGCGCTTCAAGGGCACGGGGCGGCTGAAGGGCAAGGTCGCGTTCATTACCGGCGGCGACAGCGGCATCGGCCGCGCCACCGCCCTGGCCTTCGCCGAGGAAGGTGCGGACATCGCCTTCGTCTATCTCGAAGAGGATACAGACGCCGAGGAGACGAAAAGCCTGATCGAGGCGCGTGGGTGCAAGGCGCTGGCCATCAGGACCGATCTCGGCTTCGCCGACAAGGCGGAACGCGCGGTCGAGAAAGCCGTCAAGACATTCGGCAGGATCGACATCCTTCTCAACAATTGCGCCGAGCAGCATGTGGTGACGGATTTCGCCGACATCACGCCCGAACAGATCGAGCGCACATTCCGTACCAACATCTTCTCCTATCTATTCGTCACGCGCACGGCGCTGAAACACATGAAGAAGGGCGGCGTGATCCTGAACACGGCCTCGATCACCGCATTCAAGGGCAACGAAGTGCTGGTCGATTATTCGGCGACGCGCGGGGCGGCGGTGGCGTTCACGCGCTCGCTGTCGCAACAGCTTGCGGAGAAGGGAATCCGCGTCAATGCGGTCGCACCCGGCCCAATCTGGACGCCGCTGATCCCTGCGAGCTTCGATGCGAAACAGGTGGCGAAATTCGGCACCGACACCCCGCTCGGCCGCGCCGGACAGCCGAACGAAGTGGCCTCCGCCTTCCTGTTCCTCGCAACCGAGGAAGCCTCCTACATCACCGGCCAGATCGTGCATGTGAACGGGGGCACGCCGATCTGACCCCTACTCCGCCGGCACCGCACGCACGGTGCGCAATTCCGCCATCGCCTGGCGCAGGATCGAGAACGACGAGGACAGGAACAGGCTGGCCATGATGGCGGCGACCGCAAGATCGGGCCAGGCGGACGACGTGCCCCACACCGCGAACGCGGCGAGCATGACGCCGATATTGCCGATGGCGTCGTTACGCGAGCACAGCCAGACCGAGCGGACATTCGCATCGCCGTCCTTGTAAGGCGCGAGCAGGAACACGCTGGCGAGATTGGCGGCAAGCGCGAGCACGCCGATCACGCCCATGATTTCGGCGCTGGGCACACCGAGCACCAGAACCTGATAGGCCGTCGAGCCCAGCACCCACAGCCCCATCAGGAAAAGACTGATCCCTTTGGCAAACGCCGCCCAGGCGCGTACGTTCAGCGCCGCGCCGATGACCGCGAGGCTGATGCCATAGGTCAGCGTATCTCCGAGAAAGTCGAGCGCATCGGCCTGCAGGGCCTGCGAACCGGCCAATTGGCCGGCCGTCATTTCCGCGACGAACATCGCACCATTGATCGCAATGACGACCCACAGGATCGCCTTGTAGTGCGGGTCCATGCCGTCGAAGCGGACATCCGCCGTGGCGCAGCACGACGCGGCTTTCGGCATCGTGCCGCACGTATCGTCGCTCTCGTGAGCATGTTCCCGGTGCTGCTGCGGCGTGCCGCAACATGAATCGGCCATCGGACGAACCCCTTTTTCTTCTCGTGTCCGATCTCTATATGCGACCTGTAGCGGCTACAGGTTCAAGAGGCAGGAATGGATTATTCGATCGGCGATCTTGCGCGCGCGGCTTCGACCAAGGTCGAGACCATCCGTTATTACGAAAAGATCGGCCTGATGCCGAAAGCGGCGCGCACGGCCGGCAATCATCGCGCCTATACCGCCGCGCACCGCGACCGGCTGAGCTTCATCCGCCATGCGCGCGAACTTGGCTTTCCGCTGGACGATATCCGCGCTTTGCTCGATCTGTCCGACCGTCCCGACGCCTCCTGCGCTGAGGCGGACGCGATTGCCGGCAAACATCTGACAGGCGTGCGCAGCCGTATCGCGCGCCTTCAGGCACTCGAAACCGAACTGACGCGCATGGTGAAGGAGTGCCGCAGCGAAACCGTGGCCGGTTGCCACGTGATCGAGGTGCTCGCGGATCATTCGCTGTGCGGCAACGAGCACTAGCCCGCGCCGTTACGCGGCCCTGATGCCGCCGAGAAAACCCGCCAGATCGTCTGTGACGTGATCGACGTACGGACCTTGAAGCCCATCATCCTCGTGCATCATGCGCTCGGGCACATCGCCGTCTTTCGGCAGGACGAGCACGGTCGTCATGCCGAGCGCGTGCGGCACTTCGAGATTGCGCGCGAGATCCTCGAACATCGCCGATTCCGGCGCCTTTACGCCGAGATAGGAGATGAAGCTGTCGTAGAGCGGGCGGTTGGGTTTGGGCACGAAATCCGCCTGCGTGACATCGAAGATGTCGTGGAACAGATCCTGCAGACCGAGCGCCGAGGTGCAATTCTCCGCATGGGCGCGCGAGCCGTTCGTCAGGATGTAGCGCTTGCCGGGCAGCGCGGAAATGGCCTCGCGGAGGGCCGCATCCGGGATCAGGCTGTCGCGCGAAATGTTATGCACGAAATCCATGAATTCGTGCGGATCGACGCCGTGCTCGTTCATCAGCCCGCGCAGGCTCGTCCCGTATTGACGGTAATAATTCTTCTGCAGCGTGCGGGCCTCGGCTGGCGAGATGCTGAAACGCTCGCTGATGAACGTCATCATCCGCTCGTCGATCTGCGCGAACAGACCGCAGGACGGCGGATAGAGCGTGTTGTCGAGATCGAAAATCCAGGTTTCGACGTGGGAAAAGATGCGGGGGGATTTCATGATGGGCAAGAGATAGGGGTTTTGGGACGGAGATGCCAGTTCGCCTCTCCCGTTCACGGGAGAGGTCGAGTCGGCGAAGCCGACCGGGTGAGGGGAACGGCGCGTTCAGAGTTGGTGGCTTTCCCCTCACCTCGCTCGAAAGCCTTCCGGCTTTCGAGTCGTCCTCTCCCGCAAGCGGGAGAGGAGTTCACCGCGTCATCAGCGTGCCGGCGCCGTGATCGGTCAGAAGTTCGAGCAGAACGGCGTGCGGCACCTTGCCGTCGAGGATGACGACGCCTTCGACACCGCGCTCCAGCGCCTCGATGCAGGTCTGTACTTTCGGGATCATGCCGCCAGAAACTGTGCCGTCCGCGATCTTCTTGCGGGATTCGTCCACGGTCAGCTGCTTGATGAGCTGCTTGTTCTTGTCGAGCACGCCGGACACATCGGTCAGCAGCAGAAGGCGACGCGCCCGCAGCGCGCCCGCTATGGCACCCGCAAACGTATCGGCATTGATGTTGTAGGTCTCGCCCCAGCGCGAGGCGGCAATCGGCGCGATGACCGGAATGAGATCGGACTGCGAGACGATGTCGAGCACGCGGCGGTCCACCGATTCCGGCTCGCCGACGAAGCCGAGATCGATCTCGCCGATCTCACCGGTCTGCGTATTGACGAGGCTCGTGACCTTGCGCGCGGTGACCATGCCGCCATCCTTGCCCGACAGGCCGACCGCGCGGCCCCCCTCGGCGTTGACGGCCGCGACGATGGCCTTGTTGATGGAGCCGGCGAGCACCATTTCCGCGACATCCATGGTGGCGCGGTCTGTGACGCGCAGCCCCTGCTGGAATTCGCTCTTGATGCCGAGCTTTTCGAGCATGGCGCCGATCTGCGGTCCGCCGCCGTGGACGACGATGGGATGCAGCCCGGAAATCTTGAGCATGACGATGTCGCGCGCGAATTCGCGCAGGATGTGCTCGTCGCCCATTGCGTGGCCGCCATATTTCACGACGACGATGGCGTCGTCATAGCGCTGCAGATGGGGAAGCGCCTCGGCGAGGACGCGAGCGCGGTCGTGCGCCGAGATGTCTTTGTCAGCCATGCCTTGAAAACCCGCAGATCGGAAAAACCCGGCGGTTCTAGCGCAATCAGCGCCGGCCGAGAAGAAGGCCGCCGGCAAGCACGATCGCCCAGCCGGCCATCATGAGCGTGCCGCCGGTCGGCGCGGCCATCGGAAACGGCGGCATGCCGAAATAATAGCGCCCGGCCAGAGCGGCGGCGAACAGAGCCGCCCCGAGCGCGATGAAGGCGCCGCCCGCGGCAAGGCTGCGCGGAAGCGCGGCCAGGGTCCGGCCATAGAGCCCGAGCGCCAGAAGAGCGGGCGCGTGAAAGAGCAGCATATTGGACGCCGGGCCGAGGGCCCCGGCGTCGCCGCCATGCGCCGCGCCGGCGGCAAAGCCGACGCCCACGGCGCCGAACACTCCGGCGAGCATGATGAAGAGTTGAGTCATGGGAAACCCCTGGCTGCCAAATGCTATCTCGCTGCAGCCTTTAACGGACGGGCCTTGCGCTGCGCAACTCGCACCGGTGCGGCCGGCTTGGTCTTTGTCGTCTTTTTGACCGGCTTCACCTTGGGAGACGGTGTAACCGTCAGGCGAAGTCCAAGCGCGCTTGTCACACCGAGAAAGGTGGAGAGGCGCGGATCGCCATTGTCGCCGAGCGCCTTGTAAAGCCCTTCGCGCGAAATATTGACGGCCTTGGCGACATTCGACATGCCGCGCGCGCGCGCAACGATGCCGAGGGCGTTGAGGATATATCGAAGGTCTCCGGTATCGAATGCGTCGGAGAGAAGCTCGACCTGGCCTCGTTCGCTGCCGAGATATTCCGCGGCGTCGAACGGCAGGGAGGTATCAGGCATAATTACGTCTCCTTTGCGAGTTCCTTGGCCAGTTTGATGTCCGCACGCTGCGTGTGCTTGTCACCGCCACAAAGCAGCAGAATGATCGTATTACCGCGCCTGACGAAATAGACCCGATATCCCGGACCATGGTCGATGCGAAGCTCTCCGATGCCGTCGAAGAATTTTACATCGCCCATCAAGCCGGACTGAACGCGGACGATGCGGATGGCAATTTTCTCCGCCGCGCGCTTGTCCGCCAGCCCGCCGAGCCATTTGCGAAACCGGCGCGTCTGACGAACCTCCATATGTGAAGTATAGTTCACACATGGCATCTGTCAACTATAGTTCACGTGCTGGAGCGAAAACGCCTGACGAAAATCCGCACCCCCTCACCCGGCTCAGGCCTGTAGGCCGAGTCCGCCCTCTCCCACGGGAGAGGGAACCCTACTCCCTCTCCGCCACCAGTTTCGCGATTGCGGCTTTCAGTTCCGGCAGGCCGTCGCCCTTTTCGGATGAGGTGACGGCGATCTCCGGGAAAGCCGCGGGGCGTTTGCGGATCGCCTCGCGCACGCCCGCCACGCGGGCCTCGAGTTCGCCGGATTTCAGCTTGTCGGCCTTGGTCAGCACGATCTGATAGGACACCGCCGCCTTGTCGAGCAGTTCCAGCACCGGCTCATCGGTGTTTTTCAGCCCATGCCGCGAATCGATGAGCAGATAGACGCGCGCGAGATTGGGCCGCCCGCGCAGATAGGCAAAGACGAGCTGCGTCCAGGCGCGGACCTTGGGCTCGGGCGCGGAGGCGAAACCGTAGCCCGGCATGTCGCACATGGTCATCCGCCCGCCGATATCGAAGAAGTTCAGTTCCTGCGTGCGGCCGGGCGTGTTCGAGACCTTGGCGAGGGTCTTTCGGCCCGTGATCGCATTGACGAGCGAGGACTTGCCGACATTGGAGCGGCCGGCGAGCGCGATCTCCACACGCTCGGCCGGCGGAAGCTGATCGAGCTTCACCGCGCCCTTGATGAAAGTGCATTCGCCGGCAAAGAGCAGACGCCCGGCTTCGAGTTGGCTTGCGGAATAATCGGTCATGAGGCGAAATGCCCGCCTCTTTCATCCGGCGTCAATCCACGCCGCGCTTCCGGAGCCTCGAAATTCGATGATCGTGCGCTTTCTGTCCGCCGCCTTCGTGCTCGCGCCCCTGCCCGCCGCCGCGCAAAGCGTGGACGATCTTGTCGGCCGCTGGGGGGTCGCGTCCTATTGGGCCGCGGGCGACAAGGACAAGGCGCCGGGCTGGGCGCGCCAGGCCTGCGGCCAGCCCTATGTGATCGAGAAAAGCGCCTCGGGCCATCTTCTGATGTTCGTGGCCGACGGTCAGAGGCGCGAGGTCGCGCTGAAGGGCAAGAAGCTGACGCCAGCGGAGAAGACATTGCCGGAAGGCCCGGCCAGTCGCCATGTGCGTACTATTACCGCGTTTGCACCGGGCAGGAGTTTCGAACTGACCTGGAAAGACAAGGGGTTCGCCGGGCGCTACGGCACGGTGGTGTATGTGAGGTGTGGGGGGTGAACCTCTCCCCCCTTGCAGGGGAGAGCCGACTCGCGCCGAAGGCGCGAGCGGAGAGAGGGGGCTTCCAGAGCCTCGCCGATCATTCGCTCACCCTCTCTCGGCTCGTACTTACGCACGAGTCCGCTCTCTCCCGTCAAGGGAGAGAGGGAATGGAGCGTGGGGCTCACCCCTCACCTCTCCCGCAAGCGGGAGAGGATTACCCGAACAGTGCGTCGATATCGTCCTGCGAGGCGCGGCCGGCATCGGCCGGCAGTGCGGGGCCGTTGAGCAGCGCCTTGTCGCCTTCCGGCTCCGGCGGATGCTCCGGCTCGATGCCCTTGAACTGCTCGATGCCGCCCCAGATCTCGATCATGCGCTCGATGCGGTTCTCGACGAAGGACAGCGTCGAGACGACCTTGGTGATGCGCTGGCCGGTAAGATCCTGAAAATTGCAGGCCTCGAAAATGGCGACGACCTTGTCCTGAATGTCGGATGCCAATCCCTTGTCGCGCTCCGTCTTTACATGCGCGGCGATCTGCATGGCGGAATCGTCGATCGCCTCGGCGGCGGACAATATCTGCTCGGTCGCCGCTTCCGTGCCGGCGACAACGGCATCGAGCTCGCCCGAAACGCGCAGCATCTGGGTGTTCTCGAAACTCGTGCCGTGAAGGCTGGCGATCTCCTGCTTCGTGCGCTGGATCGCCTCGCGGATCGTGTCGAGTTCGGTCTTCAGCTTCTGGGCCTCGCCCAGTTCGCGGCGAAAACTCTCGATGGCCTCGGTCGAGATTTCGGCGGCCGGGCGGATGAGGTCGCGCAGGCGCGCCATTTCCGCCATCAATTCGGCATGGCGCTTCGTGGCGCCCCCATCGTCCGGGCCGGAAACCGGCACGGCGACGCGATCTCCGTACATCATGGTTTCGATGCGGAACGGCTTACGCGCGGCAGGCTTCATGAAAACACCCCGATCCCTCTCGGAGTCGGATCATGCCGCCGGATGGTTTAAGAACAGTCACCGCCGGACGCGCACACCAAAGCGCCATAAAGCATTCATAAACCACGTTTCATCTTTGTACGAAGACCGCGCCGGGAACACAGGCCGATCACGAACCGTTCATCAAACGTTGGTGGCGGGGCGGCTATATTTCCGCGCTGTTGCCGTGTGTTCCGAGTTCGGGGAAATACCCATGCTGCCTATCCGCCTCCTTGCCTTTTCCAGCGCCCTCCTCTTTGCCGTTCCGGCCCTCGCCCAGAGCTACGACATCTATTACCGCGGCGCCCAGCCGCGTGGTCATGTCGAGCGCATCATCACCGATGAGCGGCACCGCGAGCCGGTCTACGAGGTGGACAGCGCGCCGCGCTATTACGCGCCGCCGCGCGCCGGGCGCACCTACACGGCCCCGCCGAACCAGACGCGGTATCGCGAGCGCGAACGCGACCGGATGGATTACAATCCCTACACACGGCGCACCGAGCCGCGCAGCGCCCGCCTGCAGACGCCGAAACAGCCGGCCCAGCAGCGCAGCGCCATTCCCGCCGAGTTCCGCAAGCAGACGGTCGATTATACCGGCTCCGAAGCGCCGGGCTCGATCGTGATCGATACCAGGACGCGCCATCTCTATCTCGTGCAGGATGGCGGCACGGCCATCCGCTACGGCGTCGGCGTCGGCCGCGACGGTTTCCAGTGGACCGGTACGCACAAGGTGACGGCGAAGAAGGAATGGCCGAGTTGGCGTCCGCCGGCGGAAATGCGCCAGAGGCGTCCCGATCTGCCGGAATTCATGGAAGGCGGGCCGAACAATCCGCTCGGCGCACGCGCCCTCTATCTCGGCTCCACGCTGTACCGCATCCATGGCTCGAACGAGCCGTGGACGATCGGTCAGGCGGTCTCGTCCGGCTGCTTCCGCATGACGAACGAGGATGTCGAGGATCTTTATGCGCGCGTGCCGGTGGGCGCGAGCGTGAAAGTGCTCTGAGCCCTATCGACCTGTAATGACAAACGGCGCGCCTCGGGCGCGCCGTTTTCGTTTTGCGTCACTCGCCCCAATCGCCGCCGCCATCGTCCCAGTCGCCGCTGTCATTGGCGGCATCGCCGCCGCCGAACAGCCAGTCGAAGAGACCGCCGCCGCCGCCCTCCGCGCCCGATGCCGCGGTATCGGCGCCGGGGAAATTGTCCGCACCGGCCTGTTCCACCGGCGCGTCGGCGGTCTGCGGCGCGGCCTGCGCTTCGGAGCCGGAACCGAGCAGGGATTTCGCCACCTCGCCGAGCATCATGCCGCCGGCAACGCCAAGCGCGACCTGTCCGGCATTGGCGAGAAATCCGCCGCCGCCACGCTCGGCGCCGCGCCCGGCGGACGGCACGCTGCCGCGCGGCCCGAGATCGGGCGCGCCCATCGCGCCGGGAGCGGCCGCACCCGAACCTTCATATCCGCCCATACCGCCTTCGAGAGCCTCGATGCGGCGCGCGGCATCCTCGAGCGCCTGGTTCTGGGCGATGATGGTCTGCGCCATCGCATAAGGCGCATGCGGCACGCGCCGCATCCCCTCCGCGATCAGGCGCTCGGCTTCCGCGTCGCGATTTTGATTCTCGACCGTGGCGAGGCGGTCGAACAAATCCTGGATCAGGCGGCGCTCATTGCTGTTCATCTCGGCGAATCTCCAAACTCCAACACCGGGAATTTGGGGTGCGCCCATGGCGCAAGGAAGGCGGCGCGAACGGATTTTCGGCTCGGGCGTTCTCATCCCGCCTGAACCGGGAACATGACATGACAATTTCGCAAAGATTCGCGCACGTGGCCAACAGCGTCGCGCATTATGCCGGGCGGCCGGCGACCTTCATTTTATGCTGCACCATGGTCGCGTTGTGGGGCATCAGCGGCCCCCTGTTCGATTATTCCGACACCTGGCAGCTCTACATCAACACAACGACGACGATCGTTACGTTCCTGATGGTGTTCCTGATCCAGAACACGCAGAACCGCGACGGTGTCGCCATTCAGACCAAGCTGGACGAACTCATCCGCGCCAGCCGCGCGCAGAACGCCTTTATCGGGATCGAGCGGCTGACCGAGGAAGAACTGGAAGCTCTTCGCCGCAAATGCGAGCGGCGCGCGAAACAGGAGAGCAGGCCTGTCGCCGCACGAAACGCCGGGCGCAAGAGCGCACGACGCAACGGCGCGAAAGCGCATTAGCCCGCCGAGCGGATTTCCGCGCGCAAGGCCCGCGCCGCCTCGGCGGGATCGTCCGCACCGCAGATCGCCGACACGACCGCAACACCGCCCGCACCGGCGCGCAGGGCCGGCGCTATATTGCCCGCGCCGATGCCGCCGATGGCGACCACGGGCAGCGAGGTCAGTGCACGTACGCGCGCCAGCCCTTCGACGCCGATGGCATTGCCGGCATCCGCTTTCGTCGATGTCGCCTCGACCGGGCCGACACCGAGATAATCGACGGCGTGAAGATGATCGCGCGAGGCTTCGAATTCCTCGGGCGAGCCGACCGAAAGCCCGATGAGGAAATCCTCGCCTAGAATGCGCCGCGCATCGCTCGGCGTCATGTCGTCCTGGCCGAGATGAACGCCATCGGCGCCGGCCGCGAGCACGACATCCACGCGATCGTTGACGATCAGCGCGACATTCAGCGGCTTGAGCAACTGCTTCAGCGCGTAAGTCTCTTCCACGAGCCGACGCGTTTCGGCGCGCGGATCGCGAATCTGGACCATGGTGACGCCGCCCGCCACCGCCTGACGGACGGTTTCGGCAAGGCCGCGCGCGCCCACGACGGGCGTTCCGGCGACGAGATAAAGGGAAAGATCGAAGGAAGGTCGCATTGCGGGCGCGACCTTAAGGACGCGGCACCGCCCCGGCAAGCCGAACCTTTGACCCTGCCCGAACGTTTCCCGTCCGGACCATTTTCCGACGGAGACCGACATGGCTAGCGCCGAAAAAACCAAGGATAGCAAGCTGAAACAGGTGAAGAAGGAGAAAAGGAAAGAAGAGAAGCATCACGAACAGGCGGTCGAGGACACGTTCCCCGCCAGCGATCCGCCCGCCACGAGCCAGCCGGGAAGCGGGATCACCGGGCCCGAAGTCATCGACGAGAAAAACAGACGGCGTTGATGCTAGAACGGGCCTGATGTTCGAGGCCTCGCCCGATCCGAAAATTCTGAAATACGCCATCGCCGCGCTTGCCGTGGCGGTGGCGGGGCTGTTCATCGCCCTCGATCTGATGCGCCGCCGCAAGGCGCGGCGCGCGCTCGCCTGGCCGACGGTGCCCGGGACTGTCATGACATCGCGGACCGCGCGCCGCTGGGGCTTCGGCCACGGCGTATGGATGGCGGGCCTGTGGTATGTGCCCGAAGTCGTGTACCGCTACGAGACCGGGGGCCGGACATATACCGGCCGCCGTGTCTTTCTCTCCGACACCGGATTTTCGAGACGCATATTGGTGCGCGAGATCATCGACCGCTATCCGCGCGCGGCGCGGATCATGGTGCGTTACAATCCGCGCAGGCCTGGCGAGGCCTGCCTCGAACCGATCTATCGCGACCACCGCACCATCGGCATCGCGGTGCTGATGCTTGTGTTCGCGGCGGCGACGCTGCTCGCCTGATCGGCGCCCTGTCCATACGTACTTCGGAAACGAAAAGAGCCCCGCATTGCAGGGCTCCCATCGCTTTCAGCGCACAACCGGCCTTATGGCGTCGTCGGCGCGGCCGGAGGCGTCTCCGCCGGCGGGGTCGACGGTTCGGCGCCGGGCGCCGGCGTCGGCTGTTCGATCTGCTGCTCGATGGTCGTGTCGGTTCCCGGCGAACCCGCATAGAACAGGTACCCGACGATCGCCAGAATGACGGCAAGAGCTATGATGGCAAGTGTCGTGCGATTCATCTGCTTCCTTTCCCTTCCCGAGAACCCCAATGCGAACCGGTAGCGAGGGGGAAAGTTCCAATACACGCCTGGCTTGCGGGTTTAGGGCGGCGTCGGGGCATTGTTGGGCGCGGCGGGATTCTGCCGCTCGACCGGCACGCCTTCGGTGCCGCCGGGAACAGGGATCTCCTGCCGGTCGGTCGGCGTGTTCGTGGTTTCGACATTCGCGGCATCGCGCGACATCCACGAAATGAAGACCCCGATCAGCACCACGGCCGCCAGGACGATGATGACCATCCGGTTCATGCGAGGCTTCTCCGCGCTTTGCTTCCGCTGCCTTGGGGAAGTTCAGCCGCAGGCGAATGGTTCCGGTGGTGCGGTTCGTGCCGGAAAACCCCGGCATGTGGAATACGGGGAGAATGGTACAGCCACCCCGGCTCGAACGGGGGACCCCCAGATCCACAATCTGGTGCTCTAACCAACTGAGCTATGGCTGCACGACGGCTCTTGCCGAAGCCGTTACCTAAGAGAAATCATCGGCAGCGGCAAGCACTGCGGGCAGACGATTATGCCTCAATACGTTAACTTTATCCCCGGCACGCCCGAAGGAGGCGGATAGACCGCCGCGAAACGATCCTCTAAGCCAGACGACAGGGGATTTTGCGTATCATGTCCGACACATCCGCTCTACCGCCGCTCAACGAGCGGCCGGCCGCGAATGACCGCACTGCGGCGCCGTCGCCGAATCTGCCGATCCGTTTCGTCTGGCAGTCCGACGATCTCGGCTGCATTTCCGGCGTTTCGGACGAGTTGATGGCGGCCTTGGGCGATGTGCGAATCGCCGGCCACAACTGGGACCAGCTGATCGTCGAACACGGGCTCGACCCTTCCGGTGAGCTTGCGCAGGCTTTGGCGCGGCGCGAGACCTGGAGCGGGGTGACGGTCTCCTGGCCGCTCGGCGACGGGTTCGTGCAGCCGGTGGAACTCGCGGGCCTGCCGGTCTTCGACCGCGACCGCACCTTCCGCGGCTATCGCGGATTCGGCGTGGTGCGCGAGGCACCCGTGCCGCGTCCGCCCGAGCCCGAGGCCATTCCCGCCGAAGCGCCGTCCGAACCCGACACCGCCACCGGCGAGGAAGCCTCCGCCCCGATCCTGCCCTTTCGCCGACCGGGGCTGAACAGCGACGAACATCTCGCCTTCCGCGAAATCGCGCGCGCGCTGAACGCGCGCACCGCGAACGATGACGAAACGGCGCCCGCACCGGCGCCGGCTGCCGAAGAATCGCCGTTCACGCCGGCCTCCGGCGACGACGTCATCGAGGCGCTGGAGGAATTGCCGGCCGCCATTCTCATCCACCGCCTCGGCGTGCCGCTCTTTGCCAATCACGCCTTTCTCGACCTGACCGGATTTGAGGACCTGCCGGCGCTGGTACAGCACGGTCTCGACAACCTGTTCGAGGATCTGCCGCAGAGCAGCGGGCGGCGCGGCCTTGCCATCCGCACGGCAGGCGGGCGGGCACTCGAGGTGGAAGCGCATCTGAAAAAGGTGCGCTGGCAGAACGAGCCAGCGAGCATGATGTTTCTCGGCGCATCGGCCACGGGCGCGAATGTAGGGACAAGCCCGGCCACGTCCTTCTCCGCCGTTCCGGCACGCGATCTGCGCGCCATGCTGGACAGCGCCAGCGACGGCGTGATCCTTCTCGACAATGCCGCGCGGATCGTCTCGGTCAACAAAAGCGCCGAACTCCTGTTCGGATACGAATCCGCCGAACTCGAAGGCCGCGCGTTCACGCTTCTGCTCGGCGCCGACAGCCACCGCACGGCGCTCGATCATCTCGATGCGCTGAAAGCAGGCGGCAGCCCGCTGACGATACCCGGCGACGGCCGCGAGGCGGTCGGCGTCACGCGGCGCGGCGGCATCATGGCGCTGCACGTCACATTCGGTCGGCTTGAGGGCGGCGGCGAGCCGCGCTTCTGCGCGGTCGTGCGCGACATCACCGCGTTCAGGAAAACGGAACACGATCTGCGCACGGCCAAGGCCCGCGCGGAACATGCGAGCGCGCAGAAGTCCGATTTCCTCGCGCGCATCAGCCACGAAATCCGAACGCCGCTGAGCGCCATTCTCGGCTTTACCGAAGTCATGATGGAAGAGCGCTTCGGCCCCGTCGGCTCCGACCGCTATCGTCAATACCTCGAAGACATCCACCAGTCCGGCAACCACATCATCAGCCTCGTCAACGATCTGCTCGATCTGGCGAAGATCGAGGCCGGCAAGCTCGACCTGAATTTCGTGCGCGTGAATCTCAACGAGGTGGCGACGGCCGCGGCGAACCTTCTCCAGCCGCAGGCCAACAGCAACCGAATCATCATCCGCACCGCGCTGACGCCGCGCATGCCGCCGGTTCTGGCCGATGCCCGCAGCATGAAGCAGATCGTGCTCAACCTTGTCGCCAATGCCGTCCGCTATACGCCGGCGGGCGGACAGGTGATCGTCTCGACCGCGCTCAACGATCTCGGCCAGGCGGCCCTGCGCGTGCGCGATACCGGGCCGGGCATGAGCGACAAGGAAATCGCGACCGCGCTCGAGCCTTTCCGCCAGTTGCCGACGACGAATTCGGACGGAGGAACCGGGCTGGGGCTGCCTCTCTCCAAGGCGCTGGCGGAAGCCAACAAAGCGAGCTTCAACATCGCCAGCGCGGCGGGCGCCGGCACGCTGGTCGAGATCGTGTTCGCGCCCGACCGGGTGCTGCCGGTCTAGACCTCGCCGGACCTTCCGCGGTGCGGCCGCGCGGGCGCTTTGCCACAGGCGCGATGCTGCTTTGCCGTTGACTCCGGCCGGCACACTCACCATTTTACATGTAATATCAGTAGTTTAGACTGTTTCTAAACTGCGTGCGGAAAACCGATGATCGTCTGTTCCTGCAACGTGCTGAGCGAGAACGACGTGCGCGAAGCCTGCGCCTCGCTGGCGCCGCGCACACCTGGGCAGGTCTATCGCTGCCTCGGATGCAGCCCGCAATGCGGCCGCTGCTCGCGCACGATCAAGACCATCCTCGATCAGGCGCTGGCGGCCTGCCCCGCCGCATGCGCGATCTGCCCCGCGGGAGAGCACCAGCATGCCCCCGCCGCCAACGACGACCTCGATCTCGTCGAAATCACCACCGCCGAAGCCGCCGAATAAGCAATCTTCCGTGCCCTTTGCCACAAGGCACTTGAACCTGCCCGCTTCCTAGTTTAGAAACTTTCTAAGAACTCGAAAGGGAGTGCGGACCTGTGAAAGGCGATCCGAAAGTCATTGAATATCTCAACCGTGGCCTCCGCTCGGAGCTGACGGCCATCAGCCAGTATTGGCTGCACTACCGCATCTTCGACAATTGGGGCTTCAAGGACCTCGCGAAGAAGTGGAAGGAAGAATCGATCGAGGAGATGCGTCACGCGGACAAGTTCATCGCGCGCATCCTGTTCCTCGAAGGCTTCCCGAACCTGCAGGTTCTGGACCCGCTGCGCATCGGCCAGTCCGTCAAGGAAGTGCTGGAGAGCGATCTCGCCGCCGAGCATGACGCGCGCAAGCTCTACCAGGAAGCCGCGAGCTATTGCCGCGAAGTCGGCGATTATCCGAGCGAGGATCTCTTCAAGGAGCTGATGGCCGACGAGGAAGGCCATATCGACTTCCTCGAAGAGCAGCTCGATCTCATCGCCAAGCTCGGCGTCGAGCTCTATTCGCAGCATCACATCGGCGAGCTGGAAGGCTGAGTTTCCGGCCTGTTGCGAACATCCGTTCCGAACGCCCGGCTCCGGCCGGGCGTTTTTGTTTCCCCAGTCCTCATCCTGAGCCGGGTGCGCAGCACCCGTGTCGAAGGATGGCGGCGAGTCGGGTGTTTGCCTCCATCCTTCGACACGGCTCGCCTTCGGCGAGTCCGGCTCAGGATGAGGATCACCTCTCCCCACGGGAGATGGCTATCTCATTCTTTCATTATTCTAATTCTAACATATTGATATCACACCAGTTTTAGTTGCCTTGGCCGCTTACCGCCGCCTAAGAAGCTGTGGTCGCGCATCCGCGCGCCACGGCTCTTGAACCCGGTGGAGGATTTTTCCGTTGAACACTACCCTCAAGCATTCGCTTGCCATGGCCGCGCTCGGCGCATCGAGCCTCATTCCGCTCGCCGCCGCCTCGGCCGCCGAGGTCAACATCTATACGAGCCGCGAGCCTGGCCTGATCCAGCCGCTGCTCGATGCCTACACCAAGGACACGGGCGTCAAGATCAATTCGATCTTCGTCAAGGAAGGCCTTGCCGAACGCGTCAAGACGGAAGGCGCCAATTCGCCGGCCGATCTGATGATCATGGTCGATATCGGCAATCTCAACGACCTCGTGGATGCCGGCATCACGCAGCCGATCGTTTCGGAGAAAGTGGATGCGGCGGTGCCGCAGCATCTGCGCGCCAAGGACGACAGCTGGGTCGCAGCCACGCTGCGCTCGCGCGTCATCTATTCGTCCAAGGACCGCGTGGCCGACGCGCCGAAGACCTATGAGGAACTGGCCGACCCGAAATACAAGGGCAAGGTCTGCATCCGTGCCGGCAATCATCCGTACAATATCGGCCTCATCGCCCACATGATCGTCAAGGACGGCGAAGAGAAGACCGAGAAGTTCCTGACCGATCTGAAGGCCAATCTGGCCCGCAAGGCCGGCGGCGGCGACCGCGATGTCGCCCGCGACATCCTCGCCGGCATCTGCGATGTCGGCATCGCCAATTCCTACTATGTCGGCCTGATGCGCTCGGGCAAAGGCGGCGACGAGCAGGTGAAATGGGGCGAGGCGATCAATGTCACGCTGCCGACCTTCGCCGACGGCAAGGGCACGCATGTGAACATTTCGGGCGTCGCGCTCGCGAAAAACGCGCCGAACAAGGACGAGGCCGTCAAGCTGGTCGAGTTCCTCGTGACACCCGAAGCGCAGAAGATCTTCGCCGAAGGTAATTACGAATACCCCGTGACCGACGGCGCCGAGGTCAACGAGATCGTCGCCAGCTTCGGCGAACTGAAGCCGGATGAGACCTCGCTGGCCGAAATCGCCGCCGCCCGCAAGACGGCGGCCGAACTGGTCGACAAGGTCGGATTCAACAACTAGCAACGGACCGGGGCGGCCATGCGCCGCCCCGTCTTTTCCGGATGGCAGACATAGCCGCGATCTCGTCCGCGCCACGCATCCGCCTTCCCGGAGGCTGGCTCGCCGCAAGCATGGTCATTGCGGCGCTCGTCGTGATGCCCGTCTGCGCGCTGATCGCCATCGCGCTGCACGGCTCGGGCGATGTCTGGCCCCATCTCGCAAAATACGTACTGCCGGTCGCACTGCGCGACACAGCCTCGCTGCTCCTCGGCGTCGGCGTGGTGGCCGCTTTGCTCGGCGTCGGCTCCGCCTGGCTCGTGACCGCCTATCATTTTCCCGGACGGCGCGTTTTCGACTGGGCGCTGCTGCTGCCGCTCGCGATCCCGACCTATATCATGGCCTATGCGAGCCTCGATCTGATGCATCCGCTGGGCCCGATCCAGGGTGCTATCCGCTTCGTGCTCGGCATCGACAGCCCCGCCGATTTCCGCCTGCCCGACATACGCTCGATCTGGGGCGCGATCCTCCTGTTCGGACTCGTTCTCTATCCGTACGTCTATCTGGCGACGCGGGCGATGTTCCTCATGCAATCAGCCTGCGTGATCGATGTGTCGCGCACGCTCGGCGCGGGACGGCTGGCGAGCTTTTTCCGCGTCGCGCTGCCGCTGGCGCGCCCGGCCGTTGCCGTCGGCCTCAGCCTCGTCCTGATGGAAACGCTGAACGATATCGGCGCTTCCGACATTCTGGGCGTGCGCACGCTGACGGTCTCGATCTATTCGACCTGGGTGAACTCGTCATCGCTCGAAGGCGCGGCGCAGATCGCCATCGTCATGCTGTTCTTCGTCGTCGCGCTCGTCGTTCTCGAGCGCTATGCGCGGCGGCGCCAGCGCTACAACACGCAGGCACAGCGCAGCCGCCGCATCGCGCCGCTGCAACTCGGCGGCATGGCCGCGGCGGGCGCGACCTTTGCCTGCACCCTGCCGATCCTGTTCGGGTTTCTTCTTCCGGCCGCCTATCTCGTCAATACGGCGATCAAGAGCATATCCTATCATGGGCTCTCGCCGCAGCTTATGGCCGAAACCTGGCACACGGTTCTGCTTGCGACGGCTGCTACCGCGACGACCATGCTGCTCGGCCTGACGCTCGCCTATACGACGCGACTGTCGCGCGGACCGCTGGCGCCGACGCTCGTGCGTATCGGCAGCCTCGGCTACGCCGTTCCCGGCACGGTTCTGGCCGTCGGCCTTCTGGTGCCGCTCGCCGCGTTCGACAATACGGTCGATGCGCTGATGCGTGACTGGTTCGGGATATCGACCGGGCTGCTGCTGTCCGGCACCGCATTCGCGCTCGTTTATGCCTACAGCGTGCGCTTTCTCGCGATCTCTGCGGGCGGCGCGGAAGCCGGCTTCCAGAAGATCGCGCCGAGCCTCGACAGTGCCGCGCGCAATCTTGGCGAGACGTCCTCGGGCGTCATCAAGCGGGTGCATGTGCCACTGCTGCGGCCCGCGCTCGGCGGCGCGGCGCTTCTCGTCTTCGTCGATGCGATGAAGGAATTGCCGGCGACGCTGCTCCTGCGTCCGCTGAACTTCGAAACTTTGGCGACCCATGTCTATGCCGAAGCCTCGCGTGGCACATACGAGGACGGCGCGGTCGCGGCGCTCCTGATCGTGCTGGTCGGCCTCATCCCCGTCGCGCTGCTGGCCCGCGCGAGCCGCCTGCCCTTCGCTGAAGGCGCACGGGCATCGGAGAACAAACCGTCGAGCGCGTAGTCACCTCTCCCGTTCACGGGAGAGGTCGGCACGCCGCGAAGCGGCGGCCGGGTGAGGGGAATAAAGCGGGCAGAGTTTTTGACTTTCCCCTCACCTCGCTCGCGGGCTTCCCGCCCGCGAGTCGTCCTCTCCCTCAAGGGGAGGGTTGTTTACCCCGCATTCGCGGCGATCGGAATGCCGCCCTGCTCGGCCATGCGCTCGGCCCGTTCGCGCTGATCCTGCGCGCGCTTGGTGGCGATCGAAACCGTGATGACGACAAAGGTGACGATGGCGATCAGGATCGTACAGACGGCGTTGATCTCGGGCGTGACGCCGCGCCGGACCGACGAATAGATGCGCATGGGAAGCGTGGTCGCGCCCGGCCCGGTGGTGAAGCTCGCAATGACGAGATCGTCGAGCGAGAGGGTGAAAGCCAGCATCCAGCCCGAAATGATCGCGGGCGCGATGATCGGCAGCGTGATGACGAACAATGTCTTGAGCGGGGTTGCGCCGAGATCCTGCGCCGCCTCTTCCAGGCTACGGTCGAAACTCAGCAGGCGCGACTGCACGACCACGGCCACATAGCACATCGAGAAGGTGACATGCGCGAGCGTGACGGTCCAGAAGCCGCGCGCCATGCCGACCGCGACGAACAGGAGCAGAAGCGAAAGGCCCGTAATGACTTCCGGCATGACGAGCGGGGCATAGACAAGGCCGGAGAACAATGTACGGCCGCGGAAGCGCCCGTGCCGCACGAGCGCGATGCCGGCCATCGTGCCGAAGATCGTCGCGATGGTGGCCGACAGGAAGGCGACGCGCGCTGTGATCCACGCGGCATCGAGAAGCTGCTGGTTGTTGAACAGCGCGACGTACCACTTCGTCGACCACCCGCCCCACACCGTGACGAGGCGCGAATCGTTGAACGAATAGATGACGAGAATGACGATCGGAATGTAGAGGAACGCGAAGCCGAGCGTCAGCGAGACCAGGTTGAAGCGGGACAGGCCGGTGTTCATGCGCGCGCTCCGTCATCCCGGACACGGCCATGGCCGCGATCCGGGATCTTCCCTTTCAAAGCACCTGGCGAGAAAGATCCCGGATAGCGCTGCGCGCTTCCGGGATGACGAGTCTTTCTCATCTGTCCGCCTCCAGCTGTCTTTGCTGATAGCGCTGGTAGAACACGATCGGCACGACGAGAACGAGCAGAAGCAGGACCGCGACCGCCGCCGAGACCGGCCAGTCACGGTTGAGGAAGAATTCGTTCCACAGCGTGCGGCCGATCATCAGCGTATCGGAACCGCCGAGCAGATCGGGGATCACGAATTCGCCGACCGCCGGAATGAAACACAGCATGCAGCCGGCGACGATGCCGGGCACGGACAGCGGCAGCGTGATCTGCCAGAACGCCTTGAACGGTGGCGAGCCGAGATCGGCGGCCGCTTCCAGCAGCGTTGCATCGAGCTTTTCGAGATTGGCGTAGAGCGGCAGGACCATGAACGGCAGATAGGAATAGACGATGCCGATGAAGACGGCCTTTTCGGTGTTCATGATCTCCAGCGGCGTGTCGATGACGCCGAGCCAGATCAGGAAGCCGGACAAGAGCCCCTCGGGCTTCAGGATGCCGATCCATGCGTACACACGGATCAGGAACGAGGTCCAGAACGGCAGGATGATCATCATCAGCAGCATCGGGCGGATGCTTTTGGGCGCCCGCGCCATGGCGTAGGCAATGGGATAGCCGATCAGCAGAAGAAGCGCGGTCGAGATCGCCGCGATGCGCAGGCTCGACAGATAGGAGTTGATGTAGAGCGGGTCGGAGAACAGGAAGGCGTAATTGCGCGCCGAGAACTGCCGTATCTTGTCGAGCGTGCCGGACAGGCCGTCCGCGAGAAGGTTGAAGACTGGATAATAGGGCGGCTGCGCGATCGCGCCCGTCGAGAACGAAATCTTCAGGACGATCACGAACGGGATCAGAAAGAAGACGATGAGCCAGGCGAACGGCACGCCGATCTCGATGCGGCGCAGCCAGTTCGTTTCCTTTTCACGTTCCGCCACGCGCGGCCCCTCAGCTCGTCAGAAGGACGCCCTGTTCGGGCGCCCAGTTCAGCCAGACCTTGTCTTCCCAGGTGATCGGCCGCTCGACGACGCGCGTACGGTTCTCGATCTGCGCCTTCACGATATCGCCGGACGGCAGCTTGACGCGGTATATGGACAGATCGCCGAGATAGCCGATGTCCCAGACTTCGCCGGCCAGCACATTGGACGTTCCCGGCGGCGGCGGCTCGCGCGAAATGCCGATCTTTTCGGGGCGCAATGCGAGCCATGTCTCCGCGCCGCTGGCAAGTACGGGCCCCGCAGTCACCTCGATGGGCGCGTCCGACCACGGGCTGCGCAGGCGGATGGCGTTGCCTTCGCTCGATTCGATCCGGGCGGGAATGATGTTCACATCGCCGATGAAGCCGGCGACATAGCGCGAATTGGGCTGCTCATAGATCTGGGCGGGAGTCGCGACCTGGATGACCCTGCCCTGATCCATGACGGCGATGCGGTCTGCGACCGTCATGGCCTCTTCCTGATCGTGCGTGACGATGAGGAAGGTCATGCCGAGCGTGACCTGAAGATCGGTCAGTTCGAACTGCGTTTCCTCGCGCAGCTTCTTGTCGAGCGCGCCGAGCGGCTCGTCGAGCAGGAGCACTTTCGGCTTCAGCGCCAGCGAACGCGCAAGCGCAACGCGCTGGCGCTGGCCGCCCGAAAGCTGGTGCGGCTTGCGGCTGCCGAACTTTTCCAGCTTCACGAGCCTCAGCATTTCGGCGACGCGGGCCTCACGCTCGGCTTTGGGCATATTGATCTGTTTGAGACCGAAGGCGATGTTGTCCGCGACCGTCATGTGCGGGAACAGCGCATAGGACTGGAACATCATGTTGACGGGGCGCCGGTATGGCGGCACGCCGACAAGATCGCGGCCCGCGAGAATGACCTTGCCCTCGGTCGGCTCCTCGAAGCCCGCGAGCATGCGCATCAGAGTAGTCTTGCCGCAGCCCGACGGGCCGAGCAGCGCGAAAAATTCGCGTTCGTAGATGTCGAGGGTGAGATTATCGACCGCGGTGAAGTCACCATATTTCTTGGTGACGTTCTCGAACCGGATCAGCGGAACGGCCTGCGGATCCGTCCAGGGGCTGAAGGCGCGGCGTACGGAACCGAGCGCCTGTTTCTCGACTGATGGCGGCATCCATGCACTCCCACGAGGGGGCCGGGCCGGCCCCCTCGCAGATGAAATTACTGGCCAGTCTTGGCCTTTGTCCATGCGCGGGTGATGAGGCGCTGAAGCTGCGGGTCCTCGACCGTGGAGACGGTGAAAAGGCGCTTCAGCGTGTCAGCGTCCGGATAGACCGCCGGGTTCTCCATCACGTCCTTGTCGACGAACTGCTGCGAGGCGAGGTTGGCGTTCGCGTATTGCACATAGTTCGTCGCCTTGGCGATGACTTCGGGGCGCATCATGTAGTCGAGGAATTTGTGCGCACCTTCCGGGTTCGGCGCATCGGCCGGAACGGCGAACACGTCGAACCAGAGCTGCGCGCCTTCCTTCGGGATCACATATTGCAGCTCGACGCCCTTGCCCGCTTCCTCGGCGGCGGCCTTGTATTGCAGCACATCGCCCGAATAGCCGAGCGCGACGCAGATATCGCCGTCGGCCAGCGCCTGCCGCCACTCGTCGGAATGGAATTTGCGGATCGATTTGGCGAGCTTGCCGACATGTTCGGCCGCCTTTTCCACATTCTCCGGCTTGGCGGGATCGAAGTCCGGCGGGTCGATGCCGAGATAGTTCATCACCGAAGGCAGCACGTCTTCCGCCGAATCGAGCATCATGATGCCGCATTTCGACAACGCCTCGGCGTTCGCCGGATCGAGCAGCAGGGCCCAGGAATTCACCGGCGCGTTGGGCAGCGCCTCCTTCACCTTGGCGACGTTGTAGCCGATGCCCGTCGTGCCCCACATATAGGTCACGGAATATTCGTTGCCGGGATCGTAGCGGGCGACACGCTCCTGAATCTCGGGCCACATATTCTTGATGTTCGGAAGCTTCGACTTGTCGATCTTCTGGAAAACGCCTGCCTTGATCTGGCGGTTGAGGAACGTCGCGGTCGGCACCACGATGTCGTAACCGGTCGACCCCGTCAGCAGCTTCGTCTCCAGAAGCTCGTTGGTGTCGAACGTGTCATAGACGACCTGGATGCCCGTCTCCGCCGTGAACTCCTTCAGGATGTCTTCGTCGATATAATCCGACCAATTGTAGATCCTGATCTCTTCAGCCGCCGCGCCGGCGGCGGAGCCGAGGAGCAGCACGGCGGCCAGCGCCGAAACGATGGAACGAGGCTGGTTCATGGTTTTCTTGTTCCTCCAAGGGGCCTTGCAGCCAATTCTGAGCGCGCCAAGTTACGGGCCAATGACCCTCGATACAAGCAACAGCTTCGGTGGTATTTACTCCCCCGCCGCAGGATGATTGTGGCGCACCCGTTGACGGCTTCAAGGCGGCCCGGCACTCTTGGCCCACTGGCCGCCGCAGCCGCGGCAGCCCCCACAAAACACGGAGCGCAACCGGGCATAGGCCCAGACCGCGCATCCCCGGATGTCCTTTAGGGTACCAATCACACTCCGGGCGCGCGGATTGCAGAACCGCATGGTCAAGAAGAAAACACCGAAGGACGCCGCTTCCTCCCTGAGAGGCGTGGCCAATGTTGCCGAAGCACGCGCCTGGCTGAGGGCCAGGGGCATCGAGGAACTGGAATGCGTGGTGCCGGACCAGGCCGGCGTGGCGCGCGGCAAGATCATGCCGACATCCAAATTCTTCAATGCGCCGGCGATGAACCTGCCCTCCTCCATCTTTCACCAGACGATTGCCGGCGAATACACCGCCGACGATGCGGCGGGCGCGGCCGACCCGGCCGATGCCGACCTCGTTCTGGAGCCGGACTTTTCCACGCTGTCGGTTGTGCCATGGGCGAACGACCCGACTGCGCAGATGATCCACGATTGCTTCAACCGCGACGGCGAGCCGGTCGAGGTCGCGCCGCGCAATGTGCTGCGGCGGATCGTGGACCTCTACACGGCCAAGGGCTGGCACCCCATCGTCGCGCCGGAGATCGAATTCTACCTCGTCAAGCCGAACACCGATCCCGATTACCCGCTCGAACCGCCGGTCGGCCGCTCTGGCCGCCCGGAGACCGGGCGCCAGAGCTATTCGATTTCGGCCGTGAACGAGTTCGACGACCTGTTCGAGGATATCTACGATTTCTCCGAGGCGCAGGGGCTTGAGATCGACACCCTGATCCACGAGGAAGGCGCCGCGCAGATGGAGATCAATCTGCGCCATGGCGACCCGCTCGCGCTTGCCGACCAGGTATTCATGTTCAAGCGCACGATCCGCGAAGCGGCGCTCGCTCACAACATCTACGCCACCTTCATGGCCAAGCCGATTGCCGACGAGCCGGGCTCGGCCATGCACATACATCAATCCATCCGCGACAAGAGCGGGAAGAACATTTTCTCGAACGCCAAGGGCGAGCCGACGAAGGAATTCTTCTCGTTTCTGGCCGGGCAGCAGAAATACCTGCCCCACGTCATGTGCATACTTGCGCCTTACGTGAACTCCTATCGCCGCCTGACGAAGGAAGGCACTGCGCCGATCAATGTGGCCTGGGGCTACGACAACCGGACGACCGGCCTGCGCGTGCCGCCGTCCAAACCGGAATCGCGGCGCGTCGAAAACCGCATTCCATCCTCGGACGCCAATCCCTATCTCGCCATCGCCGCCGGCCTTGCGGCCGGCTATCTCGGCATGACCGAAGAGCTGGAGCCGACAGAGCCCATCGAAGGCTCGGCGCACGGGCTCGATTACGATCTGCCACGCGGCCTGCTCGAGGCACTGTCGCTGTTCGAGGAATCCGAGGCGCTCGAAAAACTGTTCGGCCGCACCTTCATAGTGACCTATGCGGCGGTCAAACGCGCGGAGTTCGAAACCTTCATGCGCGTCATAAGCCCGTGGGAGCGCGAATATCTGCTTCTGAATGTTTAGCCGTCGTCCCGGAAAACGCGCAGCGTTTATCCGGGACCTTTCGCGGCGGCATCCGGAGACCTCATCCTGAGGAGCCCGCGCAGCGGGCGTCTCGAAGGATGAGACGCGGGCGCTGTATTCGCTGCCCATCCTTCGGGACGCGAAGCTTCGCATCGCTCCTCAGGATGAGGTCCATACATCATGCGCGTCCGGGATGACGATGGGCGACAGAACCTATTACGAAGCGACCGCCGAGCCCCTGCCGGATTTCCCCGCGCTGGAGGGAAGCGTGCGTGCCGATGTGTGCGTGATCGGCGCGGGCTTCACCGGCATCGGCGCAGCGCTCAGCCTTGTCGAGGGGGGCTATTCCGTCGTCGTTCTCGAACAGGGTCGCGTGGCCTGCGGCGCATCCGGACGCAATGGCGGGCAGATACATACAGGGCTTCGCAAGGACCAGATATATCTCGAACGCGCATTCGGAACCGCCGCGGCGCGGCAATTGTGGGATATCGGTCAGGATGCCGTTGCGGAGATCGACAACCGCATCGTCCGGCACGATATCCATGCCGAGCGCGTCCACGGCCTGATCTATGCCGATCACCGTGCGGGCCTCGCCGACAAGACCAGCCGCTATGTCGACCATCTGCGCACCCATTACGCCTATGACAAGGTCGAAAGGCTCGACAGTGCCGGCATCCGCGCGCTTGTGAAATCGGACGATTACAAGGGCGGCATGATCGACCGTGGCGGCGGGCATCTGCATCCGCTGAAATATGCACGCGGCCTCGCCCGCGCCGCCGAAAGTGCAGGCGCACAGTTCTTCGAGAACACGAAGGCACTTTCCATCACGCCGGGCGCGAAAGCGCGCGTAACGACCCGCAGCGGCGAAGTCATGGCGGACTGGGTTCTGGTGGCCGGCGACAGCCTGATGCAGGGCCTCGTTCCCGACGCCGATGCGCGCATCATGCCGATTGCTTCCACCATCGGCGTGACCGCACCTTTGGGCGAAAGATTGAAGCAATACCTCACCACGCCCATGGCCGTTGCCGACAGCCGCTTCGTCGTGAACTATTTCCGGCCGACCGCGGACGGCCGCCTGCTGTTCGGCGGCGGCGAAAGCTATTCGACGACCTATGTGGCCGATCCCGCCGCGAAAGTGCGCCGCGCGCTGAGAACCGTCTTTCCCGATCTTGCCGAAACCGGTTTCGATTTCGCGTGGAGCGGCGTCGTCGGGGTCACGGCCACCCGCCTGCCCATGGTGCGGCGTCTGTATCCGAACGTATTGATGGCGGCCGGTTATTCCGGCCAGGGCGTCGCGCTCGCGCCCTTTGCCGGAAAGGTGATGGCCGAAGCCATCATGGGAACCGCGGAGAAGTTCGACATATTGGCGCGCCTTCCCGTGCCGACCTTCCCCGGCGGTGCGGCGCTGCGCCAGCCGCTGCTGGTGCTGGCCATGCTGTGGTATGCATTACGGGACAGGTTGTAGGGGCAATAACCTCTCCCATTGTGGGAGAGGTCGGCAAGCCGCGCAGCGGCTGCCGGGTGAGGGGTCGCGAATGTGAGGGCCCCCCCTCACCCCGCTCGCACCTGACGGCGCGAGTCGTCCCTCTCCCGCAAGCGGGAGAGGGTTCAGACCGCAAATACCCGATAGCGCTCCGGCACGAGGCCGAGCGTATCGCCGATCTTCGGTTCATGACCGGCGGGAACGGCCGCCTCGATTGTCGTGTAACCACCATCGACGGGAACCGAAATATCGACGCGATGGGTCGGACCGAAGCGGCGCACCGCCAGCACCTGCCCCTCGATGCCGGACTTTCCAGCCGGCGTGATCTCGATATCGTGCGGACGCACGAACAGACGCGCCGCGCCGGACCGAACGCCCGCCGCATCGATCATCAGCTTGCGGTCGCCGACACGCGCGACCCCGCTTTCGACCGTAATCGGCAGCGCAACGGATTCGCCGATGAAATCGTGCACGAAGGCCGTCGCCGGCGTGTCGTAAACCTCGCTCGGCGTACCGACCTGCTCGATCCTGCCATGTCCCATGACGACGACACGGTCGGAGACTTCCAGCGCCTCCTCCTGATCGTGCGTGACGAGGATCGAGGTGACGTGCAGCTCGTTGTGCAGATTGCGCAGCCAGCGGCGCAGATCCTTGCGCACCTTGGCGTCGAGCGCGCCGAACGGCTCGTCGAGCAGCAGAACGCGCGGCTCGATGGCGAGCGCGCGCGCAAGCGCAACACGCTGGCGCTGGCCGCCCGAAAGCTGCGACGGATAACGCCCCGCGAGCGAGCCGATCTGTACGAGATTGAGAAGTTCCTCGACCTTCTGCTTGATGGCAAATTCCGGCTTGCGCTCCTTGCGTGGGCGTACGCGCATGCCGAAGGCAATATTGTCGTAGACGTTCATATGGCGGAACAGCGCGTAATGCTGGAACACGAAGCCGACATCGCGTTCGGCAACCGTCAGCGACAGCGCGTCCTCGCCATCGAAGCGGACCGCGCCGGCATCGGGCCATTCCAGGCCCGCGATGATGCGCAGAAGCGTCGTCTTTCCCGAACCGGACGGGCCGAGAAGCGCGAGCAATTCGCCCGACTGGATTTTCAGACTGACATCGTTCAGCGCCTTGAAGGTACCGAACTGCTTGATGATGTTCTGGACGTCGATGTTCATTTCCGGCTTTCCGCGATGCGATGTTCGAGAACGGTCTTGAGGATCAATGTGACGAGGGCGAGGAAAGCCAGAAGTGAGGCAACCGCGAACGACGCCGAGAACTGATATTCGTTATAGAGGATTTCGATGTGCAGCGGCATCGTATTCGTCTCGCCTCTTATATGGCCCGACACGACGGACACCGCGCCGAATTCGCCCATCGCCCGCGCATTGCAGAGCAGTACGCCGTACAAAAGCGCGAGCTTCACATTGGGCAGAGTGACCTTGAGAAAAGTCTGCCAGCCCGACGCGCCGAGCGATATGGCTGCTTCTTCCTCCGATGTGCCCTGCTCCTGCATCAGCGGGATCAGTTCGCGCGCGACGAAGGGGAAGGTCACGAAAATCGTCGCCAGAACGATGCCGGGCAGCGCGAAGATGACCTTGTAACCATGATCGATGAACCAGTAGCCGAAGAACCCCTGCGCGCCGAACAGCAGCACGAAGACAAGGCCGGCGACGACCGACGAGACCGAGAACGGCAGGTCGATCAGCGAAATGAGGAAGCTCTTGCCGCGGAATTCGAACTTCGCGACCGTCCACGCCATGACGAGGCCGAAGACGAGGTTGAGCGCGACCGCGATCAGCGCAGCGGCAACAGTGAGCTTGATGGCATGTACGGCATCCGGCTCGGTGATGGCGGCGATGTAAAGATCGAACCCCTTGGCGAAAGCCTGCTGGAACACGACGATCAGCGGCAGGACGATGAACAGGCCGAGGAAGGTGAGCGCGATGGCGATCAATGTCCGGCGCACGGCTGCCGGCTCGCCACGTACGGGCCGCGGCGTGCGCACGATTCTGTTCGCCACAGGTTCGGCGGCAGCGATGGGATGCGCAAAATCGAGAGCTTCGGTATGGGCGTTCATGACAGATCTCAGATCGAGGCGCTGCGCTTTTCGGACCCGCGCTGCAAACCGTTTATGATGAACAGGAGCGCGAAGCTCGCCAGCAGCATGACGACGGCAATCGCCGTGGCGTCGGCATAGCGGAATTCTTCGAGCCGGATGACGATGAGCAGCGGCGCGATCTCCGAAACATTCGGCAGATTGCCCGCGATGAAGATGACCGAGCCGTATTCACCGACAGCGCGGGCGAAGGCGAGCGCGAAACCGGTCAGGATCGCGGGAAGCAAGGTCGGGAGGATGACGCTGCTTACGACCTTCCAGCGCGGCGCACCGAGGCTCGATGCCGCCTCCTCAAGCTCACTGTCGAGATCGGCGAGGACCGGCTGCACGGTACGCACGACAAAAGGCAGGCCGATGAAGATCAGCGCGACGAGAATGCCGAGCGGCGTGAAAGCAACCGTAATGCCGAGTGCCTGAAGCGGCGCACCGAGCCAGCCATTCGGCGCATAGAGCGTCGTCAGCGCAATGCCCGCAACGGCCGTCGGCAGCGCGAACGGAATATCGACGATGGCGTCGAAGATGCGGCGGCCCGGAAATTCGTAGCGCACCAGAACCCAGGTCACGATCAGGCCGAGAACGGCGTTGATGGCGGCGGCGGCGAGCGCAAGGCCGAACGAGATTCTGAGCGCGCTCAGCACCCGCTCGCTCAGCACGATGTCGCTGAATTCGGCGAGGGTCAGTTCGAATGTCTTGAGGAAAAGACCCGCGAGCGGAATGAGAACGATCAGGCCGAGCCAGGCGATCGTCAAACCGAAGGTGATCCCGAAACCCGGGATCACCGACCGTGGTACGGCGCGGGAACGCGCCACAGGGAGAGTTGTCATGACGCGTTCCCGCTTCCCCGCACTTACTTCGTGTAAATCTTGTCGTACGTGCCGCCATCGGCGAAGTGATCGGCCTGCGCCTTGCGCCAGCCGCCGAACTCGGCGTCGATGGTGAAGAGTTCGACCTTGGCGAACTTGTCCTTGTACTTCTCGCCCACCGCTTCGCTGCGCGGGCGGTAATAATTTTTCGCCGCGATTTCCTGTCCTTCCGGCGAATACAGGAATTCGAGATAGGCGGTCGCGATTTCGCGCGTGCCTTTCCTGTCGACCACGCGGTCGACGACCGCGACGGGCGGTTCGGCCAGGATGGACAGGCTCGGCGTCACGATCTCGAACTTGTCGGGACCGAGTTCGTTGACCGCGAGATAGGCCTCGTTCTCCCAGGCGAGAAGAACATCGCCGACGCCGCGTTCGGTGAAGGTGAGAAGCGAGCCGCGCGCGCCGGTGTCGAGCACCGGAACGTTCTGCAGCAGCGCCTTGACGAATTCCTGCGCCTTCTCGTCGGAGCCGCCGTTCTGTTTCTTGGCATAGGCCCAGGCGGCGAGATAGTTCCAGCGTGCGCCGCCGGAAGTCTTCGGGTTCGGCGTAATGACCTGAACGCCCTCCTTGACGAGATCGCCCCAGTCCTGAATGCCCTTCGGATTGCCCTTGCGGACGAGGAAGACGATGGTCGAGGTGTAGGGCGATGAATTTTCCGGAAGACGCTTCTGCCAATCTTCGGCAATGGCCCCCTTATCGGCGATGGCATCGATGTCGTAGGCCAAAGCGAACGTAACGACATCGGCCTCGATGCCGTCGATCACCGCGCGGGCCTGCTTGCCCGAGCCGCCATGCGACTGCTTGATCGTGACGTCTTCGCCCTTCCCGGCCTTCCATTTGGCGGCGAAGGCCTCGTTGAATTCGACATAAAGCTCGCGCGTCGGATCGTAGGACACGTTGAGCAGATCGGCCGCGAAGGCCGGTGCGGCGATGAGAACCGCCGCTGTGGTGAGAGCCAGTTTCTTGAGCATGGAGTTTCCCGCTTTCCCTGCCCGGCCCCCGCACGGGACCGGCCTATGGATGCGAGGCTGATCCTGTTCCGGGTATATGTCAATTAGAAACATAGAGATTGTGTTATATTTTTTATTGAACATTTTTTGTGTGTTGTTTTGCGAGATGAAGGGCGCTTCACGATCCTTGGGCCCAAGAAAATCGGTTCAGAACTGCGAAATGTGAATGCCGCACTCGGTCTTGCCGGAATCGCGCCAGCGGCCTGCACGTACATTCTCGCCGGGCTTGGTGCGCGTCGTGCAGGGCATGCAACCGATCGAGGAGAAGCCGTGTTTCTGCAGCGGATGAAGCGGCAGATGGTGGCGCACGAAATAGGACTGGATGTCCTGCGCGTTGAAGTTTGCCAGCGGGTTGATCTTGATGCGTGGCCCGTCGGCCTCGACCACTGGAAGCTCGCTGCGGCTTTCGCCGTGATAGCGCTTGCGGCCGTTGAGCCAGGCTTCGAAACCCGCCAGCGATTCCTGTAATGGCGCGACCTTGCGATAGCCGCAGCAGGCATCGGAATTCTGCGACCACAGCATGTCGTCCGGATCGAGCCGGGCATGGTCGGCCGGATCGGGCGTGAAGACGCGGATATCGGTCAGGCCCAGATGCTCCTGAAGCTGATCGCGATAAGCGAGCGTCTCGGGAAAGAGCAATCCCGTATCGAGAAACAGGATGGGCAGAGCCCGGTCGAATTCCGCGATCATGTGCAGCAGCACTGCGGATTCGGTTCCGAACGAGGACACCGCCGCCATGCGCGGCACGAAATCCTGCGCGAAGATGGCGTGAAGCACATCCATCGGCGCCTTGTCGGTCAGGTGGGCGTCGAGCTCGCGCGCCCGCTCCGTCAATACGCCGTCGGCAGCGGTTGCAAGATCGAACATCACGACACCTGTTCCGCCGGGCGGGCGGACAGTTTCGAGATCGCGGCGCCGAGACGTTCACGCCAGGGGCGTGAGCGCGTGACGACCTGACCGAGAACGAGAAGCGCCGGCCCGTCGCCGGTGCGCGCGACGAGATCCGGCAGTTCATCGAGCGTTCCGGCGACCGAGCGGGAATCGCGCCGCGTGCCGCGCGCGAGCACAGCCGCCGGTGTCCGCGGATCGCGCCCAGCAGCGATGAGGCCTTCGGAGACGATGGGCGCGGTGGCACGGCCCATATAGATGGCGAGCGTTGCATCATCGCGCGTCAGGCCCGACCAGTCGATGGCCTCCGCATCGGCGGCGCGGTGCGCCGTCATCAGGATCAGGCGGGCGGATTCCTCGCGGTGCGTCAGCGGAAGTTCCGCTTCCGCCGCGCAGCCCAAAGCCGCCGTAATCCCCGGCACGACGACGACATCCACGCCCTCATCGTTCAGATATTCGAGCTCTTCCCCGCCCCGCCCGAAGACGAACGGATCGCCGCCCTTGAGGCGCACGACGCGCAGGCCCCGACGCGCGGCGAGAACGAGTTCCTCGTTGATCTCGCGCTGGGCGATGCATTTCGTGCCGGCGCGCTTGCCGACAAAAACGAGTTCGGCATCGCGCCGCGCGAGATCGAGAATTTCCAGCGTGACGAGATCGTCGTGGAAGATGATGTCGGCATCCTGCAGCACACGCAGCGCCTTCAGCGTCAGAAGTTCCGGATCGCCCGGCCCCGCGCCGACGAGATAGACGACGCCCTGACGCAATTCGTCCTGCGGCCGCCCGTCGATCAGAGCATCGAGCGCGGCGCGGGCATCGTCCATACGGCCATCGAGCGCGGCGGAGCCGATGGGCCCATCCACGACCTGTTCCCAGAACGCGCGGCGAGCGGCGATGTCCGGCGCCTTTGCCGCAAGGCGTTCGCGGCGCGCGCCGATGAGATCGGCAAGATCGCCGAGCCGCGCCGGCAGCAGCGCTTCGAGCTTTGCCCGCAGACGGCGCGCCAGAACCGGGGCGGCGCCCTCGGTGCCGATGGCGGCAAGCACCGTGCCGCGATCGACGATGGCGGGCGTGATGAAGCTGCAGAGCTCCGTGCGGTCGACGACATTGACCGGAATGCCGAGCGCTTGCGCGCGGGCGGAGACAACACCATCCACCGGATCGCCCGCCGACGAGACGACCAGCGCGGCGCCGGCAAGGTTGACGGTGTGCGGATCGACCGCCGGCAGCAGCGCGATCTCACCCGCGCGCGCGCGAGCTGCGATGGGCTCCGCCGGAGAATCGGCATGAACGCGGACCCGCGCGCCGGCCTTCAGAAGAAGCCGCACCTTGTTAAGCGCCGGCTCTCCCCCGCCGAAAACGAGGACGTCGCGCCCCTTCAGGTCGATGAAGATCGGAAAATATCGCATGAATGTCCCGGGCGGCCCGTATAACAGGGCCGGTTCGGCACACTACATAACACCACTTTTTATTATGTTAAAGCCTATGATATACATTTTTTATGCGTATTAAATATCCCGCGGGCCGCTCCTGCGCCGCAGGCCCCGGTCCACAAGGCATTCCCACGCCTCTTCCGCCGTCTCCGCAAAGGCAAACAAATCGAGATCCTCCGGCGAGATCACGCCCTCTTCCGCGAAAGCCTCGAAATTGACTATGCGGGTCCAGAAGGTGCGCCCGAACAGGACGATCGGAATATCGGGCATCTTGCCGGTCTGGCGCAGGGTCAGGATCTCGAACAATTCGTCCATCGTGCCGAACCCGCCGGGGAAGACCACCAGAGCCGCGGCGCGCATGGCCAGATGCATTTTGCGCATCGCGAAATAGTGGAACTGGAAGGTCAGGTCCGGCGTGGAATAGGCGTTCGGCTCCTGCTCGAACGGCAGGCGGATGTTGAAGCCGATGGACGGGGCGCCGACCTCGGATGCGCCGAGATTGGCCGCTTCCATGATGCCCGGCCCGCCGCCGGTCGCGATGACATTGTCGAGCACGCCATCCACTGGATGCAGCGCGCCGCCGTTCTCCGACGCGATGCGCGCGAAGCGGCGCGCCTCGTCATACCAGTGTGCGGACGTCGCGCCGGAGCGCGGCTTCTGACCCGGCATCAGCGGCGCAGTAGCCGCCTGCGGATCGTCCGAGCCGCCCGGCAGAATGCGCGCGGAGCCGAACACGACGATGGTCGAGCGGATGCCCCATGCGCGGAGCAATTCTTCCGCCTTGGCATATTCGAGCATGAAGCGCGTGCCGCGCATGGAATCGCCGAGCAGGAAATCGGGATCAAGCGCCGGCAGCCGGTAGGACAGAGACGCCTTCTGCGCGGAATTGTCGGAGGAATCGTCCTGGGACATGAGCGAAATCTAAAGAGCGTCTGGAAGGATGGGACAGCGCGGAATCATTCGGCCGCCGGTGGAAAATGCTCGCCCGCGCGCAAAGCGGATGACGACGGAAAATCCCCGGCAAGCTGAAGCGCGCTCAGATTGGCGTAAACTCCGCCGGCGGTGACGAGTTCGTCGTGCGTACCGCTTTCGACCAGACGCCCCTCCTCGATCACATGGATGATGTCGGCGTTGCGCACGGTCGACAGGCGATGGGCGATGACGATGGTGGTGCGGTCCTTCATCAGCGCGTCGAGCGCTTCCTTCACGGTGGCTTCCGACTGGGCATCGAGCGCGGAGGTGGCCTCGTCCAGAAGAAGGATCGGCGCATCGCGCAGCATGGCGCGGGCAATCGCTATGCGCTGACGCTGGCCGCCCGACAGATTGGCCCCGCCCTCGCCGACCACGCGGTCATAGCCGTCCGGAAATTCCATGATGAAATCATGCGCGTTCGCGGCTTTTGCGGCAGCAATCACATCGTCCGGCTCCGCATCCGGACGGCCGGCGAGAATGTTCTCGCCGATCGTGCCCTCGAAGAGAAAGGCTTCCTGCGTGACATAGGCGATGTGCGCACGCAGCGAGGCGGACGTCACGTCGCGCAGATCCTGCCCGTCGATCAGAACCGCGCCCTTCTGCGGATCGTAGAAACGCTCGATCAGGGAGAAGATGGTCGATTTGCCGGCACCGGACCCGCCGACCAGAGCCGACAATCTGCCCGCGGGGAACGTGACGGACATATCCGTAAGGGCAGCGCCCTTACCGTAGCTGAACGTGACATTGCGCAGTTCGACCTCGCCACGTGTAATGACAAGCGGCGACGCGTCGGGCTTGTCGAGCAGTTTGATCGGGCGATCGATAAACGCATACAGAATGCGCACGCCGATCAGCGCGGTCTCCAGCGACAGATGCAGACGCGCCAGCCTTTTTGCCGGCTCATAAGCCAGCAGAAGCGCCATCAGGAAGGCAAACAGCGAACCCGCATCGCGCTCCGAATTGGCGACGCCGGAGCCCGCATAGAAAATGACGCCTGCCAGCACGATGCCGACAATGGTTTCCATGAGCGGGCTGGACCGGGCGGCGAGATTGGAAATCTTCATGCTGCGCCGCGCCGTATTGTCGATGGCCACGCCCATATCGCGGATAAGGCGTTCCTCGAGCCCGAATGCCTTTACGACGCGAATCCCCAGGACCGAATCCTTGAGGCCGGAAATGATGAGCGCCATGCCGCTGAATTCGGCCTGGCCGATGCTGCGGATACGGCGCGCGAGAACGCGCAGGCTGATGATGACGATAGGCGCAACGACAAGTGCGAACAGTGACAGGATCGGGTCCTGCATCACCATCACGGTTCCCAGCGCAATAAGCGAGAGGGCGTCTTTGCCAAGACTGCGGATGACGAGATCCAGAACCTGGCGGATTCCGGCGGCGCTGTGCGTCACGCGTGCGACGACCTGACCGAGCGAGGCGGAATTGAAGAACTCCATGCCCTGATCGAGAAGATGGATGTAAAGGCGCTTCTGATGATCGCCGATGATGCGGCGGCCGATCGAATTCATGATCACGACCTGGCCGTAATCGGCGAAGCCGCGCACGAAGAAGATGACGAAGACGCCGAGCGCCACCATCTGGATCATCGCCTGATCGCGCGCGATGAACACGTCGTTGATGACGCTCTTCATGATCCAGGCGCTGGCGCCGGTGGCGGCGGCAACAAGCCCCATCAGGACCAGCGCGGCCGCATAGCGCGGCCAATAGCGCGGCGCGTTTTCCTTGAACACGCGCACAAGCAGCGCAAGACCGTCGGAGCGGCTGAGAGGTTTATCCTCGTTTTCGAGGTCGGCGATATTGGCCATGTCCACCACGTCTTGGCGAAGCGGAGAATCCGCCCCGCCTGAGTTCGGCGGCGTTTCTACACCATGTCCCCCACAGGGAGAAGGACGCGCCCTTTTGCCTTCCGGCGGCCCCTCAGCCGCTATCTGCCACCGGCTCGCCGGCGCGCACGCGCTCTCCCGACATCCGCTCGCGCATAAGCGCGCCGATGACATCGGACTGCGTAATCACGCCAAGAAGCCGCTCATCGTCATCGACCACCGGCAGATGATGCAGGCCGCCATCAGCCATGAGCGGCAGAAGGTCCACGACCGCCATATCGGGCCGCGCGGAGCGCACCGGAACGCTCATCAGATGTTCGACCCGCACAGCGGGCTTCAGCCGGGCCGAGCGCTTGAGGATTCCGCCATTGGAGAGGCCTTTGCGCACGAGATCGGTCTGGGTAAGGATTCCGACGACGCGCCCGCTTTTATCTGCGACCGGCAGCGCGGTGATCCTTGTATCGCGCATCACGGCGATCGCGCGTTCGGCGCTGTCATCGGGCGCGACGGAACGCACATCGCGCGACATGATGTCTTCACATCTCAGATTGCCCATACGCCGGCGCAGGGCCCGGAACTCGGCATCATAGAGAACGGCGGCGACATCGCCCGGATCGACCGGCAGGAAATCCCTGTATTCGTCGAGCGCAGTTTCGACATCGGCCTTGCTGAAACCGACCCGCAGGCTCGGCGGCCGGTCCGCGGTCGCGGGCCGCGCCGGCGGGGTGGCGGGAGCTTCCACGCGATGCGGATAGGAACGGCCGGTGAGGTTGTTGTAGGCGAAGGCGGCGAGAACGATCAGGATCGTATTGACGCCGACCGGCCACAGGACAAAGCTGAACCCTGCCTCGTGAACGGCCGCACCGCCGAGCACGGCGGTCAGCGCCACGGCGCCGCTCGGCGGATGCACGCAGCGGCAGGTCAGCATCAGAAGGATCGCGCCGCCGCCCGCGACCGCCGCGGCGAGGGTCAGATCCGTAATGAACATCGCCGCCGTCACGCCGACGGCGGCCGAAATCAGATTGCCGCCGATGACCGACCAGGGCTGGGCGAGCGGGCTTGCCGGCACCGCGAACAGGAGCACCGAGGTCGCGCCCATGGGCGCGATCAGAAGCGGCACGGCGACCGACGAGCCGAGCGCAAGCTGGGTGATGAACCCCGTCAGCGCGATGCCGATGATCGCTCCGATGGAAGCGCGCAGGCGCTCGCCATAGCCGACAGGCGGCAAATTCGGAACGATCCTTCGGATGAAGGCCGCGAGGTCAGCCATAAAGCGCTCCAGGGGAAAAAGCGGCGGGACCATGCCCGCTGGAGACAGCGGACGCAACCGGACAGAACTATCCGGCGATAGGCGAGATTTATGAGGGGGATAGGGCAATGGTGCCCAGGGCCGGAATCGAACCAGCGACACGCGGATTTTCAATCCGCTGCTCTACCAACTGAGCTACCTGGGCATTGCGTCGGGCGGCAGAACAGCCGCCAAGCCGGGGGGTTATAGAAACCGGCACACGGCCTGTCCAGCCGCCTTATTCTTCATTGTCCTGCGAAGGCGTGGATTCGTCCGGCTTTTCATCGGTCTCGATGCGATAGCCGCCCGCAAGCCAGCGATGGAGGTCGATATCGGCGCAGCGGCGCGAGCAGAACGGAGCGTGGGCCTCGTCCGGCGGCTTGCCGCAGACGGGGCAGCGGCGCGCCTTCTCGGCCCGCGGCGTCATGACTCAGATGCCGTCGAGCGGGTTGAGCCAGCCGAGATGCACCGGCACGCCCTCGCCGGAGAGGAGCGAGATCGTTTCATAGAGCGGCAGGCCGACCACCGCCGAATAGGAACCGACGATTCGCACGACGAACGCGCCCGCGATTCCCTGAATCGCATAGCCGCCGGCCTTGCCGCGCCATTCATGCGAGGCGAGATAGGAATCAAGTTCCGGGCGCGACAGATGCTTGAAGCGCACGCGCGTCTCGACCACGCGGATGCGCTGCTTGCCCTTGGGCGTGATGATGCTGACGGCGGTGTAGACGCGGTGCGCGCGGCCGGACAGCAGTTCGAGGCATTCGGACGCCTCCTCGATCGTGCCCGGCTTGGGCAGGATGCGGCGGCCGACGGCAACCACCGTATCGGCGGCAAGATAGAAGGCATCCTTGAGGGCTTCGTCGGCCACGCCGATCTGGCGCGCGGCATTGGCCTTTTCGGCGGCCAGCCGCTCGGCAAGCGCGCGCGGACGCTCGAAACGGCGCGGCTCCTCGTCGATGCTTGCGGGCAAGAGCGCTTCGGGCCGCAGGCCGACCTGCTCAAGAAGGGCCAGACGGCGCGGCGAGGCAGAGGCCAGAACGAGCTTGGGACGGTCGGTCATGTCGCGGGCGCTGCGCCTTCCGCCGGAAAGCCGGCGCGAATTCTTATTTGAAGCGGTAGGTGATGCGACCCTTGGTGAGGTCGTAGGGGGTCATTTCCACGAGCACCTTGTCGCCCGCAAGCACGCGGATGCGGTTCTTGCGCATGCGGCCGGCCGTGTGGGCGACGATCTCGTGGTCGTTCTCCAGCTTCACGCGGAACATCGCGTTCGGCAGGAGTTCGGTGACGGTGCCCGGAAATTCGAGCAGTTCTTCCTTGGACATTGACACTCGCGGTTTGTGAAGGCGCGGAACCTAGCCAAATATGGCGTCTTTAACAACGCCTAGCGGTCCCAGTGAAGCGCCACGATCAGGGTAAAGAGACGGCGGGCCGTGGCGAAATCAACCTCGATCTTGCCGTTCAGCCGCTCCATCAGGAGACGTGCCGCATCGTTGTGCATCCCCCGGCGTCCCATATCAATGGCCTCGATCTGGGACGGCGAGGCCGAGCGGATGGCGGCATGGTGGCGCCCGCAGACCGCCAGATAGTCCGAAACCAGTGGGCGGAACGGACCCATGGCGAACAGATGCGCGATCAGGGGCGTGCCGCCCTCGTTCTGGACCTCGAAGGCCAGCCGGTTGCGGGCAAGGCCGAGCCGCAGGCAGTACGGCCCGGCATAATCGCCTGGAATGGCGAAGGAATTGTCGGCCAGAAGATCGTAGATCGCGATTTCGCGTTCGTGGACCGATTCCGGCGAAGCGCCCGCAAGCGAGGCCTCATCGACGCTGATCGCGACGAGCTTGCGGGTATCGGCGCCGCCCTCGCCCATTATTCTCCGAGCCGGATGGTGATCGAGCGCGCATGAGCCTGCAGCCCCTCGGCCTCGGCCAGAAGGACGGCGGCAGGACCGACCGATTCCAGGCTCTTGGGCGAGCATTTGAGAATCGAGATGCGCTTCATGAAATCGAGCACGCCGAGGCCCGACGAAAAGCGCGCGCTGCGCGCCGTCGGCAGGACATGGTTCGACCCGCCAACATAATCGCCGACCGCTTCGGGCGTGTGAGCACCGATGAAGATCGCACCGGCATTCCGGACCTTGCCCGCCAGTTCCTCGGCATCCGCCGTCTCGAATTCGAGATGTTCGGGCGCAAGACGATCGACGAGCGGTATGGACGCGGCAATATCCTTCACAAGAATGATGGCGCCGTGGTCCTTCCAGCTCGCCTCCGCGATGGCCTTGCGCGGAAGAACGGCAAGCTGCGCGGTGAGTTCGGCTTCGGTCTTCGCCGCAAGCTCCGGCGAATCGGTGATGAGGATCGATTGCGCGGCGGTATCGTGCTCGGCCTGCGCCAGTAGATCGGCGGCCAGCCAGTCCGGCCGGGCATTGCCGTCGGCGACGACGACGACCTCGGACGGGCCGGCGATCATGTCGATGCCGACCGCACCGAACACACGGCGCTTGGCGGCGGCGACATAGGCATTGCCGGGGCCGACGATCTTGGCGACCGGACGGATCGTTTCCGTGCCATAGGCGAGCGCGGCGACAGCCTGCGCGCCGCCGACGCGGTAGACCTCATCGACGCCCGCGAGCTTTGCTGCGGCAAGAACGAGATCGTTCACCTTGCCGTCGGGTGTCGGTACGACCATGACGAGGCGCTCGACGCCCGCGACCTTGGCCGGAACCGCGTTCATGAGAACGGACGACGGATAGGCCGCCGTGCCTCCGGGTACATACAGTCCTGCGGCCTCGACCGCGGTCCAGCGATGGCCGAGTTCGACGCCGAGCGCATCGGTGTAGCGGTCGTCTTTGGGCTTCTGCTTTTTGTGATGCGCTTCAATGCGGTCGCGCGCGAATGTCAGCGCCTCGAGCGTCTGCTCATCGCAGGCGTTCCAGGCCGCATCCAGTTCGTCCGCCGTAATGCGGAGCTTCCCCGGCGCGATGTCGAAACGGTCGAATTTGCGGGTGAAATCGCACAGCGCTGCATCGCCGCGCGCACGGACCTCGGCGATGATGTCGCGCACCGCCGCATCGACGTCTTCCGCCGCTTCCCTCTTATTGGCGAGAAGCGCGGAAAAGCGCGCCTCGAAATCGGGCGCGCCGGCATCGAGAAGAACAGCCATGGATCAGGCGCCCGCTTTTTCGGCTTCGGATTCGGTTTCGACTTCGGGATGTTCGGGGCAGCAATCGCAGTCCCAGGTCGGGCCGAGATCCTTCATCGCCGCTTCGAGGCATTCGACATCGAGCCGGATCATGCCGCCGCCCTCGATCAGAAGGCTGACGGTGCCGCCGGGCGCCTCGCCGGGCTCGAAAGCAAGCGCGAGCAGATTGACCTCGGCCGCCTTGTCGTCGACCGGCACGCCCCTGGACGCCACCTTGATGACGCCCTCGAAATGCACTGCGGCGCGGCGGCGGCAGTTCTTGTTTTCGAGCGTGCGCCGCTCCCAGTCGAAACGGTCGACGGCGAAGGCGAAACGATGCTCGCGCGGCAGAAAGACGATATCGGCGATCTTGAGCGCCGCATCCTGCAGATGCACGGACAGGACCGACAAATCCTCGGCGTCGCGGGCAAGCAGTTTCAAAGGGGCATCGGACGACATGGGTTCTGCCGCTTGTTTCTGAAGCACCAGACTTAGGAAAGCGGGCGAGAGAGTGCAAGGACGTCGTCCCGGGCGGCCGGAGGCCGATCCGGGATCTTCAGCGGCTCAAGGTCCCGGATAACGCTGCCGCGTTTCCGGGACGACGCCTAGCCCGAAATGCGCTCGATCTTCGCGCCGCAGCGGCCGAGCTTGTGCTCGAGCCGCTCGAAACCCCGGTCCAGATGGTAGATGCGGTTGACGATCGTCTCGCCCTCGGCGGCGAGGCCCGCAATGACCAGCGAGACCGAGGCCCGGAGATCGGTTGCCATGACCGGGGCTCCCTTCAGCCGGTCGACGCCGTCGACATAGGCCGTATCGCCATCGAGCCGGACGCGGGCACCGAGACGCGCCAGTTCCTGCACATGCATGAAGCGGTTCTCAAAAATCGTCTCGCGGATCTTGGACGTGCCCTGCCCGCGCGCCGCCAGCGCCATGAACTGCGCCTGAAGATCGGTCGGGAAGCCGGGGAACGGCTCGGTCGTGACCTCGACCGGCAGGATGCCGTTGCCGTTGCGCGCGATGCGAATGCCGTGCGGAACATCCTCGACCTTGGCGCCGGCGGCGCGCAGCGTATCGAGCGCGGAGGACAGCAGATCGGCGCGCGTGTTCTGAAGAACGACATCGCCGCCCGTCATGGCGACCGCAATCGCGTATGTACCGGTCTCGATACGGTCCGGGATCACGCGATGCGTGGCGCCATGAAGGCTGGAAACGCCCGTGACCCTGATCGAGGACGTGCCGACACCCTCGATCTGCGCGCCCATCGCAATCAGCAGCTCGGCGAGATCGGTGACTTCCGGCTCACGCGCGGCATTCTCGATCAGGGTTTCGCCCTCGGCGAGGCTCGCCGCCATCAAAGCCGTATGCGTCGCGCCGACCGAGACTTTCGGGAATTTGATATGCGCGCCCTTGAGGCCGTGGCGGGCGGTGGCGATGACGTAACCGCCCTCGATCTCGATAGTGGCGCCGAGCGCTTCGAGCGCCTGCAACAGGAAATCGACCGGCCGGGTGCCGATGGCGCAGCCGCCCGGCAGCGAGACCTTGGCATGACCCATGCGCGCGACGAGCGGGGCTACGACCCAGAAGCTCGCCCGCATGGTGGAGACGAGATCGTAGGGCGCGGTGGTATCGACGATGGTCTTGGCGCTGATCGTCAGCGTCTCACCGTCTTCCTCGGTCTCGCCATGGCGGCGGCCGCGCACGGCGATATCGACGCCATGGTTCGACAGGATACGCTTGAGCTGGATCACGTCCGCGAGGCGCGGCACGTTTTCCAGCGTGATCGTGTCTTCGGTCAGCAGGCTTGCGATCATCAGCGGCAGCGCCGCGTTTTTCGCGCCCGAGATCGGGATAATGCCTTCGAGGGGGCCGCCGCCCTGAATACGAATACGGTCCATGCGCGAGAATGCTCCAAGATCGGCGGCGGAAATGGGGTCGGCAGGGTCTAATCCACAGGGAAGCCGGAGACAAGCGGCCCGGAATGCGGCGGCGCCATAGGCGGCTTGCCGGATGCCCTAATCTCGTTCGGGCGCGCCGGGAGCGGCCGGGGACGCCTCGCCGGCCCGCCGCCCGCGCGCCTGCGCCTTACGGCGCTTGAGGTTTTCGCGCAGGGCCTCGGCCAGGCGCTTCTTTCGCGCGGCCTCCTGGGCCAGGATTTCAGGGGGGCGAGGGCTCGTCATGAGGCCCATGAAATACGCAATGGCGGACAGGCTGCAAGCGCAGTTGCGCCGCGAATGCCTCTATGGCACTACTCCCGCCGCGTTCGGGGCCTCAGCGCCCCCGCATCTCGCTGCGGTAGCTCAGTGGTAGAGCACTCCCTTGGTAAGGGAGAGGTCGAGAGTTCAATCCTCTCTCGCAGCACCAGCTTTTCCTTATAAATCGAAGCGCCTTAGACTGCCGGTTCGTCACCGTTCGGCAGAACGCCGAAGAACAAACCGTCATTCACGCCATCGAACGGGGAAAATCCGGGGACTTCTCCCGTGGTCCGTTCGAACAAAAAGGAGCGCCATGATGTCTGAATCCATGGTGGAGCGCGTAGCGAAGGCCCTGGCCGAACAGCCGGACATCGGAGGAAATGTCTGGAAGTGGGAGAACCTCCCCGAAGATCACCGCGAAATCTGGCTCGCATTCTCCCGGACGGCTATCGCGGCCATGCGGGAGCCGACAGTCGCTGTCATTGCGGCTATCGCTGGCTCCCCCGGATATGAGGGCGATGAGGGCCGCGCAAAGCAAGGCTGGCTGGCAGGCGTGGAGGCCGCCCTATCCGAACCCGAGTGAGAGTGAGACGCCTGTCACCGCTCGCCCAATTTCCGTTCATCCCTGCATTTTCAGGAATCGAAAGGCGTATCCGAATATCCGGCGTGGCTCTGCCCGCGCCTTGAGCCTGGCCGGGATTTCGGCCGGAGTGGTCTTTATGCCAAGCGCATGTTCTACCGCGATGGCTACGGGCCGGGCCGCGGAAGGAAGTATGTGCACGGTCTGATCCCATAAATCCTTGCGTATCGTTCCGTCTCCGGCATCGAAGGCCGCGCGATAATCGATGAACGGAACGCCGAGAGAGGACAGGCGCTCGTTCATCCGATTTCGTATTTCCCGCTGCTTGCCGTGGTCTCCGTCATAATCCGGCGGGAAGGGAATGAGGCACGAAACCGCAATAGTGGCCGGGCAGCGGGACCGGAATTCATCAAGCGCGGTCTGGAAGCGGTCGCACAGAAGCTCGACCTCCTGCAGTTCCGTACGTCCATTCAGCTTTGCAAGGCGAGGTATGTGAACGCGGGCGTCGATGTCGCCAAAGGACAAGATCAGATAATCGTCCGCCTTGAACCGCAACCACCACGGAACAAGAGATTCGATGCCGTCGCGGGCGGCACGGTGCATGGTTCTGGGGCCGCGCCAGTAAATGCGCGCCTCTTCGATGCCCGCGTAACTCCAGAGCGAATGGCTGTCGCCCAATACCCGTAAAACCATTCGTCCTCCCGACGGAAGAGCGCCATCATCCGCCATTACAGTCAAGCCTGTTATGAGACGGTTTCGGCCCGGTTCACGCCCGGCGGAGATTCACGGCTTTCAGGAAATAGTCGTAATAGGCCTCCAGCCCGTCATCGAGCGGGGTTCGGGCCTGCCAGCCGAGGCCGTGCAGCTTTGTAAGGTCGAGCGCCTTGCGCGGCGTGCCGTCCGGACGCGACGTGTCGAAAACGATCTCGCCTTCATAACCGATTGTCCGTGCAATGAGTCGAGCGAAATCGGCAATCGCGATTTCCGTACCGCTGCCGATATTGACGGGCTCTTCGCCGGAATAGGTCCGCATCAGGAACACGCAGGCATCGGCAAGATCGTCGACATACAGAAACTCGCGCAGCGGCGTGCCCGTACCCCAGACCGTGACCTCAGGCGCACCCGAGACCTTTGCCTCGTGGAAGCGCTGCAACAGCGCCGCCGGCACGTGGCTGTTCTCGGGGTGAAAATTATCGCCGGGTCCGTACAGATTGGTCGGCTGAACCGAAATGAAATCGCACCCATATTGACGCCGATAGGCCTGCGCCAGTTTCAACCCGGCGATCTTGGCGATTGCATACCATTCGTTCGTCGGCTCGAGCGGGCCGGTCAGAAGCGCGGATTCGGTGATCGGCTGCGGCGCGAATTTCGGAAAGATGCAGCTTGAGCCGAGAAAGAGAAGCTTCTCCACGCCGGTCTTGCGAGCGCCTTCCATGATGTTCGTGGCGATGGCGAGGTTCTCGTAAAGGAACTGCCCCGGCAGGCTGCTATTGGCGGCAATGCCGCCGACCTTGGCGGCCGCAAGGAAGACGAGATCGGGCCGGTTGGCGGCGATCCAGTCCTCGGTTTCGCTCTGCCGCGCGAGATCGACATCGCGGCGTGAGGCCGTCAATACGTTACAATCTTCCGAAGCGAGCCGCCGCACGAGCGCGCCGCCCACCATGCCGCCATGGCCGGCGACCCAGACCTTCTTTCCGGCAAGGGACGTCGTCATCCGAGCGCCTTTATATCCTCGCGCACCATTTCGGCGACGAGTTCGCCGAACGCGACCTTGTGCTGCCAGCCGAGCACGCGGCGCGCCTTGGATGAATCGCCCTGCAGGCGGTCCACTTCCGTCGGCCGGAAATAGCGCGGATCGACCTTGACGAGGACGCGCCCCGTATTGGTACAGACGCCCTCTTCCTCCAGGCCCTGCCCGCGCCATTCGAGCGCGGTGCCGGCCTCCCGGAATGCGGCCTCGGTGAATTCGCGCACCGAATGCACCTCGCCGGTCGCGAGCACGTAATCGTCCGGCCGCTCCTGCTGCATCATCAGCCACATGCCCTCGACGAAATCCTTCGCATGGCCCCAGTCGCGCTCGGCATCGAGATTGCCGAGATAAAGCGGCATCGGATCGCCCTTGTGGATCGCGGCGACCGCGCGCGTGATCTTGCGCGTCACGAAGGTTTCGCCGCGCAGCGGGCTTTCATGGTTGAACAGGATGCCGTTGGAGGCGTGCATGCCATACGCCTCGCGGTAGTTCACCGTGATCCAGTAGGCATACAGTTTCGCCGCCGCGTAGGGGCTTCGCGGATAGAAGGGCGTCGTCTCGCGCTGCGGCACTTCCTGGACTTTTCCATACAGCTCCGAGGTGGACGCCTGATAGAAGCGGGTCTTGCCGGTCAGGTTGAGAAGCCGGATGGCCTCCAGAAGGCGCAGCGTTCCCATAGCGTCGGCGTTGGCGGTATATTCCGCCGTTTCGAAACTCACCTGTACGTGCGATTGCGCCGCAAGATTGTAGATTTCGTCGGGCTGGGTTTCCTGCACGATCCGGATCAGGTTCGTCGCATCCGTCATGTCGCCGAAATGCAGGATCAGGCGCGGATCGGCGACATGAGGATCCTCGTAGAGGTGTTCGATGCGCCCCGTATTGAACGAGGACGAGCGCCGCTTGATGCCGTGGACGCGATATCCCTTGCCGAGCAGGAATTCCGCCAGATAGGCGCCATCCTGCCCCGTAATGCCCGTCACGAGAGCAACTTTTTCTCGACCGCCCATCGTCTTCACAACTCCAGAATATTACCGTCCGTAGACGTCTTCAAACCGCTCTATGTCGTCTTCGCCGAAATAGGAGCCGGTCTGCACTTCGATGACTTCAAGCTCGATCGTGCCGGGATTGCACAGGCGGTGGATCGCACCCTGGGGGATGTAGGTCGATTCATTCTCGTGCAGGATCTTCGTTTCCTCACCCACCGTCACTTCGGCCAATCCGCGCACGACGACCCAGTGCTCGGCACGGTGTGCGTGGCGCTGTAACGACAGGCGCGCGCCCGGCTTCACGACGATGCGCTTGACCTGGAACCGGCTTCCGGAATCGAGCGATTGATAAAAGCCCCACGGCCGGAAGCCGCGCGCATGATTGTCGGCCTGCGGACGGCCCTTTTCGCGCAGATGGCCGACGAGGTTGCGGATGCCGTCCGCATCGTCGCGGCGTGCAACGAGGACCGCATCGTCGTCCGCCACCACGACGACATCCTTCAGCCCGGAAACCGTCACCAGCAGGCGATCGGACATCGCCATGCAGTTCTCGCTGGCGAGAAGTTCGACCGGCCCGCGCACGGCATTGCCGTTTGCGTCCTTCTCGCTGACTTTCCACACCGTGTCCCAGGTGCCGAGATCGGACCAGCCGTGATCGACCGGCACCACTGCGGCACGCGACGTGCGTTCCATCACGGCATAATCCACGCTTTTCGGCACGGCGGCGTTGAAGGCCTCGGGGTCGAGCCGCAGGAAACCCATATCCTCCACGGCCCCGGCCACGGCGCGGGCGACCGCCTCGGCGCTCCCGGGCTCGAAACGCGCATAATCCTCCGCGAGCGTGCGGGCCGCGAACAGGAAATTGCCGGCGTTCCACAGATAGCCGTCCGCCACGTAGCGCGAAGCTGTCGCCGCATCCGGCTTTTCGACAAAGGCATCGACCTTGCGGACGCCCTCATGGCCGGAGGGCTCGCCGGGCCGGATATAGCCGTAGGCGGTCGAGGGCGCCTCGGGCGTCACGCCGAATACGAGGATGGCGCCATCGCGCGCCGCCGGCAGCGCCGCGACACAGGCATTGCGGAACGCCTCGGGCTTTCGGACCAGATGATCGGCCGCCAGAGTGAGGACCACGGCGTCCGGATCGCGCCTTTGCGCGATCAGGGAGGCGGCAAGCGTCGCGGGCCCCGAATCGCGGCGCGCGGGCTCCAGAACGATGTCGGCCTCGGCGCCGATCTCGGCGAGCTGGTCGGCGATCAGAAAGCGGTGCTCGGCATTGGCGATGACGATGGGCCGCCCGAACAGAGCGGGGTCCGAAACGGCTAAAACCGTTTCCTGAAAAGAGGATCGCGCCCCCAGAAGAGGCAGGAACTGCTTGGGGCGGCTTTCCCGCGAAGCCGGCCAGAGCCGCGTCCCGGCGCCGCCGCACAACACAATCGGAACGATGCCCTCGGGCCCCATGGATTTCCCTCTCGGCGGCAAGCTCTGCCGCATTGCTTGCGGCCGCACAACCCTCGCCCGCCTGGCGCACAATTCCGCGGGGGGAATTTGCGCGGCAGTTGGTCGCGAATTGCGCTTGATCAAGCGACAAGGCGGCAGATACAGGCTAGACTAATTCCATGGTCGAGCGATCTTCCCTGATGAAACCAGCCTATGACACCTTTTTTCGTGACGCGGTCGAGAGACTGCACGCGGAGCGGCGCTATCGCGTTTTCGCCGATCTGGAACGGGTTGCAGGCCGTTTTCCGCGCGCTTTGTGGCACTCGCCCGAGGGCGAGCGCGAGGTCGTGGTCTGGTGCTCCAACGATTATCTCGGAATGGGGCAACATCCGGACGTAACCTCGGCAATGGCCGAAACGGCGCTCAAGACGGGTGCCGGCGCGGGCGGCACACGGAACATTTCGGGCAATCACCACCCCATCGTCATCCTGGAACAGGAGCTTGCCGGGCTGCACGGCAAGGAATCGGCTCTCGTCTTCACCTCGGGCTTCGTGGCCAATGAGGCGGCGATCTCGACCATCGCCTGCACGATGCCGGACTGCCTGATCCTCTCGGACGAACTCAACCACGCCTCGATGATCGCCGGCATCCGCAATTCGCGGTGCGAGAAGCAAATCTTCCGGCACAACGATATCGCCCATCTCGAGGAATTGCTGCGTGCCGCCGGCCGCGATCGGCCGAAGCTGATCGTGTTCGAAAGCATCTATTCGATGGACGGCGATGTCGCGCCGATTGCGGCGATCTGCGATCTGGCAGAGCGCTATGGCGCGATGACCTATCTCGACGAGGTTCACGCCGTCGGCATGTACGGCCCCCACGGCGCCGGCGTTGCCGAGCGCGAGGGCGTGATGGACCGCGTGGACATCATCGAGGGCACCCTGGCCAAGGGCTTCGGCGTCGTCGGCGGCTACATCGCCGCGTCCAGCATGATCGTCGATACCGTGCGCTCCTACGCGCCGGGCTTCATCTTCACCTCGACGCTGCCGCCGGCCGTCGCGGCGGCCGCCTGCGCTTCGGTGCGCCATCTTCGCCATTCCAGCGAGGAGCGGGACGGCCAGCAGCGTCAGGCCGCGGCCACGAAGCGCGCTCTGCTGGCGCGCGGGCTGCCCGTCCTGCCCGGCGACACGCATATCGTGCCGGTTCTCGTAGGCGATCCGGCTCTGGCCAAGGCCGCCTCGGACCGCCTTCTCGAAAAGCACGGCATCTATGTGCAGCCGATCAATTTCCCGACCGTGCCGCGCGGCACCGAGCGCCTGCGCTTCACGCCGACGCCGTTCCATTCAGATGAACTGATCGGCGAACTGGCGGACGCGCTCGAAGAAGTGTGGAGCGCGCTGCAGCTCGGCCGTATCTCGGTAGCTGCGGAGTAAATCCGTACCTTCATGTCCCGGAAGCGGCAAAGCCGCTGTCCGGGACCCATACTCCGTACCATTCGAGATTAGAGCCGTGATGTCCGGGCGTATGGGTCCCGGGCTCGACGCTTCGCGCCGCCCCGGGACACACGATCTTCCTACTTCCTCGCCGCCAGAATATCGCGGATCTCGGTGAGGAGCTGTTCCTCCTTTGGAGGCTCGGCCGGCTTTTCCTCTTCCTTCCGGCGCATGCGATTGATGCCGCGCACCGCAAGGAACAGGATCCAGGCGACGATCATGAAATTCAGCGCCGCGGTCAGGAACGCGCCATAGCCGACCGTCGCTCCCGCTTCCTTGGCCGCAGCATAAGTGGCGGCATCCGGGCCGCTGAGCTGGACGAAATAATTGGTAAAATCGAGCCCGCCGGTGATGAAGCCGATGACAGGCATCACCACGTCCTCGACCAAAGACGAGACGATCTGGCTGAACGCGGCACCGATGATGACGCCGACGGCGAGATCGACGACATTGCCCTTCAGCGCAAATTTCTTGAATTCCTCAAGCATGGAAACTCTCCCGGTTTGCCGGCTGGCACATTAAGCTGGCCCGGGAACGGTGTCAGCGGTCCGCGATCCTGAGTTTCTCGATTGAGGACGCTATGCGCTTTTTCTTGTCGATATCGGCGAAATCGCTCTCATCGAACGGCGGCTTGCCCTTGCCGACGAACACTTTGAAGCCGTTGCGCGTGGCGACGATGTCCCCTTTGCGGAGGGTGGCATCATCGCGAATCGGCACCGTCATGAAGCGCGCGCCCTCCCCGCACGCGCTTGCCCTGGGCGCGGCAGACGCATCGTCGAGCGCCGCGCGCCCTTCCATCAGGGTGGCCGCCGAGGCGGTCTGAACCTGCGGTGCGGGCTCGAAACCCGCGCCGGGCACGAATTTCTCGACGATCAGCCTTGTCTGCTCGCCCCCGCCCGCCGCCGTGCACATGGCCTCTTCCTGTGCATGGGAGCGATGAGCGGGCACGATGCCGAGAACGAGTTGCGCACCGTCGCAGGTGCGGCGGCACACGATGCGCTGCATGGCGTGGCTTCTGGCCGGAGCGGCTGCTCGCGGCGGCGGTGCCTCGAATTCGCGGCGCAACGTGTCGAAAAGTCCGCCGAACAATCCGCGCCGCACCCGCACCGGCTGGCGCGGATAGTGCGGTTGGGCGCGCTGGTGCTGGTTGCGCAGGAAATCCATGGCGCTTTCCGCCCGCACGCCCGCCTGATCGACGGTGAACGCCGCCGCTGCCAATCCGCCGAGCGCCGCCGCGCACACCGCATATTTTCTGAAAGCCGTCATGATGCCTCAACCATCCGATGATTAACCCGGCGCCCCGGGCAAAGGTTCATTCGGACGGACGGTGACGCGGCTTTCGGCAGGCGCTGGCCCGGCGCCGGAAGGGCTGATAAGAAAACGCGACAACCCTGTGGTGAGGCGTCATGCTGCTCGGCTGGGCGGTGATCGCGGCCGCGCTGCTCTATCTCGGCCTCCTTTTCGCTCTTGCGGCCTATGGCGACCGCGCGCGGCCCTCATGGATGTCAAGCTGGGGGCGACCATACATCTATGCCTTCGCCATCGCGGTCTATTGCACGTCGTGGACGTTCTTCGGCTCGGTCGGCCTTGCCGCCGTATCCGGTCTCGATTTCCTCGCCATCTATATCGGTCCGATCCTCGCCTTTACATTCGGCTCGCCGCTTCTCATGCGCATTGCGAGCATCGCGAAAGCGCAGAACATCACCTCCATCGCCGACTTCATCTCGGCGCGCTACGGCAAGAGCCAGCTTCTCGCCGTCGTGATCTCGCTGGCGCTTCTCATCGGCGCGGTGCCGTACATCGCGCTCCAGCTGAAGGCGATCTCGATTTCGGTCGCAACCGTGTTCGAGGGATACGGCGCCAGTTCCGGCATGATCGTGGACGTCGATCAGGTCGCGCTGTGGGGCGCGTTCGTTCTTGCGGTTTTTGCCAGTATGTTCGGCACGCGCTTCATCGACGCGACCGAGCACCAATCGGGCCTGATGCTGGCCATCGCCGCCGAAAGCTTCATCAAGCTTCTCGCTCTGCTGGCGGTCGGCGCATTCGTGACCTGGGGCATTTTCGGCGGGCTGGAAGATCTCGTCAGCCAGGCGCGCGCCCACAATCTTCTCGGGCCGTTCGAGCAATTGCCGAAACTCAGCGTATGGACGACCTTCATCGTCCTGTCCTTTGCCTGTGCCTTCCTCCTGCCCCGGCAGTTCCACGTCACCATCGTCGAGAATCTCAGCGAAAAGGATCTGCGTTACGCGGCGCTGCTGGTGCCGGCCTATATGATCGGCATCAACATCTTCATCGTGCCGATGACGATTGCCGGAACGATCATGTTCGCCGGCGGCACGGTGTCGCCGGACACCTATGTCCTGAACCTTCCGATGAGCGCCAATTCGACGTTCATGACCATGGCGGCGTTCATCGGCGGTCTGTCTGCCGCGACTGCAATGGTGATCGTTGAATCGATCGCTTTGTCGATCATGGTGTCGAACAACATCGTCGTTCCGCTCCTCCTGCGCGGCCGCGAGGGCGGATTTGGCGATATGCGCCGCATCCTCCTGCCCGTGCGCCGCGTCTCGATCCTGGTCGTTCTTCTGCTCGGCTATGCGTTCTACCAGTTCGCCGGAACCGCGGGACTTGCGCAGACCGGGCTTCTGGCCTTCGCCGCAGTGGCGCAGCTCAGCCCGGCCTTTTTCGGCGGCCTGTTCTGGAAGCGCGGCACCGCGCCGGGCGCATTGCTGTCAATACTGGTCGGGCTCGCGATCTGGGCCTACACGCTGCTGATACCCTCGATGATGCATGGCGATCTTATCTCCGCCACGCTGGAGGACGCATTGTTCGGCGTCGACTGGCTGCAGCCGACCGCCCTGTTCGGCATCTCCATCGATCCTTTCGTCCATGGCGTGTTCTGGAGCCTTCTGCTGAACATATGCGCCTACATTTTCGGATCGCTGCTGTTCGCGCCCTCGGCCATGGAGCGGCTGCAGGCCAATACATTCGTCGGCCGCGGCCCGACCAGCATGGGGCAAAGCCTTCTGGGCTGGCATACTCCCGTGCGCCTCGGCGAACTGCAGAGCGCGGTCGCGCGCTATCTCGGCGAGGAGCGCACAAGGCAGGCCTTCGACCAGTTCGCCGCCGTGCGCAAGGTAAGGCTCTCGCCGTTCGATGCCGCCGATATCCATCATCTGCGCTATGCCGAGCATCTCCTGACCTCGGTGATCGGCACGTCCTCGCGCATGGTCCTGTCCATGCTGCTGCGCGGCGGGCCAACGACCAAGAAGGATGCGTTGCGCCTTCTCGATGAAGCTTCCCTCGCCGTCCAGTACACACGCGACATCCTTCAGACCGCCATCGATCATGCGCGGCACGGCATCACGGTCTACGATTCCGACCTGAACATCGTGTGCTGGAACCACGAATATATGCGGCTGTTCAACATACCGGACAATTTCCTGCGGATCGGCAAGCCGATCGATGAAATCCTGCGCTTCAACGCCGAGCGCGGTCTTTACGGTCCGGGCGCGACCGACGAAATCATCGCCGAGCGGATACAGCACACATTCGAACGCCAGAGAGTGTCCCGATCCACGCTCCACCCGAGCGGGCGCGTCGTCGAAATCCGGGCCGACGACATGCCCGGCGGTGGCGTGGTCGTGACCTTCACCGATGTGACGGAAGCGGTGGCGACGGAGCGCGCCCTTGAAGAGCGCGTCAATGAACGTACGCATGAGCTGATGCAGGCGAAGGCCGAAGCCGAACAGGCCAATTCGTCCAAGACCCGTTTTCTCGCGGCCGCCAGTCACGACATCCTGCAGCCGCTCAATGCCGCCCGCCTCTATGTCGCCAGCCTGAGCGAGCGCAGCGCGGCCGATCCGAACCGCGACCTTGTCGCCAATGTCGATGCCTCGCTGCAATCGGTCGAGGAAATCTTCTCGGTTCTCCTCGATATCTCGCGCATGGATGCCGGTGCCTACACGCCCGATATCCGCGTCTTTCCGCTGGCCGACCTTTTCCGGCAGATCGAGGTCGAGTTCACGCCGATGGCGCGCAATCAGAAGATCGATCTGTCCTTCGTCGCGACGAGCCTCTGGGTCCGCTCCGACCGCCAGTTGCTGCGCCGCCTTTTGCAGAACCTGATTTCAAACGCGATCAAATACACGCCCGCCGGACGCGTCCTCGTCGGCGTGCGCCGCGCCGGCGATGGCCGGTTGCGGATCGAGGTCTGGGACACCGGCCTCGGCATTCCTCTTGCCAGCCAGCGCGCCGTGTTCAAAGAATTCCAGCGGCTTCATGCCGGCGATCACGAGGCGCACGGCCTCGGCCTCGGCCTGTCCATCGTCGAGCGTATCGGCCGTATCCTGCACCACAAGGTCACGCTGCAATCGCGGCCCGGCCACGGCTCGATGTTTGCCGTGACCCTGCCCGAGGCGCAGCCGCAGACCCAGTTGAAAAGCCGCATCGTTCCGGCCGGCGCGCCGCTCTCCGCACTCACGGGAACGCGCGCCCTGTGCATCGACAACGAGGCCGCCATTCTCGACGGCATGCGCCAGTTGCTCGAAGGCTGGGGCTGCCATGTCATGACGGCGCAAGACCTCGAAGATGCCCGTACGATCACCGGCGAGGAAGGCGCGCCCGATGTCGTGATCGTCGATTACCACCTCGACAATATGGACGGGCTGTCGATCATGCGTGCGCTGCGCGAAGCGCTGGGCGATCTGCCGGGCATTCTGGTGACGGCGAACCGCGAACCGATCGTGCGCGAAAACGCCCGTGCTCTCGGCATGCAGATCCTGCACAAGCCGCTGCGCCCCGGCGCGCTGCGTGCCCTTCTGGCGCAATTGCGCGCCACGCGGCCGGCCGCCGAATAGATGCCGGATCAGGACGTGCTGTCGATCCACTGCCCCGCGTCAATACGCGAGGCGGCGATCACGGCCTGCGTGCGGCTGTCGACGCCGAGCTTTTGCAGGATGGCCGAGACATGGGCCTTGACGGTTGCTTCCGAGACATTGAGTTCGAACGCGATCTGCTTGTTGAGCAGGCCGTCCGACAGCATCATCAGAACGCGCACCTGCTGCGGCGTCAGCGTGGCGAGGCGGCGCACCAAAGCCGCGTTCTCGTCGTCTGGCGGCGCATTGTCGAGATCGAGATCGGGCGGCGTCCAGGTTCCGCCGGCAAGGACGATGCGGATGGCCTCGCGCATGAGTTCGACATCGGTCGTCTTGGGAATGAAGCCGGAGGCGCCGAACCCCATGCAGCGGCGGATGACGCCGATATCCTCGTGCGCCGAAACCACGATGACCGGAATGCCGGGATATTGCGCGCGCAGCAGGAGCAGGCCCGAATAGCCGCGCACGCCGGGCATTGCCAGATCGAGCAGGACGAGGTCCATCTCCTGCTCGCGCTCGAGTTCGGCCACGAGGGCTTCGATGGAGCCGGCTTCCGAGATGGAGGCGCCCTGAAAGGCGCCGGTGATGGCCGCGCGGAGCGCCCCGCGGAACAGCGGGTGATCGTCGGCGATGACGAACCGGTGATTTGCCGTCTCTGTCATGTAGCTCGAATTGCCTTGTCTGAGGGGTCGGGTGCGCGGCGGAAGATTATCGTGTCCAGTGCGTTGGTACAGTATTAAATCGCGGGCACAGCTACATCGTGGTGCGCCCCAGAAACATCAGCGACACCTCGCGCCGGTGGGCCGCCGCGCGATGCTCGATCAGGTAGATCGCCTGCCACGTTCCCAGCAGCAAGGCGCCGCCCGCGACGGGAACGGATATGGCAACCGAAGTGATTAACGATTTGATGTGGGCGGGCATATCGTCCGCGCCCTCGACCGTGTGGCGGTAGGCAGCATCCTCCGGCGCCAGGCGGTCGAGCGCCGACAACAGATCTGCCTGTACGTCGGGGTCCGCGTTCTCCTGAACGGTGAGCGAGGCCGAGGTGTGGCGAATGAACAGGGTCAGGAGGCCGTCGGCCGCGCCGATGCCTTGCAGCCAGTCGGCGGCGGCCGATGTGAGATCGGTGAAGCCCCGGCCGGGCGTGCCGACGGCCAGATGGCCGCGCCGCAGATCGAGCGGCGCCTCGTCCGGCTCGTCATAGACGATCTCCGAAATCCGTCCGGCAGCGGTGGCCTGTTCCCTCATCTCAGACCGAACCGGCGAGGTCTTTGAGCGCCGCGATCGCGCGATCGAGCATGCCCTGCAGATAGGCGACAACGCCCTTGATCTCCTCGTCGCTCGGTAGTTTGAGCGTGATTTCCTTGCCGTTCTTGGAAATGCCGGCCTTGGGCTCGGCCTCCACCGTGCGCAGCTGCTCGACCTCCTCGGCAAGACGGTCGATCTCGGCCTGAAGGGCTGCGCGCTCGTCCGCGCTCATGCGGCAGTCGAACTGCCCCTTTTCGAGCGTGCAGGTTGAAATCGCGCCGCTCTTGCGGTCGAGCCGGATGAAGGCGTCGCCCTGCCGTTCGATCTGGAAACGGTCGTCAGATGCCGGCTCCGGGGCCTGCGCGGCCGCGATGGCGGTGAGGGGCAGAACGGCAAGAACGCCGATGAGAATGTGCCGCATTGGAGATTCTCCTGTGCCGGAAGGGCGCGTTCTTCACGCGATACGTCCAAAACACGCCAAGATCGCGGCAGGGTGGCAGCGATCCACCGCAATCTACGGTTGATTCATAACCATCCCCTTAACCTAATTTTTACCACGTTGGGCGGAAAACGGGGAACGGGAGTTCCGTGGCGCGCCGATGCGCGGCGGTAACCGGGGCCGCCGGCGCGGTCCGCGGAGAGATGGTGATGGCAGCGAACGCAGCCCGCAATGAGCAGCCGGGTCGGGACATGGGCTTCGAGGAAGCCGAGATCAGACGCAAAATGCTGGAGATCTCCGACTGGCTGCACGCGCAGGCCGCCCCGCTTGAGCCGGCGCCTCGGGTCGAGCCGCCCGCCCCTCCGCCCCAGCCCAGACTTCAGGAGCCAAGACTTCAGGAACCCAGACTTCAGGCCGTCGCCATGGCCCCGCCCGCACCCGCGAACACGCAGCCGGACGCCGGGAGCCTGAACGGCATCATTCAGGGGCGGCTTGCCGCCCGGCGTGAGCGTATCGAGGCAGAGCGTATGGAAACCGTGCGTAAGACGGAGGATGGCGGATCGCTGCGCGAGGTCATGGGCCGTTTCCCCGGTCCGTTCTCCCGCCAGCAATCGCAATCCGATGAAAACGCCGGCACGTTCCGCCCCAGTGAAAACCCCGGCCCGCTGCGCTCGGCCGTCGCCGAGATCGTCGAGCGCCAGCGCAAGCTGGACGAGCCCGTTCGCCCGGCATCGGACATCGGCGAAATGCGTCAGCACAGGCTGGACGAGCCTGCACGCCCGGTATCCGACATCAACGAAACGCTCGAGCGCGCTTTCCAGAAGCTTGCCGAGCAGTTCGAACAGCGCGCTGCGCGCACCTTCGACTCGCTGGAGGTTTCGCTCGCCGAGGTGACGCGGCTGATCACGGAATCGCCGCTGCCGGCACAGGCTGCCGAAAGCGCGGTGCTGAACCTCGTTCAGCCGCAGCTTCAGGCGATGGAAAGCCAGACCAATGTGCGTATCGACACGATCGCACGCGAGGTCGCCAATTTGCGCTCAGATGCGGGCGAATCCGAGCGGCGCACGCGCGACATGCTCGACACGGTGCGCCAGTCGCTGGAACACGTCGCGGCCCGTCTGCCCGACCGGGCGACGCCCGCGCCCATCGCCGTCCAGCCGGCGGAAAGTCCTTCCGCCCGCGCGCGCGCTGCGGCGCAGCGCGCTCTGGAAGAGCGTGCGCAGGACGAGCGCACGGCGCGCCCGGAATCTCACGCCACGCAGACGTCAGGCGCCGAACGGCGCCAGTACATCGCAGCCGCACGGCGCTCCAACCAGACGCCGGAACCGGCCGCGCGCAAGCGCCCGCAGACATCGCGCAATGCGGCGGTGCGCTCCATGAAACGAACACTCCTTGCCGGTGCGGCCGCCGCCGCGCTTCTCGTCGGTATTTACGCCGGATCGAGCCGCTTCCTCGACGGCATGTTCGCGGACACTCAGCTCGCAGCCGGTCCGGATGCGCAGATCGAGGCCAGTCCAGCCCCGGTTCCCGCTGCACCGACGCCGGCCGTCGCCGAACCGCGCACGGCCTCCGCGACACCGGCGCAAACCGCGACCTCGCATGCGCCGGTCGCCACCTCCTCGCTGCTCGATCCCACCATCACCGGATCGATCCCGCGCGCGCAGCATGCCGCGCCTGCCCCCCTGCCGGTCGAAATCGGCGGACCGCGCCTGCGCACGCGCGCCGTGGCGGGCGATGCCAATGCGCAATACGAAGTCGCAATCCGCTTTGCCGAGGGACGCGGCGTTGCCCGCGACATGGACAAGGCGTCGGAATGGCTGGAACGCGCCGCCGATCAGGGTCTGGCGCCGGCGCAATACCGCCTCGCCCATCTGCTCGAAAAGGGCAACGGCGTACCGAAGGATGTACAGACCGCGCGCGGTCTGTACGAGCAGGCGGCCACCGCCGGCAATGTGCAGGCCATGCACAATCTCGGCGTGCTGTATGCCGAAGGCGGCTTCGGCCAGCCCGATGTCGCCGTCGCCTCCGTCTGGTTCCGCAAGGCGGCCGAGCACGGCGTCCGCGACAGCCAGTACAATCTCGGCATCCTGTATGCGCGCGGCCTGTCCGTGCCGCAGGACCTCGCGGAATCCTGGCGCTGGTTCGCGCTCGCCGCCAAACAGGGCGACAAGGACGCGGCCTCCAAGCGCGACCAGATCGGCGCCAAGCTCGACCCGGCAAACCTTCAGGCCATGGAAGTTGCGGCCGATACCTGGCAGCCGAAAGCGGCACCGGTCGAGGCCAACGAGGTCACGCCGCCGGCGCAGGGATGGGACACGCCGGCCGCCTGAACGCCGGCCCCTGAGCGCTGGAGGCCGGCCCGCAGTCTGTGCTAGGAAACGGCCATGAGCGACATTCCCCCCGATCCGTCGAAGACCATCGACCACGAACCCGCAGCTCCCCGCACCGATCCGCTGACCCGTTTCTTCGGCGGCTCGCCGCTCTGGGTGCTGGCGAAGCTGGCAATGCTGTCGGTGGTGATCGGCGTCATCCTCGCAGTCTTCGGGCTCGATGCGTTCGCGATCCTGCGCGCGGTGCAGGACCTGTTCTACGACTTCTTCGACAATATCTGGGGCGCGCTGGAAACGCTGCTGCGCTGGTTCATGCTCGGCGCGGTGGTCGTGTTCCCGATCTGGCTGATCCTGAGGCTTTTGAAGGTCGGGGCCCGGAATTGACGCGCGAATGACGCTGTAACAGCATCATGCACTGATCGCGCGGCAGGGCCCGCGAGAACACCTGTCCCTGCGCTGCGTCGCACCCGGCGCCAACCAGAAATTCGAGATCGTCCTTGTAGGTGACGCCGACCGCCACCGCGCGCATCTGCCTGTCATGCGCGAAGGCGATGAGTTCGCGGCAGGTCTTCTGCCGTGCCGGATCGTCCGAACAGCCATGCGCGATTTCACGCGGCAGTTTCAGCGCGGCGGGCCTGAACGTGCGCACCATCATCTGGGACGCAACCCCGTTGTCGAACTCGTTGATCGCGATCCGTACCTTGTGCACGTCGACCAGAAGATGGGCGATCTTTTCCAGCGCGATCGCATCCACATCCGGGATCACATCCATATCGAAGCCGATGCCGGGCCAATCGCCATGTCCCGGCCGTATGCGCTTCAGCACATCGAATATCCGGGCATTGCGCCAGATCAGCGCCGGCATATGCGTGTTGATGAAGACGTTGTGGCCGAACTCGCGAAACAGTTTCCAGTCCGCGATGAGCGTACGCACCGCATTGGAAGCAAGAATGAACCGCGCGCTGTCGCTTGCGCCTTCGAGAAAGCAATCGCGCTTCAGAATGCCGTGAACGGGATGGCGCAGCCGCGCAAGGCATTCGACGCCGGACAGCAGACGCGTGTCGAGATCGATCCGGGGCTGATACCAGTACTCGATCCACCCGTTCTTCAGGGCGACATCGAGATCGATCTTCGGCCGCCCCTCGCTCGTGCGCGCGAGGCCCTCGCTCTTGACCACCATGTCGATCGCCGACGCCTTCACCGGCTCGGCAATCATCGGCAGAACGCGCACGCCGCGAACCTTCTTCAGCGCCGCATTGACCGCATCGCGGTTTGCGGCGGTAACGATGGGCTGGATGCTGCCCGAATAGTCCTTCTCCGACAAAAGTCGAATGACGGATTCGAGCTGCTGGCGCTCGAGCGAAGAGCCGAGGATGACGAGCTGGGGGCGGGCCTTGCCGTAGGCCCGGTTCATATATTTCAGATCGGAGAATATCTGCGCGTTGATGTTGTGCTGCTTCAGCAACGTCACGAGCAGTTCGTGCCCCGATGCGGACCCGTCGAATATGAAACAGACGGGAGGCGGCAGTTTGCCTGTCGGAAGCAGTATTTCGCTGTCCGTTACATCTTCGGCACCGCCGGACAGCCAAGCATAGGCTGTACGCACAAAACGTCGCACCGCCATCGCCGACTCCGGAGATTCACAGGGGCGTAATGGAAAATGTACGGATCGAAACTATACTGTTATATAGAAGATTGCTTCAGAAAATTCACGATATCCAGTAAAAGCAAAACAAATTCCGCGAGAGCCGCGTGGAATATCACCCGCCCGCTCCGGCCTTCGCTACCGCTTCGCTATCTTGCCCGACAAGTGGGTTGAAATTTTCCAGCCGCTCGCGCGTCAGTACATGCAGGATGCCCTGCTTGATGTCGGTCACAAGGCCCGGCCCCTCGAATGTCAGGCCTGTATAGACCTGGATGAGGCTGGCGCCGGCACGTATTTTCGCAAGCGCCGTCTCTGCGGAATGAATGCCGCCGACACCGATCAGCGGCAGCTTGCCTTCGACGCGCAGCGCGGTCTCGGCCAGCATCCAGGTCGCGCGGCGGAACAAAGGCGCGCCCGACAGGCCGCCCTGTTCCTTCGCCGCCACATCGCGCACATCGGCGGGGCGCGCGAGCGTCGTATTGGAGACGATGAGACCGTCAATGCCGCGCGCGAGCGCAACCGCCACGACATCGTCGAGATCTTCGAGCGCAAGATCGGGCGCGATCTTGAGCAGGATCGGCGGTTTGGCGCCGCTTGCGGCCCGCGCCTCGACCACGCGCTGCAATAGATCGTCGAGCGCCGAGCTCGCCTGCAGATCGCGCAGGCCCGGCGTGTTGGGCGACGAGATATTGACTGTGAGATAGGTTGCGTACAGCGCGAATGCACGCACACCCGCCGCGTAATCCGCCGCGCGGTCGGCCGCGTCCTTGTTGGCGCCGATATTGATCCCGACAATCCCGCCTCGGCCGGCACGCGCTTTCATGCGCGCCAAGGCGGCGGCATGGCCGCCATTGTTGAAGCCGAGGCGATTGATGACGCCATGCGCTTCGGGAAGACGGAAGACGCGCGGCTTCGCATTGCCCGGCTGCGGCAGCGGCGTGATCGAGCCGCATTCGACGAAGCCGAAACCGAGCTTCAGCATCTTGTCCGGAACGCGGGCGTCCTTGTCAAAACCGGCGGCAAGACCGACCGGATTCGGAAAGCGCATGCCGAGAACCTCGACCGCGAGGCGCGCATCGTCGGGCGCCGGATCGGGCAGCGGCACGCTGTCGAGCGCCGTCAGCGTGAAATCGTGCGCGCGCTCCGGGTCCATACCGTGCAGCACCGTGCGCATCAGGGGCCAGGCCAGACCGATCATGACAGCTCCGGAAAAACATGGCGCGTGCCGTCCCACGGCAGCGGCTTCGACCACAGAACCGCGTCGAGCGGCATGCCGGCATAAAGATGCGGGAACAGCGCGCCGCCGCGCGAGGGCACCCATTTCAGCGCGCCGAGCGCGTCCGCATTCACCGCGACGAGCAGAAGATCGCTCTGCCCGGCAAAGTGTTTGGCCGCGGTTTCGGCAACCTGCTGCGCCGTCGAGAAATGAATGAAACCGTCGGCAAGATCGACGGGCGCGCCGCGAAACACGCCCGCGGCCTGCGCTTCCTGCCAGAGCGCAACGGGAACGATTTTATAGATGATCTGCGGCGGGGACATCGGCACGCGAGCATTAGAGAGCATGATGCGCCCAATCAAGCGAAGGCGTCATTTGAGGCTGGACAAAACCTCTCTGAGGTACTAATTCCTACGTGATTTCTCATCCAAAGACGGCGGCCCGATGCTCACCCATAACCGAATCTGGAACGCGATCGACCAGCTCGCGGAAGTGCACGGAATGTCCGCTTCCGGCCTTGCAAAGAAAGCCGGTCTCGATCCCACCACGTTCAACCGCTCGAAACGCATCGCCGCCGACGGGCGGCCGCGCTGGCCTTCGACGGAATCGGTTGCAAAGATCCTGCACGCGACCGGCGCCTCGCTCGAAAGCTTTCTCGATGTCGTCGGCGGGCGCGGAGTTGGCGGAAACCGCACCGTGCCGCTGATCGGCCTTGCGCAGGCGGGACGCGGCGGCTTCTTCACCGATGCCGGATTTCCGGTCGGCGGCGGCTGGGACGAAGTAAGCCTGCCCGACATCGATGACGATCACGCCTATGCGCTGGAGATCGCCGGCGATTCCATGCTGCCGCTCTATCGCAAGGGCGATATCATCGTCGTCTCGCCCTCGGCCAAGCCGCGCAAGGGCGACCGCGTCGTCGTCAAGACAACGGACGGCGAGGTGCTGGCAAAGGAACTGATCCGCAAGACCGAAAAGCAGATCGAACTGCGCTCGTTCAACCCCGCGCACAAGGACCGCACCATCCCGATGGCGGACGTGGCCTGGATCGCGCGCATCCTGTGGTCGAGCCAGTAGCCTCTCCCGTTCACGCGAGAGCCGCAAGAACCGTAGGTACAAATAAAAACCCCGCCGAAGCGGGGTTTTTCATTCCGGTCTTTCGAAGCCGTCTCAGAAGCGGAAGTTCACGCCCGCCTTGACGACATGAAGCGCACGAATAGTTGCAATTACATTGCTCCTAAAACGACTAACTTCCTGAAACAACTCGCTTTTAGCCGAAATTTATACAACGCCTAGAAGTAAGACTTTCGGATAGAGGTCGATTGACGCGGTTTTCCCGTTAAAGTAGTCTGCCGGAGTTATGCGTCTACTGGTGCCCACGGGGCTCGCGATCCTTGCCGCTGTTCTTGCGGCAAAGGTGGCGTTCGCCATCGCCCAGGATGACGACGATTATTATTACAGCCCCAAAGCGTTCGGCATCGGCATCTACGAGTGGAAGGAACTTGCGGTTGCAGGTGCTCTTCTGATCCTCGCAATCCTCACCCTGCCCTGATCCGCACGCTCTCCGCGATCACCGCCCCGGCAGCGCGCCGGTCAGCACATAACGCAGCGTATTGACGATCTGCTCCGGCGTTTCCGCAACCGCGAGCGCGGCCGCATCCACTTCCTTCAGGGGATGCGTCAGATCGGGCGCATGCATGACGATGATCGGCTTGCCGATGCCGTAGGCGAAACCGGCATCGAAGGCCGCATTCCACTGCTTGTATTTGTCGCCGAAACGCACGACGACCACGTCCGCCTTCTCGATCAGAGTGCGCGTGCGGATGGCGTTCATCTGCGCGCCCTTGCGGTCCTTCCAGAAGGATTTCTCCTCCTCGCCGAGGATGGCCACGCCGCAATCGTCGCTGTTCTCATGGATCGTCACCGGCGCGGTGAAGACGATGTCGAGCCCGGCTTCCCTGACGCCGGTTTCGATCTGCTCGCGCCAGTCGGTGTGAATTTCGCCGGAGAGATAGACGGTCAATACGGGCATGAGAGGCTCCTTTTATCCCTCCCCCTGAAAGGGGAGGGCGAGTGCGCGAAGCGCACCGGGGTGGGGTTCATGCGGCGTGAGGATTGCCCCCACCCCGCTTCGCGGAGGAGGGGAGGGGAACTTACGCCGCCGCGAGTTCGTTGCGCAGCGCCTTGGCGATCAGCGCCCGTGTGCCTTCCACGCCGTAGACGGCGACGAAGGAGCCGAAGCGCGGTCCGCGTTCCTGACCGATCAGGGTCTTGTAGAGCGTGCCGAACCAGGCCTGCGAGACGCCGGGCCGCCCGTCCGGCGATTTCGCCTTGCCGGACGTGTCCGGATAATATGTACGCCCGACATCGTAGACCGCGGCCTGGATGACATCGGACGGCGCGCCTTCCGGCAGCGCGGCCAGCATGGCATCGAGCGCCTGAAGCGCGCCGCGCGCGGTCTCGTCCGGCGCCTCGAACACCTTCTTCGGCTTCACGAAGTCGTGGTAATAGCGCACCGCATAGCCGACCAGCGCGCCGAGGCGCGGATGCGTCGCGCGGCCGACGTCGGGCGCGTATTGACGGATGAAGCCCCACATCTGGTCTTCCGTTTCGGCATTCGACACGGATGCGATGTTGAGCAGCATCGAGAACGACAATTGCACGTTTTCGGAACCGATGCGCTCGACCGGCGGCGGATTGCCGGAATGAATGTGCCAGACCGGATTTTGCAGCCTGTCTTTCAATTCCTGCTGCGGGAAGCGGTCGAGATAGGTCAGATAATCGTCGAAATTGCGCGGAATGACGTCGAAGTGTAGTTTCTTGGCCGAGCGCGGCGACTGGAACATGAACTGCGACAGGCTTTCCGGCGAGGCATAGGACAGCCATTCCTCGATCGTCAGGCCGTTGCCCTTCGACTTCGAAATCTTGCCGCCCTTCTCGTCGAGGAAAAGCTCGTAATTGAAGCCTTCCGGCGGCTCGGAGCCGAGCACGCGCGCGATCTTGGACGACAGGGTAACGGAGTCGATAAGATCCTTGCCGGCCATTTCGTAATCGACGTCGAGCGCGACCCAGCGCAGCGCCCAGTCCGCCTTCCACTGGCACTTGACCGCGCCGCCCGTCACCTTTGTCGTTACACGCTCGTTCGTGTCCGGGTCGACATAGGTGACGGTTCCGGCCGCGACATCGCGATCGACCATCGGCACCTGAAGAACAATGCCCGTACGCGGGCAGACGGGCAGGAACGGCGAATAGGTCGCGCGGCGCTCCGGTCCGAGCGTCGGGAGAATGATCTCCATGACCTCGTCGTATTTCGCCAGCATTGCGAGCAGCGTCTCGTCGAAACGGCCGGAACGGTAATATTCGGTCGCGCTGGCAAATTCGTATTCGAAGCCGAAGCGGTCGAGGAAGGCGCGCAGCCGCGCATTGTTCGCCGCGCCGAACGAGCCTTCCGGGCTGCCGAACGGATCGGGCACGGCCGTCAGCGGCTTGCCGAGATATTTCGCAAGTTCGTCGCGGTTCGGCACATTGTCCGGCACCTTGCGCAGGCCGTCCATGTCGTCCGAGAAGCAGATCAGGCGTGTCGGCACCTCATCGCCGGTCAGGACGCGGAACGCATGGCGCACCATGGTCGTGCGCGCGACTTCGCCGAACGTGCCGATATGCGGCAGGCCGGAGGGGCCATAGCCGGTCTCGAACAGCACATCGCCCTTGCCCGGCCCCCGCCGCTCCAGACGCGCGACGAGTTTGCGCGCCTCTTCGAACGGCCAGGCCGGCGAGACGCGTGCGAGTTCGGTCAGTTCCGGCGACGTGAAGTCGGCCACCATTGAAATAGCTCCTCAATCCGGGCGCGAAACTAGGTTCGGCGTCCCGGTGCGTCAAATCCGCGTTCGTCAGAAAATGCCGGTCGGGAACCAGAGCAGGTAAAGATCGGCAAAGACGCCCTTGTCCTCGACCGCATCGAGCGCGCGGTCAAGGTCCTGCCGCAGCCGGACATCGCCCTTGCGGACCGCGATGACGAGGCCCTCGCCGAAGAAATGACTCTCGAAATAGGGGCCGCCGGCAAAGGCGCAGCAATTTTCCGAGCCCGTGCCGCCGAGCCAGAGTGAAAGTCCCGCCCCATCGCCGAATACCGCCTCGACCTCGTTCGCTTTCAAGGCGGCGCGCGCGGCATCGGCGTCCGGATAGGATGCGATATCGGCCTCAGCGAAAAAGGCCTTCAGATAGGCCTCATGGGCCGAGCCCTGGACGACTGCTACCTTCCTGCCAGCAAGCGCGGCGGGCGAAATCTCGGGCGGCGCGTCCGTCCTCGCGGCAAAGCGCGCCGGAAGGCGGAAATAGGGGCGTGTGAGTTCCGCCTTGCCCGCGAGTTCCGGCGTCGGCCGCAGCCCCGCGATCAGCGCGTCCGCGCGCCCGCTGTCGAGCGCGGGCAGAAGCTCGTCCCAAGGCAGCGCCTGAATCGTGCACGGAAAATCGAGCTCGGTGCAGAGCGCGCGCGCCAGATCGACATTCAGGCCAGCGGGAGACTGGTCGGTCTTCAGGAATTGGAACGGCGGATAGAGATCGGATGTCAGGAAGCGGATGAGCCGGCGCGGCCCCTTCTCGTCCGGCGCAAGCTCGACGGGCGTGCCGCGCATATGCGGAAGGGGCACGGCGGGCGGCTGCGCCTTGGCGGCACAGACCGGCGCAAGACACATTGCCGCCAGAATGGCCACCCGCACGAAATGCATGATCGAAAAGACTCGCCTTTGCCGCTCGGCCGGAACTTATAATGGACGGCGTGGGCTGGGAAGCATTCCGGCGGACAATATACGGGGAAGCATGGCGGGCTTTCCGAGGCTTCTGGGGCGTTCCGCGCCGCAACGCGCACCCATGCGCGTACGCGAATCCCCGCCTTTATCGCCCGACGACAGCCGCATCGACCGCGCTCTTCTGGCGGGGCTGGAACACCCGACGCTCCTGAGCCGCGCATTGCATTGCGCCAAAGTCCAGAACGTGCCGGCTCTCGATGCCCTGATCGCCTGTACCGCTGCCGATCCCGAAAGCGTGACCGAGCGGCTCGCCGCGCGCCTCGGCATCGAACAGCTCGCCCATATCGATTTTCCGCCGGACACGTTGCCGGCCAATGCGGCCTCCGCCGCGCTTCAGGCGGGCCTGCTGCGCCTGCCGGACGGTCGCTTCATCACCGCTCTGCGCGGACGTGCGGTCATCGAACTGTTCCGGCTCCTGCAAAGCGCGCCGCACGCTGCTCCGCGCATGCTCATCGCCTCACCGGCCATGTTCACGCGCGCCGTGCTGCATGCGGCGGGCGAAAGCATTGCGGAGGAAGCGGCGGCGAAGGCCGAGCGTGTCGATCCCGCCTTCACCGCGCGCTCACCCGCGCTCGCACGGCTGTGCGCCGCCGTTCTCGGCGTCACCGGGATCGCGGCCATCGCGGCAACATTGACCGCGCCGGTGACGGCGAGTCTTGTCTTCGGCACGGTATTTCTGATGCTGACGGGCCTGCGCCTTCTGGCCGCTCTCGGCGAGCCGCGTGCCCCTCCCTCGCCGCGCCTGCCCGACGATCTTCTGCCTGTCTATACAATTCTCGTACCGCTCTATCGCGAGGCCGCCTGCCTTCCGGGGCTGATCGCCGCGCTGAGCGCGCTCGATTATCCCGAAGCGCGCCTCGACGTGAAAATACTCATCGAGGCCGGCGACACCGAAACGTCCTCCGCTCTGGAAAGGACGCGCCTGCCCAACCATTTCGAAGTCCTGTCCGTACCGGACGGCGCACCGCGCACCAAACCGCGCGCGCTCAATGCCGGGCTTGCGGCGGCGCGGGGCGCGCTTCTTGCCGTCTACGACGCCGAGGACCGGCCCGCCCCGGATCAATTGCGCGTCGCGGTCGATGCGTTCCGACGCGGCGGCGCACGCCTTGCTTGCGCGCAGGCGCGACTCGTGATCGACAATATCCGCGACGGATGGCTGACGCGCATTTTCGCGCTCGAATATGCCGGCCTGTTCGACGCGCTTCTTCCGGCTCTGGCGCGCATACGCCTGTTCTTTCCGCTCGGCGGCACGTCCAATCATTTCCGCACTGCGCTTCTGGAACGCGTCGGCGGCTGGGATGCGTGGAACGTCACCGAGGATGCCGATCTCGGCGTGCGCCTCGCCCGCATGGGCTACCGCTCGACGGTCATCCCGTCGAGCACGCTCGAGGAAGCGCCGAACACCACGCCCGCCTGGCTGAAACAGCGCACGCGCTGGCTGAAGGGCTATATGCTGACCTGGGCCGTAAATATGCGCCAGCCCGGCCGGCTCTACCGCGAACTCGGGCTTCTCAATTTCCTCGCCTTCCACGCCTTCATCGGCGGCATACCGATGAGCGCGCTGATCCTGCCGGTGTTCATCATCGGCACGGCGGCTCAGGTGTTCGCGGGTGTATGGCTTTCGCCCGGCGAGCACTGGAGCGGCTTTATTCCGCTGATGATGAACGGCTTCAATCTCGTCATGGGGTTCGGCACGGCAATGGCGCTGGCCGGCATCGGCGCCGACCGGCGCGGGCTGAAACGGTTCGCGATCTGGATTCCGACCGTGCCGGCCTATTGGCTGCTGAGTTCGGTCGCTGCCTGGCGCGCGGTCTGGCAGCTCGCGCATGTGCCGTTCCTGTGGGAGAAGACCGAACACGGCCGCGCGCGCACATCCGAGAACGGGCTTCGGGTCCGGAGGACGGTTCTCAGAGCGCCTTGAGAATGTCCTGCGCGACTTCGGTGTCGCGTTTCGACATATCGAGCGAGGTCACGAACTCGCCCTTCCCGTTCATGAGGTAGACGATGGAGGTGTGGTCCATCGTGTATTCCCCGCCCTCCTGCGGCACTTTTTTCGCGTAGGCACGATAGGCCTTCACCACATTGTCGATGGAAGCCTGATCGCCCGTCAGCCCGACAATGCGCGGGTTGAAGCTCGACACGTAGTTCTTCAGAATTTCCGGCGTATCGCGCTCGGGATCGACCGAAACGAACAGCGCCGAAATATCGGGCTTGTCCTTTTCGACGATGTTCAGAACCTGCGAAATCTCGAACAGTTTGGCCGGGCAGATGTCCGGGCAATGGGTGAAGCCGAAGAAGACGAGGAAGGGCTTGCCCTTCATGTCGGCATCGGTGAGCGGCTTGCCTTCGTGATCGGTGAGCGCGAACGGCCCACCGACCAGCGAGGCCGTGGTCTGCACCACGGGCGCGGGCTTGAATGCGAAAAAGCCGACGCCGAGCCCGATCAGTCCGATGAGGAACAGGATCGGGCCGGCGATGAGGGCGGGACGAACGCGCTTTGCCATGCGCCCTTTATAGCGCAGCCACACGCGCGCGGGCTGCGACCTGTTGCCGTGGCGCGGGAGCATCCGGCGGCAATTTCTGCGCGACCACCTCGCCGATGATCTCCGCCGTCGCCGCCGACAGGGTCCAACCGAGATGGCCGTGTCCGGTATTGTAGAAAATGCCGGGGCGCGAACCTGCGCCGACATGGGGCATCATGTTCGGCATCATCGGCCGCAGCCCCGCCCAGGGCACGCACTGGCTCGTGTTGACCTGCGGGAAGCAGTGCGCGACCCACTGGATCAGCGGCTCGATGCGGTCGTGGCGGATGTCGCGGTTGAAGCCGTTGTATTCGGCCGTGCCGGCGACCCGGAACCGGTTCTTGTAGCGGCTGGTGACGATCTTCGTATGGTCGTCGAGCAGGCTGACCCACGGCGCGCCGGCGCGGCTTTCCTCATCGTCCATCATCACGGTGATGGAATAGCCCTTCACCGGATAGATATTGACGCGGTCGCCGACCATGGAGGCGAGTTTGCGGCTGTAGCTGCCCGCGCAGATGACGAGGCCGTCGAATTCCGCCTCATGCTCCCTGAGATCGGAATATTCGCCCGCCTCCCGCCAGGTCACGCGCTGGCGTTCGCCGGCCGCGATCTTCGTGACATCGGCGTTGAGCTCGAAACGCACGCCCATGCGCTCGCAGGCATCGGCCAGTCCGCGCGTGAATTTGTGGATGTCGCCCGTACAATCGGAAGGCGTGAAGAAGCCGCCGTAATATTCGCCGTGCAGGGTCGGCTCGATGTCCTTCATCTCCTGCGGCGTCACGGGGCGCCGGTCGAGCCCCGCTTCGCTCAGCATGTCGTTGACGCGGGAGGCGTGATCGAACTCAGACTTGCTGCGGTAGATGTGAAGGATGCCGCGCCGCTCGAGATCGAAATCGATGTTTTCCTTGTCCGCCATCTCGAACATGTAGCGCCGGCCCTGAATGGCCATGCGCGCGGTCGCGATCGTGTTTTCGCGATAACGCGGAATATTGGCGACGAATTCCGCCATCCAGGAATATTTGTGCCAGCTCGGCTTGGGGTTGAAGAGCAGCGGCGCATCGCGCCGGAGCATCCACTTGATGCCCTTGAACACCGTCGACCAATTGTTCCAGACCTCGGCATTGGAGGCCGAAAGCTGGCCGCCATTGGCGAAGGATGTCTCCATCGCGGCATAGCGGTTGCGGTCGAAAACGGTGACGTCGTAGCCCTTGCCGGCAAGAGCGTAAGCTGTGGTGACGCCGGTGATGCCGGCTCCGATTATGGCGATAGAGCGCATGGAATATCTCCGCAAAGGATCATCAGGGTTTCTCCGTTCCCCCGATCTGTCCTTTTGCCTGAGAGATTCACGGAAATGCTCCGCTTGCCCCTTCGGCGGCCCCTGCCGGGGCGCTCTCCAGATCTTTGTTCCGTCGGTCCAGTATAAAACCTGAGCGTTTTCGGGTTCTGCGCCTTCGGTAGCCGCCCCGCGGGGAGCAGCGTTCTCCTGGACCAACGCCCCTATACTAGCCGAAATGCCGCAGCCGGGGAAGGCGATCGCCGGACAATGGCAAATGAATGTTATTCCTCGCGGCGATGTTCCTCGCCCAAAAGAATGCCCGCGAATCGTGCCGGTTGAAATAAGCCCTCAACCATGCCGGTCCGCGCCCATTCTACCTATTTCCGCCCTTTGTTGCCGGATGCCGGTTTCGGCGCATCCGCGCGCCGGCGTGGATCGCGCGTCAGCTTCGGCGGATCGCTCGCCGGAAACGTATCTTCGAGCTGCCGGTCCAGTTCCTCGTCGAGAGCGCGTTTTTCGCGCTCTTCCGGTGTCTCCTTCTTTTTCGCCATTTTCCCATCCTCCATGATCGGGATCGGGCGAGTGTCGGCCCTGCCCGTTCCGTGGGCAACCGGCCGCAATTTCGGGCGCGCCCCGGGATAGCCCCTCCGGCCGCATTCGCGTGCAAGCCGCCCGACAACAATCTTTAACGCCCGACCGCGGTTTCGGGCCTTGCTGTGACCTTTGAAGGATACGCAAAATAGAACATGCCGACTGACCCGCTTCTCGTCCTCGTAACGCTCCCGTTCATTGGAAGCTGCATCGCGGCGCTGTTGCCGACCAATGCCCGCAACACCGCGGCCTGGCTCGCGGGCACGGTGGCGATGGCGGGGCTGGCTCTGACGGCGGCGGCCTATCCCGACATCCTCGACGGCGGCACGGTCCGCCGCACGGTGGAATGGATTCCCCAGCTCGGGCTCGACTTCACGCTGAGGATGGACGGCTTCGCCTGGATATTTTCGATGCTGATCACGGGCATCGGCGTCCTCATTGTCCTGTACGCACGCTATTACATGTCTCCGGAAGATCCGGTTCCGCGCTTCTATGCGTTCCTGCTCGCCTTCATGGGCTCCATGCTCGGCATCGTGCTGTCGGGAAACCTGATCCAGCTCGTCTTCTTCTGGGAGTTGACGAGCCTCGTTTCCTTCCTCCTGATCGGCTATTGGCACCACAACGCGCTCGCGCGCGACGGGGCGCGCATGGCGCTGATCGTCACCGGCGCGGGCGGGCTCTGCCTGCTGGCCGGCGTGCTGATCCTCGGGCACATTGTCGGTAGTTACGACCTCGACCGGGTGCTGGCCTCCGGTTTCCTGATCCGCTCGCACGAACTCTATCTGCCCGCGCTCGTCCTCGTGCTTCTCGGTGCACTGACCAAGAGCGCCCAGTTCCCGTTCCATTTCTGGCTGCCGCACGCAATGGCGGCGCCGACGCCGGTCTCCGCCTATCTGCATTCCGCGACCATGGTGAAGGCCGGGGTGTTCCTGCTCATCCGGCTGTGGCCCGCGCTCGGCGGAACCGACGAATGGCTCTGGATTGTCGGGACCTCCGGCCTCATCACATTCGGCTTCGGCGCGTATAGCGCGATCTTCCAGCAGGACCTGAAGGGATTGCTGGCCTATTCGACCATCAGCCATCTCGGCCTCATCACCATATTGATCGGGCTCGGAAAGCCGCTCGGCATCGTCGCCGCGATCTTCCACATCATGAACCACGCCACCTTCAAGGCGTCCCTGTTCATGGCCGCCGGCATCATCGATCACGAAAGCGGAACGCGCGATATCCGGCGCCTGAGCGGGCTTTGGCGGTTCATGCCGATCACGGCGACGCTCGCAATGGTCGCCGCCGCCGCCATGGCGGGCGTGCCGCTGCTGAACGGCTTCCTGTCCAAGGAGATGTTCTTCGCCGAGACCGTCGAACTGCATGACGGCTCGCTCGTGGACCGCGCTCTGCCCTACATCGTCACCATTGCCAGTACATGCACCGTGGCCTATTCGCTGCGCTTCATCCGCGATGTCTTCTTCGGCCCGGCGCCGACGGATTTGCCGAGCACGCCGCACGAGCCGCCGCGCTGGATGCTGCTTCCGGTCGAGCTTCTCGTTCTGGCCTGCATCGTGGTCGGCATAGCGCCCTCGCTGACGGTCGGCCCGGCGCTCTCAGCGGCGGCGCATGCGGTCATCGGAACGAACATTCCGCCCTACAGCCTCGTCGTCTGGCACGGCTTCACGCCAGGCCTCCTGATGAGCGCGGTCGCGATGGCCGGCGGCGTCGCCTTCTATTTCATGCTGCAGCCCTATCTGCGGAGCGGCATCGAAGGCCCGCCGCTGCTGCGCTACATAAAAGGCCAGCGCATTTTCGAACGGCTGCTCGTCGCCCTGTCGTGGCGGTTCGCCAAATGGCTGGAAAATCTGCTCGGCACGCGCCGCCTTCAGCCGCAATTACAGCTGCTCGTCGTCGTGGCGCTCATCGCCGGGCTGATGCCGCTGCTTTATGCGGAAGGCAGCCTTGCCTTTGGCCGCCCCTCCGGATTCGATCCGGGCTTCGCCCTCGTCTGGGCCATCGGCATGGCCTGCGCCCTCGGCGTCGCCTATCAGGCAAAATACCACCGCCTCGCCGCGCTCATCCTTCTCGGAGGCGCGGGCCTCGTCGCCTGCATCAGCTTCGTCTGGCTGTCGGCTCCCGATCTCGCTCTGACCCAGCTCGTCGTGGAAACCGTAACGACGGTTCTGCTTCTGCTCGGCCTGCGCTGGCTGCCGAAACGCATCGAGGCAAATCCCGGCCACCTTCTCGGCAAGGTGCTGCAATGGCACCGCGCCCGCGATATCGTCCTCGCGGTCGGCTCGGGCGTCGGCCTTGCGGCGCTTTCCTACGCGGCGATGACGCGGCCGTTGCCCGACAGCATTTCGCGCTACTTCGTGGAAAATGCATACACCAAGGGCGGCGGAACCAATGTCGTCAACGTCATTCTGGTCGATTTCCGCGGCTTCGACACGCTCGGGGAAATAACGGTTCTCGGAGTCGTCGCGCTGACGGTCTTTGCCCTGCTGCGGCGTTTCCGTCCCGCTCCCGAGAGCATTCCGGTTCCCGAACAGCAGCTCGCCCAGAATACGTACGACGAGACCCATCCGAACCGCCATGTCGGCGACACCATTGCCGACACGATGGCGGTGCCGGCGCTCATCATGCGGCTCCTGTTCCCGGTGATCGCAACCGTTGCCCTGTATTTTCTCTTGCGCGGGCACGATCTGCCCGGCGGCGGCTTCGTCGCGGGCCTGACCATGGCCGTTGCGTTCATCCTGCAATCCATGGCCTTCGGAACGAACTGGGTCGAGGCGCGCCTGCGCATCCGGCCCGTACGCTGGATGAGTCTCGGCCTGCTTTTGGCGGGAGGCACGGGGGCGGCGGCGTGGCTGTTCGACCTTCCGTTCCTGACCTCCTATTTCGCTTATGTGGACCTGCCCGGGATCGGCACGGTGCCGGCGGCAAGCGCCCTTCTCTTCGATATCGGCGTCTTCCTGCTCGTCGTCGGCGCGACCGTATTGATGCTGATCGCGCTCGCGCATCAGTCCGTACGCAGCCAGCGGGCACCCCGTTCGGCTCCGGCACCCGAGCCGGAACCGGAACCTGCGCCCATGCCTGTCACGGCAGGTGAATGATGGAGATCGTTCTCGCTCTTGGCATCGGCGTGTTCGCAGGTTCTGGCGTGTGGCTCATCCTGCGGCCGCGCACGTTCCAGGTGATCCTGGGTCTCTCGCTGCTCTCCTATGCCGTCAACCTGTTCATCCTTTCGATGGGGCGGCTGAAGATCGACGCCGCCCCCGTACTGGCGAAAGCCGGCGGCGATGCATCCCAGCTCACCGATCCGCTGCCGCAGGCGCTCGTGCTGACGGCCATCGTCATCAGCTTCGCGACCACGGCCCTGTTCCTCGTCGTATTGCTCACCTCACGCGGCCTGACGGGGACCGATCATGTCGACGGCAAGGAGACCGGATCGTGAGCCGCCTCGCCGAACATCTGATCGTCGCGCCCGTAATCTTGCCGCTGCTGGCCAGCGCGGCGATGCTCATGCTGGACGAACAGCGCCGGAATCTGAGGATCGCGATCAATTGCGCGGCGACTTTCGCGCTGATCGCCATTGCCGTCGTGTTGCTCCGGATGGCGGATGCTCCGCCCACCGGCGACGCGCTGGCTTACGAAAACGTCTACCGGCTCGGCGATTGGCCCGCGCCCGTCGCCATCGTGTTCGTGCTTGACCGCCTGTCGGCGCTCATGCTGCTCCTGACGAGCATATTGGCATCCGCGTGTCTTGTGTATTCGCTCGCGCGCTGGCACCGCGCCGGTACATATTTCCACCCGCTGTTCCAGCTTCTGCTGATGGGTCTCAACGGAGCCTTCCTGACCGGAGACCTGTTCAATCTGTTCGTGTTCTTCGAACTTCTGCTCGCCGCTTCCTACGGTCTTGCTTTGCACGGTTCCGGTGCGCCGCGCGTGCGGGCCGGACTGCATTACATCGCGATCAATCTCGCCGCCTCGCTGCTGTTCCTGATCGGCGTGAGCCTGATCTATGGCGTGACCGGCACGCTCAACATGGCCGATCTCGCCATCCGCATTCGCGATATCGCGCCGGACGACCGGATGCTGCTGGAAGCGGGCGCGGGAATTCTCGGCACCGCCTTCCTCGTCAAGGCCGGCATGTGGCCGCTGTGCTTCTGGCTGCCGTCCCTCTATTCCGCCGCAACACCGCCGGTCGCGGCCATCTTCGCCGTCATGACCAAGGTCGGTGCCTACATCGTCCTGCGCCTCTGGCCGCTTCTGTTCGGCGCGGACGCCGGAAGCTCGGCCAGCTTCGGCGGCGACTGGCTGCTGTATGGCGGCATGATGACAATCGTTTTCGGAACCGCCGGCATGCTGGCTTCGCAGGACATGGCGCGCCTTGCCGCCTATTGCGTCCTCGTCTCGTCCGGCACCGTGCTTGCCGCTACCGGCCTTGCAGAGGCCGAGGTGACGAGCGGCGTTCTGTTCTATCTGATCAGTTCGACCTTTGCGCTGGGCGCGCTCTACCTGCTCGCCGAACTCGCCGATCGCGACCGCGAACCGGGCGCGGACGTTCTTGCCGTCACGCGCGAATTGTATGGCGAGGACGAAGACGAACCCGAGCCCGCCGGAGAGGTCGGCTTCGCCATTCCCGCGACCATGGCGCTTCTGGCCTTGAGCTATATGGGTTGCGCGCTGGTCGTCGCCGGCCTGCCGCCGCTTTCGGGCTTCATCGGCAAATTCGCCATCCTGACGGCGGCGCTGAACCCGTCCGGAATGGCTGCCGGAGGCACAGCCCCGGTTTCCGGCGGCGCATGGGCGTTGCTCGCCGTGCTCATCCTGTCGGGGCTCGCCGCGCTCATCGCCATGGCGCGCGCCGGCATCCGGACCTTCTGGGCGCCTCTCGAACGCGTCGTTCCGCGCGTACGTATCATCGAGATGACGCCCATTATCGTTCTTCTTCTCCTGTGCGTCGCGCTGACGGTCCAGGCCGGGCCGGTGATGCGGTACATGCACGATACCGCGAAATCGCTTCATGCGCCGCAGGGCTATATCCGCGACGTGCTTCCGCCGGCCGGCGCCGCGGCCGATCGGGGGGCGAACCGGACATGAGACGGCTCCTGCCCTATCCGATCATTTCCGCAAGCCTTCTGGCGCTCTGGCTTCTGCTCAACCAGACGATTTCCCCGGGCCATGTCCTCATCGGCGCCGTCATCGCCGTCGCCGGAGGATTGATCCTGTCGGTGCTGGAGCCGCCGAAAGCGCATCTCAGGCGGCCGGCCGCCATGTTCCGCCTCGCTGGCCTCGTCCTTGCCGACATCCTCCGCTCCAACGTGGCCGTCGGCCGGATCATTCTCGGCTTCGGGCGGCGGAACCGGACCTCGGGCTTCGTCTACATACCTCTCGAACTGCGCGATCCCCACGGCCTCGCAGTTCTGGCCTGCATCATTACATCCACCCCCGGCACTTTGTGGGTGAACCTCGATTCGGCGAAGGGCGAGCTGATGATCCATGTTCTCGACCTGATCGACGAAAGCGAGTGGATCGCGACCATCAAGGGACGTTACGAACGGCTTCTGCTGGAAATATTTACATGAGCGCCGCAATCGTCTTCTGGTCGCTGTCCGCGGCCCATATTCTTCTCGCGCTTGCCATGGGATGCGCCGCGGTGCGGATATGGTATGGCCCGAGAGCGCAGGACAGGGTGCTCGCCTTCGACGCCCTCTACGTCAACGCCACGCTTCTGCTGCTGACCTTCGGCATCCGCTCCGGCGACACGCTCTATTTCGAGGCGGCCCTCGTCATTGCCCTGCTCGGATTTGTCGGGACGGCCGCGCTCGCGAAATTCCTGATGCGCGGAGAGGTGATCGAATGAACGCCGCCGCCGAACTGCCCGTATGGGCCGCCATCCTCACCTCCGCGCTGGTTGTAGCGGGCGCGGCGGTAACCCTGATCGGTTCGATCGGCCTTCTCCGCCTCAAGAGCTTCTACCAGCGCGCCCACGCGCCGACGCTCGGCACGACGCTCGGCATCGGCCTCATCCTGTTCGCGTCCATGTTCTATTTTTCGATGACGCAGGAACGCCCGGTCCTACACGAAATCCTGATCGCCGCCCTCGTCTTCGTCACGACGCCCGTCACCCTGCTCCTGCTGGTGCGCGCGGCTTTGTACCGCTACCGGTTCGAGCACACGCCCGGAACGGCGGAACCGGACGACCCGTTCATGGACGACAGCCTCCCGACGACCGATCCGGATGCCGCTCCCCGGCCGTGAAATGCGCCGGCCCGTTTAAAAAAAAGCCCGCGACACTCCGGTGAAGAGCATCGCGGGCATATGTACGATCCTCAGATGTGGCGGACGTGGGCTGCGCCCAGATCGCCGATCCTGTCGACGCCGCAATGCAGCACGGTATCGACCGTCTCGCGGTGGAAATATCGGATGACGCTGTCGAGGCCGCTCGCCCCGCCGAGCACGAGCCCGAACATCAGCGGGCGCCCGATGGCGACCGCATTCGCGCCGAGCGCCAGAGCCTTGACGACGTCCGTACCGCGGCGGATTCCGCTGTCGAGGATGATCGGCACCTCGCCCTTCACCTCATCCGCGATGGAAGGCAGAACGGTGATCGATGCGGGCGTGCCGTCCAGCGCACGACCGCCGTGATTGGACACCTGCACCGCGCTCGCGCCGGCCTTGATCGCCGCGCGCGCGTCTTCCGCCCGGGTGATGCCCTTGACGACGACCGGCAGGCCGGTCGCGTCGCGGATCATGCCGACATCGTCCCACGACAGATCGGTCTTGAAATTGGTCTGCGTTCCGGGCGACAGGCGCGCGAACCATTGTACGGTCAAGATCGATTTCGGCGCCTCTCAATTGGGCTTTGGCCATTTGCAGCGCTGCGTCAGCCGCACTTTGCGTCGCGACGGCTTTATCGCGATTGGCCGCCGAGCCGGTATTTGTCGAGAAAAGCCGCGTCGCACGATCTGCTTCCTGGAAGGCCAGATCGTAGTTGGCCTGCGCGCTGCCGTGGCCGCAGCAACGGCCGCGCCATAGGTGGCGCTTTCGATCTGATAAAGCGGAGCGCCGGCCTCGACTGTCGCGCCTTCCTCGAAAAGACGCTTCTCCAGGATGCCGGAAACCTGAGGCCGAACTTCCGCGACCGTCGATGCCTTGACACGTCCTGGAAGCCGGGTCGTCGCCGTGAAATCCGTGGGTTCCACCGTCATGACGGTGACCGTCGGCATCGGCTGCTGGGCGACCGACGCTACAGGGAAGAGGCAGACCGACAATACAGCAGCCGAGGTATAAATGACCCTTTTCTTGACGTTTATTGGCATGGGATCCTCACGGGACGATGCGGCGCCTCGATCGGCGCGCAATGGGTTGCGTGGTCGGTTGCGAAAACAAAGCGAGCCCAGCCTGCACCGGAGCCCGGCCGGCAAGGCACAATGGGGTTATGGCCGTACAGCCAAAGACAGGAAGCGCCCCGGAGGAGATGATTTGTCCGGCATCCGGATCGGTCGCATCATGTGCGGTGTATTCAGGCGGACAATCATCATTTCCTGTCCCCTGACCCATTGACGAAGATATCGATGGTTCGTTCGAGGACAGCTCGATCGACGCCTTCAATGCCCGGGGCCGTGAACTGAAGCACCGCGCGGCGCAGCGGAGGCAAAATCACGATGTTGAGAAATATGTCTACGTCGCGGGCGAGATCGTCGCCGCCCTTTCCCGTGCTGCACAGAATATCCGATACTTCCCGATGAAGTTTGTCGCCGCCATGTTTGTAGATGAGGTCGGCGAGTTGAGGGAACTGGCGCGATTCTCCGATGACCACGCGCTCCAGAGAGATAATGATAGGGCTTGTCAGTACGGCCAGGATTCGTTCGGACAATGTCAGGAGCTGCTCTCGCAGCGGCTTTCCGGCAAAATCGTCCGTCTTGATCCCTGAATTGCTGAACTTCACGACATCGATGACCATGGCTTCAAAAAGCGCCGCCTTGGTCGGATGCCGGGAATAGAGCGTCCGCTTTGAAATTCCGATCTCCGCCGCGATTGCGTCCATACTGGTCTGGGCAAAGCCGTCGCGCAGGAACAGCAATTTTGCGGCTTCGATGATGCGCGCGGATATCTGCTCGGACTCGGCCAAAGAGGGGCGGCCCCCATGCCCGGCCGGCGGCTGTAATGTAACGGGCCGATTTTTCGGTCGAGCGGACGTCATCGCCGATAATCCTGTGCGTGCAATGTGGAGGAAATGGTCATGTTGTTCGACATTCTGCTCATTGGTGCCTGGGATGCCTGGCGCCTTGTCGATCCCGGTTCAGGACTGAACGTGTCCGACCGCGCCAGATTCCACGAATTTGAATAGAAGCCATGCCCGCTTTTGCCGCCGTAGGCTCCGGACGGATCGAGTGCCCGATGAACTCGTGGCCGGTCGCGTAACTCTCGACGAGCGTGCCGAATGGACGCTGATCCAGTTCATTCTTCGACCGCGCATAGACCAGCGAACGCTCTGTCCTGGAGAAAGGCAGCTTCTCGAAATCCGTTTCAAACAGATACTGCCTCAGCTCCGGCCGGACGGATTCAACCAGAAACCGGACATGCCCGATGATCGGATAATTGCGTGTAATCGCGTGCCTTGTCTGGAGCAGATCATAGACGCCGATGAGCGACAGGACGGCAAAGGCGAGAGCGAGAGCAACGCTGAATGAAGATGGGGAGGATATGCCGGCAAAGACGATCGTCAGCACCGCACAGGATGCGAAAACGGCATAACGGCTGAGGAGCGAGAGCTTCAATATCCCGTGCATTTGCGTCTTCAACGGCTTTTAGATGGCTGGCCCGGCAAGCCGAGCAAAATCCCGCGTTGGGTTTATTAAACGATACGGTTCCGTTTACATAAGGAGATCGATGAAATCAACACCCGATCGAAGACTCAGGCTTTTGCCCGGCGGCTGGCGGCAACGGGCTATAACGGCCTCTTGGTACGGAGCTTTCGCCGCCGGCTCGACGGACGAGGACATGAATCTCGCTCTGTGGCGCTGGACCGACACATTGCCGGCGCGTCTCGTTCTGATCGACGATGAGGATCGCCTGTCGTGATGCGCCTGCCCCGTGCGCGAGCGCAGGCTGGGCCATAATGACGAGTGAACAAAGGCGAGGCCCGTGCGAGCCACTTGGGCACGCGAAGTCCGGAGGCAGCGCGTCAGGTTATTGCTCTCAGGAAAATCTGGAGCGGGCGATGGGAATCGAACCCACGACATTCAGCTTGGGAAGCTGACGTTCTACCTCTGAACTACGCCCGCATGCGGTTCATGCGATGAACCACAAAAACGTATATACGCGGCAAAGCGCGAAACGCAAATAGAGATCCGGCCGGCGAACCGGCCGGACCCGAATTCAGGCTACTGCGCTCGTCTGATCGTCGATCTTCGCGCCGGGCACGTTCTTCTGGATCGAGGCGATCGCGCTCTCCACCGAAGCCTTCTGCTTGTAGCCTTCGGAAGTGAACATGGTCTCGCCGTTCGACGCCTTGAAACGGAAGCGGAACTCGCCCCTCGCGTCCTTGTAGATCTCGAATTTGTACATTCTCAAGTCCTTATTCCCGGCGCGGCGAACGATCAGTCGGCGATGACGAACGTCACCATCATGTTCACGCGGTAGCCGACGATCTTGCCCTTCTCGATCGAAACTTTCTGTTCCTTGATCCACGCGCCTTCGACATTGTCGAGCGTCTTGGCCGCGCGCGCGATGCCGGACTGGATGGCGTCCTCAAAGCTCTTGGTCGACGTCGACGTGATCTCGATAACCTTGGCAACCGACATGTGTTTCTCCTTGTTCGCCCCGCCCATCACCTATTGTGGCACGTTCGCGCGAGCAGACAAGCGGGGAGGCGGGAGATGCTCATGCGCGCCGGCAGCCAGGGATCACCGGCAAGAGCGGATAATCGAGTCCGCCAGCGCCTCGATATCGGCCGGTGTAGATCCCACCGATCTCGTCACCGGCGTTTCCAGCCGGACGAGAGGTTTGTCCTTCATGTGATGAATCATCACATGGTTCGGCACATAGCTTTCCCCGCCATGCAGCAGGATCGTCGGACGATCGGTGAGCGAGAATATCTGGTTGTGCATCTGCGATCCCACATAACCGATCACCGCCGAATGACGATTTACGAGGCGGATTTGCTCCGGCACGGGCAATTCCTGCATGTGCGCAATAACCACACCGCGCTTTTCAAGAGCCTCCGTCAGCCTCTCCTCTCCGGCAATGGGCTGGGTGCCTCCCCGAGTCCGCGCCAGATAGAGCGGACGCGCATCCCTGTCGCGCAGATCGACCAGCCGGCGCGCGGCCGCCTCGAACACCGCCGGAAACACACGATAAATACCGACCCGGTTCGTCAGCGCCGCATCCGGAACCAGAACGCGGCGAAACCGTAACGGCCGGTCCGACACGATGATACGGCGATCCTCCAGCCCCAGGATTGTCAGCATTCTACGAATGAGACAATCGCGGTTGTTCGCGGTGTTCGAAGCATCGAGCGCATGAAAAAGCACCTTGCCCTTCCAGCCGATTGACACCAGCGACCATGCGCGGCTCAGGCCTTCCGTCAGAAGATGGCCGTAGTGATCGGGCAGATAACCGAAGTACAGCACGTCCTCGGCGATCTCTTCCATGTCCGGAACCGGATCGATGCGATCCGGGGTGCCGAAGACGAGCGCGGATTCGGGACCTCGCACTTTCCGGCACTCGACCCACAAACGGCCATCGCGCGTATAGAGCCCGCCATCGGCGGACAATTTGTTCACTCCCCGCCGCGGCGTCGCCGGTATGTACAATACATCCTGAAGCTCATGCAGGGCCGGCAGACTTTCGTGATATTCCAGCGTGCCGGCAATCAGGCTCACAGCCACCTCAGGAGGAAGGAGATGAGTGAACGCAGCTCATTGCTCGTCACGATCTCGTCGCGGCACAATTGCTGCAGGGTTTTCAGGTCGAGCCAGCGGCTATCGCACCCGTCGTATCCACATCCTGCGCACCGGCAAGCGCATGGGGGTCCGCCTCATGCGTATGGCCCGGGCTGCAATGTACCGTGGCGACCAGAAGGCCGCCGGAAACATCGGCGGGTTCGTGAACCATTCGGACCAGGAATTTGAGCACGCCCTCGCGGCGTTGCGCGATCATGCCAACGGTGCCCATGCCACGGCTGTCGACGAGCGGCTGGCACCATTCGGGAACTTCACGGTCGAGCGCCCGAACCGCGAAATACCGTACCGCGAATTCGCCCGCGGCAGGATCTTCCGCGATTACGCCCTCGGGACGGAGGGCCCAGCCGGGCAAAGCCGACAGGGGAATGCGCTCGCGCCGTGCGGTGTTCTCGGCCCGCAGGGCCGCGATCCACACGCGCGCATCGCCGATATCATCGGCCTGATTGTTCGAAGGATAATGCAAGTGCTGCAGATAGATCGTCATTACGCCGCGTGAACGGAGCGCGGCCGCGCACCAGCCGGTTCCAGGCGGACGAAACAAGAACCGAGCGTGCGTCCGTGTTGAATAGATCGTCCGTCAGGATCGCATCGCAGATATCGTCCATCGCGATCCAGCGCCACGCCTCGGGCAGATCGTGAGTGCGCGCCTCGTCTACCTCGACCACGAGATTGCGGTTGCGTTTGCCGAGGAAACGGGTCGCCTGTTCGCTTTGAAGCCCGTTGGAAACCACTTGCCGCGCATCCACGCCTGAAAACCAGTCCAGAAACGGCGCGGGCGTTCCTCCGTGCAGTGCCTTGTAATTACTCTCCGTGCATTGGAAGGTCGGCGCCAGCTGCGATATGCCGACATTGCCCGGCTCGGTCTTTGCCTGAACGACAATACCGGGGACGCCGTCTCGCTCGCAGAGCGCAAAACCGAGAATGCCGATCTCCGGCTGATCGATGATCGGCTGATAGACAGGACCTTCCCGGCCCGGCAGGCCCTCGCATTTCAGTCCGGGAATGGAAAAGAAGCCCCCGGTCCGGTGGCGCAGAACGCCTTTGTCCAGCGACCAGTTCTCGCACGCATCGAGCGCTATCGGAACGCATGAGAACGAACTGCGCGCGGCTTGCGCCTCCCGCCATTTCAGAAGCGATTGGGCGCTCATCGCGGGCTCCGGAAAGTGCGCCGCCTCAGCCAATTTCTCCTGAAGCGGCGCACGAGGAAAAAATCACAGCGCGCTGAGCGCGTCGAAATCGATGGCCGAGGCATAGGCCATCTTGTCGTCAATGGTGCCCGAACCGTCGACCGTGACGAGGAAACGGTTGGCGACGACGAGAATGACCTGGCCGTCCTTGGTCTGCAGCACGCGCTGATTGCCGATCTTCGCGACCTTGCCGACGGCCGCCGCCATGGCCGGATTGGCCAGCATCGGCATCCAGGTCGCAAGCAGCGGCGAATCGCCGACGATCTGGAGATCCACCGTGTCGTCGCCCTTTGTATATTTACGCGCCGCCTGAATGCCGCCGCCGAACATGGCCATGCCACCGGCATTCTGTTCGACATCCTCGGCCGTCCAGCCCGCAAGCGCTTCGGGCAAGAGGCCGCCGAGGCCTTCGGCATTTTTCTGCGCAATCAGTTGCGAGGCATAATCCAGCGCCTGTTTGGCCGCGGTCAGATCGCCGGTGCCATAGGCGCTGAGGCCTTCCTTGATCGAATCCTCGATCTCGTCGGCAAACGCGGGAACGACTGAAAGCGCAATTGCGCTGACGATAGACGTGAAAAGAAGGCGCATGATTTTCCTCTCAAACGAACATGTCCCACATGTTCCCCCGCCTGTCCGTATAGCGGGCCGCGCCCGGTGCGGCAACGGCGTCAGGGAAGGCGGAAATGCTTCGAGAGCTTGAGGCCCTGCGCCTGATAATTGGAGCCGAGTTCCTGGCCGTACAGCGCATCGGGGCGCGCCGAAAGCTTCTCGTAGATGAGCCGGCCGACCGTCTGCCCGTGTTCGAGTATGAACGGCACTTCGTGGCTGCGCACCTCCAGAACGGCGCGCGAACCGCGCCCGCCCGAGGCCGCATGGCCGAAGCCGGGGTCGAAAAAGCCCGCATAGTGCACGCGGAATTCGCCGACCAGCGGATCGAACGGCACCATTTCCGCCGCGTAATCGGGCGGTACATGCACCGCCTCGTTCGATGCAAGAATGTAGAATTCACCGGGGTCGAGAATGAGCTTGCGGTCGCGCGAGGAAACCGGCTCCCAGAAATCGTCGACCTCGTAGCCGCCGGCCCTGTCGACATCGATCACCGCCGTATGGCGCTTGGCGCGATAGCCGACGCGCCTGTCGCGCCCCTGCCCGGCCAGATCGACGGTCACGGAAATGCCTTCGCGCAGATCCGGCTGATCGGTATCCACCAGCCGTTCGGCCTCCTGCAGAGCGCGCATCTCGTCCGCCGTCAGGCCGATCGCCCCACGCCGGAAACGGATCTGCGAAAGCCGTGAGCCCGTACGCACAAGAACCGGGAAGGTGCGCGGGCTGACCTCGGCCCAGAGCGGGCCGGCATAGCCGTCCGGAACGCTGTCGAAACCGCGCACGCCGTCGGCGATCACGCGCGTGAATACATCGAGACGGCCGGTCGAGCTTTTCGGATTGGTCGCGGCGAGAACGCCGTGCGGCAGCGCCAGCCCTTCGAGCAGCGGCACGAGATAGACGCAGCCCGTTTCCAGCACCGCGCCGTTTTCGAGGCTGAACTCGTGCATGAGAACGTCGTTGAGCCGCTCGCGCACGGTCTGGCCCGGACCGGGCAGGAAGCTGGCGCGGATGCGATAGGCCTTCTTGCCGAGCCGCAGATCGAGCGAGGCCGGCTGAATCTGGCGGTCGACGAGCGGCGCGCCGGGGCTGATCGCGCCCTGATCGATCAGCGCGCGGATCGCCTGCGAGGGCGCGATACCTTCAGCCTGGGTCATGGCGGCACGATCCAACATGCGCAAAGGGTTAGCAAATGCCCCGGATTGACGCCAAGCGGCGCGGGGAGTAGAGGCTCGCTTATCCCGTGGTGATTTGAGCCGGCCCGCTTGCAGCCACGTAAAACAACTCGCTAAAAGGCCGTGGCGCAAAGGGTTTGGCTTTCCCTGGCGTGGCGGCCCTTCGATTATTGAGGACCGCTATGCCCAACAAACCACCGCTTCCCGCCCGCAAACTCGACCTTTCCACCATCGCCGTCCATGAAGGCGCGCTGCGCAGTTCGTTCGGCGAAACGTCCGAAGCCCTGTTCCTGACCCAGGGCTATGTCTACGATTCGATGGAGCAGGCCGAGGCCCGCTTCAACAATTCCGATCCCGGCTATCAATATTCGCGGTTCTCCAACCCGACCGTCAGCATGTTCGAGCAGCGCATGGCCGCGCTCGAAGGCGCCGAGGCCGCGCGCGCGACCGCGACCGGCATGGCGGCGGTGACGGCCTCGCTCCTGTCCTGGGTCGATGCCGGCGATCACATCGTCGCCGCCAAGGCGCTGTTCGGCTCGTGCCGCTATATCGTGGAAAATCTCGCGCCGCGCTTCGGCATCGGCTTCACTCTGGTCGACGGCAACGATCTCGACGCATGGCGAGCCGCCGTCCAGCCGAACACGAAGGCGTTCTTCCTGGAAACGCCCACTAATCCGACGCTCGACATCTACGACATCACCGCCATCGCCGAGATCGCCCACAAGGCCGGCGCGAAGCTCGTGGTCGACAATGTGTTCGCAACGCCCGTCTTCCAGAAGCCGCTCGCGCTCGGCGCCGACATCGTCTGTTATTCGGCGACCAAGCACATCGACGGCCAGGGGCGCACGCTCGGCGGAATCGTGCTCGGCTCGAGCGAGTTCGTGAACGGCCCGCTGCAGATGTTCATCCGCCAGACCGGGCCTTCGCTGTCGCCCTTCAATGCCTGGGTGCTGCTGAAAGGGCTGGAAACTCTGGCGCTGCGCGTCGAGCGGCAGGCCGAAAGCGCGGCGAAGATCGCCGATTTCCTCGCCACGCACCCGAAAGTCGGGCGCGTGCTCTACCCCTTCCGCGACGATCATCCGCAGGTGGCGCTGGCGAAGAAGCAGATGAGTTCCGGCTCGACCATGATCGCGTTCGAGGTGAAGGGCGGCAAGACCGAGGCGTTCCGGTTCGGCGGCGCGCTGGAGATCGTCAAGATCACCAACAATCTTGGCGACGCCAAGAGCCTCATCACCCATCCGGCGACGACGACGCATCAGCGCCTGACGCCGGAGGCCCGCGCGGAACTCGGCATCCACGATTCCACACTGCGCCTCTCGGTCGGGCTTGAGCACGCCGACGACCTGATCGAAGATGTGAACATCGCCCTGAAGGCGGTGTAACGCGGCCTCGCGCCGCGCAGTGCGGGTTTTGTTTTTGTCATGTACCGGGCCACGACGCGGCAGATTCAGATCACGGTGACGCCGAAATTCCTGACGCGGGAATCCGCGCCGGAGAAGAATCACTTCGTCTGGGCCTATTCCATCGACATCGAAAACCGCGGCGCGGAAACGGTGCAATTGCTGTCGCGCTATTGGCGCATCACCAATGCGATGGGGCTCATTCAGGAGGTCGAGGGGCCGGGCGTAGTCGGCGAGCAGCCGGTCCTGCCGCCCGGCGGCAGCTTCTCCTATACAAGCGGCGTGCCGCTGACGACGCCGTCGGGCTTCATGGACGGCCATTATGTGATGGTGACCCGGGAGGGTGAGCGCTTCGAGGCCGAAGTGCCGGCCTTCTCTCTGGACAGCGGGGCCGGCGAGCGCATCGTTCACTGACATCGGGCAGAGGCTCGGCTAGGGTGCGGCTTTGTCGCCACGAGCCGGACCAAAGTGCCTGATTTCCGCCCCCTGCGCCTCGTCATCGGCGTTTTCATCGCTGTTCTGGGCGCCCTGATGATCCTGCCGGCGCTGGCGGACCTGATACGGGGTTCCGACGACTGGATGGTCTTCGCCGCCTCCGGCGCGGTGTCCGTGTTCCTCGGAACCGGCCTGTTCGTCTCCGGGCGCACCAGCGAACCGGTCGTGCTGAGCGTGCGCCAGGCCTTCCTGCTGACCGTCCTGTCGTGGATTTCGCTGGCTCTGTTCGCCTCGCTCCCCTTCATGTGGTCGGAGCTGGATCTTGATTTCGCGCGCGCTCTGTTCGAGGCGACATCCGGCATCACGACCACCGGCGGCACCGTGCTGACCGGCCTCGAAACCCTTCCAGCCGGCATTCTGCTCTGGCGCGCGATCCTGCATTTTTACGGCGGCATCGGCGTGATCGTGTTCGCCATCGCCGTCCTGCCCATGCTGCGCATCGGCGGCATGCAGCTCTACCGCGCCGAAAGCTCGGACCGTTCGGAGAAGGTGTTCCCGGCCGCGGCGCAGATCGCAAGCTCGCTGATCGGCGTCTATCTCAGCCTCAACCTCGCCTGCGCGGTCGCCTATATGCTGGCCGGCATGACGCCGTTCGAGGCGCTGCTGTACGGCATGTCGACGGTTGCGACCGGCGGGTTCGCGCCGCACGACGCCTCGATCGGCTTTTTCCGCAGCGCGGCGGTCGAATGGATCGCCATCGTCTTCATGCTCGCGGGCGCCCTGCCCTTCGTCATGTACATCCACGCGGTGCGCGGCCGGCCCATGCGTTTCCTGCGCAGCACGGAAGTCCGCGTCTATGCCGCGATCATCGTCGTCGCGACCCTGGCGCTGTGGTTCTACGTCCAGGCCAGCGACTTTTACGGCGGCGGCGCGCCCTTCCGCCAATCGCTGTTCAACGTCGTCACGCTCGTCACGACGACCGGCTTCGCCACCGTCGATTACAGCCGCTGGGGCACGTTCGCAGAAATCCTGCTGTTCGGGCTGATGCTGTGCGGCGGCTGCAGCGGCTCGACCTCGGGCGGCATCAAGCCGCTGCGCTTCACCATTGTCGCCAAGACCGTCGCCCAGCAGCTCCGGCGCATGATCTATCCCAACGGCGTGTTCCCGATCATCTACGAGGGCAACACGCTGCCCGAGGACATCGTGCGCTCGGTCCATTCGTTCTTCTTCGCCTATGCGTTGGCCTTTGCCGCGGTGGCGTTGTGCATGAGCGCGACGGGCGTCGATTTCCTGACCGCCGTCTCCGCGACGGTCGCCAATCTGTCCAATGTCGGCCCGGCGCTCGGACAGGTCATCGGCCCCGCCGGAAGCTATTTCGATCTGTCCGACACCGCCCTTTTCGTCCTGTCGGCGGCGATGCTGGTCGGCCGGCTTGAGATTTTTACCGTCCTTATCCTTTTCCTTCCCCGCTTCTGGCGTCCATAAAGGCACCATGAAACCGGCCCCGGACGTCATTTCGATTCTCGAAAAGCTCGTCGCCTTCGACACGACGAGCCACAGATCCAATCTCCCGCTCGTCGAATGGGTGCGCGATTACCTCGCCCCTCATGGCGTGAGCGCGCGCATCGTCCCCGGCACGGATGTGAGGAAGGCGCTGCTCATCGCCCGCATCGGTCCGGACACCGGCGAGACCGTGGCCTTGTCCGCCCATACCGACACCGTGCCGGTCGAGGATCAGGACTGGTCGAGCGATCCGTTCACGCTGACGGAACGCGACGGCCTTCTGTACGGACGCGGAACCTGCGACATGAAGGGCTTCATCGCGCTCGTTCTCGCCGCGGTTCCGGCGCTGACCGAAAAACCGCTGAAGCGCCCGGTCGACATCCTTCTCACCTATGACGAGGAAACGACCATGGAGGGCGTGGCCCACGCGCTGCGCGAACTCGGCACGTCATGGCAGAAGCCCGCCGCCATTATCGTCGGCGAACCGACCATGATGGAGGTCGTCGATGCGCATCTGTCGATTGCCGGGCTGCGGCTGACCTTCACCGGCCGCGCCGCGCATTCGAGCATGCCGCATCTCGGCGCGAGCGCCATCCTCGCCGCGCAGGACGTGATGAGCGAGCTTGTACGCATTCAGGACGAGTTCAAGGCGGCGGGCGATCCGACCGGCCGCTTCACGCCGCCCTGGTCCACGCTCAATATCGGCCGCGTGCAGGGCGGCACCGCGCACAACATCGTCGCCGAAACCTGCATGATCGAACTTTCCATGCGCGGCGTGCCCGGCTGCGACATCGAGGCGGCCATGGAGCGCGTGATCGCCTATGCCGAGGGGCCTGTATTGACGAGGATGCGCGAGAGCGCGCCCGAAAGCAATGTCGCGGTCAGGCGCTGGCTGGCCGCGCCGGCGCTCGCTCCCGATCCCGGTTCGGCGGCGGAAAAGCTCGCAATGCGCCTTGCCGGCACCAATGCGACAACGACGGTGTCGTATGCGACGGAGGCCGGCTCGTTCCAAGGCGCCGGGCTGGCGACCGTCGTGTGCGGACCAGGCTCCATCGACCAGGCGCACAAGCCCGACGAATTCGTCTCGCTCGAACAACTCGCGCGCGGCGAACAATTCCTGCGCAAGCTGGTGGAGGAGTTGCGGGTTTAACCTCTCCCGTTCACGGGAGAGGTCGGCACATCGCGAAGCGATGGCCGGGTGAGGGGATTTGGATGTGTGACTCTCCCCTCACCTCGCTCGCGGGCTCCCGCCCGCGAGTCGTCCTCTCCCGCAAGCGGGAGAGGAGATTCAATTCGGCTCGATGCCGATATCCTTCGGCGCGACGGAATATTTCGCCGAGCAGAACTCGCACGTCACATTGACCTGCCCGTCATCGTCGATCATGTCGCGCTTCTCCTCGTCGGAGAAGCTTCGCAGCATTCCGAGAATGCGCTCCTGCGAACAGCGGCACGAATGGCGCACCTCCTGCTGCTGGAACACGCGCACGCCGCGTTCGTGGAACAGTCTGTACAGCAGCTCCTCGCTGGCGATCGTCGGGTCGATCAGTTCGTGATCCTCGACCGTCTCGACCAGCGATTTCGCTTCCATCCAGGCGTCGTCGTCATCGACCGGATCGGGCATCGCGCTTTCCGGCACGTCGCCGCCGGGAAGATCGCGCACATGCTCGCCGCTGTCCGGCAGAAACTGCACGAGAATGCCGCCCGCGCGCCAGGCATGTTCGCCCGCGCCGAGAGCTTCGGCCACCGCAAGGCGCACGCGCGTCGGAATCTGTTCCGACTGGCGGAAATATTCATGCGCGGCATCTTCGAGGCCGCCGCCGTCGAGCGGCACGACGCCCTGATAGCGCGACATCTCCGCCCCGGGCTCGACCGTCATGGCGAGATGGCCTTTGCCGAGAAGCTCGCCCGTCGGCGCGCCGTTTGCGGCGCTCAGGCGCTCCTCGTCGAAACGGGCATAGGCGCGCATCCGGTCCGGCGCCTCGAAATCGACGACGAGCATGTCGATGGCGCCGTCCGTACGCGTCTGCAACTGGAACCGGCCGTCGATCTTGAGCGAGGAGCCGAGCAGAACCGTCAGCGCCACGGCCTCGCCGAGCACTTTGGACACGGGCGGCGGATAGGAATGCCGCGCCAGAACGGCGTCGATGGCCGGGCCGAGCCGCACCACGCGGCCGCGCACGTCCAGCCCCTCGACCTGGAAGGGCAGAACTCGGTCGTCGGAATTCATAAGCATCGTACTCAACCTGCGCCCCGTCCTGCGGGGTATCAGGCCCGGATCGCGTCGAAACACCAGGCAAGGACGCCCTTCTGCGCATGAAGCCGGTTTTCGGCTTCATCGAGCACGGCCGATTGCGGGCTGTCGATCACCTCATCGGTGACTTCTTCGCCGCGATGCGCGGGCAGGCAATGCAGGAAGATGGCGTCGGGGCTGGCCGCTTTCAACAGCTTGGCGTTCACCTGATAGGGCGTCAGCAGGTTGTGGCGGCGTTCCTTCTCGCCATCGCCCATCGACACCCACGCATCCGTGACCACGGCATCGGCCCCGGCGACGGCGGCGAACGGATCGTCCGTCACTTCCACGGCCGCGCCTTCCCGCTTCGCCCATGCGATCAGATCGAGCCTTGGTGCAAGTTCCGGAGGCGTTGCGATCCTGAGCCGGAAATCCAGCCGCGTGGCGGCATGGACCCAGGACGCCAGCACATTGTTGGCATCGCCCGTCCAGGCAATCGTGCGGCCCGCGATCGGTCCCTGCCGTTCCTCGAATGTCATGACATCGGCCATGACCTGGCAGGGATGCGAGGTCTTGGTCAGGCCGTTGATGACCGGCACTTCGGCCCATTTCGAGAATTCGAGCAGCTTCTTGTGATCGAGCATGCGGATCATGATCGCATCCGCATAGCGCGACATGACGCGGGCAGTGTCCTTGATCGCCTCGCGCTCGCCAAGCTCGATCTCCTTGCCCGTGACCATGATCGATTCGCCGCCGAGATCGCGGATGCCGACCTCGAACGACATGCGCGTGCGCAGGCTCGGCTGCTCGAAGATCAGGACGACGGCCCTGCCCCTGAGCACGCGGTCCTGCGCGCCGGCGGGCGTGCGGCGGCGCGATTTGATGGCTTTGGCGGCGTCGAGGATGAGGCGCAGATTGCGGCCGGAAAAATTCGACAGATCCAGGAAATGACGCATTTTCTCAGCCACGGGACACCTGTATGGGCTTCTGGTTCGCGGAGGCCTTGAGCGAAAGCCCCAGTTTGTCGTCGAGCGCCGCAAGCCCGGCATCGATCCGCTCGATGCCTTCGGCAATCTCCTCGTCGCTGATCGTCAGCGGCGGCAGAAGGCGCACGACATTGTCGCCGGCCGGAACGCACAGCACATGCGCCTCCGTCAGCGCAGCAACGATCTCGCTGTTCGGCGCGAGGCATTTGAGGCCGAGCATCAGCCCCTCGCCGCGAATGCCGGCGATGGAAGCGGGATGGCGGTCGGCCACGGCGGCGAGCTTCTGCTTGAGCACGACGCCCTTCTTCTTCACCTGATCGAGGAAGCCGGGCTCCAGCACGATGTCGAGAACCGCATTGCCGACCGCCATTGCCAGCGGGTTGCCGCCGAAGGTCGTGCCGTGCGAGCCGGCCGTCATGCCGGAGGCGGCGCGGCTTGTGGCAAGGCAGGCGCCAAGCGGAAAACCGCCGCCCAGCCCCTTGGCCAGCGACATCACATCCGGCGCGACGCCGGATTCCTCATAGGCGAACAGATGGCCGGTGCGGCCGATGCCGGTCTGCACCTCGTCATAGATCAGCAACAGATCGTGCTCGTCGCACATCTGACGCAGCAAACGCAGAAAGGCCGGCGGCACCGCGCGGATGCCGCCCTCGCCCTGGATCGGCTCGATCATGATGGCGGCCGTCGCCGGGCCGATTGCCTCGCGCAGCACGCGCTCGTCGCCGACCTCGATCTGGTCGAACCCTTCGACCGGCGGGCCGAAGCCGTCGAGATGTTTCGGATTGCCGCCGGCCGCAATGGTTGCGAGCGTGCGGCCGTGGAACGCGCCGGCAAATGTAATGACGCGCCATTTTTCCGGATGGCTGGCGGCGGACTGGTATTTGCGCGCGATCTTCAGCGCGGCTTCGTTCGCCTCGGCGCCGGAATTGGTGAAGAACACCGTGTCGGCAAAACTGTTCTCGACCAGCCGCCGCGCCAGAATCTCGCCCTGCGGGATGCGGTAGAGATTGGAGGTGTGCCAGAGCTTCTCGGCCTGCTCCTTCACCGCGGCGACGAGATGCGGATGGGCGTGGCCGACCGCGTTGACCGCGATGCCGGCCCCGAAATCGAGGTATCGCTCGCCCGTATCGGTCGTCAGCCAGGCGCCCTCCCCACGCTCGAACGCAAGATCGGCGCGCGCGAAAACCGGCATCAAGGGGGAGGTCACTGAGGCAGTCCTTTCAACCGGGGCGGGCCGTCAATCTGTGGCCCAAAAAGCGCAGAGGTGCCGCCCCGGGAAGCGGCACCTCCGATATGAGTGGATTTTACGGGACCGCCGGGCGCAGTCAATCCACCGACGGCCGGTCCGGAATCGTTGGGAAATCAGCGCCTGCGATCCAATCGTCTAACCATTTATCCCGCAGCGTGGGGATAAACCCGCGTTCACGTTTCAGACTCTTGCAGGCGAGTCCGCGCCCCGGTAGTTTACCTCTCGTTAAGGCACGACATCTCGTGCGGCGGCGTATCAAACACCACTACGGACGGTAGGTTGTCCGGCCCCGCGTTCCATTACGCGGAGGGCCGACCCTTTCGGATTCCGCAAGAGGAACAGGACCCGACAATGAACTGGACCGACGAACGGGTAGAATTGCTCAAGAAGCTCTGGGCCGACGGTCTTTCGGCGAGCCAGATCGCGGCCGAGCTTGGCGGCATCACCCGCAATGCCGTTATCGGCAAGGTGCATCGCCTCGGCCTTTCCGGCCGCGCGAAAACGACGTCCACTGCGACTCCGCGCCCGCGCAAGCCGCGCGCGCCCTCGCATCCCGCCACCATGTTCCACACCCACGGCGCCACCGCGCTGAAGCCGGTCGCGCTGTCGGAAGTGGACATCGCGCCGGTGATCCAGCGCGAAACCTATCTGGAACCGGTGTCGTGCGAGCGCGTCACGATCATGGAACTGCGCGAGTGCATGTGCCGCTGGCCCATCGGCGATCCCGGATCGGCGGATTTCCGTTTCTGTGGATCGCGCTCGAATTCCGGCTCGTCCTACTGCAGCTATCATGCTCAACTTGCGTATCAGCCGGCAACGGATCGCAGGCGGCGGACCGCAGCGGCCTGAGCAATCAGGCAGGCTGTTTTTGAGGCAAAGGCCGCATCTTAGGATGCGGCCTTTTTCGTTCGCAGTTACGGAAGAGACGTTCAGTTCGCGCGGGCGAAGGTCTCGTCGAACGAATAGCCGGAGCCGCGCACGGTGCGGATCGGATCGGATTTGCGGCCGCGATTGATGACCTTGCGCAGGCGGCCAACATGCACATCCACCGTGCGCTCGTCGATATAGACGTCGTGGCCCCACACGCCGTTGAGCAATTGCTCGCGTGTAAAGACGCGGCCGGGTGTCTGCATCAGGAATTCGAGAAGGCGGAATTCGGTCGGACCGAGATCGAGTTCACGGCCGGAGCGGCGCACGCGCCTGGTCTCGCGGTCGAGTTCGATGTCGCCGGCCTTGAGCAGGCTTGCGATGTGTTCCGGCTTGGCGCGCCGCAGCAGGCTGCGCACGCGCGCCAGAAGTTCGGGCACTGAAAACGGCTTGACGACGTAATCGTCGGCACCGGTCGCAAGACCGCGCACGCGCTCGCCCTCTTCGCCGCGCGCCGTCAGCATGATGACCGGCAGGCGTTCGGTTTCCTCGCGCGCGCGCAGGCGGCGGCACAGTTCGATGCCGGAAATGCCCGGCAGCATCCAGTCGAGCAGAAGAAGATCAGGCACACGCTCGCGCAGCCGTGTCTCGGCCTCGTCGCCGCGCGCCACGCTTTCGACATCGTAGCCTTCGGACTCGAGATTGTAGCGGAGGAGCATGGTGAGAGGCTCCTCGTCCTCCACGATCATGACCCGTGCCGTCATTTTACTCGGAGCCCTCCGCTCCATAGGTGATCGTTGTCGTCGATGTCAGATCCTGCTTCGGACGTTCATCGAGCAGCGTCTCGCCGGTGACGAGATAATTGATCGTTTCCGCGATATTGGTCGCGTGATCGCCGATGCGCTCGACGTTTTTCGCGCAGAACAGCAGATGGGTCGCAAAGCCGATATTGCGCGGATCTTCCATCATATAAGTCAGGAGCTCGCGGAACAGCGATGTGTACAGCACGTCGATCTCGCCGTCGCGTTCCCAGACCTCCAGCGCTCCGACCGCATCGCGGCGCGCATAGGCGTCGAGCACCTTCTTGAGCTGAGCGAGAACGAGCTCGCCCATATGGTCGACCCCGCTCGTGACCTTGTGGGACTGGAGCTGGCCTTCGAGCGCGATGATGCGCTTGGCGATGTTCTTGGCGAGATCGCCGATCCGTTCGAGATCGTTGGAAATGCGCAGTGCCGCGATGACCTCGCGCAGATCGTTGGCAACCGGCTGGCGCTTGGCGAGCGTCAGTACCGCCTTCTCTTCGATCTGGGCCTGCAGCCGGTCGATGGTGCGATCGGTCGCGATGATGCGCTGGGCGGAGCCAAGGTCGCGGCGCAGAAGAGCCGAAATGGACTCCCCGACCAGCTTCTCGGCCAGCCCACCCATTTCGGCGATCATCTCCGAAAGGTTTTTCAGATCTTCGTCGAACTGTGTGACGATATGCTCGGTCATGGTCCCGCCAATGTGAAAACAAGACCTGTTAAGCAGCCTTCGATGACGCTTCGATGACAGCCGGCAAACGCGGTTAATCAGGCTTCTTTCCGGCTGCCGTCGAGATCGAGAATCACCGTGAACCTCGCCCCTTCGCCTTCGGGGCTTTCAATGGTCAGCCGGCCCCGGTGTCGGGCCATGATATGCTTGACGATGGCAAGGCCAAGCCCCGTTCCGCCCTTCTCCCGGCTGTCGCCGGCATCGACCCGGTAGAAGCGCTCGGTCAGGCGCGGCAGATGCTCGGCCGGGATGCCCGGCCCGTGATCGCGGATGGAAATCCGCGCCTGCCCGCCCGCCAGGCTGAGGGTCACTTCGACCCTTTTGCCGTTCTGTCCGTATTTGATGCCGTTCTCGACCAGATTCTCAACGACGCGGATCAGTTCGTCGCGTTCGCCGCGCACCCACACCTCGCCGTCCGGATAGGACGGCACCACGGCGACACCGCGCTCGCGGGCAAGCGGGGCGAGACTGTCGAGAACCGATTTTATGATCTCGACGAGATCGACCCGTTCCTTGGGCTGGATATGCTCGCGCTGCTCGATGCGCGACAGATGAAGAAGATCGTCGACCAGACGCGACATGCGGTTGGCCTGCCCGCGCATGATGGCGAGGAAGCGCTCGCGCGCATCCACATCGTTCTTCGCGGGGCCCTGCAATGTCTCGACGAAGCCGAGCAGCGCGGCCAGAGGCGTGCGCAGTTCGTGGCTGGCATTGGCGACGAAATCGACCCGCATGCGCTCGGCCCGGCGGATCGCCGTCAGATCGTGCAGGATCAGCAGTACATATTTCGGAACGCCGTCGGCGCGGTCCTGCTGGTCGAGCCAGACCGGGCCGACGCGGGCCTCGATCCAGCGATCGACCGGAACCCGCTCGGAAAATTCAATGACCTTACCTTCGCCGCCGCCGCCGACCTCGCGCACCGCTTCCAGCACTTCGGGCTGGCGCAGCGCGAACGAGATCGGGTCGCCCGCGCGCAGCCGGTCGAAGGTGGACGCCGCGGCATCGTTGAAGGCGTAGATCGTGCCGCGCGCGGTCAGCAGGACGCCCGGCTCCAGCAGGGCTTCCAGCAGCGCGGCGGCAAGCGGGTCCTGAGCGGCTTCCAGTTCCCAGCCGAGCGGGGGCGGAGGCGGCGGGGGGAGAGGAACGACCAGTGCGGCCACGACCACGAAAGTCGCCGCCATGATGATGAGCCAGGCCGGCAGATGGCTGAGAAAGCCGAGACCGATCAGCGCCAGAGCGGCGGCAATGAGGGCACCGCGATTCGCCTTCAGGCGATCGATCAGCATGACAGGGCCCAATCTCGCTGTGCCTCCCGCAATCTCGTGTGACATGGTCCTGCCTCCCGCGACGAGAGGGCCATGCGCATATGACACCGACATGACAGGGTCGCCAAGGCGGCGCCGGGTCACGCCCACATGTGACGGAAGAGATAGGTCTTGTAGATTTTGCCGTGCCGGAACGCAGCCCCGGTCCGGTAATCGGCGAAACCGCGTTCGAACAGCCGGTCGATGTCGCGCCGGAACAGGAAATAGCCGAGCCGGCTGAGCACGGGCCAGCGCGCTTTGGCGGCGACGCCCGCCGCTTCGGCAAGCGGGCGGCCGACCTCCCGGTTGAATGCGTTGACGATATCGATTGTGGGCGCGGCTTCGGCCGTGATGTCGTGCTCATGCACGCAGTCGAGCGGCATGGAGCGCCAGCATTTCTCCCAATCGGCGTGGAGATGCCCGCCGCCGACCTCTTCCCTGACCCTGCGGAAGAAATCACTGATGAGGATATGGCCGCCCGGCCGCAGCAGCGACAGCGCCTTTCTCAGCGCAATGTCGGGAGCGATGTACTGAAGGCTCTCGCTGAACAGGACGAGGTCGTAATGCTGCGGGATTTCGACCTCCTCGAAGCGGCCGCGATAGATGGTCGAGCGCCCCTTGAGGCGTTCGGCGGCGATATCCGCCAACCCTCCGGGCGGCACGACGCAATCGACGGCAAAGCCGCGTTCGATGAGAATCTCCGCGGAACGGCCGGCGCCCGCTCCGACATCGAGAACGCTTTTCACCGTGGGCGGGATGACCTCGATCAGCCGCTCCAGATAGCGCTCCTGAGCCTCGCGGATATGCTGGAAATCTGCGGGAATATCGGGCTCGAAGAGGCCGAAATGCAGAAATTCGCTACCGGCCGCAAATTTGAAGATACGATAAAGCGCTTCCAGGCCGACCTCCTTGGTCAGCCGCCTGCGTTCGTTCCGGTCCACTCGGCGCCCCTACCTTCCTGCCTGGCTTCTGGCACAATGGCCCGCTCAAGCCAAGGTCGCGGGCACGGCGGCACCAATCGCCGCCTGGCTGCGTTACCCCTCAATCATTCCCTTCCACCGGAAGCCTCAACACCGCATTCGAGCAGATGAGCATTTTCCAGACAGGCCAGAATGTGTGGCATGCCGAACGCGCCGGGCGCGCGGCGGTGCTCATAGATGCCGCCGCCTATTTCGGGGCCGTGCGCGAGGCGCTGAAGAAGGCGCAGCGCACCGTGTTCATCATCGGCTGGGACATCAACAGCCGCATTCCGCTGGTCGGCCCCGAGGCCAGGGCCGATGACGGCTATCCCGAGCCGTTCTGCGAATTCCTCTATGCGCTGACGCGCGAGCGGCCGGAACTGACGATCCATATCCTGCTGTGGGACTTCTCGGTCCTGTATTCGATGGAGCGCGAGGTGTTTCCCTCGCTCAGCCTCGGCTGGCGCGCGCCGCGCGGGATCCAGCTCTGTCTGGACGACGCGCTGCCGCTCGGCTCCGCCCACCACCAGAAAATCGTCGTCGTGGACGATTGCGTGGCATTTTCCGGCGGGCTCGACCTCACTCACCGGCGTTGGGATACGAGCACGCACGATTTCGACAATCCGGCGCGCATCGACACCCAGGGCAAGCCCTACCGCCCTTTTCACGACGTGCAGATGCTGGTCAATGGCGATGCGGCGCGCACGCTCGCGCGGCTTGCGCGGCTGCGCTGGCAGCGCGCCACGCTCGAACGCGTGCCGGAAGTACATATGCCGGGCGAATGCTGGCCGGACAATGTGCGCCCGGACTTCACCAACGCCGAAATCGGCATCGCACTGACGCAGCCGCCTTACGATTCCATTCCCGCGCGGCACGAGGTCGAGCGCCTGTTTCTCGATTCCATCGAGCTCGCCGAGCGCGAAATCTATATCGAGAACCAGTTCCTGACGCGCCTCAACATTGCGGACCGGCTGATCGCGCGGATGCAGGAAAAGCCCGATCTCGAAGTTCTGATCCTTGCGCCGCATACGCACGAAAGCTGGATCGAGGCGCGGACCATGCGCATCGGGCGCATCGCGTTCCGCCGGAAATTCGCCGATGCCAGCCTCAACGACCGTATCCGCTTTCTCTATCCGGAAGTGCGCAAGGACGACGATGTCACCGATACGATGGTGCATTCTAAGGTGATGATCGTGGACGATGTGTTCCTGCGCGTCGGCTCGGCCAATCTCAACAACCGTTCGATGGGTACGGACACCGAATGCGATCTTGCCATCCATGCGTCCAGCGAGCGCGCACGCAATGCCATCCGCCGCATCCGCAACACGCTGGTCGGGGAGCATTGCGGAGTGACGGCTAACGAAGTGGAGGAAAGCCTGCGCACCACCGGCTCGCTGATCGCGACCGCCGAGAGCCTTGAAGCGCGCGGGCACCGGCTGCGCCCGGTGGAGGACGGCGACCCCGATCCCGAGGAAATCGCCGCCGCCGTTCAGGCCGTGGCGGACCCTGAAAGCACGGTCGGCATCGAGGAATTCATGCGGCATCTGGCCGGAGAGAAAGTCTCGTACCGGCAATTGTCGCACACGATCCAGGTGGCGCTCGGCGGACTCATCGTGGCCGCACTGGTGCTCGCATGGCGCTATACGCCGCTTTCGGCGCTGACCGATCCGAACGTATTGCGCGCCGCAGCCGTGGAATTGTCGGCCAGCATCTGGGCGCCCGTCATCGTCGTTACGGTGTTCGTGCTCGGCGGCTTCGTTCTGTTTCCGCTCACCATCCTGATCGCAGTCACGGCGGGAACATTCGGCCCGTGGCAGGGCGTGATCTATGCGGCGGCGGGCGCGCTGGCCTCGTCGCTGACGACCTATCTGGTCGGGGCGCGGCTCGGGCGCGATAAACTGCGCCACATGATCGGCCCGCGCCTGAACCGCGTGGCGCGGCGCGTCGCCAGAAAGGGTGTACTTACCGTCGCCACCGTGCGGCTCGTGCCCGTTGCGCCGTTCACCGTCGTCAATCTGGTCGCGGGCGCCAGCGGCATCCGCCTTGTCGATTTCCTGCTCGGCACGATGATCGGGCTCATTCCCGGCCTGATCGTCCTGTCGACGCTGGGCGACAAGATTTTTCGGGTGCTGGCGAATCCGACATGGGCGGACATCGCCGCGTTCGCCGGCCTGCTCGTGCTGTGGATCGGATTGTCGTTCGGCTTGCAGATCGCCGTTACGCGTTTCCGGGCAAAGCGCGGATGACGATCCGTGTCCTGACATGGAACATCCATGGCGGCGTCGGCCGCGACGGCAGGTTCGATCTCGCGCGCATCGTCGATCTGATCGGTAAATGGGAGCCGGATGTGGTCGCGCTTCAGGAGGTTGACTCGCGCCGTTGCGCGCCGGGTGACGAGCCGGCCTTCCGCTACATAACGGAGCGGCTCGGATTTTACGCGGTCGAGGCCAAGACGATCGTCGCGCGCGATGGCGAATACGGCCAGATGCTGGTCAGCCGCTGGCCGCACGGGCGCACCGCGATCCACGATATTTCCGTGCCGCGCCGCGAACCGCGCCGCGCCATCGAAACCGAAATCGACACGCCCGGCGGACCGCTCCATGTCGTTGCCGCGCATTTCGGCCTGAGCTGGCGCGAGCGGCGCAGTCAGGCGAAGGCGCTGGCGGCCATTGCCGGGCAGGGCCCGCGCACATCGCTCATCGTCGGCGATTTCAACGACTGGATACGCGGAGCCGTACAGCAGGCGCTGGCGGAGGAATTTGCGGCGCACTCGCCGCATCGCACCTGGCCGGCCTTTCTGCCCCTGCTCCGTCTCGACCGGATTTTCTGCCGTCCTGAAACGGCCCTGCTCCGCACCTGGACCGACCCGGCCGGGGCGCTGATGTCCGATCATCTACCGGTCATCGCCGATATCGAACTCGACACATGAACCCCAAACCGCGCGAACGCAAAAGTTTCGAACCCCGCCACGGCGCGATTGTTGCAAAGGACAAAATAGGGGAAACTACCCCAGATAGAGACCAGGCATGGCAACAAGCGAATTCATCGTACTCGTTGATGACGGCCCCGACCGGCGGCCGGCACAGCCGGCGGCACGCTGGAAGGTGGCGGTCATCGACGACGATCTGTCGGTGCATTCGGGCACGCGCTTCGCGCTGCAGGACTACCAGCTCTACGGCCGGCGGCTCGAACTTCTGTTCGCTTCCTCCGCAAAGGAAGGGCGCGCGCTTCTCGAAGCCCATCCGGACATCGCCATCGTGCTGCTCGATGTCGTCATGGAGAACGACCGGGCCGGGCTCGACCTTGTCGAATATATACGTACCGACCTTGGAAACGAGGTCGCGCGCATCATCCTGCGCACCGGCCAGCCGGGGCAGGCCCCCGAACGCAGCGTGATCGTCGATTACGACATCAACGATTACAAGGCGAAGACCGAACTAACCGCCGACAAACTGTTCACCGCCATCACCGCGGCGCTACGAAGCTATGAGCAGCTCAAGCGGCTGGTCGAAACCCGGCGCGGCCTCGAAATCATCGTCGATGCGGCCTCGAACGGTTTCGACGCCGGATCGCTGCCGAAATTCTCCGAAGGCGTGCTGACGCAGTTGTCGTCCCTGCTCGATGCTGATTGCGCCGGAATGCTGGTGCTGCGCGAGGAAAGTGACAACACCGCCTGGCGTGTACTGGCCGGCTCGGGCAGCCACAGGCCCGTCGACGGTCACGCCACCCTCGACCGCGAACTCGGCGGCCTCATCGAACAGGTCTTCACCGAAAAGAAGCACGCATTCCTCGACGGCCGCACATTGCTCTATCTGCGCACGGCGAGCGGGCGCGAGATTGCCGTGCTGATCGATGCCGACAAGGTGCTGTCGGATACCGACCGCGCGCTGGTCGAGGTGTTCTGCGGCCGCCTTGCCATCGCGTTCGACAATATCGCGCTTTACGAGCAGCTTCAGGAAGCGAACGCCCTGCTGGAAGAGCGTGTGCAGGCACGCACCCGCGAGCTTTCGGCGGCCAACGACAAACTGCAAAGCCAGTGGACGCGGCTCCGAAGCGCCGCCGCGTTCAAGAGCGAAGTGCTCGGCACGGTCGCGCACGATCTGAAAAACCCGCTTGCCGTCGTGCTCGGTCGCGCCGAGATGCTGAACGAATTTCTCGGTATGGAAGAGGTGCCGCGCTCACAGGCGGAGGCGCAGGTCGGCCATATCCGCGGCGCGGTCAACCGCCTCATCCAGATGGTCGACAGCCTGATCGGCGATGCGATGAAGGATGCCGACGAAATCGCGCTACGGCCCGAAACCATCGATTTCTCGAAACTCGTCGCCGATGTCGTGGAGGCGAACCGCCCGCTTGCCGAACGCAAGGAACAGACGATCGCGGTCGAAAGCTCCGGCCATGTGACGGCCTGGGGCGACCCCGACCGCCTGCGCGAAGCGCTCGACAATATCGTCTCCAACGCCGTGAAATATGCGCCGCTGAAGGGGCGCATCCTTGTCGAGGTTACGGGCGAAGACGGCGCGGCGGCCGTGAGCGTGTCGGATTCCGGACCGGGCCTGTCGCCCGAGGACGAAGCGCGCCTGTTCGCGCGCTTTCAGAGATTGTCGGCCAAGCCGACCGGCGGCGAAAGCTCGACCGGGCTCGGCCTGTCCATCGTCAAGCGCATCGTGGATTTGCATGACGGAGCCATTGTGGCCGATAAAGGACCGCTGGGAGGGGCCCGCTTCACCATTTCCCTGCCCGCACAGCCGGTTGGATGAGCCAGACGCAATCTCACAAGATCGTTGTGGTGGATGACGAAGCCGCCGCACGCGACATGATCGGCGATTACCTGAAGCTCCAGGGCTTTCAGGTGACATTGTGCGATGGCGGGCGGGCTTTCCGCGCGCTCATGAAGAAAGAGACGCCCGATCTCGTCGTGCTCGATCTGAACATGCCGGAAGAGGACGGGCTGTCGCTCATCCGGTTCCTCAAACAGGACAAGCCGCGCGTTCCGGTCATCATGCTGACGGCCACCGCAAGCCCGATCGACCGGGTGGTCGGCCTCGAACTCGGCGCCGACGATTATCTGGCCAAGCCCGCCGAACTGCGTGAACTGCTCGCGCGCATCCGCTCCGTTCTGCGCCGCAGCGGCGGCGCCGGTGCCGGCGCTCCGGGTGCGCCCGCCCCGAACGAGACGGTGAGGATCGGCACCAAATGGCTCAACCTCGCCAGCCGCACTTTGCGCGACGAGGACGGCACCGAACACCTTCTCACCAATTCCGAATTCACCCTGCTGAAAGCCTTCGCCGACCACCCGAAACGGGTGCTCTCGCGCGAGAGGCTGCTGGATCTCGCCAATGCCCGCGACGCGGACGCCTTCGACCGCGCGATCGACGTCAGAATCACGCGAATCCGCAAGAAGATAGAGCCGGACCCGAGCAATCCGCGCGTCATACGCACCGTGCGCGGCGCAGGCTACGTGTTCTCGCCGGACGAGAAGGAAATCTGACGCCCGGACGGCCCTTTGTTTCGTCGCGGCCCACCCGACGAAACATTTCACGCAATCCTGAAACCGCATTTCGCGAACGGCGAAAAACAGCCGAAATGCAGCACCTCTAAAACAGGTCCCATCGAACAGGGGGCGGTGAACGCCCCGGGGAGACGGGACAATGAACACACTGGCCAAAAACTCGCTCGTGCAGGCTGCGGCCCTTGCCGCGGTTTGGGTCCTTGCGTCCAGCTTCGCCGGGCAGACCGCCACGGCGAAGGACGAAACCCGCCATCCCGATCTCGCCATTTCGCAGGCATTCGACACGCTGGAACAGGCCGGCCAGTACAGCCCGGCGCGGCATGAGGCCGGCCCCGGCAAGGGCGACCTCCTGATCCAGAGCGATGCCTGCTCGAACCAGGCCTGGCCGTATATCTCGGCCGCCTGCGTGACCGGCCTCAACCCGGCCCGGACCGTTTCGCGCACGATCACGATCGAAAAGCGCACCGGCGAGGCCAGTTCCATGCTGGTCCGCACGGTCGCCACCCCGAAGATCGCAGCGCGCTGAAAGGAATGCGGGGGACGGCAACGTCCCGCGCGGTGACGAAGAGATGAACGGACACGAACAGGCCCAGGCGCTCGTCTCAGCTCCCGCTGCCCCGGCGGGTGTGAGCGCCCCGGCCCGAGTGTTCCGGAATGTGCTCGGAGACGGACCCGGAATTGCCCTCGGTGCCGGCCGTCTTGAGCATACTGGTGAGCCTGCCCCGGTTTTCCCCCCACCCCCCCAGCCGGGGCAGGCCCCACCACCCCTTTATTTCCTCCCCACTCTGTCCGGGCTTCGGCCCGGACTTTTTGTCATCTAGACCCCTTCAGGGAACGCCTTGTCCGCCCACACCTTTCTCGACGACCTTGAAGCCCTGCCTTCCGGCGGAGGCGGCCCGCGCCGCTTCAGCGTAGTTGCAAGCTCCCCCGAGCCGGGCAAAGGTGCGCGCCAGGGATTTGGCATGCGTATCCGCCCGAAGATCTTTCTTGTCGGCGCGATCCCGATCGCGATCGCCGCCTTCATCGCACTGGCTGCCTGGCTGCTGCTCGGCCAGGCCGACCGCGCGCGTCAGGGCGCACTCCTGGCCGGCGCCTTCTATCGCAATCTCAGCCTCGCCGTCGCCGCACGCGACGATTACGTCAATGCGCGCGCCGGAGACCGCGCCAGCCATCATTACGAGTTCGCGAGCTTCGCCAACCAGGCGTGGAACGACATGACCGCGCTGGTCCCGTTTGCCGAAGACCGCATTCAGCACGCCGCCATCGACCAGGGCCGCACCGCGCTCGGCCTGTTCATGCGCCGCATGGCCGAATATGTGCAGGCGACCGAACGCAACGATGCGGCAGCCAAGGCCATGGCCGAGCGCGCCGCCATCCTCATCGAACTCACCGACCAGGCACGCGCGCGTCAGCACAAATCGAACACCAACATCACCGCAACGCTCGCCGAGCGCGACCGGGCGGTGCGCTTTGCGCGCGACATTGTCGACAAGGTGCAGCAGCTCATCGCCGATATCGGCGCCGTGGATCTGCATTTCGCGCGCGGAGGCAACGAGACGCAGGAAAACTACCTGCTCGGCCGCGTGAACCAGACCGGGGCCGAACTCTCGGCCCTGCTCGCCGATGCCGGGCGCGACGAGAGCGCGCAGGAGCTGCCGGCGCTGGTTGCGACCTACGACGCCGAAACACGCCGCGCCCGCGCAAAGCCGACCGAGGCCGGGCGCGCGCTATCGACCTGGTCGGACCGCCTTCTGAAGGTACATACGAGCGAGCGCCGCAAGCTGCACGACGAGGTTGCCGGCCTCCTGACCTATTCGGTCGAGGCCAACGAGATCGATCAGGCCACCCAGAACATCGCGATCTCGACCCTGCGCCTCAGCCAGAACACGGCGAAGGCGCTCTCCGAACGCGATCCGGACGAGGCGGCCGCCATTCTCGCGCAAAGCTCCAATCTGTCGCGCACCGTCGCCTCCCTGCCGATCTCGCCGCTCATCCAGTCCGAAATGGTCGATGCCATCGATGAGTGGCGCGGCGCACTGACCACGACGGAACGTGAGCTGCGCACGCAGAACCAGATGATTTCGGACATGGACCGCACGGCGGCCGCGATGATGGAAGGTGCACGTACGCTGAACGACATGTTCACGACGCGTGCGGACCGCATCGGCGATTTCGTGCGCAAGATACTCATTGCGGGCGCGGCGGCGGGTTTGCTGCTCGGCGCGGTTCTCGCCTTTTATGTCGCGCGTTCGATCACGACGCCGCTCGGACGCCTGAAAACGCGCATGATGGAGCTTGCGAACAACCCGTTCGCCGGTCCTGTTGCGGAAGACGAGCGCCGCGACGAACTCGGAGAAATGGCGCGCGCGGCAAACTTCTTCGTCACCGAGATCGGCCGCCGCGAACATGCGTTGCGCCGCGCCAAGGAACGCGCCGATTCCGCGCTCGCCGATCTGCGCCAGACGCAGGACGATCTCATTCAATATGAAAAGCTCGCTTCGCTCGGCCAGCTCGTCGCGGGCGTGGCGCATGAGATCAATACGCCGGTCGGCATCGCCCTGACGACGGCAAGCTCGATGAGCACCGAGGCCAAAGAGTTCGGCGAAGCGGCAAGTTCGGGCAAATTGCTGCGCTCGGAATTCGAACGCTTCGTCGCCCGCATCACCGAGGGCTCCCAGCTTCTGCAGACCAATCTCAACCGGGCGGCCGAACTCGTCTACAGTTTCAAGCAGGTCGCGGTCGACCAGACGAGCGGCGAACGGCGCTCGTTCGCCTTGCAGGCCTGGCTGTCGGAACTGCTCACCTCGCTCGGCCCCGTTCTGCGGAAGAACGGGCACGAAGTGAGCCTGGATTGCCCGGACGATCTGACCATGGACAGCTATCCCGGCGCGCTCGCGCAGGTATTGACAAATCTCGTCGTCAACGCCGCCGCCCATGCCTACGAGGACGGCCAAGCCGGGCATATGGAACTGAAGGTCGAGGAAAACGGCCCCGGCTGGCTGCGCTTCACCTTCACCGACGACGGGCACGGCATTGCGGCGGAAAATCACGAAAAGATATTCGAGCCGTTCTTCACCACGGGGCGCGCGCAGGGCTCGACCGGCCTTGGCCTGCACATCGTCTACAACCTCGTCACCAACAGCCTGAACGGCAAGATCGATTTCGAAAGCGAGACCGGGCACGGCACGCGCTTCATCATCGACCTGCCCCAGAACGCGGCGAGCGCCGCGCCGCAGAAGCATTTCGCAACCGCCTGAGGATGTCCATGCTGAGAACCGCGCTTGTGGCCGCCGCGCTGTCAGCAGCGCTGATCTCCGGCGCGTCCGCCCGGACTCTGGTTTTCTGCTCGGAAGGAAATCCGGAAGCCATCAATCCGCAGATCGTAACAACGACGACCGGCATGAACGCAGGACGGCCGATCTTCAACAATCTGGTCGAATTCGAGCCCGGCACGACGGTGATCCGCCCCTCGCTTGCCGAAAGCTGGACGGTGTCGGAAGACGGTACGGAATATGTGTTCAAGCTCCGCCCCGGCGTGAAGTTTCATTCCAACGCCAATTTCACGCCGACGCGGACGATGAATGCCGACGATGTTCTGTTCTCGCTCGAGCGGCAGTGGAATCCGAGCCATCCCTATCACGACGTCTCGGGCGCGAAATACGATTACTTTCTCGATATCGGAATGCAGGACATTCTGAAAAGCATCGAGAAGACTGACGACATGACGGTACGTATCGTTCTGTCGCGCGCGGAAGCGCCGTTCCTCGCCAATCTCGCAATGGACTTCAATGTCGTCCATTCGGCCGAATATGCCGCGAAGATGCTGCAGCAGGGTACGCCCGAAAAGCTCGATCTGGAACCGATCGGAACCGGCCCGTTCCGCTTCATCTCATGGCAGAAGGATGTCGCGATCCGCTATCGCGCCTTTGCGGATTACTGGGGCGGCAAGCAGCCGATCGAAACGCTCGTTTTTTCGATCACGCCCAATCCGGCCGTACGGCTCACCAAGCTGAAGGCCGGCGAGTGCCATATCATGGCATTCCCCGATCCGCACGACGCCGCCAAGATTTCGAGCGATCCTGCGCTCCAGCTTCTGCAGCAGGAAGGGCTGAATATCGGCTATCTTTCGCTGAATGTGATGAGGCCGCCATTCGACGATCTCAAAGTGCGGCGCGCGATCAATATGGCGGTCGACAAGAAGTCGATCATGGAAGCCGTCTATCGCGGCGCGGGCGTCGAAGCCAAGAATCCGATTCCGCCGACCATGTGGTCCTACAATGACGACATCGAACCCTATCCCTACGATGTCGAGGCCGCACGCGCATTGATGGCGGAGGCCGGCCTCGCGGACGGTTTTTCGACCGAGCTCTGGTACATGCCCGTCAGCCGTGCCTACAATCCGGACGGCAAGCGCATCGCCGAACTGATCCAGACCGATCTTGCCGAGATCGGCATCCGCGTCTCGCTCGTCACCTATCCGTGGGACGAATACCGCGCGAGGCTGCAGAACGGCGATGCGCCCATGGCGCTGTTCGGCTGGACGGGCGACAATGGCGATCCGGACAATTTTCTGAACGTGCTGCTGGGCTGCACGGCGGCGCGCAAGGGCGGCAACAATGTCGCCAAATGGTGCGACCGCGAATATGACGACCTGATCCTGCGGGCCAAGCAGACCTCGAACCGCGCGATACGCGAGGAGCTTTACCGCAAGGCGCAGGAGATCGTGAAGCGCGAGGCGCCCTGGGTGCCGATCGCCCATTCCGTCGTCTTCACCGGCATCCGCAAGACCGTGCGCAATTACAGGATGGACCCGCTGGGGCGGCATCCGTTCGAGAACGTCGGACTCTCGGACGACTAGAACAGTTTTTCCTCGTAACGCACCTCGCCGTCCACGCGCAGGCGCTTCAGAAGCGCGCGGCCGTCCGTGCCCACGGCGACATCGACGCTCATGCGCTCGGCATTGCGCGTGGTTTCGAGTTCCCGCCCCTCGCCCTCGGGCACGAAGAATTTTTCGAGATTGTAGGTCGCGTCGTAGACGGTGCAGCTCTGGTTGTCGCACCCGTCCGGGCGCCGTTGCCCGCCGATCTCGCCGCGAATGGAAGTCACGCCCTGCGGCTTCGTTCTGTGCAGCGCGATGGGTGTCCAGACATCGCCGTCCGACGCAAGCTCCACGAATACCGGCGCGCCATAATCGAAGTGGTCATCGCCCGCGAGCGCGGCGGCGTCGAGCCGCGACATCGGATAGGACAGGATGACATAATCCCCGCGCAGGAAATCACGCGGATCGACCGGCACGACCGGCAGCCGCACCTCTTCGCCATTGGCGAGAACGGAAGCGCGCGCGACGAGCATATAAGAGAGCAGCGCGGCCTGAATGGCGAATGCGAGCAGAAAGCCGAAACCGGACAAGCGGCAGATCATGGTGCCACCTCACGCGCGGCGAGCCGCTTGTCGAGACGGTACAGAAGAAAGGCGAGCGCGATGAACAGAACGCCGCCGACGAGAAAAGCGAGCGCGGTGTCGATCAGCGAACCAAGAGTGACGCTGTAAAGATAGAGCACCTGCGCGCCGAATGCGAACAGGCTGAGCTTGCCGCCGGACGCATGGCCCGCATGGCCAAGCGAGATCCACCAGAGGCAGGCGAGAATGACGATGCTGCCGGCGGCAAGGCGTCCGCTGAACTCATCCGGATCGACCCACAGCGCGACCGCGAGCAGCGCCGCACCCAGCACGGCGGCGGCGGCAACGTCGATGACGCGCAGCGCGCCGCGCCGCCAGTCCAGTGCGGCAAGGGCCACGGCAATGACCAGCGCCCCGACCGCAATACCGATCCAGAACGTGCCGCCGCCTCTGCTTTGCATGTCGAACAGCGCGATCTGCAACACGCCCGCCGCCAGCAGGAAACCGGCAAAGGCCGGTGTAACGAGGTCCTGCCCCATTTTTATCGTGCGCGGTGCATGTGCGGGCGGCAAGGTCGTCATGACGAGGCCAACCGACCACACGGCAAGTCCGATGCAGCCAAGCATGGCAAAACCGCCCGCGGCCGGAAGGTCGAACCGGTCGCCAAGGACAATCGTCGTCATGACGATCCAGAAGGCGAGCGCGAAGATCGAGGTCGTACGTGCGATGCGGCTATCGAGCAGAACGCCATGCGCGCCGAGCAGAAGAATGGCGATGAGGCCACCCCAATGCGGCACAATACCATTCTCCGCCGCCAGCCATATCCAGTAGCACGCGCCGGCAAGCGCAAGCACCGTGCCCGACACCGAGCGCGTTGCGAACGCCGCGACGGACGCGCCGACGAGCCAGAGCAGAACCGCATCCGCGAATTCGCCGGCGAGATGATAGGTCTGACCGACCAGCGCGATCGCGCCCGCGAAAACCATTCCGCCGAGCAGAACGGCCGCATCGGCGAAACGCGGCAAATCCTTCCTCTGCAGAACGGCGCCTGCACCATAGGCCAGCGCGAGAGCCAGAACGAGAAGGCCGAAACGTGCCATCCTCGGCATGTAATCCCAGTTCGCGCCGATGAACGCGAACAGGCCGAAGCCGAGCAGCAGCGTGCCGAGCACGGCGACCACGGCGGCAAGGCCGAAGCCGGGCCGCCGGTCGGCATCGAGGGACGCAAGAATCTTCCTCGCGCCCTCTTCCGTTATCCACCCCCTGGCCCGCCATGACGGCAGATCGTTTGCGAGCCTTTGTCTGTATGCCTTGTCGAACATGACTTTCATCTAATCGGGTTTGGCATCGAGATGGACGGTCTGCCCTTCGCGCGCAAAATAGCCACCCGCGAATGCGGATTTCAGGTCTGCTTCCATGCGCGCGATCCGCTCATCGTCATATTCCGGCGCATGGTGGAAACAGACAAGCTGCGGCACGGACGCGGCCCGCGCCAGCGCGACCCCCGCCTGCCAGGTCGAATGGCCCCAGCCGCGATATTTCGGATAATCGTTCACATCGAATGTTGCATCATAAACGATGACCCCGGCGCCCCGGCAGAAATCGACAAGCTCCGGCGCGGGTTCCGCCGCATCGCCTTCATGTTCCATATCGGTCAGCACCGCGACCGCTCGGCTCCCCTCGCCCATACGATAGCCCGTCGCGCCATCGGGATGGTTGAGTGGGCATGTATGGATATCGACACCGCCGATGCTCAGCATCTCGCCGGCCGAAAAGCCGATGAAGCGGACTTTGGACGGCAATCGGTCGAAGGTCAGCGGGAAAAGCGGCGGTGAGAACATGCACCGTAGATCCTCTTCGGCGCTACGCCCGCCGAGATTGCCGCAATAGATATCGACGGTCACGCCCTTAACGAAAAGCGGCGCGAACAGCATGAGGCCCAGAACATGATCGTGATGAAGATGGGTGAGCAGGATATCGAAATGATCGCCCGGCTTCGCATCGGCCGCCATGCCCAGCGGAACGATGCCGGTGCCGGCATCGACAATGAACCGACGGCCCGCGGCGCGGATGTCGATACAGCTCGTATGTCCGCCATAGATAACCGTGCCCGGCCCCGCGACACCCACCGATCCGCGAACGCCCCAGAAGCGCACATAGGTGGCGCTCGAACCGGACTCTTCCGTATGTGCGATCATCGTATGCACATCATGTTCATTTGTGGTCGAACTCCGTAACGCCGTCCCAGGTCTTGGGCGGCGGATCGGCGATAAACGCGTCGCACCGCGTTTTCATATATTCGTAAAATCCTTTCAACGCAGCCGGTGCACTTTCCTGCGCTTCCTCCGCGTTCTTGCGTGCGCTGTCGAAACGGCACACGCGGAACGCATCGATCATATTCGCATGCAGCCGCGCGAGTTTCACAAAACCCTCGGAGGAAGCATAGGCCGCGTCACCCGCAAGCGTGAAGATGCGCACCGCCTTCGCCTTGCCCTTCACCCGCACGGCATCGACCTCCAGCCATGCGAATTCGGGCGCAGCGTTGCGCGTCGGCTCGGAGGCAAGGATCGTAATGCCATAGGTCTTGCTTGCGCCTTCGAGCCGCGATGACAGGTTCACATCGTCGCCGAAGGCCGAATAGTCGAAGCGGCGCGCCGATCCGAAATTGCCGACCGAGCACGGGCCGGTCGCAAGACCGATGCCGAACCGCACATCCTCGAACGGCTTTCCGAGAATTTCGGCTTCCGCCCGCCATGTCCGGTTCAGGTTTTCGAGCGCGCGCACCATGCCGAGCGCGGCGGACGCCGCCTGCCGCGCATGATCCGCATCGTCGAGCGGCGCATTCCAGAATGCCATGATGGCGTCGCCAATATATTTGTCGAGCGTGCCGCGATGCCCCATCACGATCTCGCTCAGCGGATCGAGATAGGCATTCATGAACGCGGTCAGTTCCTGCGCGCTCATCCCTTCGGAAATCGTCGTGAATCCGCGGATGTCGCAGAACATCACAGTGATCTCGCGCGTCTCCCCGCCAAGAACGAGTTTCGATGGATCGCGCGTGAGCTGCGCGACGACGGCCGGAGACACGAAACGCCCGAACGCCTCGTTGACCCATCTCTTCTGCTTCTGCTCGGTCCGGTAGAGCGTAATGACGCCGGACAGATAGACGGCGGCGAGGCTCACCCCCGGCAAGATCGGATCGAGCAGCACGCCTCTGGACGAGAAGACAAACCAGCTTGCCGCGCCGAGCGCCGCGACGGCCGCACCCGCCAGAAGCGCGGTTGCGGCGGCGGCAAGTTTCGGCAGCAGAGCGGCAATGCCAAGACCGGCGATTGCGGCGAGGATGAGCTCGAGACCCGCCGCCCAGTCCGGACGCACCAGCGAATAGGCGCCAAGAATATGCTCGATCAGCTGCGCGTGAACCTCGACACCCGCCACCGCCGGATCGACCGGCGTCGTCCGCAGATCGAGAAGCCCGGCCGCGCTCGTACCGACAAGAACGATGCGCCCCGCGATCTCTTCCGGCAGCGCCGAACCGTCGAGAACCTGCCAGGCCGGCACGAAACGCTGCGGCTCGGTTTGCGTGAACCTGACGCGCACCGAGCCATTAGGATCGGTCGGGATTTCCACCGCGCCTGTCTTCACGCCATTGATGCCGGTTCGTGCGCCGAAACTCGTCTGGCCGCTGGCATTGGAAGCGCGGACGATGAAGGTCGAGGCTTCCTGCGCGACACGCAGGGATTCGAGCGCAAGCCCCGGCACCGCGCGGCCATCGAGATTCATCAGCAGGGGAACACGGCGCAAGGTCTGGTCGTGGTCCGGCAGCCAGTTCATCGCGCCGAAGCCCGCCGCCTTCTCAGTCAGAACCGGCAGAGGCACCACCGCCCCGCTGAAGCGCGGCAGAAACGGCAGCGGATCGTCGCCCGCCGCCGCAACGCCGTGGCGCACGGGATAATCGACGCCGCCCTCTCCATGCGTCAATACGGTGCCGAGCACGACGGGCGCCTCGGCGATGGAGGCCGCAAGCACCTCGTCCTGCGTCGGCGCGTTCTCCAGCGCCTGCGCGATCTCGGCCCGCGCCGCCGAATCCGGAAGCTGCGCCAGAAGGCTGTCGGCGCTCAGCCGGTCAGGCTCCGAAAGCACGAAATCGAAGACGATTGCGGAAGCATGCTTCTCGCGCAAACGGTCGATCAGTTCGCCCAGGCGCGCGCGCGGCCAGGGCCATTGTCCGAGACGGCGCAGGGATTCGTCGTCGATATCGACGATCCTCACCGGAGCATCGGGATTCCAGATGCGCGGCGAGAGCCGCTGATAGCTGTCGAAAAGAAGATTGCGCGCGATATCGAGGCGGGAGGACTGAAGCGCGCCGAAAGCCAGAATCAGCGCCAGCGGCACCAAAACTGCCATCGCATAGGACCAGCGCGCCGACATTCAGCCTTCCAAAAGCGTGCCGCGCCCAAGGCGCCCGGCGGGACAATACACCCTCCCCCGCAGGGCATAAATGGCGAAAATAATGGCCGCTCGGCGTATCTTTCCGGGCCGTTGCTTAAAATGTGGCTTTTTTGCACTAGTCCCGAGGTGGATTTTTGAAGACGTTGCCCTCTTGGGGGGACTTTTCGATGATCGTGAGCGGTGGGCGGATCGTGCTGATCGTCGCGGCGGCGTTTGCCGTTGGCGGATCGCCGGCCCTCGCCCAGGAGACGGCCAACCGCGAAGCCATCTACAGGCAGATGCTGGCCCAGCCGGGCGATGTCGCCCTCGCGATCCGCTATGCCAGGCTCAGCCACGAGGCCGGCGATATCGAAGCCGCCATCGGCGCGCTGGAACGCATCCTGTTCTTCGAGCCGAACGAGCCGAATGCCCGTCTTTATCTCGGCATCCTCTACGGAACGCTCGGCTCCTACGACATGGCGCGCGGCTATTTCGAAACCGTGCTGAACCATCCGGCCACGCCGGAGCCGATCAAGGCGCGCGCCGCCTATCTGCTGTCGCATACGAACAAGAAGCTCAGCCCGCATCAATGGTCGTCCTATGTCCGTACGGGCATTCGCTGGCAGAGCAACGCCAATGGCCAGCCGGACGGTCCCTACACCCAATTCGCGCCGGACTATTACTGGTCAGGCAATGGCGAATGGCGGCCGGCAACCGGCGATCCGCAAGGCGACTGGAATGCCTATCTGAACACCGGCATCGCCTATGCGTATGATTTCGGCAATCAGCGCGACGACCGCTTCGAAGCGACGGTGACGAGCTACAGCACGCGCCAGTTCGACTTCGGCGAATACAATTTCAACCAGATCGAGGCGACCGCGGGTGTGCGCTTCGGCATTCCCACCGATCACGCGACGCGCCTTGCCAATATCAAGCCGTTCATCATCGCTTCCGGGGCGCTGCTGGACGACGAGCCCTATATCGGCTCGATCGGTTTCGGCATCACCGGCCTTGTGCCGGTCGGAACCTGGTCGTTCGAGCCTTATGCGGAAGCTGTCTGGCGCGAATATGCCGACGATTTCACCGAACGCGCCGATTTTATCCCCGATGAATTCCAGGGCGCGACCGGCCTTGGCTGGGGCGGCGGCATCCGCATTGCGAGCGATCCTCTCGCCGCCTACCGCTTTCAGGCGCGGATCGGCTATGAGCGCCGCGATATAAAGGATGACGGGCTTTTCATTTTCACCGCCAATGGCGTCAATTACGAGTTCGACGGCGATTATCAGAGCTATGATCGCGTTTCCGTCGAACTGCGCTTTCCGTTCGACGTGAACCTCGACGGCCATCAGCTTCTCGTGACACCGTTGGTCGGTTTCCGCTGGACGGAACATGACAGCGCCGATCCGTTCGTGCAGGATCTCACGGGCGTCGCGCCCGCAGATAGGATCGTCCGCGAGGATCGCCAGTGGCGGTTCGGTCTCGCGCTCGATTACGCGATCAATGATTGGGCCGGTGTCGGCGGCCAGATCATGTACACACGAACGGATTCGAACCTCGCAGCCTACGAGACCGACAATCTGACGATTTCGTTCGGCCCGCATTTCCGCTGGTGAGGTGATCAAGATGCCCATCTTCAGCAGCCGCCTCGCCGCCCGCCTCTCCGCCCTTCTGGCGTCCACCGCGCTGATCGGTCTGCCCGCCAGCGCACAGACGGTCGGCACCGCCGCCGCCGTCAACCCGGCGACGGAAGGCGCTCTCGGCAACGCGACGCGCACGCTGAAGCTCGGCAGCGAGATCATCAGCAACGAAACCGTCCGCACATCGGCGTCGGGTTCGACGCAGATCATGTTCGTCGACAAGACAACCCTGACGATCGGCCCGTCCAGTTCGGTGAAGATCGACAATTATGTCTTCAACCCGGCGGCCAATACGGGCGAGGCGACCCTGACCTTCGGCAAGGGCATCATGCGCTTCGTCGGCGGCGAGATCAGTCACAACGACCGCGTCATCATCAAGACGCCGACGGCAACCATCGGCGTACGCGGCGGCACGGTGACGATTGCGCACGGCCCGGACGGTACGCGCGTCATCCTGCACTACGGCACGGCCGACGTATCGAATGCCTGCGGCTCCGTCGTCATCCGCCGCGGCGGCTACGCCGTCTCGATCGCCGGTCCCGGCGAATGCCCGTCCGCACCGGAAAAGGCAACGAAACCGGAAATCGACGAGGCGCTCGCCTTCCTGACCAGCGGACCCGGCCAGACGGGCGGCGGCACATTCACGGGCCTTGGGCCGAAAACCAACAATACCTACACCGGCCTGAACGCGCCGATTCTGGATATTGATGGTCTCGTGCGCGAAGCGGCGGAACAGTTCAACAGCAGAAGCGCCCAGACCTGCCCCTACGGGAGCTGTTGAATTACAATCGCTCCGGCGGCTTACCAAGCCCGATGAGAATACGCTCGCAGGACCTAGCCGCAAATACCACGACCGCCACCGCAAGAATCGGAAGGCTACGTATGAACGGCATCGACTCGCGAATTCTGCGGGCCTGATCCAGCAGGATCGTCACCTCGCTGTGCGGATTGAACCCCGGCACGGTCCTAACAAGATTACGTCTGCCGCCCGCGAGACGCCGCTCCTTCAACAGAAGATCCCGCAGGCGCCAGCGTGTCGGGTGAAACACGATGGCGCTTTCGCTGTAAATGAGGTTGACTCCATACTGCTTGGCGCGGAGGCAGAATTCACCGTCACCTGCCGCGTGAAAGTCTTCCCGGAACAAACCCGCCTTCTCGAACACCGCGCGCGGCACCCACAAATTAGCAGTCGCGGCAGTGCCGTGCGCGGCATAACGCTCCTGATTCAGATATAGACCACCGTCATAGATCGCCGCGGCAGTTTTCTTTTCGTGATACATTGTAATGGCGCCGGCCACGAGCATGTTGAAGCTGGTGGTGGCACACGCCTCATATCCTTCCGACAGCCAGTTGGCATGCGGCGTCACATCGCTGTCTGTGAAGGCCAAGACCCGTCCCCGCGCTTCGGCCAAGCCGGCATTGCGTGCCGCATAGGATCCCGGAATCTCGCAGAACAGAATGCGCGCGCGAGGCGGCAGATCGGCCTCAATCTCGCGCGGCGCATGATTGAGAACAAGCAAAACCTCAAACGTGAACGCCTGTTCCTGAAGCGCCAGACGCCGCACGACATTCAAAGCGTGCGGCGTTGCTTCCAGCGCCGGAATAATGACGCTGACCTCCACGTCCGGACGTTCCCCAACCCCGTTCATGGCCGGGAAAGTGACGTCATTTGCCGTTCTTTGCCAGCCATTCCTTCATCTCGGCGATCTCTTTTGTCTGCGCCTCGATGATCTGACGCGCGAGTTCGCGGCGGCTCTCATCCTTGCCGTACTTCAACTGCGCTTCGGCCATGGCGATCGCGCCTTCATGATGCGGGATCATCATGCGCACGAAATCGGTATCGGGGTCGCCGGAAGGGCCGATGGCTCCCATATCCACGGTCATCTTCTCATGGGCTTTCATCTGCGCCTCGAAGGCCGGATCGGCCCCCGCCGACGCGGCACCACCGTGGGCGCCATGCGCTCCGTGATCCTGCGCGAAGGCCGGAACGGCAAACAGGGCGGCGGCGGCAAGGACAAAGACGGCTTTGCGCATGAAAACTCTCCTCAATTTCGTGTTCCGGGACCCTGCGGCCCCGATTGCGTCGCCTACTCTTGACCTTCCCCAAAGGGGAAGGCCCATCTCTATTCCGATGATTTCTTCGTGAAGCGAGCCATGGACCACAATCACACGCATAAAGGCCATTCCTGCTGCAGCCACCACGCGCCCGCCAGCGAAGCGGATACCGTGAAGGATCCCGTCTGCGGAATGACGGTCGATCCGCACACCGCGAAGCACAAGAGCGAGTATCAGGGCCGCCCCTATTATTTCTGCCGCGCGGGCTGCAAGGAGAAGTTCGACGCGGACCCGGAGAAATATCTGTCTCCCCGCGAGGCCGAGCCGGTGCCCGAAGGCACCGAATATACCTGCCCCATGCATCCGGAAATCCGCCAGATCGGCCAGGGCTCGTGCCCGATCTGCGGCATGGCGCTCGAACCCATGATGGTGACGGCGGAAGCGCCGCCGAACCATGAACTGATCGATTTCACGCGCCGGTTCTGGATCGGCCTCGTACTGACGCTGCCCGTTTTCGTGCTCGAAATGGGCTCGCACTTCTTCGGCCTGCATCTGCTCGATGCCAAGACCTCGAACCTCGTCCAGTTCGCGCTGGCGACGCCGGTCGTTCTGTGGTGCGGCCTGCCGTTCTTCCAGCGCGGCTGGGCCTCGGTCGTCACGCGCAATCTCAACATGTTCACCCTGATCGCGATGGGCACGGGCACCGCCTATGTCTACAGCGTGGTCGCCACCTTCGCGCCGGACGTGTTTCCGGCGGCGTTCCGCGGTCATGGCGGCGAGGTCGCGGTCTATTTCGAGGCGGCTTCCGTCATTACCGTCCTCGTCCTGCTCGGCCAAATCCTCGAACTGCGCGCACGCGAAACGACGAGCGGCGCCATCCGCGCGCTGCTCGATCTCGCGCCCAAGACCGCACGGCGCGTACGCGCCGACGGAACCGACGAGGACGTGCCGCTTGAGGACGTCCATACCGGCGACATCCTGCGCGTGCGCCCCGGCGAGAAGGTGCCGGTCGACGGCGAGGTGATGGAAGGCCGTTCCTCGGTCGATGAATCGCTGATCACCGGCGAAAGCATGCCCGTGACGAAGGAACCGGGTTCGCGCGCCATCGCAGGCTCGATCAACCAGAGCGGCGCGCTCGTCATCCGCGCCACGCAGGTCGGGCGCGAAACCATGCTGTCGCGCATCGTGCAGCTTGTCGCCGAAGCGCAGCGCTCGCGCGCGCCGATCCAGCGGCTCGCCGATCAGGTGTCCGGCATTTTCGTTCCGGCCGTCATCGCCGCCGCTGTCGTCGCTTTCATCGCCTGGTCCGTGTTCGGACCGGAGCCGCGCTTTGCCTACGGGCTCGTCGCGGCGGTCGCCGTGCTCATCATCGCCTGCCCCTGCGCGCTCGGCCTTGCGACGCCGATGTCGATCATGGTGGCGGTCGGGCGCGGCGCTCAGGCGGGCGTGCTCGTCAGGAATGCCGGGGCGCTCGAGCGCATGGAAAAGGTCAATACGCTGCTGATCGACAAGACCGGCACTCTGACCGAAGGCAAGCCCGCGCTGACCGCGATCCGCACGGCCGATGGCTTCGACGAGAGCGAGGTGCTGCGCCTTGCCGCCAGCGCCGAGCGCGCAAGCGAGCATCCCTTGGCGCTCGCCATCGTCAACGCCGCCACCGAGCGCAAGCTCGACCTCGCCAAAGCCGAGGATTTCGACTCGCCGGCCGGCAAGGGCGCCAGGGCCCGCGTCGACGGCAAGAACATCGTCATCGGCAATGCGGACTACCTGAAGGCGGAAGACGTGGATGTAAGTGCGCTCGCGGACGAGGCCGATGCCCTGCGCCGCGACGGCGCCACGGCGATCTTCGCCGGAGTGGACGGCAAAGCCGCCGCCGTGTTCGCCATCGCCGATCCGGTCAAGAAGACGACGCCCGAAGCCCTCAAGGCGCTGCATGAATCCGGCATCGAGATCGTCATGCTGACCGGCGACAACCGCACCACGGCGGAAGCGGTGGCGCGCAAGCTCGGCATCGACGAGGTGCGCGCCGAAATCCTGCCCGCCGACAAGAGCCGCACGGTGGAGGAATTCCGCGCCAAGGGCCGTATCGTCGCCATGGCCGGCGACGGCGTGAACGACGCCCCGGCCCTCGCCGCCGCCGATGTCGGGATCGCCATGGGCACCGGCACCGATATCGCCATGGAAAGCGCCGGCATCACCCTGCTGACCGGCGATCTCAACGGGCTGGTGCGCGCGCGCCACCTTTCCGAAGCCGCGATGCGCAATATCCGCCAGAACCTCTTTTTCGCCTTCATCTACAATGCGGGCGGGGTTCCCATCGCGGCGGGCGCTCTATATCCGGTGTTCGGGATATTGCTCTCGCCGGTGATCGCCGCGGCCGCCATGGCCCTGTCGTCGGTGAGTGTGATCCTGAACGCCCTCAGGCTGCGTTCCACCCGGCTCTGACATTCCCGCCGGACATGGCGATTGCTTGCCTGTGGGTGCCGGGGCTGGGAAACTGGCCCGGACGGAGCGCGTGCGGCGCCCGCCCACCACCACCGAATGCGGGGAAGCAATGCTGCAAACCACGACCGCGCAGTCCGAAGCCGCGGGCGATCCGGACCGCGAGCAGGAGATTGCCGACGCCAAGGCGGCGATCCTCGACAAGATGACGCTCGCGGTCGGCAAGGACCCGGCCTATGCGACCGACCGCGACTGGTTTGTCGCGACCGCGCTTGCCGCGCGCGACCGCGTCACCCATCGCTTCATCGCCGGCAAAAGGGCCAGCGCCGCTAACGGCAGAAAGCGCGTCTACTATCTGTCGCTTGAATTTCTCATCGGCCGCCAGCTCACCGATGTCCTGTCGAATATGGGACAGCTCGACATTTTCCGCGCCGCGCTGGGCGATCTCGGCGTCGACATGGAACGCGTGCGCGAGGCCGAGCCCGACGCCGCGCTCGGCAATGGTGGCCTCGGCCGCCTTGCCGCCTGCTTCATGGAGAGCATGGCAACGCTCGGCATTCCGGCCTACGGCTATGGCATCCGCTACGGCCACGGCCTGTTCCGTCAGGTCATCAAGGATGGCTGGCAGCAGGAATTCCCCGAAACCTGGCTCGAGAACGGAACGCCGTGGGAATTCATCCGCGCCGATGTCGTCTACGACATCAAGTTCGGCGGCTCGGTCGAAACCGTCCAGACACAGGCGGGCGGGCAATCCTATGTCTGGCATCCGAGCGAGAGCGTTCATGCCGTGGCCTATGACACGCCGATCGTCGGCTGGCGCGGCGCGCATGTGAACCCGCTGCGCCTGTGGTCGGCGCGCGCCGCCGATCCGCTGCATCTCGATCTGTTCAACAAGGGCGACCATGTCGGCGCGGTGTCCTATCAGGCGCGCTCGGAAGCCATTTCAAAAGTGCTCTATCCGAGCGACGAGACGCATTCGGGACAGGAACTGCGCCTCAGGCAGGAATATTTCTTCGTCTCCGCCTCGCTGCAGGATCTGATAAGCCGACATCTTCGTATTTACGGCGATCTGTCGTCCCTGCCCGACCGCGCGGCGATCCAACTCAACGACACCCATCCGGCCATCGCCGTGGCCGAGATGATGCGCATCCTGCTCGACGAGCATGGCCGCCCATGGGACGAGGCCTGGCGCATTACCGCGTCGACCTTCTCCTACACCAATCATACGCTTCTGCCCGAGGCGCTGGAAACCTGGCCGCTGCCGCTGTTCGAGCGGCTGCTGCCGCGCCATCTGCAGATCATCTATTTCATCAACAATCTGCATCTCGAAGCCGCCAAGAAGAAGTTTCCCGGCGAGCCGGACTTCCTGACCTCGGTTTCGATCGTGGACGAGCGGGAGGGCCGCCGCCTGCGCATGGGCCATCTCGCCTTCATCGGTTCGCACACGATCAACGGCGTCTCGGCGCTGCACACCGATCTGATGCGAAAGACGACGTTCCGCGATCTGCACCGGCTCTATCCCGACCGGATCGAGAACAAGACCAACGGCATCACCTTCCGCCGCTGGCTGCATCAATCCAATCCCGGGTTGACCGCGATCCTGCGCGATGTGTGCGGCGAGGATGTTCTCGACAATCCGGAACTGATCGTCCGGCTCGCGGACCATGCCGACGATCCCGAAATCCAGAAGCGCGTCGCCGAGGTGAAATTCGCGAACAAGACGGTGCTTGCGAAGATCATGGCGGACCGGCTGCAATTGCATGTCGATCCGGCGGCTCTGTTCGACGTACATATCAAGCGGCAGCACGAATACAAACGCCAGCTTCTCAACCTGCTGGAGACGGTCGCGCTGTATGATGCGATCCGCAGCAATCCGTCGCGAAACTGGGCGCCGCGCGTCAAGATTTTCTCCGGCAAGGCCGCCGCAAGCTATGTCGCCGCCAAGCTCATCATCAAGCTGGCGACCGACATCGCAAAAACCATCAACAGCGATCCGAGCGTGCGCGGCCTGCTGAAAGTGGCGTTCCTGCCGAATTACAATGTCTCGCTGGCCGAGCGCATCATTCCCGCCTCCGATCTCTCCGAGCAGATTTCAACTGCGGGCATGGAAGCGTCCGGCACCGGCAACATGAAGCTCGCGCTCAACGGCGCACTTACGATCGGCACGCTCGACGGCGCCAATATCGAAATCAAGGAAAATGTCGGCGACGACAACATCTTCATCTTCGGCCTGACGGCCGCGGAGGTGGAGGAGCGCAAGAGAACCGGCGAGCCATCCTCTGCCGAGAACATCGCCGCCTCGCCCATGCTGGCCCAGGTGCTGGACGCGATCGGCTCCGGCGTGTTTTCGCCGGACGATCCCAACCGCTTCAAGCCGATCGTCGATGAGCTGCGTGGGCAGGACCGCTACATGCTGACCGACGATTTCGATTCCTATTACGCCGCGCAGCGGCGTGTGGACGAATTGTGGCTACAGCCGGAAAGATGGACCCGCGCCGCGATCATGAACATCGCGCATATGGCGTGGTTCTCGTCGGACCGGACGATTGCCGAGTATGCACAGTCGATCTGGGGCGTGCCTGCGGAGAAGTAGGCTTATCCCCTCTCCCGCTTGCGGGAGAGGGCGACTCGAAAGCCCCCGGCTTTCGAGCGGGGTGAGGGGAAAGCCCCATCCACCGCAGTTGTTAATCCCCCTCACCCGGCCGGCGCTTTCGCGCCGTGCCGACCTCTCCCGTAAACGGGAGAGGTAACTACTTATCCCTGTTCGCCACGAACCGCGCCGCTTCGCGCAAGGTCGCGGCCTTGTCGCCGAAGCCTTCGAGCGCGCCTTCGGCCTCGTGGACGAGATCGCCGAGGCGCTTGCGCGCCGCGTCCTTGCCCCAGAGCCGCACCAGAGTGCCTTTGCCCATCGCGGCGTCCTTGCCGGTCGCCTTGCCGACGGTCGCGGCATCGGCCTCCTCGTCGAGAAGATCGTCGGCGATCTGGAACGCCTGCCCGAGCGCGCGGCCATAGCGCGCAAGCTGTTCGCGCTCCGCCTTGCTGGCACCGCCGAGAATGGCGCCCATCTCCACGCCCGCCATCAGCAGCGCGCCGGTCTTCATGGATTGCAGGCGCAGGATTTCCTTGTCCGTCAGCGGCAGCGGCTTACCCTCGGCGAACCGTCCCTCCGCTTCGAGATCGAGGAACTGGCCGCCCACCATGCCGCCGATCCCCGACGCGCGCGCGAGCGATTTCACCAGCGCGACGCGGATCGCCGGATCGGGATGCGTCGGCTCGTCGGCAAGGATGTCGAAGGCATAGGTGAGAAGCGCGTCGCCCGCGAGAATGGCGGTCGCCTCATCATATTTCCTGTGCGTGGTCGGCTGGCCGCGCCGCAGATCGTCATTGTCCATGGCCGGAAGATCGTCGTGGACGAGGCTGTAGCAATGCACGCATTCGATGGCGGCGGCGGCGCGCAGCGCGCCCTCCCCCTCCTGCCCGAACAGCCGCGCGGTTTCGACCACAAGGAACGGGCGCAGCCTCTTGCCGCCGGCCAAAGCCGCATAGCGCATGCTTTCCATCACCCGCGCAGGGCGAAGCGTTTCACCCGGAAGGGGCTGATCGCCGAACAGGCCCATCAGCACGCCATCGACCGTCTTTGCCGCTTCCCCGAGCTGGGTAGCAAAATCCGTCAGTTTCAACCTCGTCTGCCTTTCGGAACGGGGCGGCCAAATGCTAGACACATTTGGACCGCAGAGGGGCGCACGCACAGGCGCGATTGCCCGGTTACTTGGCCGACAGGCCACACAAATGGCAACAGCTTCCTGACATCTTTCTAAATCCGGAAAACAACAGGCAGAGACGCGCATATGCGGAAAACGGGCGAACGCATCATCACAGCCTGTGCGAGGCTGGCGGCGCACCACCCCTGGCGGATCATCGCCGTCAGCGCCGTTCTGACCCTGTTAAGTATCTGGCTCTCCACGTTTTTGACGGTCAACACCGCGACCGACAATCTGCTGGCCAATTGGCTCCCCTTCAAGCAGATCGAGCACGAATACCGAGCCGTCTTCCCGAAAAACGAATCCCTTCTCGTCATCGTCGACGGTCCCACCCCGGAAGATGCCGACAGCGCGGCCGACAATCTGGCCGTGCGGCTGGAGGGCCTTTCCGACCTGTTCCACGGCGTCAATGTCCCCGGCACGTCGAGCTTTTTCACAGATAACGGCCTGCTGTTCCTCGATCAGGACAAGCTGGGCCCCTTCCTCTCAAGCCTCGAAAATTCGCAGGAATTGCTCGCCACGATGGCGCGCGATCCCAGCCTGCGGGGGCTGGCCCGCCATCTCGACGGCGCGGGAGCCGGCAACACCGAGCAGACCCAGCGCCTCCTGACCGACATGGCCGAGACCGCCGCCGCCCGGGCCGAGGGCGAGGACCGCCGGGTCGACTGGGTGAGCGTTCTCGACCTGCCGCGCCCCGGCTCCCGGCCGGGCACGCGCCGCTTCGTGCTGGCCGTTCCGACCATCGACGATACCTCGCTCGACCGCGCCAAGCCGGCGCTCGACGCGCTCAAGTCCGAAATCGACGGAATGCTGGAAGAGGAAGCCGAGGGCGTCAAAGTCCAGGTCACCGGCGAACCCGCCCTGCGCCAGCAGGAGCTCACCGACGCCTTTTCCGGCGCGATCATGGCGTCCGCCCTCTCCTTCTTCCTCGTCGCGCTCAGTCTCGTCATCGGCCTGCGTTCCGGCCGGCTGATCGCCGCGCTGCTCATGACGCTCATCATCGGCGGCGTGTGGACCACCGCGCTCGCCGCCGTCACCGTCGGGCAGCTCAACCTGATCTCGGTTGCGTTCATGGTGCTGTTCGTCGGCCTCGGGGGCGATTTCGGCACCTATCTGTCCCTGCGCTTTCTCGAGGAGCGGCGCGGCGGCAAGAATTTCGAACAGGCGCTGACAATCGCCATGAAGGCGGTGGCGCCGAGCATTACGCTTGCCACCGTCTGTGCCATTCTCGCTTTCCTGTCCTTCGTACCGACGGCCTATACCGGCCTTGCCGAATTCGGCATCATTTCCGCACTCGGCATGGTGGTGGCGTTCGCGATCCCGTTTACGCTTCAGGCGGCGCTGATGGCGATCATGCCGCCGAGCGTGCCGCGCTGGAACGTCAATTCGATCGGCATCGGCGGCTTCGTCGCGCGCAACAACATTCCCATTCTCAGCATCACCGCGCTCGTCACCCTTGCGGCGTTCTTCGTGGCCTCGCATGCCCATATCGACGTCAACCCGCTCAATCTGCAGAACCAGGCGGCACCGCCGGTCGTCGCCTATCGCGATCTCGCCAACAATCCGCAGACATCGCCCTATTCGCTGAATGTCGTCGCCAAGGATCTCGCGGACGCACGCACGCGTGCGGCGGCGCTGGCAAAGATCGACGGTGTTGCGCGCGTCGCGACAGCCGAGCAATTCCTGCCGTCCGGACAGGAAGCAAAGCTCGCGCTCATCAAGGCAACGGTCGCACGTCTCGGTCCCGACATCATGGATGCCGGACGCCGGATGCCCCCGCCGGACGCCACCGCGCTCGGGCAGGCATTCTCCGATCTCAAATCTTCGGCAGGCCGGATGGCCGCGGCAGGCGGCCCGCTTCAGGCAAGCGCGCGCGCACTGGTGGACGGCTTCACCGCTTTTGAGGAGAAAAGCGGTACGGACGCCGAGGCCCTGAACGGATTCCAGGAGGCCATGATCGGCTCGCTGCCGGACATCATCGAGGCGCTGCGCACGCGTCTGGCCGGAGCGCGGGAACTCACCATCGCCGATCTTCCGCAGGACATTGCACGCGACTGGGTTGCTCCAGACGGGCGGATGCGGCTTCAGGTACAGCCCGCCACCAATATCGGCGGCAAGGACGAGCTTGCGAATTTTGCCGAGAAGATTCAGGCGGTCGAGCTCACCGCGACCGGCGTTCCCGTCAGCGTGACGGAAGCGGGCGAAGCCATTCTCGACGCCTTCGTCGAGTCCATCTTGTACACACTGATCGCGATCACGCTCGTCGTGTTCCTCGTCAGCCGCAATCTGTTCGACACCCTGATGATGCTGTTTCCGCTGGCGATCGCCTCGATCTGGACCGTGGCAGGGTCGGCCATCCTCGGCCTTCCGTTCAACTTCGCCAATGTCATCGTCATCCCGCTCCTGATCGGTCTTGGCGTGTCAAGCAGCGCGCATGTCGTCGTCCGGGCGCGCCAGCAACGCGAATTCAACCGTCATCGAAAACCGGAAGACCGGCTCGACGTGCTGGAAACCTCGACCTCCCTTGCGGTTCTCGTGACGCAGCTCAACACGGTGGCCGCGTTCGCGACGCTTGCGATCTCCAAGCATCAGGGTCTGTACAGCATGGGCCTTCTGCTCGGCATCGCGATCCTTCTGGTCGCGTTCGTCAGCCTCGTCATCCTTCCCGCCGCGCTGATCGCGCTCACCCCCAAGGATGAAAAGACCGCCTACGTCTCCCCCAAACCCCGCAAGAAATAGTCAGGGCCGCTCCAGAATGGCGAAAGTTCTCGTAACCGGCGGCTGCGGATTTGTGGGCCGTCACCTCGTCGACGATCTCGTGCGGCGGGGCGACGATGTTCGCGTCATCGATATCTGCGAACCCGACGAGCGGCGCGAGGGCGTCGAATACCGCAATGCCTCGATCCTCGATCCCGATGCGGTGGCGAGCGCACTGGATGGCGTCGAGCGGCTCTACCACATCGCCGGCATCGCGCATTTGTGGACCCATCCCGTTTCGCGTTTCGACGATGTGAACCGGCGCGGCACCGAGACCGTGATCGGCGCGGCAATACAGGCAGGCACGCCGCGCGTGGTTCACTGCTCGACCGAATCCATCCTTCTGCCCAAGCGCGTCAACGGCCACGCCATCAGCGAAGACGGCGGCCCCGCGCTCGGCGATCTGCCCGGTCCCTACACGCGCTCGAAGTTTCTTGGCGAACAGGCCGCGCTTCAGGCTGCGCGTGCCGGCGCAAACCTCGTCGTCGTCAATCCCACCGTTCCGGTCGGCGCGGGCGACGGCAATATGACGCCGCCGGCGGAAATGCTGGCTCTGTTCCTGAAAGGGGGCACGCCCTTTTTTCTCGATTTCACGATCAATCTCGTCGATGTGCGCGATGTCGCCAGCGGCATCGTTCTTGCGGGCGATAGCGGCCGCGCCGGGCAGCGCTACATTCTCGGCGGCGAAAACATACGCCTGCGCGATCTCCTGTCCCTCGTCGAGAAAGTGTCCGGACGCAGAATGCCGAAGCGGACGATCCATCCGGGCATCGCGCTCGGCGCGGGCATTGCCGGAGATGTAATGTCACGCATCACGCGCAAACGTCCCAACGCCACGCGCGAAGGCATCATGCTGGCGCTACGCTCGGCCCCTTTCGACAGTTCCAAGGCGCGCCGCGAACTGGGCTACGACCCCCGTCCCGTGGAGGAAGCGCTGCGCGCCGAGCTCGACTGGCTGATCGCGCAGGCGCACGCTTGACGATCCCGGTACGGTCATTCACGCGCCTCGCTTTCGACAAGAAGCAAGGCTTAGGTAACAAGGTCGGCTTAGTTTTGCGGGGAGCCAGACCCATGACACGCAGCGCGATCATTCTCAGTGCCCTTCTCACCGCCGCGGCCCCTGCCACGGCGGCCGATGTCATCGTCACCGTCAAGGGGGTCGAAGTCGGCAAGGGCCTGGTCACTGTCGGCATTTGCGACACCGGCCTCGGCGGGGAACACTGCCCGGTCGGCGGCAAGCAGGAATCGACGGCCGAGACGCTGGAATTCGTGTTCCAGAACGTGCCGGCAGGTTATTACGCCTTCGGCGGCCATCAGGATCTCAACCAGAACGGCGAGCGGGACGAGAATTTCCTCGGCATCCCCAAAGAGCCGGTGGCGCTGTCGAACAACGCTCTGGACAAGATGATCCCCTCCTTCGCGGATGCCCAGGTGCCGATTGCCGAGGGCGCCCAGAACCGCGTCGAAATCCAGCTTCAGATGTACGGCGCGAAGAAATCGGCCAGCCGGCAATGATCGCTGGTTGATTTCACAATCAATAAACAACCACATATTGTGGATATTCTGGCACTTCCGCCACACTGGAACGTGTCTCGGCACGCCTCGAACATTTGCCTCTCGACCGGCTTATCTCGCTCGTGCCATATTCGGGGTTATTATTATGCAGGACGCCCGGGTGATTATGCCCGGGCGTTTCTGTTGAACGGGCTGTGAGGTTCGGACGACCAAAACTGACGGGGCGGCAAGAGGTCGCGCTGGTCGTGCCCCGATCCCTGGCACAGGTTTGGCATTATGGGACTTGTAGTTTCATGCGTCCCGGAAGCGGCCCATGCGGGACATGGGCATTTGTCGAGTTTCGGGGAACTTCAACAGGGGGCAGGCGCCTTTCGGCACCAACGCCCCGCCCGGCCACCCCAGGCCGAGGAAATCGCTCAGTCCGGCCTGTAGCCGTATGGGCGAGAGATAATCGGAAAAGGAGCCGCTTGTGGGCATCCCGCTGAAACAGATCATCGACGTCGGCAGCTACATCGTGAAGAAGGAGCTGTCGGGCACCAAGCGCTATCCGCTCGTGCTCATGATGGAGCCGCTCTTCCGCTGCAACCTGGCATGTGCCGGCTGCGGAAAGATCGACTATCCGGACGAAATCCTGAACCAGCGCATCTCCTACGAGGACGCGATGGACGCCGTGGACGAATGCGGCGCGCCGGTCGTCGTCATCGCCGGCGGCGAACCGCTGATCCACAAGGAGCTGCCCGAGATCGTGCGCGGCATCATGGCGAAGAAGAAATACGCCATCGTCTGCACCAACGCGATCCTGCTCGAGAAGAAGATGAAGGAGTACGAGCCCAGCCCGTACTTCACCTGGTCCGTCCATCTCGACGGCGACAAGGACATGCACGACAAGTCCGTGTGCCGTAACGGCATCTACGACAAGGCCGTCTCCGCCATCGCCGAAGCCAAGCGCCGCGGCTTCCGCGTCACCATCAACTGCACCTTCTTCACCAATGCCGATCCGGACCGCATTGCGGCCTTCTTCGATCAGGTGACGGAGCTCGGCGTCGACGGCATGACGGTTTCGCCCGGCTATGCGTACGAGCGCGCGCCGGACCAGAAGCACTTCCTCAACCGCCAGACGACGAAGAACATCTTCCGCCGCGTCTTCAGCCAGATGAAGGGCAAGGGCTGGCAGTTCAACCAGTCGACCATGTTCCTCGACTTCCTGGCCGGAAACCAGAACTACAAGTGCACGCCGTGGGGCAACCCGACGCGCACCGTGTTCGGCTGGCAGAAGCCCTGCTACCTGCTCGGCGAAGGCTATGCCAAGACCTTCAAGGAGCTGATGGAAGAGACGGACTGGGATCATTACGGCGTCGGCAATTACGAAAAATGCGCCGACTGCATGGTCCATTCGGGCTTCGAGGCCTCGGCCGTGCGCGACACGGTCCGCAGGCCCTGGAAGGCGGCGATGGTCTCGCTGTTCGGCATCCGGACGACCGGGCCGATGGCGCCGGAAATCCCGCTCGATAAGCAGCGCCCGGCCGAATATGTCTTCTCGCGCAATGTCGCGCAGCACATGGACACGATCCGCGCGAACAACAAATCGACGACCGTGGACACCGAGGACCATCAGGAACTGATGCGTACGCCGGACCCGGTGACGGGCGAAGTGGCGCCGCCGTCGAACGTTTCGTCGGCCGCCTGAGCGGCCGCACATCCGCATTGAAAAAGCCCGGCCTGAGCCGGGCTTTTTTGTTTGGTGGGCTAAAATTTCCAACCTCATCCTGAGGAGGCGCGAAGCGCCGTCTCGAAGGCATGGGCAAAATTAGAAGAGACGTCAGTCCTGATCGCCTTCGATCTGGCGACCGAGTTCCTCATTGCGGTACTCCGTCAGTTCCGTGCGGCAGCTCGTTATAACGAAAGACTGCATGCTTCCGCCTTCATAGCCGGAACTTACGAACGCGCAGTGCTTGTCGCGAAAGGTGATCCACGCACGCTGGGCATCGACGAGGAGCGGCACGGAGTCGGGATTTGTCTTCTGCATATTGCGCCGCAGTTGGCCGTAGATCTCGTTGAGAGCGGCATCGACGCGCTCATACCCTTCATTGGCACACATGTTCATATCGACCTGCGTGGTCGCATTGTTGCAATCCAGCGCCGCCGCAGGCGTGGCAAGCAGCATCCCTGCCGCAAACAGGCCAAACCATTTCATCTGAATTCTCCTCGTCTCACCGCCCCGGAACCAAGCGCGATCAGAAGAGCCAATATTGATGAACGAAAGATTGCTCACGCTTCAAGGCTCGCCAGCCAGACCGTATGGCCGCCGCACTGCGGATCCTCGGCCATATGCGCGACAATTCCGTATCCGTTCGCGACGAGAAGCGAGCGGTATTCGTCCGGAGCAAGGCTCGCATGATAGAGCGGCTCGCCCCACATCTCGCCCACGACTTCGCCATCGTAAGGACCGCTGGTGAACATCAGCGCCGCTCCCGGCGCGGAAAGACGCGCGAAACGGGCGAACATCGTCCGCTGATCCTCTCGCGTCAGATGAAAGAAACTGTCCCAGGCAAGGATGCCGTCGAACCTCGCATCGAGATCGAGCGTGCGCATATCCCCGACGATCCATTCATGCCCGCCGAAACGCTCGCGGCACATGGCGATCATGCCGTCCGACGAATCCACGCCTGTGAGACGGCATTCTCTCTCGATCAGATGGCGCGCGATCGGCTCACCCGAACCGCAGCCGAGATCGAGCACGCGTGCCTTCGCTGGAAGAAGATCGAGAAATCGGTCGAGCCAGGCGCGCTCGAACAGATCGCGGCCGCGCAGCCTGTCCCATTCGGCAGCGTTGCGTCTGTAAAGACCGATGATGCCATCGGCCGCGCTCATACCACGACGGCCCGGTGGAACGCCTGCGCCACATCCTCCAGCGCGCGGAACGCCATGCGGGAATCGCGGCCGAGGCGGATCAGGTCTCCGATCTGCCCCGGATGACGCACGAGGCTTCCAAGAACGCCGGGAATGCTGATGCCGCCATCGGAATCGAGCGCATGATTGACGAGCGGCGGCAGACCGCGGTCCGCCGGATCGCACACGGCCCGCAGGGCGGCAAAAGGCACGCCGCGTTCGGCGGCATATTCGGCAGCGATATGGGATTCCATATCGACGAGCGCGGCGCCGGTGCGCGTACGGCATTCCGTCTTGGCGTCGGCACTGACCAGAGCCTCGTCCACACCCGCGATGGAGGCCCGCAGCACATGCGCGCCCTCGACCGTCTTCATCGCCTTCATCAGCGCTTCAGTGATGAAATTGTCCGCCGCCCGGCGCCCATCCACTGAGACGATAGCATCGGCAATTACGATATGGCCCGGCGCGAGAGCCGGATTGAGCCCGCCGCCGATACCGAAACTTGTGACCGCCACGATGTCGGAAAAATCCTCATCGGCAAGGATGCGGCGCAATCGCGCCGGCGAACCGCCGCTGCATATCGTGCGGATGCCCGAGCCCCGCGCGATGCCCGCCTCACGCGCAACGCCGGTGACGACGAGCACCTGCACGCACTTACATTCCGAACTGCGTGGCGGGCGCGTTGGCCTTTTTCAGATTGCGGTAGCGCGCCATGGCCCAGAGCGGAAAGAATTTCGGATAGCCGTGATAGCGGAGATAGAAGATGCGCGGGAAACCGCCGCCGGTGTAATATTCCTCCGGCCATAGCCCGTCTTCCTCGCGCTGCGTCTTCGCCAGCCATTCGACGCCGCGCGCAACGGCCGGGTGATCGTTCTCGCCCGCCGCCTGAAGCGCCATGATGGCCCATGCGGTCTGCGACGCGATCGAAGGCGCGGGCTCATAGCCCCTGTAGTCGAGCTTGTAGCTGTCGCAATCTTCGCCCCAGCCGCCATCCTCGTTCTGGATGGAGAGGAGCCAGTCCACCGCCTTGCGCATAACGGGGCGCTGAGGGTCGACGCCGGCCGCATTCAGTCCGCACATCGCGGACCAGGTGCCGTAAATATAATTGACGCCCCAGCGGCCGAACCAGGAACCGTCCTCTTCCTGATCGCGGATGATGTAATCCACGCCCCGGCGCATGACCTCGCTGTTCTCCACCGTCTCGCCAAGCTGGGCGAGCATGGAAACGCAGCGTGCGGACACGTCCACCGTCGGCGGATCGAGCAGCGCGCCGTGATCGGCGAAGGGAATTTCGTTGAGGTAGTAATACTGGTTGTCCGCGTCGAACGCGCCCCAGCCGCCATTCTTCGACTGCAGGCCGTGAATCCATTCGCGGGCGCGCTCGATGCTCTCGTCGAACTCCGCTTCATAAGGCCTTACGCGGCCCTTGATGCGGTCCATACCCATCGCCACGACGGCGGTGTCGTCCACATCCGGATAATGCGCATTGGCGTACTGGAACGCCCAGCCGCCGGGTCGCACGTCCGGACGCGCGGTCGCCCAATCGCCTTTCACGTCGAGGATCTGATGCGGCTTCAGCCAGTCCAGCGCTTCCAGGGCCACCTTTTCGGCATCCGGCGCGCCGGCTTCCATCAGCGCGTGGCTTGCGAGCGCCGTGTCCCAGATCGGCGACAGGCAGGGCTGACAATAGGCCTCGTCGCCCTTGACCACGAGCAGCTTCTCGATCGAACCGCGCGCCGTAACCACATTGGGATGATCCGGCGGATAGCCGAGAACGTCATACATTTCGAGCGCGTTGACCATGGCGGGGAAGATCGCGCCCAGCCCGTCCTCGCCGTTCAGCCGCTCATCGACGAACTCGACCGCCTTCCTGATCGCACGCTCCTCCGGCCCTTTCGGAAAGAAGGGCTCGACAACTTTCAGCACCCTGTCGAGACCGATGAAGAACGACTTCCAGTGCCATTTCTGGTGCGCGCCGCCGAACTTCCATTTCTTCATTTCGAACGGCGGCGTGACGAACAATTCCGCAACGCCCACACCGCGCGGATTCTTAGCCCGCGGCTTTTTCCGCTGCAGCACGAACAGCGGCACCATGACTGTGCGCGCCCAATACGACACCTTGTCGAGATGGATCGGGAACCATTTCGGCAGCAGCATGATCTCGACCGGCATGGTCGGAACGGCTGCCCACGGCACCTGCCCGTACAAAGCGAGAAGGATGCGCGTGAAGACATTGCTGTTGGCCGCGCCACCGCGCGCCAGAACCGCTTCGCGTGCGCGCTTCATATGCGGCGCATCAACATCGTCGCCGATCATTTTCAGCGCGAAATAGGCCTTCACCGTCGCCGACATGTCGAAGGCGCCGTTGTGATAGAGCGGCCAGCCGCCATGCGTGCCCTGAATACGGCGCAGATAGACGCCGATCTTGCGCTCGAGCTCCAGATCGTCCGGCTCGCCGCGAAATTGGCGCATCAGTACATATTCGGACGGGATGGTCGCATCCGCTTCGAGCTCGAAGCAGAAATGTCCGTCATCCCGTCGATGCGCCAGCAATCCGCCGGTTGCGGAAGCGATCCGCTCATCCAGTTCATCGAGCGGAATGCCCGTCAGGTTTCGCAGCGGCGTCTGGTCGTTCACGATACTCACCTCAAGCCGCGTTCGCGCCGGAAGCGGCCTTTTCAAGAATTGCGCGCGCCGCGACATTGCCGGAGCGCACCGCGCCCTCCATGCAGGCCGGAAGGCCGGTGGCCGTCCAGTCGCCGGCGAGGAAAAGATTGTCGTATTGCGTCACCGGGCCGGGGCGTTTGCCGGCCTCGCTCGGGACGGCGGCGAAGGTGGCGCGGCGTTCGCGGTTGACCTGCCACGGCGGCAGTTCCGGCGGCAGGCCCGTCACTTTCGACACTTCCGCCCATACTTGCGTCGCAAGATCGAGACGGTCGTGCTGCATCCATTTGTCGGCGGCGGAGATCGTCACCGACAAATGGTCGTCATAGGCGAACAGCCATTCGGAGATCGAATTGATCATGCCCATATACATGGGCTGGCCCTTCGGCGGCGCAATCTTGAAATGCACGTTCACGATGGCCTTGAATTTCTCCGGCGTGATAAGGCCCGGAATGTAGGACCGCGCAACGACCGGCGGCGCGGCGAGAATGACGATATCGTCCACGCCGACCGCAATCTTCTCGTCGCCGAAATCGAGCGCCGCGGCGCGCGCGCCGTCATATTCGATGCCGCGCAATGTGCGTCCATACTGGAAGCTGCCGCCGCGCGCTTCGAGATAGGCGATGGCGGGATCGATATAGGCGGACGACATGCCCTTATGCGCGATGATCGGCTTGCAGGCCGCGCCGCCGCCGCCGAATGTTTCCTTGAACAGATGGAACGCCATCTGCGCGTCGGCCTCCGCCGGCTCGACATTCAGCGCCGCCAGCATGACCGGGCGCCAAAGCCTCTTGTAGAGCGAGGTGTCCGTATCCATCACATCGCCGACGAGGCGAGACTGGTTGATGGCGCGCAACAGACCGAGCGGCGCGAGATAATCGGTCGGCTTCGTGTCCGGCACGCGGCGTTTCTGATCGAAAATCCACCACGGCACACGCGAGGAATTGGGACGCAATGTCCAGCGCTGTCCGGACTTCGTATCGGCGAACGGAATTTCCGCCTCGCACAGGGTCATTTCCTTCAGCCCGTCGATCTTCTCCAGATAGGCGATGGCCGCCCAATTGCCGGAGAGGAGAAGGTGCGAGCCGTTGTCGACCATGATGTTCAGCACGGTATCGACAAAAGAGCGGCAGCGGCCGCCCGCCGCCTTGGCCGCTTCGTAGAAACGGATGTCGTTATAACCGGCATCGGCAAGATCGACCGCCGCAGACAAGCCGCCGAGACCCGCACCGACGATATGGACCGTACCCATTCAAAGGACTCCGTATCTCAAATAGCCGCCCAGAAGATCGAGCTTGCTGATCCGCACCCGTTTGCGCGGCGGCGCCCAGCCCTGGGCCAACAAACGCTTCAAAACACCCTGATAGCCGACGCCCATGAGGCGCGGCGCCCGCACCGCCGCGCGCGGCGCGGATGACATGATCCGGTCCGCCGCGCCGAAATGCTCTTGTGCTTTGGCGGCGACGGCGCGGCAAACTTTATCCAGCGCAGGATGGCTCAGAACCTTGGCCGGATCGTGGAGATCGGTCCGCATTCCGGCGCTTTCCAGCTCTTCGCGCGGCAGATAGAGGCGACCTATGGCCGCGTCCTCATCCAGATCGCGCAGAATATTGGTGAGCTGCAGCGCCCGCCCGAGATGGTGGGCGAGATCGATTCCGGCCTGCCGTTCCAGCCCGAAAACGGGAGACGACAGGCGACCGACGGCGCAGGCGACCCTGTCCACGTAAAGATCGAGCGTTTCCCAATCCGGCGCGACAAGGCCCGCACCGACATCCATTTCCATGCCATCGATCACGGCATGAAAATCCTCGCGGGCAAGGCCGAAGCGCTCCACCGGCATTTTCAGGAAATCCGCCTGCCCGGCCGGCCTGCCGGCGAACAGAGCGTCAATATCGGCCCGCCAGCGGTTCAGTCCGGCGCGGCGCTCGTCGTCCGCGCCGCCCTCGTCGGCGATGTCGTCCACTTCGCGGCAGAAGCGGTAGACGGCATACATCGCGTCGCGCTGCGCGGGCGGCAGGATCTTCATCGCCTTGTAGAAGGATGAGCCGGAGGCCTTGGCTTCGAGGCTTGCGGTATCGGCTGCGGCGGTCATGACGCTCCACCCCAGATCGAACCGGCCTTGCCCCAGCGCAAGGCGCGCCCGGCGAGCGTGCGCACAGCGGCGTAAAGACCCGTCAGCAAAAAACCGACTTTGGAGAAATGCACCTTCTCCGACAGGGGATCGCGCGTCTTCAGCCCATTCGTCAGCGTGCAGGCAAGCGTATGGATCGCGGAGATTTCGAGCGCGAGGCGCGTATCGCGGATCGCGGGGATCAGCGCCCTGCCCTCATCGAGAAGTTCCTGGCATTTGCCGGCAAGTTCGCCGATCACCGCGAGAAGCTCGGGCGTCGCTCTGTCCTTGCCGAGGTCTTCCAGACGCGCGCCGTGCCTCGCCATGATATCGGCGGGCAGGTAAACGCGGTCGATTTCCCGGTAGTCCTTACCGCAATCCTGCAGATGATTGATGATCTGGAGCGCGGCGCAGATTGCATCCGAGGCCGGCCAGGTCGCCGCCGCATCTTCGCCATGCACATCGAGCACGAAACGGCCGACCGGCATGGCCGATAGCGAGCAATAGGCCATCAACTCGTCCATGTCCGCATAGCGGTTCTTCCGCGCGTCGAGCTTGAAGGCTTCGAGCAGATCGAGCGCGTGGCGCGGCGAAAGATTGCGCGCCGCAAGCTCGGCCTTCAGCGGCTCGGCCTGCGGATCGGCGGGGCCATCGCGCGTCAGCGCCGCACCGAGCCCGTCGAGCAGTTCGACCTTTCTTTCCGGCGTCAGCACATTGTTGTCGGCGACATCATCGCCCGCACGGACGAATTTGTAGAAGGCCAGGATCGGCGGCCGGTTCTTGGCGCTGATGAGGTGCGAGGCGACGGGAAAATTCTCGTCATTATGCCCCTTGCCGGACAGCATGTCGGTTGCGGTCGCGTTCATTGCGCGCCCGCCGCGGCCTGATAGCGGCCCTTCCAGGCACCGCCGCGCCCAAGCCAGTGCTGGACGGCGGAATCCACCGTGAAACCGAGATAGAGCAGCGCGATCACCGGCAGGACAAGGCCCCAGAGGGGCGAGCGCCTGTAAAGACGCAGGACCGGCTGGAACGACAGCGCCATCAGCGCCCAGACGAACGCGCCGACAAACCCTGCCCATCCCGGCACGAACAGCGCAAGAAAAGGCGGCGCGAGATAGGTCACCGCCATACCGATAACCGAACCGGCAAGCTTCAGCGGCGAATAGTCCAACTCCGCATAGGCGGAACGCGCGACCATGCGCCGGATGTGATTGAAATTATCGTAGGGACGGATGCTTTCGACCGCTTCCGTGAGGCCGAGAAAGATCGGCCCCTGTTTCTTCATCAGCCTGCCCATCGCGCAATCGTCGATCAGCGCACCGCGAATGGCGGCAACACCGCCCGCTTTGACGAGCGCATCATACTGCACCAGCATGCAGCCGCCCGCCGCCGCCGCGGGCTTGCGCGCCGGATCATTGACCCATGCAAACGGGTAGAGCTTCTGGAAGAAGAACACGAAAGCGGGGATCAGCAGCTTTTCGGAAAAGCTGTCGCAGCGCAGCCGAACCATCAAAGATGTCAGCACGGTGCCTTTTGCGAGCGCGCCGCGCACGAGCCGCGCCAACGCGTTCGGATCGCGATAGGCGATATCGGCATCGGTGAACAGGATATAGTCGGGCGCGAACATGCTTTCGGCCGTGCGCACGCCATTTGCCATCGCGTTCAGCTTGCCGGTCCAGCCGGGCGGCGGATCGCTTCCGCGCAGGACGTAAAGACGATCACCCGCTCCAGCCTTCAGCGCGGCGGAGCGCGCCGCTTCGTCCGTACCGTCCGAAGACTGGTCGTCGACCACGACAACCGAGAATTCGCCGGGATAATCCTGCGTCAGAAGAGAGGTTACGGCTTCGCCGATGACATCGGCCTCATCGCGCGCCGGCACCACCGCCACCACACGCGGCCAGGTGGCGGGCGCAGGCAGATCGTCGGGCGCAAAGCGCGTATCACGTTCCGCCGCGCGCCAGAAATTGCCCCTGGCGGCGAACAGATAAGTCCAGATTGCAAGACTTGCGATGGCCAACAGAGCGGTCACGAAAGCCACCTCCCGCGCCGGTCAGACTGTATCATGGCAGCCGCCGCGTTCAGGCCCGGTCCTTGGCGACAGCGGGCTGCACCTTGCCGAGCGCCTCGAACACCTTGTCCACGATGCCCTTCGAGTCCATGCCGGCCTTGCCGTACATGCGATCCGGCTTGTCGTGATCGGTGAACTCGTCGGGCAGGACCAGAGAACGGATCTTGAGACCGGCGTCGAACACGCCGTGCCCGGCGAGCAAGTGATGCACCATGGAGCCGAAGCCGCCGACCGATCCCTCCTCGATGGTGACAAGCACATCGTGGTCGCGGGCCAGCTTGAGGATCATCTCCTCGTCGAGCGGCTTGGCAAAGCGCGCGTCCGCAACCGTGGTCGACAGCCCCTTGGCGTCGAGTTCCTCGGCCGCGGCCAATGCGTCCTGCAGGCGTGTGCCGAACGACAGAAGCGCGATCTGCGACCCGCTCTTCATGATGCGGCCCTTGCCGATTTCGAGCGGAACGCCCTCCTGCGGCATTTCCACACCGACGCCCTCGCCGCGCGGATAACGGAACGCGATCGGGCCGTCATTATAGGCGGCGGCGGTCGCCACCATATGGACAAGCTCCGCCTCGTCGGCGGCGGCCATGATGACGATGTCCGGAAGGCAAGCGAGATAGGCGACATCGTAAGCACCGGCATGGGTCGCCCCGTCGGCGCCGACATAGCCCGCGCGATCGACGGCGAAACGCACCGGCAGTTTCTGCAGGGCGACATCGTGGATGAGCTGGTCGTAGGCGCGTTGCAGGAATGTCGAATAGATTGCGCAGAACGGCTTGTAGCCCTCCGTCGCAAGCCCCGCCGCGAACGTCACCGCATGCTGTTCGGCGATACCGACATCGAAGGTGCGGTTCGGAAAGCTCTTTGCGAAAATGCCGACGCCGGTGCCGTCGGGCATCGCGGCTGTAATGGCGACGATCTTGTCGTCCTTCTCGCCTTCCTTGGCGAGGCTTTCGCCGAACACCTTCGTATAGCTCGGGAAGTTGGCGGCCGCCTTCTTCTGCTGGCCGGTCACCGGGTCGAATTGCACGACGCCATGATATTTGTCGTCGGAGGCTTCGGCCGGGGCGTAGCCCTTGCCCTTCTGCGTAATGACGTGGATGAGAACGGGCCCATCCGCATTGTCGCGCACATTCTCGAGAACCGGCAGAAGATGGTTCAGGTCGTGGCCGTCGATCGGCCCGACATAATAAAGGCCGAGCTCCTCGAACAGCGTGCCGCCGCCGGCCAGAAAGCCGCGTGCATATTCCTCCGCCTGCGCGGCGCGGTCGATGACGAATTGCGGCAGGTTTTTCGACAGCTGGCGCGCGGTTTCGCGGATCGTCTTGTAGGTCTTGCCGCTCATCAGGCGCGACAGATAGGCCGACATGGCGCCGACCGGCGGCGCGATCGACATTTCATTGTCGTTGAGGATGACGATCATCTTCGAGCGCAGCGCGCCCGCATTGTTCAGCGCTTCATAGGCCATGCCCGCCGACATGGAGCCATCGCCGATCACCGCGATGACGTTGTTGTCGCCGCCAGCGAGATCGCGCGCAACCGCCATTCCAAGGCCGGCGGAAATCGAGGTCGAGGAATGCGCCGCGCCGAACGGATCGTATTCGCTTTCGGAACGCTTGGTGAAGCCGGAAAGGCCGCCGCCCTGCCGCAGCGTACGTATACGGTCGCGGCGCTCGCAGAGAATCTTGTGCGGATAGGTCTGGTGGCCGACATCCCAGATCAGCCGGTCCTTCGGCGTGTTGAAGACGTAATGCAGCGCGACCGTCAGTTCGACAACGCCGAGCCCGGCACCAAGATGCCCGCCCGTCACCGAAACCGCGTCGATGGTCTCGAGCCGCAATTCATCGGCAAGCTGGCGAAGTTTGCTCTCGGGCAGCTTGCGGAGGTCTTCGGGCGTACGGATCGTGTCGAGAAGCGGCGTCTCTGGCATTTTCAGTCTTTCACCAGGCAGTGGGCTGAACTCGGTAGTTAAACGCCGCATGTTTCAGGGATGTTTCCCTTGGCGTCAAAAGCTGGGTTGGCGGCGTGCCTCCGAAGTGGCGAGCACATCCGTTAACACATGGACTATCCTCAACGCATGACAAGCGCTCCCGGTTCAAGTAGCTGGAATAAATCAGCTTTTTCCCGGATCGGTTTTGGCCCGCGCGATCGGCACCGAAAGAGCCGAAAGCCGGACTTTTTCCTAGCCTCTGACGCCAATTAAGGCAAGGCGCCTCAGACGGGCCGCAGACGGCTCAGAACGGCCTTGGGAAGGCCGAGCGAGACGACCCGGAGACCGAGCGTGCGGCGCACCGTGTAGACGATGGCCGCCGAACGCGCCGCAAGGGCGGCCGCACTGCCGAGCGCGGCCCCATAGACGCCGAACAGCGGCACCAGCGCCAGAGTGATCGCGACGTTCACGGCGAGAACGCCGCCGATCAGCGCCACGCTCTCCTTCTGCTTGCCGGTCACGATGAGCACTTCGGCCGCCTGCCCCGTCAGCGAACGGACCAGCAGGCCGACAGCAAGAACGGCCACGACGCCGATGCCGCCCAGAAATTCCGGGCCGAAGGCGTAGAGAAACACCGGCGCGGCCGTCAATGTCGCAATCAGCGCCGCGACCGTGCACCAGAAGGTCAGCCGCGTCGTCTCCAGTATGGTTTCCTGAAGGCGGGCGCGATCGGTGTCCTCGAATGCGAGCGCAAAGCCGCGCCCGGCCACCGTCCACATCGCGAAATAGACGAAATTGGCGAGCGCCAACGTCCGCGCCGCGGCGAAATAGATGCCCACATCGTGCGGGGTCATCAGCACGCTGAGCATGAGCACGTCGGAGGATGTAAGTATGTCCTCGAGCCCCGTGACGAGCAGCATGGGCGCGGACGCCTTGATCCACATCGCCTCGCGCGGGGTCACGCGCCGCAGCCGCAACCGGACTTTCGGATTCGATTTCAGCCGCCAGGCGATGGCACCAACCATGAACACCGCAATCGCCGCCAGCGTTCCGGTAATGATGATGCCGATGACCGGCAGCGTGATCGGGATGCCAAGCCACAGGCAGCCCAGCGCCATCGCGCCGATCAGCAGCGGCCGCGCGATGAAACCGGCGATGGATGTGAGCTGGATCCAGCCGAGACTGCGGCAGATGCCGTCGAGATAATATTCGATGGCGAAGAACGGCAGGCCGAGCGCCACGAACAAAGCGATCGTGCCCCAGCTTTCATCCGTGCCGATTGCCCAGGCGAGAGCTGCGGCCGCGAGCGCCATCAGCAACGAACCGACAACCACCACCCACAGGCCGAAACGCCAATATTCGGTGACATGGGCTTCGCGCCCGCGCGCGCGATAGCGCGGCAGAAAACGCACGCTCGATTCGCCGAAGCCGAGCGCCCCGAAACTGCCGAGCGCGATCAGCGCCGTCCACATCGTCACGTAATTGCCGTAGCCGTCGAGGTCCATCACCCGCGCAAGCAGAACCTGCAACAGGAAGACAAGACCGGCGCTCAGCACGCGGATGCCGAAATTGATGAGAACGCTTTTCACACCCGCGCCCTCACGGCAGGAGCAGAAGGACCGCGCAGGCGGCCTGCAGCCCCGTCATCCACCGCCGTATGGAGCCCGGCACCGCGTAATACATACGCTTGATGATGGGCCGCAAAGTCGGCATCCAGGCTTCGGCGTAGATACGGCCCTTCCAGCTGAAAGGCTGGGCGAAGGTGACGAGATTTTCGCTCCTGTTGCTCCAGCTTTCCTTGTAATCGGCCGCGTTGGTCAGAAGATCGTAGGCCTCGATACCGTGTTCGATCAGCCAGTAGACCGTCGATTCCATCTGCACCTTGCCGGGCGACAGATGACGCAGACTCCAGTCGAAGGCGCCGAGATAGGCATAATAATGCCCGGCCCGCAGGAAGCCGAGTTCGATGGCGATTGGTTTGCCGCCCGCGCTCAGCACCGACAGCATGGCGCCCTCGCGCTCCTTCTCGCTGCCCGGCAGGCCGGCAAAAAATGAATCCGTGCCCGGCGCAAGAAGCCCCGCGTGCATACGCCCCGTTTCGGCGAGCCAGACACGCTTCATCGCAATGGCGCGGCGCAGCAGCGAGATGAAATCGCGATGGCCCGGAAAGATCACCTCGAAACCGACTTCGCCATGCTCCTTGGCGATTGCACGCCGCCTGCGGGCGCGGCGGCTGCGCTGCCTTTTGCCGAGCGAAGCGGCGTATTCATCACCCGACTCGAAGGCCGACAGATCGAAGACGAACGAACTGTCCGGACGCCCGGCGACGATGCCCTCGCGCAGAGCCAAAGCGGATGCGAGCGGCGAAGTCGCGGGGATATCCCCGATCTCGGCAACATCGCACAGGCCCGGTTGGAGCGCCTCGGCGACCAGCGCCTCGACATCGGCCTGCCCCATATGAGCGGGATCGAGGATGAGATCGCAATATTGCGCCAGCGGGCTGCCGAGCGGCATCATGGAGGTCAGCCCGGCGGCCTCGATTATCATCAGCGGCCAGACTGCGACGAGATCCTTGCCGCGCCAGGCCGTCACGACGCGCGGGATGGCGCTGTCCGGAAAGGCTTCCACCCATGCCCGGCACCAGCCGAAGGTCTGGAAATAGTTCAGCCGCGTCGCGCAGCTCTGCTCGAGCGCACGCCATGCCGGCCCGGCCAAGGCGATGTCTTCCGCTGTGTCGAGCACGCGAAATTGAAGGTCCGAGGATATCCCCCGCGACATGAAGCCGACCGCGTTTCCAAAACCCATGGGCCGGCATCATAGTGGCGGAGGATTAAAATAACGGATTGAAGAATGCCGAAATTTTCATGGCTGTGAATTTACGGTCCGTTAACCATGAGATGTGTCGGGCCACAATGCCGAAGGCCCCCGCCGGCATGGCGTTAAAGTCCGAATGTCAGGACAATGCTCAGGGCCAATCCCGCGACGAACAGGGTTTCCAGCACAAGCAGCGCGAGAGATCGCGGACCGAGCGCGGCGAGATCCTTGAGAACGGTCTTCACGCCGAGCGCCGAAATGGCCGTGACGAGCATCCATTGGGACGCATCCGACAGGAAGCCGACCACGCTTGCGGGAATGACATTGATATTGCGCAGCACCGCAAGCACGACGAAGGCCACGAGAAAGAACGGCAGGCGGGGCGCCCCAGCGCCGCGCGCGCCCGCCGGCAGCAATGCCAGCGATAGGCCCAATACGATCGGAACGAGCATGGCGACCCGCATGAGCTTGGTCAGTGTCGCCGCATCGCCGACGGCGGGCGACACGCCATAGCCCGCACCGGCGACCTGCGCCACGTCATGTATGGATGCCCCGAGAAAGAGGCCCGCGGCCGCCTCCGACATATCCAGTTGCGTCGTCAGGATCGGGTAGACCACCATCGCGATGGTGCTCAGCGTCGTTACGACCATGATCGTGAAGATCGTCTGGCGCTCGATGGAGCCGGACTTTCTTTCGAGCACGGAGGAAATGGCGAGCGCAGCCGAGGCGCCGCATATGCCGGTCGCGCCCCCCGTCAGGATTCCGAAATCGCGCGGCAGGCCCAGCAAGCGCGCCGCGATCATGCCGAAAGCAATCGTCAGCAGCGAACAGACAACCGCCGCCACAACGGGAGCGAAACCGAGCTCCAGGATTCCGTCGAGGGTTATGCGCGCGCCGAGCAGAGCGACACCGAAACGCAAAACCGTGCCGGAGGCGAAGGAAAATCCCGGGCTGCAAACCGGGTCGGCCGACAGGAAGTTCACGGCCATGCCCAGAAGCAGGGCCATCAGCATCAGCGGAACGCCGTAATAACCGGAGAGAAACGTCGCGGCGATGCTGATGACGACGGCAATCGTCAGGCCCGGCAGAACGACGGGGAACCTGTCGAGATATCGACGCAGCACGCTATTCTCCGGCAGGCGATCATACAGCCGTCGATACATCTTTTCTTTCGCAGCCTTCCCTTTACGGCTCGACGTCCTGTTCCGGAATGCGCCCGAAGGATTCGGGTTTCTGTTCTTACAGTGTTTAGCGGAAATTCAGGTAGCCCGGGGAGGCCGCGCACGACCCGATCATACCATGTTCGGACGCCGCATTGCTGCATCCGACCGGCGGATCGGCCTGCTCATATAGTAGAATTTGAGCTGGCGTGGAGTAGACTACCAACCAGACTGTCCCTGCAAACAAGGAAAGAATAGCTGCATGAAACTTTGCCGGTTTGGACCGGCCGGGCACGAACGGCCCGGTCTCATCGATGCGGATGGATGCCTTCGCGATCTTTCCGGGCACATCGACGACATCGTTCCGGAACTGTTATCCGCGACCGGGCTCTCGAAACTTGCGTCCGTGGACCCGTCCGGTCTTCCGGCCATTTCCGGCACGCACCGGTTGGGCGTTCCCTGGACCGGGATATCGAAATATGTCGGCATCGGTTTGAACTTCGCCGATCATGCCGCGGAGGCCGGCCTCACCCCGCCCGACGAACCGATCATCTTTCTGAAAGCGCCGAGCGCCATCTGCGGGCCGGATGACGACACATGGATTCCGCCGGGTTCAAGCAAGCTGGACTGGGAGGTCGAACTGGGCGTCGTCATCGGACGCGAAGCGCGCAATGTGACGAAGGACGATGCGATGAATTACGTCGCGGGATATTGCGTTCTGAACGACATCTCGGAACGCGCCTTCCAGATGCAGTCCTCCCAATGGGACAAAGGCAAGAGCTGCGACACATTCGGGCCGATCGGCCCCTGGCTGGTCACGGCGGATGAGATCGCGGACCCTGGAAATCTTGCCATGCAGCTCGATGTGAACGGCGAGCGCATGCAGAGCAGCAATACATCGCAGATGATTTTCGATGTGCCGACTCTGGTATCCTATGTCAGCCGGTTCATGACCCTTCTGCCCGGCGATGTCATTGCGACCGGAACGCCTGCCGGTGTCGGCATGGGCAAGAAACCCGAGCCGAGATGGCTCGTAGCCGGCGATGTCGTCGAAGTATCGATTGAAGGTCTCGGCACGCAAAAGCAGACCATCGTGCAGCCTTAGCCGCCTGTATAGGCCGAGACGGCGGCTCGCGCCGCCGTCTCGATACTCTCAGGCCGGAATAATTCGCGCATAATGGAGAGCCCGTCGGCGATATAATTTCCTGATCGGAAGCAATTAACTTCCGTGCGTCAGGATTATTTCTGGCGCGGCAGGCACCATCTTCTTCTCTGCAGACACGCACCAATGCGTCGTCCGGAGGGAGGCCGGCCATGACCAAAGCCAACGATCATTTCGAGATGGAACGCGCGCCACTGCGCATCGGCACCGTCCGGCTGAACGTGCGCGATCTCGATGCGGTTTCGGATTTCTACCGGCGCATCCTCGGCCTGTTCCCGCTCGCGAAGGAAGACGGCAGCGTCACGCTCGGGGTGGGCGCCACGCCATTGCTGAAGCTCGATGGCGATCCTGAACTGACGCCGCGCGACCGGCGGCAGGCGGGCCTCTTTCACACCGCCTTCCTGATGCCTTCGCGTGCGGATCTCGGCCGCTGGCTCGCCCATGCCATCGAGACACGCGTGCCGCTTCAGGGCGCGTCGGATCACATCGTCAGCGAAGCGCTCTATCTCGCCGACCCTGAAGGCAACGGCATCGAAATCTATGCCGACCGTCCGGTCTCCCGTTGGCGCAATTCCGATGGCGACATCCACATGGCGACGGAGCCGCTCGACGCGCAGGACCTGCTGAAGGCGGCCGAGGGCACCCAATGGGAGGGCTTCCCGCAGGGCGGCAGCATCGGCCACGTTCACCTGCAGGTGGGCGACACGGCGGAGGCCGAGCGCTTCTACAGCGATGTCCTCGGCTTCGATGTCGCAAGCCGCTATCCTGGCGCGAGCTTCTTCGGCAGCGGCGGTTATCACCACCAGCTTGCCGGCAATATCTGGAACAGCCGCGGCGCCGGGCGGCACGATCCCTCCGCTGCGGGGCTGGCCGAAATCACGGTGCGTGTTGCGCCCTCCGAACGCGACGCCCTTCTGCAGCGCACCGGCGGCGCAGAACGCCTCACCGATCCATGGGGAACCGTCATTACCCTGACGGACTGAGCGACGGCACCCCTATCGCAACCGACAATTCAGAAAAGTACATATACCATGCATATCGACCTTTCAGGAAAGACCGCCGTGGTTACGGGCTCCACCGGAGGAATCGGGCGGGCCATCGCCGCCGGTCTTGCCGAAGCCGGCGCGCAGATCGCGGTCGTCGGCCGGTCGCAGGACAGCGTCGATGCAGCGCTGAAGAAGATCGGAAGCCCCAATGTGCGCGGCGTCGTTGCCGATGCGGGCACGCCCGAAGGCGTGGAAGCGCTCATCGCCGCAGTGCCCTCCGCCGACATCCTCGTCAACAATCTCGGCATCTATGGCGGCAAGGAATTCTTCGACATCACCGATGCCGACTGGGACGAGATCTTCCAGGTCAACGTCATGAGCGGCGTGCGCCTGGCGCGTCACTACGCCAAGGGCATGCGCGAGCGCGGCTGGGGGCGCATCCAGTTCATCTCCAGCGAATCCGCCCTGAACATTCCCGTCGAGATGGTTCATTACGGCGTCAGCAAAGCGGCGGTGCAAGCCGTGGCGCGCGGGCTTGCCAAGGCGCTCGCGGGCAGCGGCGTGACCGTCAACAGCATCCTGCCCGGGCCGACGCGCACCGAAGGCGCCGTCGCGATGATGCGCGAGCTCGCGCAGGAACGCGGCGTCAGCGTGGACGAGATGGAGACGCTCTTCCTGCGCGAAAACCGTCCTTCCGGCCTGCTCGGGCGCTTCGCGGAGCCCGAAGAAGTGGCGGCGATGAGCGTCTATGCCGCCTCGCCCCAGGCCAGCGCCACCACCGGCGCCGCATTGCGGGTCGAGGGCGGCATCGTCGAAAGCATCGCCTGAGCGCTGCCTGCCATCTCTCTCTGTCTTGACGCAGGCGAAGCACAGGTCACACAAGCCCGTGCTTCGCATGCGGTTCAGAGCGCCGTATTAACCGGATAGTGCGGGCACCGAGGCAGGCGGCTTTTCCAGCGCGTCGGACGAAGCCGGATCGAAGCCATGCATACGCAGAGCCCATTGCACGCCGATCAACGCACCTTTGATCGGCTGCATCATCATGAGCGATAGCACAATGGTCAGCGGCACCCACATCGCCGCATGAATCCACATATCCGGCGCCCAGGCCTTTTCGACGAAGAGCATGGCCCCGACGACGATATGTCCGACGATCGTGATGACAACATAAGGCGACGCATCGTCCGCACGGTGATGATAGAGCGCCTCGCTGCATTCCGGGCAATGGTTGTTCACTTTGAGGAATTGCCGGAAAAGTCGGCCTTCGCCGCAATGCGGGCAGCGGTTGCGCGCGCCCCTCAGGGCCGAATTGAGAACATCGCGGGAATGAGCACTCCCAGGTGTTGTCGTCATCGTCATTGCCCACCTTCCTTCCGGCGCTCCTCGCGCTTTCCGCGACAGAGCAGATGCCCGAACAGGACTGCGAACCGACCGAACGCATCATCCGGCAAAGCGTACAGGCCCTTTCCGAGCACCATACAATGTATGGAATATAGCCATACGCTACAAGAACAGATTGCGGGGCATCGGCTGACAGGATGCCGCAGCTGCGGCCAAAGACTCCACATGCGGCCTGAGCAGCTAGAGGGTTATTTAGACAGCTAAAACCAATCACACGTCAGCCTGTGACCGCCGCCGGGCCAGATGTGGCACTGGCCGGATTCGGCGCCGGCCTCCGACGCCCATCAGGGTCCGGCAGCCATTGCGCATCTCCGGGATGACGCTGGTCACGCTGAATATGCCATACAATTTGTCGCATTGTATGCGTGTGCGAACGCAATAATAGTATGGAAGCGTTCAAAACAATGAGGGGCGTTCGGCCCCGCCGGGAAGCGTGTGCGCACCGCACAAGCGGATCGGCCTCCATGCAATTGGTGCCCGCCGGGACCGATGGGCTGCCTGCAAACGCACGGTGCTGTCCGGTGTCGGGCTGGGGTTGCGATATGAGGAGGGAAACCGGTTCATGAAGTACGGAAGCGAGATCGCCCTCTCGGCGCTGCTGAGTCTCGTTGCGCTTTTCAGTGCTGGCTTCGCGGTCGACGACGCGTTCCGGCAGCATATGTGGATCGCGTTTTTCACGCTGGCGGCCTTCACCCTCGTCCTCATGCGGAACACGAGCTTCGAGCCTGAAGCGCCGGTCGATCAATCGGCCTATATGGACGGGCCGATCCGCTACGGCGTCATCGCCACGGTGTTCTGGGCTGTTGTCGGCTTTCTCGCCGGCGTGGCCATCGCCGCGCAGCTTGCCTTTCCAGATCTCAATCTCGAGCCCTGGCTCAATTTCGGTCGCCTGAGACCATTACATACGTCGGGCGTGGTGTTCGCCTTCGGCGGCAACATCCTGATCGCCACTTCCTTCTATGTCGTGCAGCGTACATGCCGTGCACGCCTGTTCGGCGGCAACCTCTCCTGGTTCGTGTTCTGGGGCTACCAGTTTTTCATCGTAATGGCGGCAACCGGCTATCTGCTCGGCATCACCCAGAGTATCCGTACGGGCTGGACGGCTGATCCGTCAGAATATCGGCCTTGCCATCGCCTACAATGTCATCGCGGTTCCCATCGCCGTTCTCGGCCATGTCACCCCGCTGATCGCCGCGATAGCCATGTCGGGCTCATCGCTGCTCGTCACTGCAAATGCGCTGCGTTTGCTCAGGACCGGCCGGAAGGTTTCCCCGGCCGAACCGGATGGTGCGTCCGCCATGGGACTTCATCCCGAAAGCCGTTCGGCATGAACGTGCTTGTCTATCTCATCCCCCTTGCGCTGCTCTTTGGCCTCGCCAGTCTCGGAGCCTTTCTCTGGGCCCTGAGAAGCGGTCAATACGAGGATCTGGACGGCGCAGGCGAACGGATTCTTATGGACGACGAGGATTCGACTGCAGTCTTCGGCGAAAATCCAATTGCGGAACGGCCGCGCCCCTGAAGGAGGTTCACGGCGGAACATTCATTGACCTGAAGGACGATCAGGTGCCGGATATGTTGCGGGTGCCGCCGGTGCCCGCGCCGGACATATTGTCGTAGGTCATGTCAGTACCTTGATTTATCCGCTGGCGTTCTCTCGCACCTTGCGCAGCGTGGTTTTCAACTGCACGATGCTCGGCGTCACTACAGGGATAAAGGCGGCCTCTCGCCAGCGGCGAGCGAAATCATCACCGGGGCCTGCCAGATAGGCTCTTCCGCCGGACGCCTGAAGTTCCAGCAAGACCGCCTCTGCAACCATGTCTGCAAATGCAATTCGAAGATCGAACAGGGAGGGCGCGTCTGCCACGAACGATCCGGATCGCAGTCCCGCAAACAGGGATGCTTCTGCACGGCCCAGACGCAGCTTGAGTTCGGCGATCGGCTCCGCAAGAACAGCGCCGCCGGCGCCTGTCTCTTTTTCGGCTTCAGTGACGGCTCTGCGCGCAAGCCCGATCGACATCCCGCATTGAAGGCCGGCGAAGGCCGGCCGTACCGTGGGCAGCCATTGGCCAGCATCGCCGGCGATGATCCGCTCCTTGCCAATACGTACGCCCGATAGGCTTATTGCGGCCGTATCGGTAGAGCGCATGCCGAGAAGGTCGAGATCGTCCGAACGCTCAAGACCAATATCGTCATGATGGAGCGAGACGATGATGGGGTTGCCCCCTTGGGCGTTATCGACCGCCGCCGCGACCTGAAATCCGTCTCTGCGCAGATTTGTTACCCAGGGCATCTTCCCGTCGAGGACGAGAAAATCGCCGTCGATGCGCGACGAGATCTGGAGAGGCTCCATGCCGACGAGAAACTTCATCACATTGGACAGCGCCGATGCGCCCGCAACCTTGCCGGCGAGAAGATCGGGGAGACTCTGCTCCCGAAGCTGCCGGGCATCGGAACGAAGCAATAATTCAATGTAGGATCGATGTCCCCACAGCACGAAAGCCGCAGCCAGCGATTCTTCCGCGACGGCCGCGATTGCCGCAACGCCTTCGGCGATATCGCCGCCCAGGCCGCCCATGTCGCGAGGAACGCCGATGCCGACGAGCTCCGCCTCAACGAGCCGCGGCAGAATCGATGACGAAGGAATTGCTCCGGTATCGATGCCGTTTGCAGACGCGGCAATCCACTCGGCGAACGGTGCTGGAAGCGAGGCACGAATGTTCATTTTCTTTGCTCACATTGACGGGCGGCGACAGGTCGTCCAGTCAATACACCAAGCATCGGCGTTACGAGCGCGGGAATGCGGCCTGTCGGGAGGCTGGTGCTGCATCTGTATTGGCGTTGCGAAGTCTGCACCATGGTCGTGACCGTTGATTGGTTTGCCCGGAACCCGATGCCGCCCGGGGCAGGTGCCGGCAGGAGCTCAATATAATGTACGCTTATCGTGTACGGCATATAAGCATACATAAAACACGATCGCACCATTGTCCAGCGCATATGGAGGCGCCTGGCAGCCCATCTCCTGCCCATTCATGATGGCTTCTGCGCCGCTTTGCAGCGCAAGCCATACATGATAGATAGATTGCAGGCTGACAAACCATACATATTGAGAGAGCGCCATGTGGAAGCCGCGGCTCGTCGAAACCGCCCGGATGAAATATCTCGGGATCGTCGAGGCATTGGAGGCAGACATCCGGTCCGGCCGGGTCGCGCGCGGCGAACGCCTGCCCGCCCAGAGAGCCATCGCCGAAGCGCTCGGCGTCGATCTGACGACGGTCACCCGTGCCTTCAACGAGGCCCGGCGGCGCGGCCTTGTTGCGGCGCAGGCCGGGCGTGGAACATTCATCCGCGAAACGCTGGACGGAGATAGCGGAAGCCAGCCATCCGCTCTCGTCGATCTCAGCATGAATATTCCGCCGCAGCCGGCCGCCGTCGATTTCCGGACGATCTTTCCCGCGGGCATCTCAAGGGTGCTCGGCAGCCAGAAGGGCTTGCTCCACCTTCACTATCAGGAAAGCACCGGTTCCGAGCCGGACCGGTCGGCCGCTGCAAGCTGGCTTGGAGCGCGCATCGAGGGAGTGACGCCGGACCGGCTCGTCGTGACCGGCGGCGCGCAATGTGCCCTGTTCGGCATTTGCGAATTGCTTCTGGACCGCGGCGATGTGGTGGCTGCCGGAGCAATGACCTATCCGGGGCTCAAGGCCGTCGCCATCCAGAAGGGCCTGACGGTCGAGCCGCTCGACATGGACGAGTTCGGCATCATTCCCGACGCGTTCGAGAGGGCGTGCCGCGAGCGCCGGCCCAAGGCGCTCTATGTCATCCCGAGTATTGACAATCCGACAACCGCCACACTGCCGGAAGACCGCCGCCGTTCCCTGGCGGCGATTGCACGTAACCACAATGTCCTGATCATCGAGGATGACCCCTATGCGCCGCTCCACCCCGAGCGGACGGTCGCCTTTGCCGAACTGGCACCGGACATCACCTGGCATATCGCGACATTGTCGAAATGCGCCTCTCCCGCCTTGAGGGTGGCGTATGTGATCGCCCCGTCGGCAGCGAAAGCGCTGCGGCTGGCGGGCATTCTGCGTGCAACGATCCTGATGGCGCCGCCTCTCATGTCGGCACTTGCGAGCCGGTGGATCGCCGAGGGTTTTCTCGACGAGATGGCGAAGTCGATCTCCACCGAGAACGTCGAGCGTCAGAAGCTTGCATCGTCCATACTCGAAGGATTCAAGTTCGAGGCGGATCCGTTCGGCCATCATCTGTGGCTGTCGCTGCCCGATCATTGGCGCGCGCCGGATTTCGCGGAGCACGCCGATCGCGCCGGCGTCTCCATCGTTCCGAGCGCTGCTTTCGCGACGGTGTCCGCCCCGATCGAAGCCGTCCGGATTTCACTGGGTGTAGCTCCCGATCGCGGCGACCTCGAAGATGGCCTTACGCTGCTCGCCAACCTGATTTCGCAACCATCGCTCGCTGCGAAGGCCGTCGTGTAATTTCAAAAACCTCTCATGCCGGCGACTGTCCAGACATGACACCCTCTCGATATGCCGAAGGCTGTCGGAACGCAGCTGACGTTGCCCCAGCGGTTTAATCCGGATTGAAGTTCGTTCTGGCCCATTGAGAGGACCAGGACATGAAGCGCAGCCGCTTCTCTGAAGAGCAGATCATCGGGATTTTTAAGGAG